>CAXHRY010000033.1:0-29021 GCA_964018965.1 uncultured Alistipes sp.
TTTTTTATTTGGTTCGTATTTACTCTTAGATAATAAACAAAATGGGGCTGCCTAAGACTTATTAGACAGCCCCTTTCTTATTACTTTGCAATGCGAGGATTTTGTGAATATGCAATTCTCAGAGGACTAAAAACAACTTGTTAGACAGATCCTTTTAATTCGTACTGCTATTCGAGGAGATTTCCCAATATGCAATTCTCAAGGAGGGGGAGGGGTGAGGCTTATTAGGCCCTTCTCAACAAGGAGTTGCACCTTGCGATCCGCACCGTACGGCAAAAAGGAATTCGGCACCCCGATACAAAGACCGCCTTCGGAATCGGTACAGCCTACGCTCGATTTCCGAAGCACCTCCGGCCGGGTGTCACGACACTCGGAACAGCGCACGGTCATCGAATGCCGAACCAGTGTACCCCGACAGACTCGCGATCGCAACAGTCGACAACCCGATCGTTCCGATCGCACAGCACCGGAAAAACGAAGCGTATGCCAGAATTTCCCGGCCTCGCAACATCAAAAAAACGCAGATCCCGAAAGATCTGCGTTTTCGTACAACCGCCCGCAGACGGGACATCGTTTATTTCGACTCCGAACCGGAGATGCCGCCTTCAGCGACGTTCTCCCCGACTTGAGACGTTCCTTTCTTATTGTAAAGAAACCGTTTGATCTTATGCGTCGGAGTCTTCACGAAGTCCTCCTTCTCTTCGACGACCTCCGAGATACGCGAAAATTTGTTGACCTTAGCGTTCACGAAATCCATGATCTCCTTTTTCAGCTGCTCGGTCTTGGCCTCCCAGGCCTCCTTCTTGGTCTCCCATTCCTCGCGCCAATCGTCGATCATCGCCTCGATCTCGTCGCGGTTGAAATGCACGAGCGCCACCAAACGCCCCTCCTGCTCCGTGACGATCGAGTCGGCGATGCACACGTGCGAATTGAGCACGCTCTCGATATCCTCGGGATAGATATTCTCGCCGCCGGGGCCCACGATCATGTTCTTCAAACGGCCTTTGATAAAGAGCCAACCGTCTTTGTCGAACTCGCCCAGGTCACCCGTACGGAACCATCCGTCGGCCGTGAAAACCTCGGCCGTAGCTTCGGGATTCTTGTAGTAGCCGTTCATGATACTCGGCGTAAGCGCCACGATCTCGCCCTGACGCGTCTCGGGATTGATATTCTCCAGACGCAACTGCACGCCGGGAGCCTGCGGACCCGTAGACCCCAACCGCACCATCGACGGAGCCGCTCCGGCCAGCAACGGTGCCGTCTCGGTCAATCCGTAACCGATGGCATAGGGTACACGGGCTTCGAGCAGGAACTTCTCCGCTTCGATATCGAGCTTGGCACCCCCGATTCCCAGGAAACGCACCCGGCCGCCGAACAGTTTCATGAGCTTCTTGCCCGCGACGCGGTGCAAATAGCGACGCATGAATCCCACACGATAGAGCATACGCCAAAACTCGTTGGAATTGAATTTGGCGAGTACCTGATGGCGGTAGATCTTCTCGATAATCAACGGTACGATCAGCATCACCGTCGGACGCACCGCCTTGAGAGCAGGCATCAGCGCCGAGGCCGTGGGCGGACGATCGAGGTACACGACCTTCGCACCCATCGAGAAGGGATAGATCATACCGATCGAGCATTCGTAGGTATGCGACAGCGGCAACACCGAAAGAAAGACGTCGTTACCGTCTACCGGGAAAATAGACATCGATATGCTGCATTGGGAGCACAGCGCCGAATGGGTCAGCATCACCCCCTTGGGCTTGGATGTCGTACCCGAGGTGTAGATAATGACGGCCAGATCGTCGGGTTTCGGCACGGCGGTCGCACCTTGGACGTGTACCGTCTGCGAAATGATCCCCAGATTCTTCGTGCGGATCACGATGTTCAGCCGCTCGACGGCCTGCTTCGAGAGTTTGGTGAACAGTTTGTCGGAAACCAGCAGCGCTTTGGCCTCGGAATGCTCGATAATCATGTCGAGCTCCTCGCCCGAAAAATCGGGAAGAATCGGCACCGCGACCATTCCGGCCGTCGTGACGGCGAGATAGCAAATACCCCAGTTGGGCATACTGCTACTGAGCAGCGCCACCTTGTCGCCCGGCTGCAATCCGGCTCCGGTCAGCATCTCCTGCATATGGGAGATGCGTCGTCCCGCTTCGGCATAGGTCACCTCCTCGCCGCCGCACATCGAAAAGGCGACTCGGGATGCGAACTCCTTGACACTGTGGCGGGTCAACTCATATAGCGTTTCAAAAGTCATATTCCAAATTCGGTTCTCGTTACGTTGCAATAACGCAAAATTCGGGACGAAATTACTAATTTTCGACTGAAAATCCTTATTTTTGGCCTAAAAATCGCCATGCTCGTACGGGATAATATCAAAAAACTGGCTGACGAAGCGGGTTTCGACCTCTGCGGCGTAGCGCAGTGCCGCCCGCTCCCAGACAACGAGAAATGGTTCCGCGGATGGCTCGATGCGGGTTACCATTCGTCGCTGGGCTATCTGGAGCGCAACACCGAGAAACGATTCGACCCTGCACGCCTGGTCGAGGGAGCCCGGACGGCCGTGGTGTGCGGCGTCGCCTACAAAAACCGGCTGAGCGACGGATATCCGCACGAATGCCGTACGAAGGTCGCCTCGTATGCCTGCGCCGCGGATTACCACACGACCATCCGCCGGATGCTCCGCACGCTCTTCGAATCCCTGACAGCCCGCCATCCGGGACTCGCCGGGAGGACTTTCGTCGACACGGCGCCGCTCTGCGAAAAACAGTTGGCCGTCGAGGCCGGGCTGGGATGGATCGGCCGTCAATCGCTGCTCGTAACGCCGCAGTTCGGGAGCTACGTGCTCCTGGGCGAATTGTTGCTCTGCGCACCGGCAGACAGCTACGACCGTCCTTTCGGGGAGTCCCGATGCGGCAACTGCCGCAACTGCATCGATAACTGCCCGACGGGGGCCATCGTCCGCGAGCGTGTGATCGACACGCGGCGTTGCATTTCGTGCCACACCATCGAAAAGGAGCAGACCGCCGAAGTCGACCTCGACGGCTGGATCTTCGGATGCGATGCCTGTCAGAACTGCTGTCCTTACAACCGTCGGGCGCCGCAGCACCGCCATGCGGCATTCGACCCCGTATTCGACCCGCTCACGATGGACGCCGCAGCATGGTCGGCACTGGACGAGGACGGATTCGAAACCCGTTGCGGGCTCACACCGCTCACGCGCAGCGGGTTGGAACGCATACGCCTCAACGCACGGCGCAACGCATCCGATGAAACGGTCTCCACAGAGACACAGCACGACAGTTGACCGCCGATCCTATACGCAACGACGGCCGCCACGGATCACTCCGTAGCGGCCGTTCGCCGATTCATTCCGTTCAGATTCCGGTTCCCTCGTCCAGCTGATCGTATTCGATCTTCGCAGTCTCGAAACCTCCCGTACGGAAGTTCTCGATACGACGGAACAACAGCATGTTGGCGTCGTGCTGCCGGTCGGGAAGCCCGCGACTCTCGGGGAACGCCGTGCGGATGACAGCGATCATATCGTCGCCATCGAACTCCCAGTCGGTATACTGGAATCCGTGGAAAAAGACATTGTTGCTCGAAATCACCTCCTTCTCCATCGTCCAGCGACGCAAATCGGGCGACGAACACAGCACCAGGCGGCTGCGCAGATAGAGCGGATTGACGCGGGTGGCATACCATCCCGAGTGGGTACGTCCACGGTCCTCGTCATAACAAGGATTCGCCAGCATCCAATACTTGCGCGTACGCTCGTCATAACGGATCGTGAAGCGCTTGCCTCCGCCCGGCATATCGACGAAGTCATGCGCGGGATCGAAAGTAATCGTGTTCTTGTCGACCACACGAATAAGCGCCGCCACATCGCTGCGATTGCTCTCGTCCACGCGCGTCACGACCGTCAGCCGACCTTCCGGATCGAGCACCAACCATCCCTCCTGCCACTGATTGAAACTACGCTGGTTGTCGAAGGAAATTCCCGACCCTTCGATCCAGTTTTTGGGGCCGCCCTGCAAGGCGTTGGTCATGGTCCAGTTGGAGGGTTCCATCGGATCGGCATCCTCGGCGATGGAGACTACCACGATCGACATGCGGCCTCCGGACTCGGGGTTAATACCCATCGCACGCCAGATGCGTCCTTCGTGCACGACATAGGAACTCGGCGCTCCGTGGTAATCGCCTTTGAAAAGCGTCTTCTTCGACGACCACGTGCGGCCTCCGTCCTCGGACTTGCGAATGACGATATTGCCCCGCTGAGCCGCCGAAACCCCCATTTCATAGATCGTATTCGGATCGGCGGGACGAATGAAAGTCATGCAGAAATTCATGTAATCCGGATTGGAAAGCAGCTCCCACGTACGTCCGCGGTCCGTCGAGCGATAATAGGAATTTCCCGTACTATGAGGTCCTGAGCATCCGACGAAATAGCTGCCGTCGTCACGAATCGCGATGCTCGGATTGGAGATTTTCCTTCCGTGCGCCTCGGGGCTGCGAGCAATGACCGTACCGGGAGGTGCCGGCACCCCCTCCACGACGATCGAGCGGGCGAAAACCAGCGTCGCGGATTTACCCTTTCCCGAAGGCACGACGATCTTCTCGCCCGGGGTTTCGTAAGAGCGCGTATAGATCCCGAACATCGTCGAGCCGACCTGGAAACGGGTCTTTCCGGGCGTCCATTCGGGACCGGGATCGATGCCCGAAGCCACACCGATCCGCAACAGCGTCGCATAATCGGACCATACGTATTCGACACCGCGGCTCTCGCGCAACGAAGTGGCACAACTATAAGTTCCATCTTCCATCAGCGCGACGATCGGTCCCGAAAAAGTACAATCGTCACACTGAGGATAGACTGTTCCACCCTCCGTTACGGGCCGAATGTCTATCATCGAACCCGATACATGCAGGCGCGCATACGGATTGAAAACAACTCCGGCAGATCCGGATTCAAAGGAATCTTTCGAGCAACTGCTTACTGCGAGAAGGCACAATAGTGCGGCAAATGAAAATAGTCGTTTCATGATCGGTACGTATTACTCCTCGGTCGGCATCCAGACGAAACGCGCCATTACGGGATAGTGGTCCGAAATATAAGGCGCACCGTAATCGTTGGTCAGCGTGCGGAAACGCGAAACGATCCAACCGGTATAGAATATATGATCGAGGACCTTGTCCGACTCGCCCGTGTAGCCGTTGAACGAAGGCTTGGAGTCGCTGAACGCAGCCAGCGAACGCGCATCGTGCATCACGCGAAGCAGCGGAACGAAGATCGTTTCGCTCGTATCGGAATTGAAATCGGCCGTAAGCATCGCAGGCAACCCTTCGGCATTGATTTCCTGGACTTTCCGTGCAATGAGCTGCAACGATTGTTTCCGGGCCTGCGTACCTGAATTGTCGAGGTGCGTATTGAAGAAAAAGAATTCACGACCGGTAGTCTTATGCCGAAATTTCGTCCAGGTGAACGAACGGCAATAACCGGCATCCCAACCCTTCGTCGGGGTCTCGGGAGCTCCCGGGGCCAACCAGAACGTGCCTTTGTCGAGCAACTCCACCTCGTCCTTGCGATAAAATACGGCCATACACTCCTCAGCCGAATAACTTTCCGTCGCGGGCGGAATCTCCCCCGTATCGCGCCCCACGCCATACCACGCATATTCGGGGCAATTGACAGCCAAATAGTTGATCTGATGGGCCTGCGCCTCCTGAAGGCCCATCACTGTGGGTTTTTCGATGCCGATCATCTTCACGACGGCTTCGCGACGATTGGCCCACACGTTATCGCCGTCGACCGGATTGTCGACTCGAATATTGAAAGAGACGGTGCTGACCACCTCGGAGTTAGCCCCCGTCGTTCGTCGGAAATCGTCGTCCGACGAACAGGCTCCCGCCAACAACGACAGACAGGAAAGAATATGAATGTATTTCATGATTGGTTTCGAGTGATTTAAATGTAAATAACGCATTATCCGAACAATTCGTTCAGGATTCGGGCCAGACGGTATCCGGCCTTGAGAATCTGATCTTCGGCCAAGGGCTGCACCCGAAGCATGTAATCGTGCGAACGATGCTTCGAAAGATCATCGCCCGCCTTGATCCAGTCGTAGATCACCCGGCAGGTCTCGGCACTCTCGTCGGCCCACTCGTGAGGCGTTCCGGCCGCCAAAGCCCGGCGTTCGGCTTTCGAACAACGGTCGAGCTGAAGGCGATAATCCTGGTATCCCCAACGATGTATGAGCTCGGGAACCGCATCCCAGAACTTGTGCAGGACGTAGGGTTTGTCGTAGATTTTGAATGCGAAGCTGTCGTACCAGGGATAGCGGATATGCACGGGACAGTGGATATCCCCCACCAGATGCACCAGGTAGTAGATCGACACGCGGACGGTCGAATCATCCAGATGACGGTAGTCGCTCAGTCGCTCCATAGCCTCCTCGATGGCCTTCACGCCATCCGCACCGGGCGTGGGCACGTATTTGGCATCGTTATCGACATCGAATCCGTGCCATTTCGAGGTCGCACGATAGGGCTTCGTGAAACGGACCTGATCCATCCACGAAGCATAATAGACAATCGAGCGTCCGTCGAGGTACTTTTCGATCCGTTTTTTTGCGCGCGGCGTCAAATTGCATTCGGCGATATAGGCGACCGCATCGTGTCCCGCCTTACCCCATCCGAAAGCCGTATCGCAAAAACCGATGGCTGCCACGAGCATTATCAAAAGTGTCTTTTTCATCTTTTACTATTCAATAACGGTTATTTTTTCGCCCGGGATACGGGCCGCCGTCGCAAATCGGCGACCCGTATTTCGGACGATCTGTCGGTCGCTATTCCGTAACGGTGATCGTAAATTCGCGAACCGCCTTCTCGAAACCGGCGAGCGTAGGCAGCTGACCCACGAAGGTGACGGTATAGGTACCCGGAATCTCGAACGTGTAGGTCAGGGTCTTCGTATCGTCGCTCTCCTTCACGAACGCCTCGCCCGTATCGGCCGACAGGACGTGCGCCGCAGGACGCATGATGGCCGAGGTGATGCACTGCGCGTCGCGATCGGACGTCGGATTGGCCGAAGCGGTCATGCGAATAACGGTAATGCCCGTAGCGCCCTGCGTCGAGCAGGTGTTCTTCTCGCTGTCGTACGAGGACCAGTGTACGATATTCATTCCGCTCCAGTTCGTATCGCCGCCCTCCTGCAAATCGGAGGTAGAGAGACCCGCCGAAAAGAGTGGCGTACGCACTTCGTCGTCCGGATAAGCGTATTCGGCCGAGACATAATAGAGGTACCACATCGTGCGCGTATTGCCCGTCTTGCCCGTCCATTCGTCCACCGCATTCGCATTCTTCTTGTCCACATGGTAGAAGAAGGCGACATAAAGCGGCGTCTGCTCATCCTTGAACCACGACGAAATATCTACCGTACCCGAATCGTAGGCATCGTAAGGTTTGCCGGCGAGTCGGCCTCCGCGAGCCGCATCGGGACTCGGATTGCTCGCCGAAGAACCCGAAATGTAGGGCGGCAGCTGGAACTGGTTCGTCACATCGATCCACGTAGCAGCCTTGACCGAAGCTTCGGTATAATCACCGCTGAAATCGGTGGAGTATTTCACCGAACCCGAATTGCGCTGCAGGCCGTTGACATATTCCGAACCGAACCGAAGGAAAACCTCCGCATCGACGGTCTCGCCCACTTGAGCGAAGGCATAGCGGTGTCCTTTCTCACCCGACCAGAACTCGCCGTTCATGGCCGGTCCGACGAGCTGGAACGAAAGCGCCTCGCCCTTGCGGACCGTCGTCGACTCGGGGATGACGTCGAACGTATCCTCCGACTTGAAGTCATCGAGGCGGAGTTCGACGCTCTTCGTATAGTGACGGTTCGAAAGGAAGGTCACATCGCCCGGCAGCTCGATCGTATTGACCGAACCGTTGGCCGCAGCCGTCACCTCCAGCGTGATGCTTCCGGCCGGATGCGTACCCGGAGCCACCACGAAATAGAAACTGCCCTCCTTTTTGGTCACGGGGGCCATACCGCTGAAAGCCATCGTCACGGAGCGACTGCCCTGGTTCACCGTAACCGGAATGTTCGAGTAGCCGGCCTCGACCGGAGCCGTCAGATCGATTTCGCCCGACGGAATGACCAGATCGGCCGCAGTCGAGGTCATGCGGATCTGCGATATCGGCACCTCGGAGAGCGTCGACGGTGCGGCCAGTTTGAGTTTCAGCTCTACGATCGCGAAAACATTGTGGAATTCCAGATTCACACCCGACTCAGCCGTTGCGGCCGACGCGGGAACCGACTTCATGAATCCCAACGCCTCGATATTATCGAGTGCATCGGTCGTGGACTGGTGTTGCTGAGCAGGCAACGAAACGGCCACGGCCTTGGGGTCCGAACCGGCATGGGCCGAGTAGGGATAATAGGCATAAAAGGCATCGCCCGCAACGGGATTCTGGTAAGCCTCGCGCTCGTTCTTGCAACGGAACAGGCACGAAGCGGCATTTGCACCGTCGGGTTGCACGTCGTACGCATAATTGGCTCCGAGGGTATGATCGCCTCTCCGGCCGTATATACCCACACAGTCACCCCCTTTCCATTCGATGGACATTTTCCCTGCCTCGACGGCGATCTGCGTGCGAGTCAGAGTGTTCATACCACCCGTGAAGGTGACGTAATCGCCCGTCACGATGCCTCCTCCGTCGGTCGCATCCTGCTGGCATGCTGCGGCGAAGGCCCCCGCAGCGAGGATCAGTATATTGATTATCCGTTTCATTTTCGATCTAAATTTAATCATTCCACTCGCCCTCGGAAGGTGATACCACCGAGCCGGCATCGTCCACGACTTTGATCCGCACCTCGCGTACCACCTCCTTGTGGCCATAAACACTGGCGTTGATACCTACGAAAGTCACCGTGTATTCCCCCGGCGTATCGAACGTATACTGATAGAGCGAAGGCATCGGATCGGAATTGGCTTTGATGGCCACGGCACGGTCGGGCCCCATATTAAGACTCGACATTTTGTAGAACGGACCGCCGACGATCCAAGCCTCCTTATCCTTTACGGGGTTCCCCGTCTTTGTACTGCGCATAAGGATTCGCTTGGTGTTGACGTCGGGATAGTAGGAACTCTTGACGTCGGAATAACTCTCCTCGTTCAGCACGACTTGCCAGTTGCAGTCGCCGAACGTATAGGCGTCCTCGGTACCGATCGGCGTCACGCCATTGATCTTGAATCCCTGAATGTTGAAATAGGAACAAACTCCCTGCCCGGCCTTGACGTTGTAATAGTAACAGAGGTATACGGGTGTCTTCTCGTCGGAGAAGAATCCCGACATGTTCAACTCGCCCGCAGGAACGATCAGACCCTCCTTGTTCTCTTTGGGCCAGGAAAACCGGTCTGAAATATCGTGCCACGTAGCAGCCTCGACATCGTCCTGAGTATAAGCTCCGTCCATACCCGCAAAGTCGGAAGACCACATGAATCGGATACTCGACGGATTGGTGCCATTCGTATAGGTCGTGCCGAAAGTGATATACATGTCGTTCTCTATGATACGATCGTCCAGACGGTGGCTGTATTCATTTCCCGACTCTCCCGAGTAGAACGATACGATGTCGGTGCGGCCCGAAATCGCGAAATCGACGGGCGTTCCTGCTTTGACCACGTTCGAGGCTACCGACACATCGAACGTCGGCGTCTCGACCTCGCCCCGCTCGCAGGCGGACAGCACGAGGAGCGCAAGAAGAAATATCGTTGTTTTTTTCATCGTGTTGAAGTTTTAAAGGTTAAAAACCGGGATTCTGCACCAGTTTACGGTTGACACCCATTTCATAGGAGGGAATCGGCCATACCACGTGGCGACGCGACGCATTGCCGTAGTAGATACGCGCACGGACGTAATACTCCGACGTATAGCTGGGATTAATCATCGCGCCGACGGAGGTCATCTGCTCGTAGAGAATACCCCAACGGATGAGGTCGTCCTTGCGCAACGATTCGAAACCCAACTCGCGGGCACGCTCCTCGCGAATGTCGTCGAGCAGCAGAAAAGCGCCGCTGTTCTCCAGATCGACTCCTTCCGCCGGCGTATTCGGATCGAGCCCGTAACCGCGACGACGCACCATATTGACGTATTCGTAGGCCTGCTCGATCTCGGCAGCCGACGACGAAAGGTCTGCTGCGGCAGCTTCGGCCCACATGAGCAGCACGTCGGAGTAACGCAGCACGGGGAAGTTGATCGGCGTATAGTTGTTATCCTTGGGGCTCGTCAACTCGCGGTCGCGACGGAACTTGCCGCAGCAACGGCGCCAGATATTGGTTCCGCAGTCGGTCGGCGTAACGTTGCCGTTGTAGTAATAGGTAGCGATCGTCCAGTCGCGACGCAAATCATCGGGCTCGTAGAGATTGTAGAAATACCCCGAAGCTCGCAGCGCACCGTTGCTCGCACCGATTTCACTCAGAGACGTAAAGGCCGAGATGCCGTTGATACGTCCGATCTGACCGGCGGTGTTTTTGTAGGTGGATTGGTTGTTGCCCCAGAACTCGATCTCGAAAATCGTCTCGCGGATATCGTATCGGTCTTGGATCATGTTGACGAAGAGTTCCTCATAGGAGGGGTTCAGACGGTGGAATCCCTGCCCGATCACACGCTCGGCATACTCTTTGGCTTTGGCATACATACCCGGCTCCTCAAGCGGCTGACCGGCCATATAGAGGGCCACACGGGCCAAAATGCCGTAAGCGGCCGACTGACTGAGCGTACCCCCGCCTTCGAGCGACGCAGCATCTGCCAAATCGGGCGCAGCGGCTTCCATCTCGGAGATGATCGTCAGGTAAGTGTCCCGCATCGGACTTTGAGCGATCTGCACGCTCTCGCGGTAACCGTCCTTGGCCGATTCGAGAATAACCGGAATGTTCCAAAAGCGAGTAACCAGCATGAAATGGAAATAAGCACGCAGGAAACGCGCTTCAGCCTTGATCCGCGCACGTACCTTGTCATCCATCTGGGGCCGGTCGACATTCTCCAAGAGCATGTTGGCCCGGTTGATGCCCGTGTAGCACGAACGCCAATATGCCAGAATCAACGCATCGGTTGACGAGACATCGTAAAATCCGACGCTGCTACGGTCGTAATCATAATATTCATAGCCGATCTCTCCGGCCAATCCCAAGCGAGCCGGAATATTCATGCCGTAAAGCGCATTGTCCGCGAGCGAGGCATAGACGCCGCGCAAGGCCGCTTCGAGATCGTCCTGCGTATTGTAGAACTCCTCGGGTGTGATGAAGTTCTGGGGGGTCGTGTCGAGCAGCGAACAGGCCGGAAGCCAGCATGCCGCAACCGCAATCAGAAAATAACGTCTTATCGTTTTCATGTGTTTTCGCTGTTAGAAAGTTAATTTGATACCACCCGTAAAGATCTTGTTGCGGGCATAGGCCGAATAGTCGAAACCGGGCGTCAGCGCCGAATTGCGGGTCGAAACCTCGGGATCGAGACCCGAATACTTCGTCCAGGTCCAGAGGTTCTGTCCGGCGACGAAGATTTCGAGGTTCGAAACATGGAGTTTCTTCAGCCAGTTTTTGGGCAGCGCATAGCTGAGTTGCAAGGTCTTCAGACGCAGGAACGAACCGTCCTCGATCGTACGCGAGGTATAGATTCCGTGGGGACCCTGGCCACCGGTGCGGAAATTGCGGCTGTTCTGGTTTTCGGGAGACCAACGGTCGACGTAGGAACGATACTGATTGATGTTCTTGTCCAAGGCGTTACCCTCGAACATGATACGGTTGGCATTCATCACGTCGTTGCCGTAGCTCCACTGGAAAAAGACATTCAGGCTCAGGCCCTTCCACGAGAAATTATTATTGAAACCGCCCGTATGGATCGGCTCGCCGCGCCCAATGACGACCATATCTTTCTCGTTGACCACGCCGTCGCCGTTCTGATCGACGTACTTCACATCGCCCGGCTTGATCTTGTCGCGGTCGTCGCCGTTGGTCGGGACGTTTTTCTTGAGCGAATAGCGACCGTCGGCGTCGAACGAGAAATCGGAATACTGATATACGCCGTCCCATTCATAACCGTAGAACTGCGCCATGGGACCGCCTACACGCGCGATATAGAGGTAGGAGTTGTTATAATCGTTGGTAAAGCTGACTTTCGAGAGCAGATACTCTTCGCCCTCCGAGAGCGACAACACCTTGCTGCGGTTGAAGCTGATGTTTAAATCGGAAGTCCACGTGAAGTTCCGGGTTTTGACGTTCACCGTGCTGAGCGAGAACTCCATACCATCATTGCGCACGGCACCGATGTTCTTGAACACAGTGTTGTAACCCGAACTGTAAGGCAGATTGGCGTTGAGCAACAGATCGGTAGTTTTCTTGCGGTAGATGTCGAACGTGAAGTTCAACCGATTGCGGAACAACGCCAGATCCAGACCGACGTTGTACTGCGCCGTGGTTTCCCATTTAAGATCATCGTTACCCAACGTCGCAGGGATGTAAGCGCCCTGCGGCGTACCGTTGCCGAAAGAGTAGTAGTCGCCTAAAGCGATCGAAGGATAGGCCGAGAAATCGCCGATGCGGTTGTTACCCGTGACACCGACGCTCACACGCAGCTTCGCATCGTCGAGCCATTCGGCGTCACGCAGGAACGCTTCCTCGCCGAAACGCCACGCCACAGCTCCCGAGGGGAA
This sequence comes from uncultured Alistipes sp., assembly GCA_964018965.1. GTDB lineage: Bacteria > Bacteroidota > Bacteroidia > Bacteroidales > Rikenellaceae > Alistipes. The sequence continues at coordinate 12,710 of CAXHRY010000033.1, forward strand.
ATAACCCCAACGGTTTCCGGGCATGAACTTCGAAGAACCGTCGGCACGGAACGAGGCCGTAAGCATGTAACGCGACCGATAGTTGTAATTCACACGCATGAGCAGCGACATGAGCGTATTTTCGGTCAACGTCGCCGTCGTAGCATAAGGCAGACCGTCGTCCATACCGCTCAATCCCAGGTTTTGATTGGGAATATGGGTCGTCTCGAATCCGTAGGTCTCCGACTTGGTGCCCTGCATCGTGAAGCCGACCATAGCGTCGAAATTGTGACGATCGTTATAGTTGTGCTTATACGTGAGCACGTTCTCGTTCATCCAGTCCTGGCGCGTCACGTCGTTGATCGAGGCATTGACACCCTTGCTGTTGCTCGGACGAATATAACCCTTGACCGATTGGTCGTTGTTGAACTCGGTCAGCCGCGAGTGGTAATTGGTATAACCGCCGCTGACGGAGAGCTTGACCGACTTGGCCAGTTTGATATCGAGTTTGGCGTTGGCCATCAGAGTCGTACGGCGCGTATTACGCTGCTCGTTGAGCGTCGTCGTGTAGGGGTTCATCACGCCCGTCGCCGTTTCACCGTCATCGAAAATCTCTTCGAGACTCTGGTTCTTGAGCAGGAACGGACGGAAGGCCCACGTTCGATACATCAGATACGTAGCGTAAGAATTCGTCGACGAGAGCGCCGAGGCCGAGGTCTGACCGCTCACTTTGTCCTGCGTATAGTTGATTCCCGCGTGCAGATCGACGTATTTGCTGATCTTCTGATCCACCGACATACGGCCCTGATACTTCTTGTAACCCGAATTCTCGATCACACCGTCCTGATCGTTCATCGAAGCCGAAAGCGCATATTTGGTCTGCTTGTTACCGCCGCGCACCGACACGTTGTGCATGTGGACGAACGCCGTACGGAAAATCTTGTCCTGCCAATCGATACCCTTCAGTTTGAGGTAGTCGTCCATCGTACGGCCTTCGTTGAGCAGGTAGGTCGTTTCGAGCGACGGATCGCGTTCGATCTGGTACTCGACATAATCGTAAGGAGTCATCATGTCGATCGTCTTGGTGACGGTCTGCACGCCGAACGTACCCGAATAGGAGACTTTCGCTTTGCCGACCTGACCCTTCTTGGTCTCGATGATAATGACGCCGTTAGCACCGCGCGAACCGTAGATCGCCGTCGCGGAGGCATCCTTGAGGATGGTCATGGAGGCGATATCGTCGGGATTGAGTGCCGCATTGGAGAAGTTCTCGATCGGGAAGCCGTCGATGACGTAGAGCGGCGAATTGTCCTGCGTGAGCGAGTTCGCACCGCGAATGACGATGCTGAAGTCGGAACCGGGCTGACCATCTGACGAGGTGACGTTGACACCCGCCACACGGCCCTGCAACGCCTGGTCGAACGACGTGACGGGCGCCTTAATCATATCGTCCACCTTGACGATACCCACCGATCCGCTCACGTCTTTCTTACGCTGCGAGCCGTAACCCACTTCGACGACCACAGCGTCGATCTGTTGCGTATCCTCGGCCATCGTCACATCGATCTGCGTGCGGGAACCCACCTCCTCGGCACGGGAGACGTAACCCAGCTGCGAGAAATCGAGCACGGCTTTTTTGCCGGCACGGATCGAATAGGTGCCGTTCTTTCCGGTGACCGTTCCCCGCGTAGTTCCGCGAACGATGACCGTAACGCCGGCCAGCGGTTCATTATGTTCGTCGACTACCTTACCGCTTACGGTCGGCAGCGACGCATTCTGCGCCAGAGTGCTCCCGACGCTCATCACGAGACAAGCTGCGAGACACAGGACGCAAAGAATCGAAGTTCGTAGTTTTTCAGTCATATTTTCAGGTTATTTTAGGTTGTTGAATTCAACTATTTGTAGATCGGTCCGTAATTGGAGCATGCCCGGAAATCGGCCCCCTCGGGGTCCATGCCGAAGGCACCCCAGGCCGAAGGACGGAAAAGCTGCCGCTCGTCGAGGTTGTGCATCGCCACCGGAATGCGCAGCATCGAAGCGAGCGTTACCAGATCGGCACCCACGTGTCCGTAGCTGATCGCGCCGTGGTTGGCACCCCAGGTGTTCATCACCGAATAGACATCGCGGAAAGCCCCCGCCCCCGTGAGACGGGGCGCGAACCAGGTCGTCGGCCAGGTACGATCGGTACGCAGGTTGATCGTCTCGAAGATCCGGGGATCGACATCGACGGCCCAGCCTTCGGCAATCTGGAGCACGGGACCGAGCCCCTTGACCAGATTCAGGCGGCACATGGTCATCGGCATCTCGCCGCGCGTGAGGAAGTGCGACGAAAAACCGCCGCCGCGCATGTACTCGCGTCCTGCGGGATACCAGGTCGTAGCGTCGAGGCATGCCTGCGCCTCCGCGGGAGCGATCTCCCAGAAAGGTTTCATCACCGGACGGCCCTCGGCGTCGGACTGACGTCCCGTAGCGTCGAGCGTACACGATCCGGAGTTTATCAGGTGGATGATGCCGTTCGCAGCATTGCCTTCGAGTTCGAGTCCCGTGACGCGCTTCACCGCTTCGGGCGACCAGAAAGTACGCACGTCGGCGAAGAGCTGGGCGCGGTTGGTCAGCAGATGCAGCAGCAGCATCGAAACGCCGTTGAGCGTATCGTTCTCCGTAGCGAAGGTGATCGGTTCGCGGATGCCGTTCCAGTCGAACGACGTGTTGAGCATCGCCTCCGAGAAGTCGCCGTCGGGTCGGGAATCGGTCCACTGACGCTGCCCCTGGAAACCGCCCGCGATGGCGTTGTGTCCGGCGGCCTCCTCTTCGAATCCCATTTCGGCGAGCTTCGGATTGCCCAGCATCAGGTCGCGGAAGATCATCGTCATCTTGATGACGTAATCCCACACCTCGTCCTTCTTCTCACGCGAATAGCACAGGTGTGCGGGGTTGCAGTCCTCGCCCTCTCGGGGTTTGCAGTGCCGCTCGACCCACGCCTTGGCACGGGCGAACTCTTCCGGGTCGTAGATGCCCAGTTCGATGCGGCGGGCGATCTCCGAGCAGTCGACCGCTTCGTTGCGCATACCGAGGTACTCCTGGAAGAAGTCGGGATCGGGCATCGATCCGGCAATACCCATCGATACCGAACCGATCGACAGGTAGGATTTGCCGCGCATCTGCATCAGAGCGACGGCCGCACGGCCGAAACGGAGCAACTTCTGCTCGACATCGGCCGGAATCGAATCGTCGGTCACATCCTGCACGTCGCGACCGTAAATACCGAAAGCGGGCAGTCCCTTCTGGTTGTGTCCGGCCAGTGCAGAAGCCAGGTAGACGGCTCCGGGGCGTTCCGTGCCGTTGAAGCCCCAGATGGCTTTGGGCATCAGCGGGTCCATGTCGATCGTCTCGGCACCGTAGCACCAACAGGGGGTCACCGAAACGACGGCACCGACGTTGTTGTCGCGGAACTTGTCCGCTGCTGCGGCAGCCTCCGCGACGCCGCCGATGGTCGTATCGGCGATCACGCACTCGACGGGAGCTCCGTCGCCGTAGCGCAGATGCTCGGCATAAAGTTCCGCCACACGGCGGGCCATCGACATGGTTTTCGCTTCGAGCGACTCCCGAATACCTCCGCGGCGGCCGTCGATAATCGGGCGAATACCGATTTTAGGATGTTTATTCATAGCATTGTGGTTTTATGATCTATTCGTAAATTTTGGGATGAGGCAGCGTAGCGAAATCCTCGTCCTCGATCATTTTGTAGGTCAGTTTGAGAATCAGATCGTCGCGCACGCTTCGCAAAGCGGGATCGTCGGCCAGATTGCGCTGCTCGGTGGGATCTTCCTTCAGATCGTAAAGTTCGAACATCGGACGCCCGGGCGAGAAGTAGAGCCGCGAGAGATCGGGCGCGAGCCGCCCCGATTCGTGAAGCTGTTTCAGCTCCTGGAACATCTCCATCCTGGCGAAGTCGATCGGCACCCACGGAAGTCCGGGCAGCAAATTGTAGATCAGCTTGTATCGATCACCCACGATGCAACGCATCTGATCGAAGACCGAAGTATCCTCGGGCAGCGAATTGGTCGCATGGCAACTGCGCACGGAGTAGACGTAACGTTCGGCCGGCGTCTCGCCCTGCATGAGCAACGGCAGCAAGTCGACGCCCTCGATTTCGTCGGGCACCGAAAGACCTGCGGCAGCCAGGCAGGTCGAGGCGAGATCGACGTTCGAGACCAGCGCGTCGGTGACTGCCGGGGCGATATGTCCGGGCCAACGGATCATCAGCGGCACGCGGATACCGTTCTCGTAGAGCGTACCCTTGGCCATGAACTGCGCACCGCCGTTATCGCCCATGAAGATCACGATCGTATTGTCGGTCAAACCGTTGCGGTCGAGATAATCGAGCACCTCGCCGAAATCGGTATCGAGGCGGTGGATTTCGTCGTAATACCCCGCAAGGTATTCGCGCACCAGACGCGTATCGGGATAGAACGGCGGCAGGGTCAGCTTCTGCGGATCGTGCACTTTCGGCGCGTCGTAGGGAGTATGCGGATCGGAATAGGAGAGTTGCAGGAAAAAGGGCTTGTCCTTGTCGCGCCGCTCCATGAAGGTGTAGAACTGTCCGTTGATCTCGGTGTGTTTCTCGCCCGAACGTGCTCCGGCTACGACCATGCAGGTGTCCATCCGGTCGGGGAAGGTCTTGTAACCGTGCTCGGCATAGTAGGTCTCGACCTCCTTGATCCGACCGACGCGGCCGTTGACCGATCCGTCGAGATGATAACCGCGTCCGGCGACACCCACGTAATAGCCGTTCTCGCGCAGGTATTCGGGGAAGACCCGAAAACGGCGGGCGAGCGTGACGTTGAAGCGCGTCATGTTGACCGCCACGGGCGAGCGCCCCGTGAGGATCGACGCCCGCGAAGGCACGCTCTGCGGCGAAGTGGCGTAGGCACGCGTGAAGCGCACACCCTCGCTCGCAAAGCGGTCGAGGCGCGGCGTGAGGATATCCGGATTGTCGTAGCATCCCACGGCGAAGGCACTCTGATCGTCGCTCAGGACGAGCAGGATATTGGGTTTCTCGGCCGCAGCGGCGCTGCATCCGAGCAGTCCGCCGCAGAGCAGCACACCGGTTTTCAAACCATTTTTCATACTCGGGCGATTTTACTCATTCGGCTGTTTCGAAGGGAAAAAGCGGGTAAGCAGAAAACCCGTCAGGAAAATGACCGTCGTTCCGAAAACGATCGTCAGATAGGTGTGCAGGGAGCTGCGCAGGCAAGAGCAGGGAGCACCTTCGTCGATAAGCGGCGAAAGACTCATCCAGGCGATCGTCAGCAGTCCCAGAATCACAGCGACGACGGCATGCGCACGCCGCACGTTGCGGCAGACGACCCCCAGGAGGAACAATCCCAGCATGCCGCCGCTGAAGATCGAGGCAAGCTTCCACCAGGCGTCGAGCACCCCGTCGATGTGCATCATGAGCAGTCCCATGACGATGCCCAGCGCCCCGACGACGAACGACGTGGCGTAGAGAACCCCCATGCGACGCTTCTCGGAGAGCTTCCCGGACGAAAGCCGCTCGGCGAAGTCCGTAAGCACGATCGTCGCCGAGGAGTTGATGCTCGTGGCGACGGTGGACATGCCCGCCGAAAAGAGCGAAGCGATGACCAGACCGGTGAATCCCGTCGGCAGTCCGTGGACGATGAACCAGGGAAACACCTGGTCCGAGGGAGTCCCGGCAGGCAACAACTCGGGCCGAGCCGTATAATAGGAGAAAAGCGCCGTACCGATATAGACGAAGACGAGCGACACGGGAATATAGAGCAAACCGCCGAAAAGGGTCGACTTCACCGCCTCGGCCGTCGAACGCGTGGTCATGTATCGCTGCACGTAGTTCTGATCGATGCCGTAGTTCTGCATGTTGACGAACAGGCCGTAGATCAGCACCACCCAGAAAGTCGGTTCGCAGAGCGAAGCCCCGAAACTTCCGAGCGAGAATTTACCGTGCGCCGAAGCGATTTCGAAAAGCTGTCCGGGACCCTCGGGCATCGAGAAGGTCAGCAGCAGGGCGCAGGCCACAGCTCCGAAAATAAGGATGATGCCCTGGATGGCATCGGTCCACACCACAGCGGCGATACCGCCCAGGAGCGTATAGACGAGCGTGGCGACTCCCGTGCAGACGATGATCGTCTGAATATCCCAGCCGAACATCGTGTTGAGCGGCAGGGCCAGCAACAACAGGATCGACCCCACGCGGGCCAACTGCGTGAGGAGATAACACACGGCGACATAGCACCGGGCCCAGTAGCCGAAGCGCAGTTCGAGGTAGTGATAGGCCGAGACGCTGTTCACGCTCCGGTAGAGCGGGATGAAAACCTTGGCTGCGAGCCACGTGGCGATCGGGATCGAGAGGCTGAAGACGAAAGGGTTCCAGTTGCCTTTATAGGCATCGCCGGGCAGGCCCAGGAAGCTGATGCTGCTGACGAAAGTCGCGAAGATCGACATACCGACGACCCACGTCGGCAACGAGCCTTCGGCCGCCGTAAAAGCTGCGGCCCCCTTACGGCTGCGGAAATAGAACGAGCAGCCGAACAGCGCGACGCCTCCTACGAAAAGGAAGAAGACGATGTAATCGAGAAGCGTGATTTCCATAAGGTTCAAAGTTCAGGTCAGGAAACGGACGGATTATATCGGACGCACGGCCTCCAGCGCACGACGGATGCGTTCGCGCTCCTCGGCCCGGAACCGACGGTAAGGATACGACAGATAGTCGTCGCAGATGCCGAGCAACGACAGGGCGCACTTCACGCCCTTCAGATAACTCGAACCGTATTTGCCTACGGTATAGATACTCGTGCTGATCTGCATGATCTTACGCTGCAACTCACGCACGCGGGCGATATCGTGCGCCTGGGCGGCGTCGTACATCGCCACGTAAAGCTCCGGGAAGATGTTCGCACCGCCGTTCACGCCACCCTCGGCTCCCAGCAATACGCTTTCACCCGTCAACTCCTCGGGACCGATATACAGCGAGAAATCATCGCGGTCGCCCAAATGGTAAAGCAGCGTCTGGAAATAGGTCATGTTGGCCGAACTGTCCTTCAGTCCGACGATATTCGGATGATCGGCCAGCGTCTTCACGGTCGCAGGTTCGAGGAACACCTTCACGTGCGAAGGCATGTTGTAGAGGTAGAGCGGCAACGGCAGCGCATCGGCCAAAGCCGTATAGTACTCGATCAGCTCCTGTTGCGAAGGGGCGAAATAGTAGGGCGCAGCGGCTACGACACCCACGGCGCCGCATGCAGCGGCATGAGCGGCCAGCTTGACGCTCTCGTCGAGCGACGTATCGGTGACGCCCACCAGCACGGGCACGCGTCCGGCAACCTGTTTGCACACCAGTTCCACGAACTCGTAGCGCAGACGATAGGTGAGGCTCTGAGCCTCGCCCGTCGTACCGAGCAGGAAGAGTGCGTGTACGCCTCCGGCCAAAATATGTTCCGTCAGGCGCACGGCGCCTTCGCGATCGAGTTCGTCGTTACCCTTGAGCGGGGTAATCATCGGGGGAATGATACCTTTGATAGGATTCATCGTTGTGATTGTTTGTTTATCGTTTCGTGTTGTTTGATCCATCGCATGACGATCGGATAGGTCTCCTCGCCGTACCCGTATCGCTCCTGCATCCAGAAGCCGTGGCCTCCCCGGGGGAAAATATGTATTTCGGCTTTCACGCCGTGGCGCTTCAGTGCCGTATAGAATCCGATGCTGTTCTGCGGAGGCACCACCTCATCGTCGTCGCACAGCACGAGCAGCACCTCGGGCATCCCGGCATGAACCTGCTCGCTCATCGACCAACGCCTGCGCAAAGCCTCGTCGTCGCGACCGCTCCCCAACAGATTTTCGCGCGTACGGCCGTTGGGAAACTCCATCGAAAGCGCCGGATAGAGCAGCACGACGAAATCGGGACGCGCCACGTCGGTATGACACGTAGCGAGCGCAGCTGCGAGGTGTCCTCCGGCCGAAAACCCGATCGCTCCGACATTACGGGTATCGATCCCCCACCGTGCGGCACTGTCGCGAATCAAGCGCATCGCCTGTTCGCCGTCCTCCTGCGGCACACCGGGATGGCCGTTCGGCATCCGGTACTTGAGGATGAAAGCCGCGATGCCGTGTTCGGCGAGCCACTCTGCGGCGGAGGTCGCTTTGGCGATCCGTATCCGGCCGTAACCTCCGCCCGGCACGACCAGCATCGCCTGTCCGGTTGCAACCTCCGGAGCCGGGAAATAAGCGAATAGTTCCGGGTCGCTGACACGGATGATATCGCCCTTGGCGTTGAGCCCCTCGGTCGAGGCTTCCAACCCCGTGCGCGAAGGCGTCCCGTGCGGAAAGAGTTTGATCCGCACCGGTTCAGAGGCGCCCGAAACTACGGTCAGCGCCAACGCACACCCTGTCGAAATCCACTTTTTCACTGCGCTAACGGTTGGAAGGCAGGAGATAAAAATGACCGTCCTCGGCACCCAGCAGCAGATCGAAACGCCCCTCGCCGCGATCCATGACCGTGGGACAGGTCGAATGACCAGCCAGCAAGTCATCGCTCAGATTGCCCATGTATTCGTACCAGACATGGCCGTTCTCTTCGCGCACGTTTCGGAACCAGGCGACATTCTTGCTGTCGACGAAAAGATCCTTGCGTCCGTCGCCGTCCCAATCGGCGAAACATATCTTGCGACGTCCCGACCATCCGGCCTCTACGGCATTCAAACGCAGCAAGCCTTCGCGCGAGTCGACGACTCCGTCTTTCTTCTGATTGTAGACCGAGCAATTCGTGCCGTGGAAAATCCGCTGTCCGGGACGCAGCGACAATGTCCCGTCTTCGGCACGGAAACGTTCGAAATAAGCGAGATAACCCTCCGTGTCGAGCAGAACGAGGTCCACCAAACCGTCGCCGTTCCAGTCGGTCGCCACGGGCGTCGTACGCCACTGCGTGACCAGCGTTCCGGGCTCGGGCGTCCACCAGTTCCAGGCAGGTTTGGGCGTCTCGCCCTCCCAGGCGACGCGCACGGGACGCGCAGGTTCCAGCTCCAGGGTTCCCCGGCGTCCCGGGTTGCGGAACCATTCGATCCGGCCCCAGATCGAGTTGACGATGATGTCGGGGTATCCGTCGCCGTCCCAATCGGCCACGGTAAGCACCGTATAACCCCACTTGCGCTCGGCAGGACCCTGAATCGATCCTCTCTCTCCGGCTTGAATACGAATGGGGCGCCCGCCCACGGTGAAGAATTCGGGTGCCTCCCACCGCGGCGTCTCTTCGCTGCCGACATTGCGGATCAAAGCGATCTCTCCGGCCGAATTGCCCGAAACGATATCCGTACGTCCATCTCCGTCCCAATCGACTGCGAAAGGCGTCGAGAGCGCGCCGAACTTGACCGGCCCGGCTTGCTGTCGGAAATAGAGCGGTGATTCGAATTGCGGCATGCCGTCGCGCACTTCGCCCGTATTGCGTACCCAGGCCACTCGGCCGTCCTCGTCGCCGACGATCAGATCGGGCCGTCCGTCGCCGTCGAAATCGCTCACTACGGGAACGATCATCTGGATGTGGAAGCGGATCTCGCCCTCGTCGTTGCGCAACCGGCATCCGGCTGCGAACTTCGGTTCGGTGCGCGTGCCGACATTTTCGTACCAGGTGAGTCCGTCGACGAACTCGCCGCAAATCAGGTCGAGATCGCCGTCGCCGTCGAAATCGGCGATGCAGGGATTCGGCGCGCCATAGGTATCGATCACCTCGTCTCCGGCACGAATCTTCCCACGGTTGACGTAGGCCCCGTCGACATTCTCCAACCAATAGACGTAACCGTGCAAAGGCCCGCGCAACCAGCGTCCCGTCGCATCGAAAGCATTGTCCCAACCGTAATCGTCCCACGTGTCGATGCCGACGATGATGTCGCGATCACCGTCGCCGTCCCAGTCGGCATAATTCCACATGTTGCTGCGCGATTTCTTATAGGTAGCGCCGAGCACTTCGCCCGAATAGACGATCTCCTTCCGGGTCGCATAGGGATTGCGGATAAAATCGGGATATTCCGTACCCTTGGAAAGCACATAGGGCACGCCGTCCACCTCCGAAAGGCGAATATTGTTGAGTCCTTCGGAACAGATACGTTCGCCCGGTGCGAAAAACGGACGTTCGGCAGTTCCGATATTGCGGAAAAAGTAGAGTCCCTTGTAGGGCCTATCGGGGCATGAAACCAGCAGATCCTTTACCCCGTCCCCGTCGTAATCGACCGGTATGGGTATCCCCCATAACCCGACCCCGAGATCGACCTCCAGGCCTTCGTTATTATAAGTCAGACGTTTAAGGGATTCCTTAAGTATTTTCCCTCGGGGGGGGGTCGCAGTCGATTGCGCCTTAGCGGAACACAACGCCGAGAAGATGACAGTCAGGAATACGAGAAGGTTATTGCAGTTCATCGGAGAAGTTATTAAAACGTTTTATCAATCAAGGACAGCAACAGGTCCCGACGAGTACGACATACATAAGGGAGGAGTCGAACACATACCGGCATCTGCGGACTTAGATTCGATGATCTCGGGCGACAGAACCACGCGCGTACAACTCGGCAAGACATCCTTCTCCTCGATATGTTTAATCAGCAGATCAAGTGCTTCGACTCCGAACCGTTCGATCGGCTGACGCACGCACGCCACCGTCGTATCGTAGATATCGAACGCCTCGTTGCTATCGAAGCAGGCGACGGCGAAATCCTGCGGAATACGCCATCCGCCTCTGGCGATAGCCATCATGCCGTTTATGGCTAACGTATTGGTAGCGAACAAAAAAGCCTGCACCCCCCGCTGCGCGGCATCTCGCACGACATCCGCAATCAACTGCATCTTATCGTGCCGGAGGTGATGCGTGCGGACATATTCTTCCAGTCCGAAGGACTCCATACCCAGTCGATAACCCTTCTCTCGTTCGCGGATATTGGAGAGCTGCATCGCATAGGAGACCATCTCGATACGCGAAAAGCCCCTGGAAATCAACGCTTCGGTTATTTGAGCGCCCGCCTTGCAATTGTTCAGCACGACGCTGCTCGTTTCGACATCGGGGACCTCCCGGTCGAGCAACACGAGCGGAATACGCTGTTGGGCGACCTTCCGAATCACCGCATCGGCGCCTTCGCAGGGTACGACGATCAACCCGTCGACGCCTTTGTCGATGAATACCTCGATCAGGTTTTCGAGTTTCCGGGGATTTTCGTCCGTACTGCCGAACAGGACTGTATATTTATATTTATATGCTCGATCTTCGATGCACCGCGCGATATCGGCGAAAAATTTGTTGGAGATATCCGACAGAACGACGCCAATCGCCCGCGATTTTCCGCTGCGCAAGGTACGTGCAGCGCTGTTGGGCTGATAGTTGAGCTTATCGGCTACGTCGAGAATACGCTGAGCGGTCTCCTTGTTGACCTTATAGGTCTCCTTGCCTCCGGCCTTGTTGCTCATGACGAACGAGACCAGCGCAATCGAAACCCCCGCCTGAGTCGCAACATCCTTGATAGTCACCTTCCGTTCTCGCATATTCGGTTTTTCGCTTGGATTATATCGATTTTTCATTTACCTTTGCAAAGGTAATTAAATCGTTTTAAACAACAAATATTTTTTCAGCTTTTTTCGGTTTCGCCCCTCGAATCCGCAACAGCCGAAAAAAAGGCATCCTAAAAAACGCTACCCATGCAACCGTCCCCATCCTATGTCATCGGAGTGGATTTCGGCAGCGACTCGGTCCGCAGCCTGGTCGTGAGAAGCTCCGACGGTGCCGAAATCGCTTCGGCCGTAGTCGCTTATCCGCGCTGGAAAGAAGGACGCTACTGCGATCCTTCGTCCAATCGCTACCGACAACATCCGCTCGACTACATCGAGTCGCTCGAAGGTTGCGTACGCAACGCCCTGGCGAATTGCGACGAGGCGACACGACGCGCCATACGCGGCATTTCGTTCGACACGACTGCCTCGACACCCGTTCTGACCGACCGTCAGGGTACGCCCCTGGCGCTCCTACCCCGTTTCGCCGAGGAGCCCGACGCCATGTTCGTACTCTGGAAAGACCATACGGCGATCGTCGAAGCCGACCAGATCAATGCCGCAGCCCACAGCCGGCAGATCGACTATACGCGTTACAGCGGCGGCACCTACTCCTGCGAATGGGCCTGGGCCAAAATGCTGCACGTGCTGCGCAACACCCCCGAACTGCGCACGGAGGCCTACTCCTGGGTTGAGCATTGCGACTGGATCAGCGCCCTGCTCGTCGGCGACACGACGCCCGAACGCATCGCCCGCAGCCGCTGCGTCGCCGGACACAAGGCGATGTGGCACGAGAGCTGGGGAGGACTTCCTTCGGAGGATTTTCTGGAGGCGATCGATCCGCTGATGAATATTTTCCGCGGCCATCTCTATTGCGACACCGTAACGGGCGACCGCTCCGTGGGAGGACTCAGTCCCGAATGGGCGGCACGACTGGGACTGCAACCCGGTATCGCCGTGGGTATCGGAGCTATCGACTGCCACGTCGGAGCCGTCGGGGCAGGAATAGCCCCCGGAACACTCGTCAAGGTGATCGGTACGTCGACCTGCGACATCGCCGTCGGAACCTACGAAGCAGTCGGCAAACACGCCGTACGAGGCATCTGCGGACAAGTAGACGGCTCGGTGCTCCCGGGATTCATCGGCTTCGAGGCCGGGCAGGCAGCCTTCGGCGACATTTATGCCTGGCTGCGCCGCGTGCTGGCCTGGCCGCTCCGGAAATTCGTCGCCGACGCTTCCGAATTCGAAGATCGCATACTCGCAGCACTGACCGAGGAGGCCGAGCGCCTGCCGCTCACCCCCGACGATCCCGTAGCGCTCGACTGGCACAACGGCCGCCGTACGCCCGACGCCGATCCGCGCATGCGGGGCGTACTCGGAGGCCTGACCCTCGGGACCTCGGCTCCGGCACTCTTCAAATCGCTGGTCGAAGCTACGGCATTCGGCTCGCGCGCCATTCACGAACGCATCGCAGAAGAGGGCATTCCCGTTCGCGAGGTCGTCGCCATCGGCGGCATCGCCCGCAAGTCGCCCTACGTCATGCAGACGATGGCCGACATCACGGGAGTGCCGATCCGCGTGCTCGACAGCGACCAAGCCTGCGCCCTGGGAGCAGCCATGTTCGCCTCCGTAGCCGCGGGCATCCACCCCACCGTCGAAGCCGCCCAACGCGCCATGCGACCCGGCTTTTCAGCCGAATACCGTCCCGACGAAACGAAAAAAGCGATCTACGACGCACTCTATGCGCGTTATCGCCGCATGACATCGGTATGACGGTTCTCCAGTAGCCAATTAATCGACCAAAAAAACGATGAATTTATGAAACGAATCCTCGCCCTGCTTTTTCTCGCTCTGTTCCTTCATGGTCCCCTCGCAGCCCGCGAGAAATCCCCCAAGGAGGCATCGCAGGCGGGCTATCGCACCGAACATGACATCGCTTACCGCGATGCCGCGGGCGACGCCTACGCCGACTCGCTCTGTCGGCTCGACCTCTACTACCCTATCGAAAAAAAGGGATTCCCGACGATCGTATGGTTCCACGGCGGCAGTCTGAAAGGCGGCAAACGCGACATCCCGGAAGCTTTGCAGCAGCATGGATTCGCCATCGCAGGCGTGGATTACCGTCTGACACCCCGCGTGCAGGTCGCCGACTGCATCGACGACGCTGCGGCAGCCGTAGCATGGGTATTGGAACACATCGCCTCCTACGGCGGCGACCCGCGATCGGTATTCATCGCCGGTCATTCGGCCGGAGGTTACTTGGTCGCAATGCTGGGCCTCGACAAACGCTGGATGGGACGCTACGGCATCGATCCCGACAAAGCCTTCGCAGCGGTCATTCCGTATAGCGGGCAGGTCGTGACCCATTTCGCACGCCGTCGCGAACTGGGCATCGCCGAACCGTGCGTCATCGTCGACGACATGGCTCCGCTCTACCACGTCCGCCCCGATTGTCCGCCGATGCTGCTGCTGGCAGGCGACCGCGAACTGGAACTCAAAGGCCGCTACGAAGAGATCGCCTATTTCTGTCGGATGCTGCGCATCGCGCAGCATCCCGACATACGGCTCTATGAATTCCAGGGATTCAAGCACGGCAACATGCCTCAGGCGGGACACTTCGTCGCCCTGCGTTACATGCGCGAGATCTTGAAAAAACGAGGCGCCGGCAACGAATGACATCGTCCGACGATCATCGACGATACGAAAGCCCCGGTTACAGGATAAGTGTTCTGTAACCGGGGCTATCCGTACTTCCGGACGGAATGTTCGCCGACCAGATCCGCATCGCCGACCAGATCCGCATCGCCGACCGTAGCGACGTCCCCGCCTGCGAAAGCACCGCCTGCGGAAGCACCGCCGCACTCCGACATCCCCTCCTCCCGGACCCGATACCCGACGGACCGGGCACCCGCCGGACCTGACACCCGCCGGACCTGACACCCGCCGGACCGGGCACCCGCCGGACCTGACGCCCGCCGGACCCGATACCCGCCGAACCTGACACCCGCCGACTACACCCGCCGAACCTGACACCAGCCGAACTGACCCGCCGAACCTGACACAGCCGGACCTGACACCCGCCGACCTGACACCAGCCGGACGGCACCCGCCGAACCTGACACCCGCCGGACCCGATACCGCCGAACCGGGCACCAGCCGAACCTGACACCCGCCGACCCGATACCCGCCGGACCCGACACCCGCCGAACCTGACACCCCCCGACCTGGATACCCGCGGACCGATACCGCCGGATCCGATACCGCCGAATCTGACACCCGCCGGACCTGACACCGCGAACCTGACACCCGCCAGACCTGACACCGCCGAACCTGACACACCGCCAGACCTGACGCCCGCCAGACCTGACGCCCGCCGAACATGACACCCGCCGGACCGGGCACCGCACTGCTTCGCCCCGCTTCCGACCGCCGAACGGAGCCTGTAGGCCCACGACCGGTCCGTGCAATCCGGACCGTCACCGCCGACCGGCTTTCTTCGGTTACGACGATCGCCTATGGCTCCCGACAACGCCCGAAAAGAGACTGTCTAACAAATTTTATAACCCTCAGAATCGCATGTTCGGAATGTTTCTCGCATAGCAAACACAAACAAAAAGGGCTGCCTAAAACTTGTTAGACAGCCCCCTATCGCGATCGGAAGGAGTTACTCCTTGCCGTTCTTCTTGGCCTCAGCAGCCTCCATAGCGCTCTTCAGCGCAGCCAGACCCGTGATATCGCCCAGCGTGGTCTTCTCGACCGACGCGTTGATCTTCTTCACGGTCGACTTCGTAGCGTCGGCAGCAGCACGCTTCTCGGCCTTCTCGGCAGCGGCAGCCTCCTTGCGAGCGCCATCATACGTACGCAGGTGCGACAGCGTGATACGCTTCGTAGCCTTCGAGAACTCCAGGATCTTGAACGGCATCTTGTCGCCGACCTTGGCGGCCGTACCGTCCTCCTTGGCGAGCTGACGCGTCGGGCAGAAACCTTCGAGGTTCTCGGCAAGAGCGACGACGGCGCCCTTCTCGGTCATCTCGGTAATCGTACCCTCGTGGATCGAATCGATGGCGAAACGGCTCTCGATCTCTGCCCAGGGATTCTCCTCCAGCTGCTTGTGACCCAGCGAGAGACGACGGTTGTCCTTGTCGATCTCCAGAACTACGACCTCGATATCGGCACCTACCTGCGTGAACTCGCCCGGGTGCTTCACCTTCTTGGTCCAGCTCAGGTCCGAAATGTGGATCAGACCGTCGATACCCTCCTCGATCTCGACGAATACGCCGAAGTTCGTAAAGTTACGCACCTTGGCCATGCACTTCGTACCGACGGGGTATTTGGTCTCGATATTCGCCCAGGGATCGGGAGTCAGTTGCTTGATGCCCAGCGACATCTTGCGCTCCTCGCGATCGAGCGTCAGCACTACGGCCTCCACTTCGTCGCCCACCTTCATGAACTCCTGAGCCGAACGCAGGTGCTGGCTCCACGACATCTCCGATACGTGGATCAGACCCTCGACGCCGGCTGCGATCTCGACGAAAGCACCGTAATCGGCCATGACGACCACCTTACCGTTGACTTTGTCGCCCACCTTGAGCGTCTGGTCGAGCGCCTCCCACGGATGCGGAGTAAGCTGCTTCAGACCCAAAGCGATACGCTTCTTGGCATCGTCGAAGTCGAGGATAACGACCTGAATCTTCTGATCCAGCGCCACGATCTCCTCGGGGTGGCTTACGCGGCCCCACGACAGGTCGGTGATGTGGATCAGACCGTCTACGCC
>CAXHRY010000034.1:0-28407 GCA_964018965.1 uncultured Alistipes sp.
GTGTAGATCGAGTCTACGCGGAACGGCTCGATGGAAATGTCGAACGATATGGGTTTGAGGTCGTTGCCCACGCCGCCGTAGTCCTCGTCTTCCGATACGGACGAGTAGGAGGTTACGCGCCACTTGCCGATGTAGTTCTCATACTCCCGGGAACCCTTCGGGATGGCGTTGGTGGTGGCGCTGGCCAGTTTGTACAGTTCGCCGTGCATGTTCTTCACGTAGGCCAGGCAGATGTACTCCGTTTCGGGCAGGCATTCGTCGGTATAGAGGAGCAGGCCCTCTTCCGAGTTGATGGCGGGCAGGTATTCGCTGCGCAGCATCACGCCCTGAGCCTTGAAGAGCTCCGAGTAGGAGTTGTGGTAGTAGGAGGGCAGGATCAGGTCGACATACTCCTTGCGGGCGATGTAGTAGCCGGCTTCGATGGCGTCGACGGCTTTCAGCCGGAAGTCGATGTTGTAGTAACCGTCGGATGCTTTCACGTCGGGGATGATTTCCAACTGCGGTTTTTCGTCGGTGCCGTCGTATCCGCCGCCCCAGGAGGTCGGGATTTCGGTGTAGTAGCCGGGCAGGTTGACGCAGCCTTCGAAACAACGCGTGGTCGACATCGAACGCGTGGTGAAGTACTTGGAGTATTCGGCCTTGTTGCGTTCCCAGAATTTCACCTCCACGGTCTGGCCGTCGATCTCTACCGGATAGGTCGGGAACTCTATAGCCAGGGACTTGCAATCCTGGAACATGCAGTTGAAGGAGTAGGATTCCTTCAGGACGTTGAGGAACGACAGATCGATCGAGCGGAGATTCTCGCAGCCGGCGAACATCATATTGAAGTTGGTGGCTTTCGACGGTGTGGCACTCTTCAGGAATGCCGTGGGCACGGATGCGAGCGACTTGCAATCCTTGAACAACGTGTGGAAATTCGTTACGCCGGCTATGTCGCCGAACAATTCGGCCGGCATCTCGTAGAGGCTCGAACAGCCCTCGTACATGGATTGGATCGAGGTCAGTTTCTCCGTGTGGGGCACGCTCACGGCGTTACGGAGACTTTCGCAATAGCGGAAAGTGCCGTCTACGAGGCGAATGTTCTGGCAGTCCCGGAACAGATCCTCGGGAACCGTACGCAGGGATGTGCATTTGTAGCACATGTTCGAACAGCGATCGAGATTCACGGCGCCGTAGAGCAGTCCCGAGGGAAGCTCTTGGAGTGCGGAACAGTCTTTGAACATGTAGTCGATGTTTACCAGTGCCTCGGCGCAACCCTGCAACAGATCGGCTGGAATACGTTGCAGTTTCGTACAGTTGTCGAACAGGTATCCGGAGTGCGTGATCTTTGCACCGTAGGTGAACTCTGTCGGAATCTCCTCCAGCGACGTACAGTTGGAGAAAAGGTATTGGATATCGTTGATGGCGGAGCCTTCAAAGAGGTGGCTGCCGAGATGTTTCAGACTCGTGCAATTCGCGAATGCGCGCTGGACCGTCGAGCTGGCCGTGGTCAGCGGGCTGAACAGCCGGTCGGGCACCGTGGTGAGCTTCTCGCACCCCTGGAATGCGCGCTGAACGGACTTGAGTTTCGTGGCCCCCGCGAAGATGTCGTCCTTGATTTCGGTCAGGCTCGCACAGCCGTCGAAGAGGTAGTTGGCCGTGACGACCGTCGAACCGTTGAAGATTTTCGAACCGGTCGAACGCAGGCCCGTACATTTCTGGAAAGCGTAGCTGGTAGTCGCACTGGCAGCGGCGATGCCGCCGAATACGTTGTCGGGAACCTGTTCGAGCGAGGTGCAGTTGGCGAAAAGGTAGTCGGCCATCTTCATCTTATAGGCGCCGTTGAAGATCGTCGCGGGTACCTGGGTCAGGCTTTCGCATCCGTTGAAGATGTTGGCGCAGGTGGTGGCTGCCTTGAGCCCCTGCATCAGATTTTCGGGGACAGACTTCAGCTGCTTGCAGTTCTTGAAGGCATTGGCTACGGTCGTGACGGCCGCGCAGTCGTCGAAGAGCCCAGTCGGGATCGTTTCGATATTCCAGTTCTCGAACATGTTCGAGGCCGTCTTCAGTGCCGTGGCGCCCTTGAGGAATCCGCCCGGGATGGATTTCACGTTCGAACAGCCCGACAAGTTGATCAGGGTGACTTTGGAGAAGGCGTCGGGTTCGGGAGCGGCGATGTACTCCAGATCGGTGCAGTTCTTTATCGTGATGGTCAGCAGTCCTGTCTTACCCCACTGCGAAACGGATGTGACACCCTTGGCCTGCGCGGCACTGGTGGCCGTAATGGCCGTGAGTGCAGTCGAATTCACCGTGACGTCGTACTCCTGTTTCTTATTTTCATAGGTATGGGCGGGGTTGCGTGTGGCAGTGGTGTTGATCTTCTCGATCGACTGCGGCTCCGTGCCGTCGCCCCAGTCGATGACCACTTCGCCCGTCGAGGTGTAGAGGGGCAGTGTCACTTCGCCCGTAGTTTCGTCGGGCCGCACGTGGAAGACCAGCAGTTCGGGTGCGTACGTCACTCCGGCCTGCGAGACGTAGATCGTCTCCAGCTCGAATTGGTCCTGCATGAGTTTGACCATTGCCTCGCGCGGATACGACAGCGTGTTGGCCTGGGCCGCGAAGGTGATCCGGTCGGTGCGCAATTCGGCGCGCGTACCCTCCTTTACGGTGAGCCACTCCGCATCTTCGGGAATCACGACGGTGTAATCCATGTCGGTCTGCACCTCTACGGTCACTTCGCCTCCCGCTGTGGTGAAGGCAGCCGACGAGGTCGAAATGTGGATCTCGCCCGTGGTGAAGGTCAGCGTGCGCATCAGCGTGCGGTTGCCTCCGTCGCTCATCAGCACGATCACCTTGCCCGTTTTCACGGTCTCCGCCGGAGCCGTTACCTCCAGCGTGCCGCCTTTGGCGTCGTGCTCGACTTCGGCTTCGAAGCCGTTGCGGCCGATCGCCTCGACGACGGTGTTTTGGTCGCCGCCCCAGATGGCGAAAGGTATCTTCAGCGTTTTGCCCGCTTCGATATATTGGCTGGGCAGGCTGAACTGGATGTCGAATTCCTTGCGTATCTCGAAGGTGAGGACCGTGCCGTCGGCGAGGGTGAGATAGGCGTAGCTGCCGTTCGCACTCACGGTCACCGCCTTGAAGAAGGAGTCGCCGTCCTTGCCGTCGGCACCTTCCTTACCTGCCGAGGCGGGACCGCACTCGATGTAGGTGAAACCCTGGTCGAACGATACGTACCACATGCCGTCTTCGATCTTGAAGGTGGGAACGGACGTACCCCCCCCCGGCTGACCGTCCTGGCCATCCTTGCCGTCCTGACCGTCTTTGCCGGATATGGGCATCTTGTTGCCCGAGTCGTCCACCACCCACTGGCCGTCGATGGTCCAGTAGTAGATGCCGTCCGAGTCCTGCCGAACGCCGATTACGGGAGTGTGGCCCGCTTCGCCCGGAGTGCCGTCCTTACCGGCGGGAATGTCCAGAGACGATGGCGTACCGTCGGTCGAGGTCATGATGATGGTGTGTGAACCGTCGGCATTTTGTTTCACTTCGGAGATGAACTTTTTGCCGTTCATCAACTGTTGCAGCGTTTCGATCTGTTGGTTCATCATCGAAACCTGTTGTTCGATCGTTGTGAGGCGATCGTCCAGATCTCCGATCTTCTGGAGAACTTCCGAGTCGTCGTACTTGCATGCGGTGAATACCGCGGTCGCGACAGCTGCGAGTAGTAGTAGCGTTCGTTTCATAAGCATTCGTTTAAAAAAAGTGATAAAGTGTAATTGAAAATTTTCGTTGAAATATCAATATGACACCAATCTGTTTACACTCAATAAGTTATGAATAAAAAACGAGAAACGGAACGATTTTCGAGTATTTTTTTAATGGTCATTATTCGACTCTTATCGTGCTCCGGGCTCCGGAATCTTATGGAGTGGTCCGGATTTATAAATGCGGCGGAATGACGCGAGACATCGGCGATCTTATGTGAGATTCGGGGGCGAAGACCGGTAAGGCCGTATATAGCCACCTTTTAATTTAAAAAGAGGCTGTCTAACAAGTTCCCGAAAATGAAAATCACCCCTGTCAGAGTTTATTCTGACGGGGGTGAAATCGTAAAATTCGGACTTGTTAGACAGCCCCTTCGGGAGTTGGAGCCGGACGGAATCAGAGAGCGAAGAGGATGAATATCTGCGCCGTCAATACGCGCAGGAACATCACCACGGGGTAGACCGTCGAGTAGCCGACGGCCGGCATGTCGTTGCCCGCCGTAGCATTGGCGTAAGCCAGCGCGGGGGGATCGGTCGTCGAGCCGGCGATCAGCCCCATGAGCGTATAGTAGTTCATCTTCAGCCACAGACGTGCGATGAGCGCCACGATCAGAATGGGGACCACCGTGATGATGAATCCGTAGCCGATCCAGCGGTAACCGCCGCCGGCGATGGCGTCGACGAATCCGTTGCCCGCACCGATACCCACCGCTGCGAGGAACAGGGCGATGCCGATTTCGCGCAGCATCAGGTTGGCGCTCATGGTCGTATAGGTCACCAGATGGAAATGCGTGCCGAAGCGGCCGATCAGGATCGCGACGATCAGCGGACCGCCTGCCAGACCCAGTTTCACGGGTTGCGGAACGTTCATCAGCGGAATCGAACCCAGGAGAACGCCGAGGGCGATGCCGACGAAGATCGTGACCAGGTTGGGGTGGTCGAGTTTCTTGAGCGAATTGCCCAGCAGGTCGGCGACCTTGCCGACCGACTTCTCGGGACCCACGACCATCACGCGGTCGCCTACCTGCAACTCCATGCCTTGATAGGGGATCAGGTCCACGCCCGCGCGGTTGACGCGCGTGATGGTGATGCCGTATTTCGTGCGGAGCTTCAGGTCGGCGAACTTCTTGCCGTTGAGCGAAGATTTGGTGATGAGGATACGACGCGAAATGAGCTCCGAGTTGGGTACGTTGTTGCCCCACTCCTGGTCGGTCATGTCGATGCGGCGTCCCAGGAATGCGACGATCGCTTCGATATCTTCGGCCTGGCCGATGACCCACAGTTTGTCGCCCACATATACCTGGCTGTCGCCGTCGGCCAACGTGATTTCACCTCCGGTATGGAGGATTCGCGAGATTACGAACTGGCGTTTCACCAGGTCGCGCAGGTATTCCACCGTGCGGCCGTCGAGCATCTTGTTGGTGAACTCTACGGAGACTTTGTTCGCGAATTTCTTCTCGTCGGAGAGGGCGGTGAGGCCTTCGTCCTCCTTCTCGAACTTCACGCGCAGCGCATAGCGGATGAAGATCATCGAGAAGATGATACCCACGACGCCCAGCGGGTAGGCTACGGCGTATCCCAGGGCGATGGTCGGGTCGTTGTAGCCCGTAGCGTCGGCATAGGCCTGCTGTGCGGCTCCGAGTCCGGGGGTGTTGGTCACGGCGCCCGAAAGGATGCCCACCATGGTCGGTACGGGCGTTCCCGTGGCGATATGGATGACGTAGGCGGTCGCGACACCCAACAGTACGATCGCTATGGCGCAGCACACGAGTGCCATGCCGCCGTGTTTGAACGAGGCGAAAAAGCCCGGTCCGACCTGTAGCCCGATCGAGAAGACGAAGAGGATGAGGCCGAACTCCTGGATGAAGTGGCGCACGTCGTTGTCGATCGTCATTCCGAAGTGGCTCAGGATGATACCGACGAAGAGTATCCACGTGATTCCGAGCGATACGCCGCCGATTTTGAGCTTCCCGAGCAGAATGCCCAGCGTGATTACCAGGGCGAGTGTCAGCACGGCGTGTGCGATGCCGTTGCCTAAGAAAAGGTTGTAGAGCCAGTCCATAAAAATACTTAACCGTTGTGCCGTATACTGTCAAGACGTTGCAAAAGTAGTATTTATCGTAGAATTTTTAAAATTTATTTAAGAATATTTAATAAAACTGAATCGATCGGACTGTCTGGCGACGGAAAAACCTGCGTGCGCAAAAGGACGGCGGTTTTCGTTCGGGCTTCGTATCTACATGCGCTTTTGGACGCGTTTCGACGGGCGACCGGCCGAGGCGCGGGACTCGTTGCCGCGAGGACGATGTTTGTCGTTCGTCGGGACAGATAAAAAAATCGAATCGCTTTTGCGATTCGATTGCGTACGGTCGTGCCCTACGTCTACACAGGCGTAGACCGCGGTCTGTTCCAGGAGGGTTACTCCTGTTCCACGGGACGGCGCTGCTTGCGTTTGCGCTTCTCGGCGGCGTAGTCGCACCATTCGAGATCGCCTTGCGGCGTGGCCGAGCGTATCTCTCCGCTGCGCTCCTTGCTCAGCTTTTTGTCCGCGCTGCGCACCGAAGCCAGCGTGCGGGGCGTGCCCTGCGGTTGGAGTTCGGTGAGTCCGTCGGTGGCGAGCACCTGCTCGCGCGGGTCGGAGACATATTGCCACTCTTCGCCCAGACCGCAACTTTCGCCTTCGTTCCAGGGTCCTCGCGAGTCGCCGCCGGACGAGTGGTTGGAGTAGATGTTGCTGTATCGCGGGTCGCTTTGCAATACCCCCGGCGGGAAATTGGGCCGGATGGTGGCGAGGGCCGCTTCGAACTGCTGGAAATGGGCCACTTCGCGCGTGAGCAGGAAATTGAGGGTCGCCAGCACGTCCTTGTCGTCGGTGAATTGCATGAGGTATTCGTAGACGATCTTGGCGCGCGATTCGGCGGCGATGTTCGATCGCAGATCGACCGTCAGATCGCTGTTGGCATTGACGTAGGAGCCCTGCCAGGGCACGCCGTTGCTGTCGGTCAGGCGCGGACCTCCGCCCGTGAGCACCCCGAACTGGGGGTTGATCGAGAAAGCCGAGTGGATGAAGTCGTCCTTCGAGAAGCCGTTTTCGCCGAATACGTCGTTGCGCTCGGCGGCATCCTTCAGGTTGCCGTTCACGCCCGCGAGCAGCATCTGGATCGTCGCGCCGACGATTTCGAGGTGTCCCAGCTCTTCGGTGGCGATATCCATCAGCAGGTCGTATTTGTCGGGATAGGGATTGTGGCAGGCGAAGGCCTGGACGAAATACTGCATGGCGGCTTTCAACTCGCCGTTGCCGCCGCCGAACTGTTCGAGCAACAGCCGTGCGAAGCGCGGATCGGGCCGGGATACTCGGGCCTTGAACTGGAGTTCTTTGGAGTGGTAAAACATAGAATCGTTCTTTAGGTGTTGAACATGGGCTGCGGCGGACGTATTCGGAATTTCCGATACGCCATCCGGGCCGTAACGTGCCGCAAAGGGGCAAAACCCCTGCCAAATTCGCCTTTTTTTCGGTCCGGGAATCATCGGACGTTCCGAAAGGATCTTTTCCGGATACGATAGCGGCATTTTCTTCGTATTTTCGGACAACAATTTTTCACCTTTCTTTTTTAATTCTTGGATTAAACTCCTATCTTTGTATGCGCAAAAAAAAAGGATTATCGAAATCGACAATAATTCATCAATCTCAAAATTCAAAATTGTTATGAAGGTTTCTCATATCGAGCATCTCGGCGTGGCCGTGAAGAGTCTCGACGAAGCGATTCCCTATTGGGAAAATGTACTGGGTCTGAAGTGCTATGCGATCGAAGAGGTCGCCGATCAGAAAGTGCGCACGGCATTCTTCATGCTGGGCCAGACCAAGATCGAACTGCTGGAGCCCACTTCGGAGGATTCGACCATCGCCAAGTATATCGAGAACCGCGGCGTGGGTATTCACCACATGGCCCTCGCCTGCGAGAACATCGAGGAGCAGTTGGCCGACGCCGAGGCTCATGGTATCCGCCTGATCGACAAGACTCCGCGCAAGGGTGCCGAAGGTCTGACGATCGCTTTCCTGCACCCGAAGTCGACGCAGGGCATTCTCACGGAGTTGTGCGAAAACAAGAACAAGTAATCCGGGCGTAACGTTCCGGTCGGTCCGTCGCTCGGGCGTCGGACCGACTCGACGACCGGACGTCGCGAACAGCTGCGGAGCCCCTCCCCGAATGCCGCCCCGCGGAGTGCGCGACGGAAACCAGGATAGAAATCACACATTCAAACTTTTATGAGCGAAATTCAGAATAAGATCAACCGACTCATCGAGAACCGCGAAACGGCACGTCTCGGAGGCGGTCAGAAGCGTATCGACGCCCAGCATGCCAAAGGCAAGTATACGGCCCGCGAGCGCATCCAGATGCTGCTGGACGAAGGCTCCTTCGAGGAGTTCGACATGTTCGTCACGCATCGCTGCTACGACTTCGGTATGGACCGGAGCCATACTTTCGGCGACGGCGTAGTGACGGGTTACGGTACCATCGGCGGTCGTCTGGTGTACGTCTTCGCGCAGGACTTCACCGTCACGGCGGGTTCCCTGTCGTTGTCGATGTCGGACAAAAT
Organism: uncultured Alistipes sp.; assembly: GCA_964018965.1. Taxonomy (GTDB): domain Bacteria; phylum Bacteroidota; class Bacteroidia; order Bacteroidales; family Rikenellaceae; genus Alistipes. The sequence goes on from CAXHRY010000034.1 coordinate 8,343, forward strand.
CTGCAAGATCATGGATATGGCTATGCGTAACGGCGCCCCGTGCATCGGTATGAACGACTCGGGCGGTGCCCGCATCCAGGAGGGTGTCAACGCCCTGGCCGGCTATGCCAATATTTTCCAGCGCAACGTGATGGCCTCGGGCGTCATACCCCAGATTTCGGCCATCTTCGGTCCTTGCGCCGGAGGTGCGGTCTACTCGCCCGCACTGACCGACTTCATCATCATGAAGAAGCAGACTTCGAACATGTTCCTCACGGGTCCCAAGGTCGTGAAGACCGTGACGGGCGAGGATGTGACGCAGGAACAGCTGGGTGGTGCCACGATGCACACCACCAAGTCTGGCGTGGCGCAGTTCGCCGTCGAGACCGAGGAGGAGGGTATCGAGCTCATCAAGAAATTGCTCTCCTACATGCCGCAGAACAATATGGAGGATGCCCCGCTGGCGGTTTGCACCGATGCCGTGACGCGTCTGGAGGATTCGCTCAACGAGATCATTCCCGATAGCGCCAACAAGCCCTACGACATGACCGAGGTAATTCGCGCCATCGTCGACAACGGCGAGTTTCTGGAGTCGGCGGCCAGCTATGCCAAGAACATCATCACCTGCTTCGCCCGCTTCAACGGACATTCGGTCGGCATCATCGCCAACCAGCCCAAGTTCATGGCCGGCGTACTGGATATCAACGCCAGCCGCAAGGCCGCGCGTTTCGTGCGTTTCTGCGACGCGTTCAACATTCCGATCGTGACGTTGGTGGACGTTCCGGGCTTCCTGCCGGGAACAACGCAGGAGTACGGCGGTGTGATTACCCACGGCGCCAAGCTGCTTTTCGCTTACTGCGAAGCTACGGTGCCGAAGATCACCGTGACGCTGCGCAAGGCTTACGGCGGTGCCTATATCGTCATGTCGTCGAAGCATATCCGTGGCGATATCAACTACGCATGGCCTTCGGCTGAGATCGCCGTGATGGGTGCCAGCGGTGCCGTCGAGGTGCTCTACGGCAAGGAACTCAAGGAGCTTGCCGAGAAACCCGAGGAGCGCGCCGCTTTCATCGCCGAGAAAGAGAAGGAGTACAACGACAAGTTCTCCAACCCCTACAACGCCGCACGCTACGGCTATATCGACGATGTGATCGAGCCGCGTAACACGCGTTTCCGCATCATCCGTGCGTTGCAGTCGCTCGCCACGAAGCGTTTGCAGAATCCGGCGAAGAAACATTCGAATATTCCCTTGTAACGGACTTGGATCATGATTATCACGACAATGAATTGGGGCTGGTCCGAAATGCTGTGGGTGGCGTTGATTAGTATCTGCTTGGTATTCTTCGTACTGGTGCTGCTGGTCTATGTCATGAAGCTCTTCGGCTGGGTCTTCACGCGTAAGCCGCAGCAAGCCCCTGCGGTGGTCAAGCCGGTCGTTCAGGGACAGTTGCACGAGGAGGAGATCGCCGCCATCGCTACGGCGCTCAAACTCTACAAGGGTGCTTTGCACGATCGCGAATCGGAGGTGCTGACGATCCTGAGCATCAAACGCGCTTACTCGCCCTGGAATTCGAAAATCCACGGTTTAACCCAGTTGCCTGACAGAAAATAGTGGTAATTATATCGATTCTACCCTTAGGAATTTTTCGCGCCGTTTCCTGGCGGGCGGTACCCGAAGTCCTTTCGGGCTTATGAACGCGGCGTTGCGCCGCGGGGTTTCGGCCGACTCGTACGAAATTCGGGTGGGAAATCGGCGAGGGTAGGGCGATATATGGACACCAAAATAGAAATGCAAAGAAAAGATATGAAAGACTATTCATTGAAAATCAACGGACAGAATTACGACGTGCAGATCGACGAGGTGAACGAGGCTTCGACCGTAGCACGTGTGATCGTCAACGGCACGCCCTACGAGGTCGAGATCGCGGGCGGTCGCAGCGCCGCTGCGAGCAAACCCCATGTTGCTCCGGCTCCGAAGGAGGCGAACAGCGCACAGATCACGCCGGCGACGGTCGCAGCGGCTGCACCGCGTCCCGCAGCTGCTGCCGCAGGCGGTGTCGGTGCCGTGAAGTGCCCGCTGCCGGGCACGGTTCTCGCCGTGAAGGTCGCCGTGGGCGACACGGTAGCGCCGGGCCAGACGTTGGTCGTACTCGAAGCCATGAAGATGGAGAACAACATCGACGCCGATCGCGCCGGTGTGGTGAAACAGATTCTCGTGCAGCAGGGCGCTACGGTCATGGAGGGTGATAACTTAATCGTCATCGAGTAATCGCTATGTGGAATTTGCTGACCTCAAACTCGAACTTCGTAGGGGAGAGTCTGATGAAATTCATCGAGTCCACCGGCATCGTGGGGTTCTTCTCCTCGATGGGCTGGGGTAGCGTCGTGATGATCTTCGTCGCCTTCTTCCTGCTCTACCTCGCCATCCGGCACAAGTTCGAACCGCTGCTGCTCTTCACCATCGCGTTCGGCATGCTGCTGACGAACCTTCCGGGTGCGAACCTCTACCATACCGAACTCTTCGCCGGCGGCCACGTGCATTGGGACATCTTCGTCGACCAAGCGGGTCTGCTCGATTACCTCTACCTGGGTGTCAAGTTAGGTATCTATCCCTGTCTGATCTTCGTGGGTGTGGGCGCCATGACCGATTTCGGTCCGCTGATCGCCAATCCCAAGAGCTTCCTGTTAGGTGCTGCCGCACAGATCGGTATCTTCATCACCTTCCTGGGAGCCTACGCCCTGGGCTTCACGCCTACGCAGGCCGGTTCGATCGGTATCATCGGCGGAGCCGACGGCCCGACGGCCATCTACCTCACGTCGATGCTCTCGCCCGAATTGCTGGGCCCGATCGCCGTAGCGGCCTACTCCTACATGGCTCTCGTGCCGGTGATCCAGCCGCCCATCATGCGTGCGCTGACCACGAAGAAGGAGCGTGCCATCCGCATGCGGACGCTGCGTCCCGTTTCGAAACTCGAACGCATCCTCTTCCCGCTCATCATCGCTGTCATCATCGCGTTGCTGCTGCCGAGCGCCGCGCCGCTGATCGGCTGCCTGATGCTGGGTAACCTGATGAAGGAGTGCGGCGTGGTGGATCGTTTGTCGAAGACCGTGCAGAACGAGTTGATGAATATCGTGGTGATCTTCTTGGGTCTCACGGTGGGTGCTACGGCTACGGCCGAGGCGTTCCTCAATGTCCGCACGCTGGGTATCCTCGTGCTGGGTGTACTGGCCTTCTGTATGGGTACCGCGAGCGGTGTGCTGCTGGCCAAGACGATGAACCTCTTCGCCAAGGAGGAGAACAAGATCAACCCGTTGATCGGTTCGGCCGGCGTTTCGGCCGTGCCGATGGCCGCCCGTGTTTCGCAGACCGAGGGTCAGAAGGAGAATCCGGGCAACTATCTGCTCATGCACGCCATGGGTCCCAACGTGGCCGGTGTCGTGGGTTCCGCGGTAGCTGCGGGTATCCTGCTCTCGTTCCTCGGATAGGAATTTTCGAGATGCCGCCGGGGTTGCAAACGGCTCCGGGAGTTATATAAAAAGCGTTGTCCGAATTTTTCGGGCAACGCCTTTTTATGTGAAAGGTGAGGGGTTAGAGGTGGAAAGTGGCGGCAGGGTGGCGGTTGTGGGCTGCACCCTGCACCCTGCACCCTGCACCCTGCACCCTGCACCCTGCATCCTTCACCCTGTACCCTTCATCCTTCATCCTTCATCCTTCACCCTTCATTCTTCATTCTTCATTCTGCACCCTTCACCCATCATCCTGCTAAGAGACAGGCTTTGGAAATATCGCGCTTAATGGGCGGTCTGCCGCCGGAGGTGGCGGCGAATTGCGTGGTTCAAAGAACCGCAGTTTGCGGCGAAGATCATCTTGGGCGGATGCAGGGCGAGACGTAGCCTGCGGGGTGAGCGCAACGAGCCTCCGCCCGGGGGAGACTACGGCTCGCGCAGTCTTTCAGACTGCATTTTGGGTGGCAGCAAAGTCAATGGGAAACTCCGCCTCTTATTCCGGCAACCCGAGCCGCTCGACGCAGGCGAGCAGCTCCTCGCGCAGGGCACGCGGAGTGACGTTTTGCCGCAACACGAGCATGTAAGAGTCGCGGATCTGCTCTCGCAGGAATGCGTCGGGCAGATCGCCGTCGGTGCGCAGGCCGTTCCAGTGACGTTTGTTGAAGTGGGGCGCCGTCGATACCTCGGCATATCGCTCGCGCAGCATCTCGGCACGATCGGGATCGCACTTCACGGCGATCAGGCCGAAATCGACCATGTCGGCGCAGGCATACATCTTGCCGCCGATTTTGTAGACGAGCGTCGTTTCGTCGAACGGCGTGGTCTCCTCGGTCATCGGCAGCGAAAGACAGTAATCGCGAAAGGTAAGTACATCCATGACATTCTGATTTTCTGCGGCCGGTGATACTTCCCGGGTCGCAGCATGTTCGACAAAGATAGCGTTTTTCGGGGAGACTCCGATCTTGTCGGTGCTGCGAATGTCTATTTCGCGGCCGCAGAATCCCGAACGGGATACGACAGTACTTCCGACGACAGTTTTGGCACACGGATTGCGTCGGGACGGTGAAGTAAAACCAAAATCGGGTAAAAATGAAAAAAATTCTCCTCAGTGTCTCTTTGCTGGCGATCTTCGTCGCCGGCCTCACGGGCTGTTCGCAGCGTCGGCAATGGAATCACGAGCAGCGCAAGGCGATGCGCGAATCGCTGCGCGACTACCGGCAGATGGTCTATCTCAACGATCTGAACGACGCCGAGTTCACCGAATTCTCCGACGACGTGGCCACTACGCTCGAAAACAACCATCCGGTCTACGTCACCTTCCTGCAAATGGACGGCGTTTCGGATACGGTGGATATGGTCGTCGTGACGACGATCGTCGACGAACTCAATGCCGATGCCCGCAACATGCGCCACATCTATCCCTACAATTATCTCGTGGCACAGGGCGTTCTGCCGGCCGGACTCGATCACCAGCAGCAGCAGGCGTTCTACAAATGTTTCGCCTCGAAGGTCAATTCGACCTATAATACGATGGGGTCGTTCTTCAACGCCGTGTTGGCCGATACGACCGACAAGTCGCAGATGCGCCGTCTGGAGGGACAGTGCGCCAACGATCTGTTCGACTGGACGGTCGCCGAGGTCGAAGTGATCGAGAGCGTGAACTGATACGCAGCTCGAACGATAAACCGGGCGGATACCCTTCGATATGGGTATCCGCCCGGTTTCGTTTTGCGTTGTCAGGCCTTGTCTGCGAAAAGCGAACGGGCGATGCCCATTTCCAAACCGCGCAGCTCGGCCAGACCGCGCATGCGGCCGTAGCACGAATAGCCGGGATTCGAACGGCGGTCGAGGTCGTCGCACATTTGATGCCCGTGGTCGGGGCGCATCGGGATCGAACGACCTTGCCGTTGCTGAATCTCCAGGAAGGCTTTCATCACTTCGTACATCGGCACGTCGCCTTCGAGATGGTTGTCCTCCTGGAAGTTGCCTTCGGCGTCGCGGCGCGTCGAGCGCAGGTGCACGAAGCCTACACGGTCGCCGAATTCGCGCATCATGGCCGGAAGGTCGTTATCCGCGCGCACGCCGAACGATCCGGTGCAGAGGCACAACTCGTTCGACGGGTTGGGCACGGCGGCGATGAGCTTGCGGAAATCCTCCGCCGTGGAGAGGATGCGCGGAAGACCCAGGATCGGGTAGGGGGGATCGTCGGGGTGGATCACCATCTCGACGCCCGCTTCGTCCGCCACGGAGCAGATTTCCCGCAGGAAGGCGACGAGGTTGCCGCGTAGCGTTTCGGCGTCGATACCGTCGTAACGTTTGAGTTCTTCGCGGAACTGATCGAGCGTGAAACTCTCCTCGGCGCCGGGCAATCCGGCGATCATGTTACGTGTGATAAGTGCCTTTTCGGCTTCGTCCATCGCCTCGTAGCGGGCACGGGCGATCGTTTTTTCGGCTTCGTCGTATTCGTCTTCGGCGGCCGGGCGTCTCAGGATGTAGAGATCGAAGGCCATGAAGGCCGCCCGCTCGAATCGCAGCGCTTTCGAACCGTCCTCGACCGTATAGGCGAGGTTCGTGCGGGTCCAGTCCAGCACGGGCATGAAATTGTAGGTCACGACCCGGATGCCGCACGCCGCGAGGTTGCGGAGCGATTGTTTGTAGTTTTCGATGTAGCGTTGGAAATCGCCCGTGCGCGTCTTGATGTGTTCGTGTACGGGGACACTCTCGACGACGGACCACGTAAGTCCGGCGTCGGCGATGATCGCCTGCCGTTTTCGAATCTCCTCGACGCTCCATACTTCGCCGTTGGGGATGTGGTGCAAGGCGTGCACGATATCGGTTGCGCCTGCCTGCCGGATGTTCGCCAGCGATACGGGGTCGTTGGGTCCGTACCAGCGCCAGGATTGTTTGCAAAGGTACATGATGTGTTTTTTTGTCGGTTTTTGTTTCGTCCTGTTTTCTTGTATTCTTAGCAGAGGTGAAACCTCGCGGCGCGTGCGCCGCGTTTGTAGTTTCTACCCACCCCTAAATCCTCTCCTCGGAGTGGACTTATCGAGGTTTATTTTCTCGGTTTCGCTCGTTTGTTGTGCTTATGTTTGTCGCCTGAGAATTATCTTCGGCGGCTCGCGCTTTCAGCCGCCGAAGATGGCGCATTGCTTTTTCCTATATCGAGAATGCGTCGAAACCGCCGTCGACAACAGCCAGGGCGCCTGTCACGAACGACGAAGCATCGCTGATGAGGTAGTGGATCGTTCCGAGCAGTTCTTCGGGCTCGGCGAAACGCCCTGCGGGCGTGTGGGCGATGATCGTCCGCGCACGGTCGGTGTACGACCCGTCGGGGTTGGTCAGCAGCGTGCGGTTCTGGTTGGTCAGCAGAAATCCCGGAACGATGGCATTTACACGCATTTCGGGGCTGAATTTCGTGGCCAGCTCGGCGGCCATGTATTTGGTGTAGTTGCCGATGGCCGCTTTCGCAGCGCCGTAGCCCACCACTCGGGTCAGGGGACGCAGGGCCGATTCGGAGCAGAAGTTGACGATCACACCCTTTTTGCGGGCCGTCATGGCTTCGCCGAAAACGGTCGTAGGCAGCACCGTGCCGAAAAGATTCAGATCGACGACTTTACGGAAAGCCTCGATCTCCAGGTCGAGGAACGACTTGTCGGGGGCGATCGTCGCACCGCCCATATTGCCGCCGGCAGCGTTCAACAGCACGTCGATCGCACCGTAAGCCGCCAGGATATCCTCGCGGTTTTTCTCCAGTACTTCGCGGTCGAGGACATTCGTAGTGAGGAACATACCCTCTCCACCGTTTTTGCGGATGGCTTCCAGCAACTCGTTTCCGGCCTTCTCGTCGCGGTCGAGTACGACGACTTTGGCCCCTTGCTCGGCCAGATAGAGGCAGATCGAACGGCCCAGAATCCCGGCTCCGCCCGTTACGACGACCACGCGGTCGCGGATGTCAAACAGATTTTTCATTGCTTCAGATTATTTCGGTTTTGTAGAAATCGATGTTTTCGCGCAGCAGAATGTCGATGGGCATGTTGTTGATTCGGGGTACCGAGCCCGTTCCGGTCAGGAAGCCGCAGAGCGCCATGATGCTGTGGTATCCCTGCGCGTCGGGCCGCTGTGCGACTAATGCCGTGACGATCCCCGCGCGTAAGAGCTCCTCGTTGCGGCGGATGTTGTCGTATCCGACCAGCCGCACGTCGCGGCGATGCCTTCGCGCGAGGTAGTCGCCTAAAATGTGGCAGGTCGAATTGAAAGTCACAGCTCCGGCGATGCGAGGATATTCCCGGAAAAAGTCGTCGAGTCGCCGTGTGTTGTATTCCCGGTCGTCGATGCGTAATTCCACCTCGCGGATATTCCCGGCGAAGCCCGTGCGGGCGAGATAATCGCGGAATCCGGCTTCGCGGTTGCGACATTGGTTCGAGCCTCCGTTCCCCGTACGGACTATTTTGGCGATCGCAAGGTCGGCCCCGGGCTCTGTCCGATCGGTCAGCAGCCGTGCGGCGACGACACCGGCGTCGAACGACGAAGTACCGAAATAGGCTAATTCGCGACAAGCCGGGATGTGCGAGTCGACGAAGACGTAGGGGATGCTCCGTGCATCGAGTTCGCGGGTCAGCGGCACCACCTGCTCGGCGAAAAGCGTCGCGATGACGGCTCCGTCGAAGGTCTCGGAGGCGAGCGCAGTCGTTGCGTCGTCGAACGACGTGCGGTCGTATTGGTCGAAAAAGAGCCTCCTCACAGCGACATTGTAACGACCTGCTTCGATTTCGGCCCGGCGGATTCCGCTATCGACGTCGGCCCAGTACTCGCCCGTTGCGAAATGCGGCATGACTACCGCTATCGTATGACAGCGCCCCGATGCGAGTGAGCGAGCCACCAGATTAGGATGGTAATCCACCTGGCGCAACACTTCGTTGACCCGCGCCAGATTGGCGTCGGAGACCTTGCCGCGGCGATGTATCACACGGTCCACCGTCCCGGTCGAAACTCCCGCCATGCGGGCTATGTCGACGATGCGGATATTCGGATGCTTTTTTTCGGCCATATCGTTGGTTGTCGCGACGTCTTTCACGATCGCTCGTCGTGCAAATCTATGCAAAAATCTTAAGAATCGCAAGTGTGTGCGCACACACTTGCGATTTCGGTTATCAATTTTTGACAACCGGAGCTGTGTGTTTCCGGTGTGTGAATTACACACCGGAAGGTTCGTCGGGAAATGCGTATCTTATTTCTCTTACGAACTGTTTGTATTTTCGGATTTTTTTATATATATTGTCGAACCTTTATTCCTAATCTCACTTCTTCTTTTATGAAAAAACATTTTTTTATCTCGCTTGCGCCTTCATTGTATATTAATTTTAGTTATTATAAATTTGAGTAATTAAGACATCAGAGTGTGGAATAAGTCCGAGTTTTCATTGGTCATCGAGACCGGTAGCCATGTTCCGACCCCATACTCTTTACATCAGAATCCGGATAGTTCGTTAGGTGTTTGAACCCGTATTCGCAATGATGGACCAAGATGTAACAGATGTCCTTAAAACTAAAAACCGAACGGTCATGAAGTACATTGGCATCGACGTAAGTAAAGCTACATTCGTGGTGGCTTACTCCTCCGACAAAAGTGGGGATATCCGTACGTTCGACAACACAACCACAGGAATCAGGCAGTTCATCGGAACTCTCCCTAAAGACGGCAGTATCCACTGTGTCATGGAGGCGACCGGGAACTACAGCGCATTGCTGCTGTATATTCTCAATGTCGCCGGGATTATTGTCAGTATGGAGAATCCGCTGAAGATAAAGAACTTCGCCAGAGCCATGCTCTCTACGGTCAAGACCGACAAGATCGACGCACGGCTCATAGCCTTGTATGGGGAGAAGATGAATCCGCAGCCTTTCAAGATGCAGGGAGAGGCCATCTTGCGGCTCCGCCAAAAGAGAACGGTCATACGTCAACTTACCAAGCAGGTTACCGCCATGTCGAACCTCCGAGGCTCCCTCGCTTGTTTGCCCGTTCCGGACAAAGGTGCGATCCACGCCGCAGACGAAACCATTAAGTTCCTCGAAAAGAAACGTGACAGGCTTCAGTCGGAACTTACGGATCTTGTCGAGGTCGAGTTCAGCCGGCAGCTCGCGCTCCTGACATCCATCAAGGGAATAGGAATAACTCTCGCCACTGCACTCATCATCACTACCGGAGGGTTCACTTACTTCCAGAATGCTAAGCAAGTATCCCGGTATCTCGGAATCTGTCCCACTTACGAACAGTCCGGAACTTCCGTAAACATCAGAGGACATATCAACCGGAACGGAGACGCGTACACAAGAGGGCTCCTTTATGTCGCTGCATGGACAGCCAGCAGGCGCAATGCACAATGCCTGGAGACTTACACGAGGTTGCGCAAAAACGGAAAATCCGGTAAACTTGCTATGATCGCAGTCGCTAACAAACTCGTCAGACAGGCTTTTGCGGTCGTCGCTAATGATAAAGCATATATCGACGGATTCATATCCAACAGACCTTGACAAGAACGAACTTACTATATTTTTACACTCTTTTTGCACATTTTTTATATAGTTCGTGGCAAGTTGCGCAAACGACGGCGGGCTGGTCCCGCCACCGATCGACCCCGGCGATATCATCGGCGGAGGAGGGGGAATGTTGATTACCTCGACGCAAACCGTTTTGGGCGACAAACTGGAAAATGCCTATTCGGTCGCCAACATGCGAAAAGCGTTCGAAAGCCTTGCGCCTGAGGATCGGGGCGGCTTGAGCATCGAGGACATCCGCACTTCCCATTATTACGTGAAGTTCCGGCCGGCGAACTACGACGAGCTGGACCGGATCAAACAGGACACGACGCTGATTCTCTACGACATTCCGCTCGATTACGAGATCACAAGTCAGGGGGAATATTACCAGGATCCCGAAGTTCCCGATAGCCTGCCTACCTATCAGTACGCCTCGGTCGAGTTCGCGCACCGGGCTGCGATCGATACGTTGGGCGTGGCTTACGACGTGCTTGAAAATCTCTTCATCCCCGATGAAGACCGCGATTTCGTCGAGGATTCCGGAACTCGTGCCGCTGCAAGCGGGGTCGGCCGCATTGACGAAGCGGTTGCCGATGCGCTGGTCGAACGTTCGCTCGAACTGACGGGCAATGCCGAGGAGCCCGACGGCATGACCCGTGCCAGCAAATGGCGGCCTGCGGGACAAATTCGTTATAAAAGCACCTACACGAGTTTGGGATGGATCGGCCTGGAGGGCATCAAGGTAAAGGCGCGGCGCTGGTTTACTACGCATACCGGAATCACCGATGCGAACGGTTACTATTCCTGCAACGGTCGCTTCAAACGCCCGGCGAATTATCATTTCGATTGGGGCGTTATCATTTCGAGATACGTCGAAGCGCTTTGGGTAAGGCTAAATACGACGGCCCGAAGAAGACGGGCAACTGGAACGTCGATATCGACAATACCCAGAAACAGGCTTATTTCCGAGCTACGATTTTCCGGGCAGCATACCACTATTATTATAAGAATATCGGAGGGTTGCGACGACCTCCACTAAACAGTTTTTGGAGAACTCAACTGAAAATTAGAGCTTTTTATAAGGAAAATAATGATATAAATGGCCAGTTTTCTTCGCTTCGGCGTTTTGCGGGTTTGGGTAGTGCAATTCATATCTATAATCCACAACATTCAGAAGACGAGGTTTATGCAACCACTATTCATGAGTTAGCCCATGCGGCTCATTGGCGCATGATCGTTGTAAAACCCGGAACCAACCGACTTCGTGATTACCATTTTGCAGAGGAGAAAATGAAAGAAAGTTGGGCTCGCGGTGTACAATATTATCTGACGCGTATGGTGTATCCCGAATACAAAGGTGGCAAAATCTTCGGTCCGTATACAAATGTTGTCGTGGATTTGATCGACACTCGAAGCGATGACGACAAAAATTTGGGTAAAACCTATGCCGAAGGCGATAAAGTCGAAGGTTACAGTATGCCACAAATCGAATCGGCATTGATCGGGTGCAATACGTGGATCAAATGGCGAGATAAAATCAAGACTTACCCTAATGCGACTAAACAATATGTGGATCAATTATTTTCGATTTGGTAGTTTTGTCTTGACGCTCCTGCTGTTCTCGGGTTGCGAAGGGATGACCAATTCTGAATACATCACTCATGGCGAATGGGTCTATGTCAATGAATCGACCCATGTATTGAAACTGGAGGGTGCCTATAATCATACAACGGAATGGGTCGGAACCATCTCTTTCCGGTTGCAGCCGGGCGAATCGTATTCCATTGATATGAAAGGAGAAAGTTGCACGAGAGACTGCTCTTCCCAAGAGATATATTGTCCTTTTATTAGAGATGTAGGCGGTCCCCTCGAATCGCGGATTGCCGTGGATGATGGTGAATTCGTGGGGATCGAACTCGGCGAGGGCGTTCGAGATCGCGAGAATTACCGCGTCGAGAAATTGGGGCGCCGAAACTTCCGGTTCACCTACGTCTTTACCGACGACTATGTTCGAACCTTGGTGCCGCAACTGTCGGAAAAGAAGTGACGATCGACGAATCGGGGCGTCGGACGATTCCAGGCGCCCCTTTTATTTCAAACGACGAAACGATGAAACCGAAAAATATTTGGACGCTGCTTTTACTTTTTGGGTCGATTAGCGGATTGACCGCTTGTAGCGGGGAGACGGTGGATCACTGCTATCGGGTCGATTTCATTTACAAGAACGTTACGCCGCATCCGCTTCGAATGACCGGCTATATGGGCTTGGAAAGCCTTGACGGGGGCAAAGGCGTAGCATCCGCCGATTGGGATATTCCGGCTGACGATTCGCTGAATTTCTCCCGCGATATCACGTTGGGATATGACCCTGGTACGATGTACCCGGATGTTTGCGATTCGATCCGATTGGTTTTCGACCAAAACCGGGAATTGTGGTACCGGAAAAGCGATCCGGACTATCGCAATTTCTACGAATCGAGGCAGGAAATCGCCGTCGAGAAGTACCATAACCGGTATATTCATACTATCACCCCGGCGCAGTACGACGCCGCGACGCCGATCGATGGGACGGACCGGTAACCGAAATTTCGGATCGGGTTCATCGTAGGATCGATCGGCGCTTGCTGCTGTCGGCCGACGGATGCCGTCGACCCGTATCTTTTCCGATGCGTAATTCGCATGCGAAACGAAATCACCTCCATCGAAAATCGGTGGAGGCGATGCTTTCTATGGACTGTTATCCGGTATATGCCGTCGGCCGGCAGGTCATTGTTGTCCGTGTAGCGGCTAACCTCGGGTCTTATCGTAGAATTCCTTCGCTACGACGACCCGGATCGCTTGGTGGAGGACCGAGAATTCGAGCGGCGTTTCGCCCAGCAGTTCGCCGTCCGCCTCGACCGAGACTTCGGGCGACGATTCGATTCGAATGCGGCTGCCGCGTTCGCGCAGAATATGTCGAATGCGGTATATTCCGCCGTTGAACAGGTAGTGGAACCGGAACAGCACATGCCAGAAATGCACGGGACGTACCAGCGAAAGGTCCAGCATTCCGTCGTCGGCCACGGCATCGGGCAACTGCTGGATGCCGCCGCCGTTGAACTTGCAGACGCCGATGGCCACCGACAGCAGCAGGTTGTTGTAGACCAGCCGGTCGTCGACCCACACCTTCACACCCGTCGATTTGTAGCGGAAAAACGACTTGACCAGGCACCACGTATAGCGCCAGCGGCTTTTGTGACCCTTTTTCTTGAGGTGGGAAAGTTTGCGCACGACGAAGGCGTCGAACCCTGCGCCCGCGACGTTCGCGATATAGCGGCACTGTCGGTAGTGCGATTCTTCGTAGGATACCACGCCGACGTCCTGGAGGAACGAATATCCCTCGGCGATAGCCCGCACGGCATCCTGATAGCGGTTCGAGATGCCGAACGTGCGTACCCAGTCGTTTCCCGAGCCTACGGCCACGACGGCCAGCAATACATCCGTCGGGGGCACCTCTCGTTGGATGAACAGACCGTTGACTGCCTCGTGCAGCGTGCCGTCGCCGCCCACGACGATGATTCTGCGGTAGCCCTCCTTCACGGCCGTCACGGTAAGCTCCGTGGCATGGAACTTATGCTCTGTGAAGACCGGTTCGCATGGAATTCCGGCATCGCGCAGGAATTTGGAGATACGCGGAAAGTGGTCCAACCCGCGGCCGCCTCCGGCCACGGGATTGACTATCGCGAACCACTTGTTTTTTACGGTTTCCACCCGCCGTTATTTTTGGGGGATGTTACGCAGCGTCTGCGTCAGGAAATCGTAGAATTTGGCTACCGAGGCGATCTCGACCTTTTCGTCGGGCGAGTGGGGATAGCAGATCGTCGGGCCGAACGAGATCATGTCGAGGCCCGGGTAGTTGCTGCCGATGATGCCGCATTCGAGTCCGGCGTGTATCGCCGTAACGGCAGGCGCCGTGCCGTAGAGTTCCTCGTAGGAGCGGGTCATGGCTTTGAGAATCGGCGAGGACATGTCGGGATTCCAACCGTCGTAGCTGCCCGTGAGTTCCGTTTCGGCTCCGGCCAGTGCGAATACGGCTGCGATGGCTTCGCCCAAAGCCGCTTTTTCCGACCCGACGGAGCTGCGCAACAGGCATTGCAACCGCACCGTTTCGCCGTCGGATACCACGCGTGCGAGGTTCGTGGAGGTCTGTACCAGACCCGGCATGGCCATCGACATTTTCTGCACGCCGTCGGGGCATCCGACGATGGCCTGCGCCAGTTTCGTGGCGGTGGTGCGCGGCAGGACGGTCTGCGGAGCCTCGCACGGCTCGATGCGGATCGAGATGTTGTCCTCGATGCCGGCGTATTCGGCGATGATCGTCTTTTCGTAGTCGGACAGTTCCCGAGCGAAGGCCTCGAACCGTGCGGCGGGCACCGATACTACGGCTTCGGCTTCGCGCGGAATCGCGTTGCGCAGACCTCCTCCGTCGACCGAGGCCAGGGCTACGTCGTACGTCGCACCGACGGCGTTGAGGAAGCGGAACAGGACTTTGTTGGCATTGGCCCGTTGGTATCCGATCTGGATGCCCGAGTGTCCGCCCTTGAGTCCTTTGACCGTGATACGCGCGGCGGTGCGGCCTTCGGCGGGCAGCTGCTCGGCAGCGTAGCGGAAGAGGATATTGGCATCGAGACCTCCGGCGCAGCCCACATAGAGTTCGCCCTCGGTCTCCGAATCGAGGTTCAGCAGAATGTCGCCCTGCAACAGACCGGCTTTCAGTCCGAAGGCTCCGTCCATGCCGGTCTCTTCGGTCGCCGTGAAGAGCGCTTCGACGGGGCCGTGCTCCAGGGCGTCGTCCTCCAGGACGGCCAGGATCGCCGCGACGCCGATGCCGTTGTCGGCCCCGAGCGTCGTGCCGTCGGCCGTCACCCATTCTCCGTCGATGTAGGCGTCGATCGGATCTTTCTCGAAGTCGAAGAACTTGTCGTTGTTCTTCTGCGGCACCATGTCGAGGTGGGCCTGGAGAATCACCCCTTTGCGATTCTCCATCCCCGCCGACGCGGGTTTGCGGACATAGACGTTGTGTGCCTCGTCTTCGAGACACTCCAGCCCGTGCGAGTGGGCGAAGTCGAGTATGTAGGCGCGGATCTGCTCCTCGTGCGACGAGGGGCGCGGAATGCGCACGATCCGTGCGAAATGTTTCCATACGAGCGCCGGTGAGAGCGCAGCCAAGTTTCTGTCCATGATCTATCGGTTTTAATTAAGTTTGTGTCGTTCGGGGCATTCGGGAATGCCGTAGTGCTTCTGTGGGTCGTATCGCGCTGCGTAACGCTCCCGGAAGGAATTTCGATCGTCGATACCGCGCATTCAGATCGTTTTCGGGCTTTCGGGCTTCCGTTCCTCTGCTGCGTCGTCGAACGCCTCGACGATGCGTTTGACGAGCGGATGCCGTACGATGTCGCGCTTGTCGAACTCCGCGATGCCGATTCCTTCCACGTCGCGCAGCAGTTCCATCGTCCGCACCAGTCCGCTGTCCGACTTGCGCGGCAGGTCGATCTGCGTCACGTCGCCCGTGACGATGAACCGGGCGTTGCGGCCCATGCGCGTGAGGAACATCTTGATCTGCGGCAGCGTAGTGTTCTGCGCCTCGTCTAAGATCACGAAAGCGTTGTCCAGCGTACGACCGCGCATGTAGGCCAGCGGGGCGATCTGTACGATGCCCTCCTCCATCGATTTCATCAGTCGTGCGGGCGGGATCATGTCGTTCAAGGCGTCGTAGAGCGGTTGCAGATAGGGATCGAGCTTTTCCTTCATGTCTCCGGGCAGAAATCCTAATTTTTCGCCCGCTTCGACGGCCGGCCGCGTGAGAATGATGCGTCGCACCTGTTTCTCCTTCAGTGCACGGACCGCCAGGGCTATGGCCGTGTAGGTTTTGCCCGATCCGGCCGGCCCTACGGCGAACAGAAGGTCGTTTTTTTCGTAGAGAGCGACCAAACGCTGCTGGTTGACCGTTCGGGCCCGGACGATGTTGCCGTTGTTTCCGTAGACGATGACGTCTTTGTCTATGGGTTCCTCGCACGTCACGGCGCTGGCCGAGAAACATTGGTCGACCACCTCCGTCGAGATGTGGCCGTATTTGAGGTAATAGGCGGCCAGCCCTTCGAGTCGCCGAGCGAAACGCCGGGTCTCCGTCTCGGGCCCCAGTACCTTGAGCGACGATCCGCGTGCCACGATCTTCAGCGTCGGGTGCAGCGCCTTGATGCGTTCCAGATAGACGTTCTGCGCCCCGTAGAGTTCGCGGGGATCGACGCCTTCGATTTCGATTTCCTTTCCGACTGTCTCGGTCATAATCTAAAACAAATATCCGAAGCTGAGCGCCACGCTATGACTCCTGAGTTTATCGAGATTGCCTCCGTCGGGCAGCACTACGTCGTGCTTGGCCCGGAATTGCCCGTTGAAGCGCAGGTCGACGAGCAGGTGGCGCATCAGCGCTACGCCCGCACCTACCGTGTAAGAAAGCGTCGGCCGCACACGCGAGAAGTCCAGCAGGTCGCCGCCCGATTTCTGGCGTACGTCGTTCATCACCGTGAACACCGGACCCGCGTAGATGCGTAAGGGGCGCAGCAGTCGCAGCGATGCCAGCACGGGAACGTCCACCGAATTCGACTTCAGATTGACTTCGTGTCCTCCCTCGGGCCGTATGCGCATTCCCTGACGGACGTAGATGATCTGCGGCTCGATGGCGAAAGCACCCCAGTCGATCGCCGTGACGATGCCCAGTTGCCAGCCGAGTTTGTTTTTGACGTCGGTCTGTTTCGTGTCGGCCGAGAAATCGGTGATGTTGAGTCCGTAGATGGCACCCCACTCCACTTTGAGCCGGGGGCGTTGGGCGCTCGCGCCCCAGATGGCGAGCGTCAGCAGCAGGGTCAGTACTATTTTTCGTGTCATGATCGTATATTCCGGGTTTTTAGGATTTTCGGTTTCGGGAGAGGCCGATCGCGGCTCCGAGCATGTAGACGATGCAGGCGCCGACGAACCACATTCCGGCATGCGGATCGCCCGCCCGGCGGATGATCGCTCCGCAGACGGGACCCGAGACGGCTCCGGCGGCGATGGCCATGATCGAGAGTCCCGCAACGCCGTTGGCGTGCTCCGGTTCGGCTTTCGTCGCTACGGCGTAGAAGGTCGCGAAGACGCACGACATGGCGAATCCCAAAAGTCCGATCGCCGCATAGATCGCTGTTTCGTTGCGGGTGGTCAGCAGCACAGCGCACAGCACGGTCGCTGCGGCCATGTTCCAGACGAGGTATTTCACGTCGTTCGTGCGCATCAGCATCCAAGCTCCTACCAGTGTTCCGACGATGCGGCAGGCATAGAATCCCGTCGTCGTGAGGATCGACGACGGATTGTCGATCAGCCGTACGGAGAGGTATCCGATGCCGACGTCGGCGGCGATGAAGGCTGCGATGCCCAGCGTGGCGATCAGCACCCGGCGATTGCGCAGCAGGCGGAAGCCCGACGGGGTGCCGCCTCTCTGACGTTCGGGCTCGGCGACATGCGTATATTGCAGCCACAGACCGCCCGCGACGGTCAGTCCTGCGTAGATCGGCAGCAACAGGCGCCACGAACCCGTAGCGGCGATGAGTCCCGTGACGATCGGGGCCAGCAGCAGCAACGACGTATTGCGGAAGATCTGCCCCACGGTGAGGTAGCTCGTCATCCGTTCTTGCGGCACGATGGTGGCCAGCAGGGGATTGACCGCGACCTGAATCGCCGTATTACCGATTCCCAGCAGGGCGAATCCGGCGAAATACCATCCCAGCGCGCAGTCGGCGCCTGCGGCGTAGGGCAGCAGCAGCCCTGCGGCCGTGAACGCATAACCCGTGAGGGCCACGGCTTTGCGCCCGACGCGGTTCATCGCGGCGGCGATGGGTGCCGAGAGTACGAGGAACCATAGGAAAACCATCGTCGGGAGGAAGCTCACCGCCTGTTGTTCGGCCGGGAAATCCGCGGCGATACGGCCCGAAATGGGAGCTACGATATCGCAGAAGCCCATGATGAAGAACCCCGCCAGAACGGGGCCGAGCACTCGCTTATCTACTTTTTCGTTACGCATAGCATGGATATGATTTTTCAAAGTTACGTTTTTTTGTCGGAAATCGGTACTCCCGGGGGCTTAATTTCGCAAAAGCGTTCGTCTGAGACCCGAATACGGGATATTCCGAACACAAAAAACGTGCGAAAGGCGAGCGCGATATCGTACCGGAAGCGGGGCGCGCCGCATTGCCTGCCCGTTCGGTTTTTTAGATTCCGGTCATGCGGCTTTTCGGCGAAATACGTTATCTTTGTCGTTATGAAACGTGCGATTGTCATAGGTGCGACTTCGGGCATCGGCCGAGCTCTCGCCGAACGGATGGCTGCATCGGGATATGTCGTGGGGCTGACGGGACGCCGCGAAGCTCTGCTGCGCGAGATCGCGGCGGGTGCGCCGGAGCGGTTCCGGTTCGTTGCGGCCGATATCGCGCAACCCGAAGCCGCAACGGAGGCTCTGGAACGTCTCGTCGTCGAGACGGGCGGCATGGATCTCTGCTTCGTGTGCGCCGGGACGGGCGATCTGAATCCGGAACTGGAGTTCGCACGCGAAGCGCCCGCTATCCTCACCAACGTATGGGGCTGGACGGCTGTAGCGGACTGGGCTTACGGACGGTTCGAACGGCAGGGGAGCGGTCATCTGGTGCTCGTCACTTCGGTAGGCGGGTTGCGGGGCAGTGCCGCAGCTCCGGCCTACGGGGCGTCGAAAGCCTACCAGATCAACTATGCTCAGGCCCTCAGGATGAAGGCGGCACGCTCGGGAATCGTTGTCACGGAGATACGGCCCGGCTTGGTCGATACGGCTATGGCCAAGGGCGAGGGCCTGTTTTGGGTGATGCCTGTCGAACGAGTGGCGGAGCAGGTTCTGCGTGCCGTGAAACGTCGCAGGCGCATCGTTGTGGTCACGCGCCGTTGGCGGATCGTCGCCCGGCTGCTGCTCTGGATGCGCTGCTGGGAGTGATCCGGACGCAGGAATTCCGGGTTCGAACGGTTCGTGCGGTTCCGTTCGTCTCCGGAATTGTTCGATCTTCCCGTTTATTCGTACGGATTTTCGTTTTTTATCCTTATCTTTGTTCCGAAACGGCCCGATCGTTGCGGATGCTGCGTTCCGTATGCGAGTCGTAGCGAAACGAAAAGTTACCTAATATTTAAAACAGAATGAATATGATCCATTTCCTTCAGGTTGCACCTGTCGAACCCCAGCCGGGTTTCATGCAGCAGTACAGTTTTTTGATTATGATCGGCCTTATGGTGTTGGTCCTGTGGCTTTTCATGTGGCGTCCCGAAGCCAAGCGCCGCAAACAGATGCAGGATTTCCGCAACGGGCTCAAGAAGGGTGACAAGATCATCACCGCGGGCGGTATCTACGGCACGGTAAAGGAGATCAAGGAGACCACGCTGCTGATCGAGGTCGATGGCAACGTTACGCTGCGCATCGATAAAAACATGGTCGTAGCCGATACGACGGATCTTCAGCGCCAATAGACGACGCCGGGCTCCGGAACCTTGGGAGCGATATCCGCAGAAGCGGATGTCGCTCTTTTTTGTGGGCGGATGAATGTGAAAGGTGCTAGGTTGAAGGCGCTTATGATTCTGCGGCTGATTCTGCGGCTGATTCGGTTGCGCTGAGAGTGTGAGCCGCCAAAAATGGTAAGACTGTGCCTTGGCGCTTGCATCCCGAACCTCCGTCCGAGAGTGGGGCACGTTTCCTGACTGCTGCTGCTTTACACGCAATGAGCCTAAAACCGCTACCACCATACAGAGCGCTCCCAAAGTCCCCTCCTCGGAGGGGATTTAGGGGAGGGTCGGACCTGTAACCGCGGCCGGAAGCGCGAGGCTTCGGCGGTATGAAGCGAATCTTCGTGCGAAGGACTGCGGCCGAGTAAGGTTGTATATAATCAAAAACCGCTACCACCTTACAGAGCGCTCCCAAAGTCCCCTCCTCGGAGGGGATTTAGGGGAGGGTCGGACC
>CAXHRY010000035.1:0-26016 GCA_964018965.1 uncultured Alistipes sp.
TTGGAAGAAGAGATAGCTCCCGGTCGCTCTGTGCCCGCAGCGCCGGCCGATCGCAATAGACGGTCGAAGGGTCGAAACCCACGCGAACGCCCCCTGCACGAAAAAACGGCCCTTAGAAAACGAGAAGTAAAAAAACGAGTGCGGGATCCTTCGACAATTCGTGACGCAACCTCGGATTATGAAGAATTCACTTCAAGCCCCGCACTCGGAGGTCAAAGTTCCAGGTCGTCTACCCGGTTTAAAACCCCGATGAATAATTCCATCCCGGTTCCCATGATTTCCGTTATCACTTCGTCGTAAGCGTCGATATCGAACAGATCGAAGCGATATATACTCTGCGCAAGGCCAAGTTCATACATCACGCGAATATAGCGCAGCAACATTTGAAATTGGCGCAGTCTCCGGGCAAACATCCTTATGTCGGCCTGATACTCGGGATCGGATTCCAGCCTCTGGAAAACCTCCGCAGCATCCCCGGCACCCAACGCATCGTTTGTCGGTGGGTCGTAACGGCGGTGGTAAACATGGTCGAAAAGGTAAAGCGGCAATTGAAGCAACACGCCGCATTCATCCGATTCGTAGAGCGCCTGGTAGTGGTCGCACTGAGCATCGGTCTCCCCGACGGGCATGAGCCAGAAATCCAGAAAACGGGTCGGCAACTCGTCGGACAGAACCCGGCAGTCGAGGCTGTCGACGAAACGCTGCGACTCGCTCAGCAGCTCGTCGAAAAGCTCCGGGGAGACCTCCGGGAGCGGATGGGGAAGTGTGGGATCGAAACGCATGGCTTATGGATTTTTTGTATCGCTCCGGAGCGCTCCGGAAAAAAACGCACGAGCGCCGAATGCGTATCGTATCGTCCAATGTGGTAATTGCGCCCTCATCCGGACACTCATGCGAAGCATTGCTTTCTCTATTTGAAAAGAACGGAAACGCCGGGTCGTTGCCAGATTCGAAAAAGCCTGTTGTCGTACTGGATCGCCTTTTATGCCGCCGAACGTCTCCGTAGCCGTCTGCGCCGCACAGGCATACCGATTCCGTCGGCCGAGTATCGTTCGGTCGGTACGATCCGTATGTCGTTTTGTCGCTTGAAGCCGGCGCATAACGTGAAATGTTTGGTGATGGTTGTGCGCCCCAATACATAAAAAAAGCAAGGGACGCGATAACATTTCCAGACAGGAGGCATTGGGATACCCAGTTTCAGAAATGCACCGCGCCCTTGCAAGTCCCGTCCTTTCGGACGGAACAAACCAAGGGCTGGCAACATTTATACCTGAAACTTAAAAAACTCCCAATTTTTCCTGTCAAGGCATAAAGAGTTGCTGCTCTTTAATTATGTCCTCGGCTATGCCGAATTATTCAGCCGCAAAGTTAGCATAATTTCTGTATTAAAACATACACCGATATGCAAATATAGATAAATAATTCGAAATACACGTGAAATCACGTGTATAAAATCAAATCATCCGGCCTTTTCTTTGCATCGCAATGCAAAATAAGATCTCGAAATATAAGGATATAGCATTTCAAAAGCTACTAATTGCACGAATGCAACAGTTGCGTTTGGAAGCCGGATATTCACAAGAAGAGGTCATCGAGTTTACGCATTTGGATATCTCTCGGTATGAATCAGGAACATCCATTCCCAATACACAATCGATTCTGAAACTTTGCAAGTTATACAAACTTACAATGGCAGAATTCTTTGCTCCCATCAACTACCCTCCCAAAGATTGAATAGAAGCAGGAAAAATTCCTGCTTCTGTTTTTTTTCAGAGAGGTTCTCGTTGCATTTGTATGCACACCCCGACCCCGATGAATGAGGCAATCGAGGCTGTCGACGAAACGCTGCGACTCGCTCAGCAGCTCGTCGAAAAGCTCCGGGGAGACCTCCGGGAGCGGATGGGGAAGTGTGGGATCGAAACGCATGGCTTATGGATTTTTTGTATCGCTCCGGAGCGCTCCGGAAAAAAACGCACGAGCGCCGAATGCGTATCGTATCGTCCAATGTGGTAATTGCGCCCTCATCCGGACACTCATGCGAAGCATTGCTTTCTCTATTTGAAAAGAACGGAAACGCCGGGTCGTTGCCAGATTCGAAAAAGCCTGTTGTCGTACTGGATCGCCTTTTATGCCGCCGAACGTCTCCGTAGCCGTCTGCGCCGCACAGGCATACCGATTCCGTCGGCCGAGTATCGTTCGGTCGGTACGATCCGTATGTCGTTTTGTCGCTTGAAGCCGGCGCATAACGTGAAATGTTTGGTGATGGTTGTGCGCCCCAATACATAAAAAAAGCAAGGGACGCGATAACATTTCCAGACAGGAGGCATTGGGATACCCAGTTTCAGAAATGCACCGCGCCCTTGCAAGTCCCGTCCTTTCGGACGGAACAAACCAAGGGCTGGCAACATTTATACCTGAAACTTAAAAAACTCCCAATTTTTCCTGTCAAGGCATAAAGAGTTGCTGCTCTTTAATTATGTCCTCGGCTATGCCGAATTATTCAGCCGCAAAGTTAGCATAATTTCTGTATTAAAACATACACCGATATGCAAATATAGATAAATAATTCGAAATACACGTGAAATCACGTGTATAAAATCAAATCATCCGGCCTTTTCTTTGCATCGCAATGCAAAATAAGATCTCGAAATATAAGGATATAGCATTTCAAAAGCTACTAATTGCACGAATGCAACAGTTGCGTTTGGAAGCCGGATATTCACAAGAAGAGGTCATCGAGTTTACGCATTTGGATATCTCTCGGTATGAATCAGGAACATCCATTCCCAATACACAATCGATTCTGAAACTTTGCAAGTTATACAAACTTACAATGGCAGAATTCTTTGCTCCCATCAACTACCCTCCCAAAGATTGAATAGAAGCAGGAAAAATTCCTGCTTCTGTTTTTTTTCAGAGAGGTTCTCGTTGCATTTGTATGCACACCCCGACCCCGATGAATGAGGCAATCGAGGCTGTCGACGAAACGCTGCGACTCGCTCAGCAGCTCGTCGAAAAGCTCCGGGGAGACCTCCGGGAGCGGATGGGGAAGTGTGGGATCGAAACGCATGGGGTATGAAATTTTCAGCGCCTGCCGCCTCGGTCCATAAAAACCGCACGAACGTCGGATACGTATCGTATCGTCATGGTGGTAATTTCGCCCTCATCCGATCGCTCATGCAGGATTCGACCGACGGCGAACGCCGTCAAGATCAGTATCGTGCCAAACATTCGAAATTCTCTCATAACCAAACTTTATCTTCAATCTCCGTATGTTTTCCAATCTACACCGAAAAAGTAGAGATTAAACACAACCTGCGAATCGGTATTTATACTTAATCTACATCATTCGAGTATAGATTTATTCGCTTTATTCATCCGTTATATTGTCTGCGCAGAAAGCTCGGCAATGCTGAAATAAATTCGGCATTGCCCTCATCTATTCGTACCTTTGGCTGCGCCTTAGATACCTCACCTCGGAAAAAATGCAGGCGACCTTGCTTTTTCTCTCAGCTTATTCGTACCTTTGTAAAAAAACAACGCATCATGGATTTCAGAATCGGACACGGATACGACGTGCATGCCCTCGCCGAAGATTTGCCGCTCGTACTGGGCGGAGTAACGCTACCCCACTCGAAAGGATGCGTCGCACATTCGGACGGCGACGTAGCTATCCACGCCGTATGCGATGCCCTGCTGGGCGCTGCGGCATTGGGAGATATCGGGCTCCATTTTCCCGACACCTCGGACGAATATTCCGGAATAGATTCGAAGATCCTGCTGCGACGCACGGCGATGCTGTTACGCGAAAAAGGGTATGAGATCGGGAATGTAGACTGCACGATCCGAATGCAACGGCCCAAGCTGCGGCCCCATATCGACGCCATGCGCGCGGCAATGGCCGGAGCAATGGGTGTGGACGATGACCGGGTATCGGTCAAAGCCACGACCACAGAGCATCTCGGTTTCGAAGGACGCGAAGAGGGTGTTTCTGTCAGTGCCGTGGCGCTGATCTTCCGTGCCTGAATCCGCACGTCGACCCCTGGAAAACAGCCTCCGGCAGCCCTGCAACAAACGACAGAACAAAAACCGAGCCGAAAAGCACGAAAGCGGATCGCGCCCGAAACCCCTGCGAGGAGCGAATTTACGACGCGACACCGAAAACGACACCCGGGCACCGTCTCTGCCGTTGCCCGGCATACCGCAGCGATTGCAATCGCCTTGCAACGCAGCGAGAGAATGAAAACATCCTCGGATCTGCGGTCGAGAAGCCGGCGGGCGTATGGCAACATTACCGCTTACCTATAAATAGGGATTGCGCATCCGGCGCGAAAAACGTATCTTTGAGGCCCAAAAGAATCGAAAACGAACATGCGTCTGTCCGAATTGAAAACCGGTGAATCGGCAACGATACTCAAAGTACTGGGTCACGGAGGATTCCGTCGACGAATCATGGAAATGGGCTTCGTCCGCAGCCAACGGGTGACCGTAAAGCTGAACGCTCCCCTGAAAGATCCCATCGAATACAACATCATGGGATACGACATTTCGCTGCGTCGCAGCGAAGCGGAGATGGTCATGGTGCTCTCCGACGACGAGGCAGCCGGAGAACTCGGCGGCAAAGGTTTCGAAACCGTCGGCGGAGCACCCCCAACGACACCCGCAACGAGGCAAGCGAACGGCACCTGCGAATGCACGACCCTCGACGAGGTGATCCGTCGCCACAGCCGCACGATCTCCGTAGCGCTTATCGGCAACCCCAACAGCGGTAAGACATCGCTGTTCAACGCCATATCGGGCGGACACGAACACGTAGGCAACTACAGCGGCGTGACGGTCGGCGCCAAGGCCGGATATCGCACCTACCGCGGCTACCGGTTCGAAATCACCGATTTGCCCGGCACCTACGCGTTGTCGGCCTATACGCCCGAGGAGCGTTACGTGCGCGAACACCTCCTGGAACGAACACCCGACGTGGTGATCGATTCGGTCGTCGCGTCGAACCTCGAACGCAACCTCTACCTCACCACCGAACTGATCGATATAAATCCCCGCATGGTCGTGGCACTCAACATGTACGACGAGTTGCAAGCCAGCGGTGCGAAACTCGACTACGAGAGTCTGGGCGCCATGCTGGGTATCCCGATGGTTCCCGTCGAAGCTCGCAACAACAAGGGCATCGAGGAGCTGCTCGACACGGTTATCGACGTCTACGAAGGCGGTGATGCGCGCGTGCGCCATATCCATATCGGTATGGGGTCCTGCATCGAGGAAGGACTGCGGCGACTGAACGCCGACATGAGCGACCATCGCGACGAACTGCCCAAAACCTTCCCGCCCCGTTATTTCGCCATGAAGCTGCTCGAAGGCGACCGGCAGGTCGAAGCCCTGTTGCGCGACTGCCCCCGCTACGCGGAGTGGATCGCCCTGCGCGACCGCGAAGCCCGAAGAATCGCCGACGCCCTGGGCGAAGATGTCGAAACGGCATTCGCCAATCAGAAATACGGATTCATCCAGGGGGCTTTGAAAGAGACCTTCACGCCCGGGACGAGCGAAGCGGTGACGACCACGACCGTGATCGACACGCTCGTAACGCACAAGTTGTGGGGATTCCCGATCTTCTTCGCCCTGATGTGGCTGATGTTCCGCTGCACGTTCGACCTGGGAGCCTACCCGCAGGAGTGGATCGCCACGTTGGTCGAATGGATCGGCGACGCCGTGCGTGCACTCGTCCCTGCGGGTGTTCTGCGCGATCTGCTGACCGACGGCGTGATCGGCGGCGTGGGGGCCGTCATCGTCTTCCTGCCCAACATTATGATCCTCTATCTGTTCATCTCCTTCATGGAAGATTCGGGATACCTGGCCCGCGCGGCCTTCATCATGGACCGTGTGATGCACCGCGTCGGCCTGCACGGCAAATCGTTCATCCCGCTCATCATGGGCTTCGGATGCAATGTCCCGGCCATCATGGCCTGCCGCACCATCGAGAGCCGCAGCAGCCGGCTCATCACCATTCTGATTACCCCCTTCATGTCGTGCAGCGCACGACTGCCGATCTATATCCTGCTCACGGGAACCTTCTTCGCGGCCCATGCCGGCGCCGTCATGACGGCGCTCTACATCCTGGGGGTTTTCGCCGCCGTGGTTACGTCGCGGCTGCTGCGACGCTTCCTCTTTCCGGTGGACGAAACTCCCTTCGTCATGGAGCTGCCTCCCTACCGGCTGCCGACCTGGAAAACCACCCTGGCGCACATGTGGGACAAATGCGCGCAGTATCTGCGCAAAATGGGCGGCATGATCCTCGTGGCATCGGTCATCGTATGGCTGCTGAGTTACTATCCCCGAACGGAACAGGCCTCCACGCACAGTGTCGCACATTACGAGAACTCCTACCTGGGACGTCTGGGTAAAAAGTGCGAACCGCTCTTCTCTCCGTTGGGACTCAACTGGAAAGCCGGCGTAGCGCTTCTCTCGGGCGTTCCGGCCAAAGAGATCGTCGTGAGCACCATCGGCGTGCTCTACTCCGAGGAGGCGACCGAAGACCCGATTCCCGACGTCGCGATCATCGGCGGAGCAGACCATACGACCACGATTTACATCGCCGAAGCGGTCGAGAGCGGCGCTCCGGCCATCGAACTGCGCCAAACGCCCGACAGCGCATCGCTGCCGGCCCGACTGCGCGCCAGCGGCGATTTCACGGCTGCATCGGCCGCAGCCTTCCTGGTCTTCATCTTGCTCTACTTCCCCTGTATCGCCACGATTTCGGCCATCGGGGCCGAAGCCGGATGGAAATGGGCCGCAGGAGCCGCAGTATACGACACGCTACTGGCCTGGGGACTGGCCTGGATCGTCTATCACGTCGTCGCGCTGTTCTGACAAGGATCGCGCGGCACGGAAAATGATCGGTCTCGCAAAAACGATCGGCAATGGACTGGCAGGAATATATCGTAGCGGCGATCGCGGTCGTTGCCTGCATTTGGATCGTCCGACGGCTGCGTTGCGCCTTTCGAAGCGGCAACAACGGCTGTTCGTCCTGCGCGGAGACGAATTGTCCCCTGCGAAAGGACAAGAACAGACGATAAGTATTATCTTTGCGGCTTCGAAACGCACGCAATGCAATGACCGGACTCTTCTTCATTCTTTTGTTTTGGCTGATCGGCAACCTGCTGAGCACGCTCACGGGCGGCCATATTTCGGGAAACATCATCGGCATGATCCTGCTCTTCGGAGCGCTCTGCTCGGGACGCCTGCGGGCCGAGACCGTACGCCCCGCCGCACGATTTCTGCTCGGCACGATGGCGCTCTTCTTCGTCCCCTACGGCGTGGGGCTGATGGAATCCTACGACGTGATTCTCGGCAACCTGTGGGCGATCGTCGTCGCAGCCGTATCGTCGACCGTCGTCGTGTTGGCCGTTGCGGGCAAAACCTACGAAAGCCTCAACCGCCGCACGCGTCTGCTGCGGCTCAAAAATCTCCGTCGCAATGGCTGATTTCATCGCCCCGCTGTTCTGCTCGGACCTCTTTCTGCTGACACTTACCGTCGGTCTCTACTGCGCAGGTGGCCTGCTTTACCGCCGCATGCGCATGCCGTTGCTGCACCCCGTGTTGCTGACCTTCGTATCCGTGATCGTCTTCCTGCTCTGCGCCGACATTCCTTACGAACGTTACAAGGAGGCGACCCGGATGCTCGATTTCGCACTCGGCATGTCGGTCGTGGCGCTCGGATACCTGCTTTACGAACAGGTCGAACGACTGCGCGGCAGCCTGCTGCCCGTCGCCGTCGCGACGATAGCAGGCTGCGTCGCGGGAGTGGCCAGCGTCGTCTACATCGCCATGCTGTTCGGCGTCGACCGCACGATCCTCACCTCGATAGCCCCGAAATCCGTCACGGTGCCGATCGCCGTCTCGGTCTCGGGACCGCTCGGCGGCATCGTTTCCGTCACATCGGTCGTGGTGTTCTGCGTCGGCATCTTCGGAAGTATCTTCGGAGAATGGATTCTCTCCCGCTGCGGCGTGCGCGATCCCGAAGCACGGGGATTCGCCCTCGGTGCCGCCGCACACGGCATCGGCACGGCCCGGGCGATCGAGATCGGCGTCGTAGAAGGAGCGCTGAGCGGACTGGCGATGGCTCTCATGGGGCTGGCTACGGCTTTGTTGCTGCCGCTCATGGAGCGATACCTGTATTGATTCGGACATCGCCTCGCCGATTTTCCGATCCGGACGGTCTGTATCTCGCTCCCGCAGCCGCACGGCCTTTTCGGACGGAACGATACGGAAACAGCCTCCTTTGCGGGAGGCTGTCGCCGGACAATCCGTTCCGAACGGGGCGCATGCCGCGGAGAAGGTCCCTGAATTTGCGGTCAGCCATTAAGGGCCGCGGGGAAACGCCTCTCGGGAACGGAGATACCCGGACTACGTATCGAGTTACGGTGCGAACCTCGCACGAATCGTGCCACCGTGTGACACGAACGGCCCGTCGGGCGATCGGAACCCGATAAGCCGGGACGAAAACCGCAGGCCGACGGCCGGAGGCGGTAAAGTCGAGTACGGCACTCCAAAAAAGCAATCCGGGAAATTGCCGATCGGCGAAAAATACGTATCTTTACGACGCTTTAGCCGCCTTCGAAAAACCGATCGCAGGAGTTCCGATCCGCGAACGGATACCGCGCAGACGGAAAAACACTCCATTCGAACCGACTCGCATCGCTTATGAACGCATCTTTCGACATCCTGCTCATCGTCATGGCCGCAATGGCCCTGGTGGTCTTCGTCGCACTCCACTACTTCGAAGCCGGATACGGCTACCTGTTCAACCGTCGCTACGGACCTCCCGTACCCAACAAGGTGGGATGGGTGCTTATGGAATCGCCGGTCTTCATCTTCATGTGCGTACTGTGGCTCGGTTCCGAGCGGATGTTCGAAGCGGGCCCCCTGGCGCTGTTCCTCCTGTTCCAGGCCCACTACCTGCAACGGGCTTTCATCTTCCCGCTGCTCATGCGCGGCAAGTCGCAGATGCCGCTGGGCATCGTACTTATGGGCATGCTTTTCAACACGCTCAATGCACTCATGCAAGGCGGCTGGATCTTCTACGTCTCCCCGACGGACTACTACGCCGACTGGTTTTCGAAACCCTATATTTATATCGGCGGCGGCCTGTTCCTCTTCGGCATGGCCGTCAACCTGCACTCGGACCATATCATCCGCCACCTGCGCAAACCCGGAGACACGCGCCACTACATTCCCCGCGGGGGCATGTTCCGTTACGTCTCGTCGGCCAACTACTTCGGCGAGCTGACCGAATGGATCGGCTTCGCCATTGCGTCGTGGTCGTGGGCCGGAGCGGTCTTCGCATGGTGGACCTTCGCCAACCTCGCGCCCCGCGCCGTGTCGTTGCGTCGCCGCTATGCCGCCGAGTTCGGCGAGGAGTTCACCTCGCTCAACCGCAAGGCGATCCTGCCTTTCCTATACTGAAACAAAAACGTTCCGCAATGGATTCCAAACTCTTTACGCCTTATAAGCTGGGCCCCGTCACCCTGCGCAACCGCACGATCCGGTCGGCGGCTTTCGAATCGATGGGTAAGGATTTCGGTCCGACCGAACAGCTCAAGCAATACCACGTATCGGTGGCCCGCGGCGGCGTGGGCATGACTACGCTGGCTTACGCTGCGGTTACCCGCAGCGGCCTTTCGTTCAACAAGCAGCTTTGGCTGCGGCCCGAAATCGTCCCGGCGCTGCGCGACATCACCGATGCCATCCACCGCGAAGGCGCCGCCGCAGGCATTCAGATCGGCCACTGCGGCAACATGACCCACTGGTCGACGGCCGGATGCTTCCCCATCGGGGCGTCGACGGGTTTCAACCTCTACTCCCCCACCTTCGTGCGCGGCATGCGGCGCAGCGAATGCGCAGAGATCGCCCGCGACTTCGGCCGCGCCGTCGTTACGGCCCACGAAGCGGGCTTCGACTCGGTGGAGGTCCACGCCGGACACGGCTACCTCATTTCGCAGTTCCTCTCACCCTACACCAACCGACGCCGCGACGAATTCGGAGGCTCGCTCGAAAACCGCATGCGTTTCATGTGCATGTGCCTCGACGAGGTGATGGAGGCCGCGGCCCGCACCCGTACGGCCGTGCTGGTGAAGCACAACATGGAGGACGGCTTCAAGAGCGGCATACAGATTCCCGAAAGCATCGAGATCGCCCGCCGCATCGAGCGATACGGCGTCGACGGCATCGTACTCACGTCGGGATTCGTCTCCAAGGCCCCGATGGCCGTCATGCGCGGACGTATCCCGACCAAGACCATGAGCTACTACATGCCCTGGTCGTCGTGGCCGCAGAAAATCGTCATCAACCTCTTCGGCAACCGGATGATTAAACAATACGACTTCGAGGAGTGCTATTTCCTGGAGAACGCACGCAAGTTCCGCGCAGCGCTGAAGGGCCCGCTGGTCTACGTCGGCGGCTTGGTGTCCCGCGAAGGCATCGAACGGGTACTCGACGAAGGGTTCGAACTCGTGCAGATGGCTCGCGCCCTGGTCAACGACCCGGCCTTCGTCAACAAACTCCGCGACGGCGACCGCTCGACCCGCTCGGGATGCGACCACCGCGACTACTGCATGGCCCGCATGTATTCGGTGGATATGCAGTGCTGCCACAACTGCGCGGAGGAGATTCCCGAGAAACTGTGGAAGGAACTGCGCAAAATCAAATGACGATGAGACGCGGAGAGATCGCTCCGGGCAGCGGCTGGGCGCTGGTAACCGGAGCCGGGACGGGAATCGGACGTTGCTTCGCCCTGCGACTGGCCGACCTCGGCTACAACCTGATCCTCGCAGGCCAGACCGTCGAAACGCTCGAGG
Source organism: uncultured Alistipes sp. (assembly GCA_964018965.1). GTDB lineage: Bacteria > Bacteroidota > Bacteroidia > Bacteroidales > Rikenellaceae > Alistipes. The sequence goes on from CAXHRY010000035.1 coordinate 10,863, forward strand.
CGGTCCGGAAGGAGATTCTGACGGCCGCCTCCCCCCACGACGTGCGGCTTATGACCATCGACCTGGCACGCGCCGAAGCCTCGGACGAACTATACGCTGCCGTGCGGGCGATGGGTGTCGAAATCGACGTCCTGGTGAACAATGCGGGCATCTTCTCGTTCCGCGACGTGCTGCAAACGCCCCGCGAGCGGATCGAGCGCATGATCCTCTTGCACGACATGACGCTATCGAAAAACTGTCTCGCCTTCGGTGCCGACATGGCAGCCCGGGGCCGGGGGTGGATTCTCAACATGTCGTCGTTTTCGATCTGGATGCCCTTTCCCGGCATGGCACTCTACACGGCGACCAAGGCCTACGTACGAACCTTCTCCGTAGCCTTCGCCAAAGAGATGGCCGAACGGGGTGTGCGCGTGACGGCCGTATGCCCGGCAGGCGTGGCGACCGATCTCTACGGATTGACACCCCGCTGGCAGCGGATCGGCCTGCGCCTCGGCGTGCTGATCTCGGCGGACTCCTGCGCCCGTCGGGCCCTCGGAGCACTGTGGCGCGGACGCCGGACGATCGTACCCGACTGGTGGAACCGAGCTTTCATACCTATATGTAAAATCCTGCCCATGTGGCTGCTGCGGCCGCTGCGGCGCTATACGATGCGATTCCAAAAATGATGACAATGATCCGAAACGTAGTATTCGACCTGGGCGGTGTCCTGGTCGACCTCGATATCGAACGGTGCCGCGAGGCGTTCCGCTCCTTAGGCATGGATGCCGTGGCGCGAGTGATCGACCCGTGCTACCCCGCCGAGATGATCGGCAGACTCGAATGCGGCGAAATCTCTTTCCACGAAGCGTGCGACGAAATGCGTACGCTCTGCGACCGCCCCGACATCACCGACGAACAGATCGCCTGGGCCTACGGCGAATTTCTCACGGGTATCGATCCGCGGAAGATCGAGATGTTGGAATCGCTGCGCCGACGCGGCATCCGCACCTACGTCCTCTCGAACAACAACCCCGCGTCGATGCGCTGCATCCGGGAGATGTTCGCCCGCGAAGGACGGACGATGGACGACCTCTTCGACTACATCTACCTCTCCTATCGGATGCGCCTGCTGAAGCCCTCCGAGGCTATTTTCCGAAGCATGATCGACCACAGCGGCATGGTGCCCGAGCAGACGCTCTTCATCGACGACGGCAAACGGAACGTCGAAGCGGCCCGCGCGCTGGGCTTCGCCGTCTACATGCCCGCCGCGAAGGAGGATTTCCTGCCGCTGCTGGACCTCATCGGGAAATAAGCGGTCTCGCGGATATGACCGGATGCGATCCTTGTCGCAAAATCCGGATTAATATCCGAAATGTTTGTCCGAACGAAAAAAAGCCGTTATCTTTGTGCAGCAAAAAATGACGAATGCCCGGGACACGGTCCGGCATCCGCCGCAGCACGGAACAACGGGGTGTAGCGCAGTCCGGTTAGCGCACCTGCTTTGGGAGCAGGGGGTCGCTGGTTCGAATCCAGTCTCCCCGACAAAACGAGACGGGAAGTCTCTGCCGTGGCGCAGAGACTTCTTTTTCGTCGCGAAATCGTCGGCAAGGTCATTCGCAACGAAAATACGGGGCTTGCGCACGAGACATAATCGCCGCGAAAAACGGAGGCAATCCACGCTCGTCGGCACAAAAACGCAGAGACATGGGATTCGTTCCGTTTACATTCATCGATTTCATCGATATCATCCTGGTCGCCCTCAGCATGTATTGGATCTACCGCATGACCAAGGGAACCAACGCACCGTATATTCTCTCGGGAATCATCGCCATCTACCTGCTGTGGGTCGTCGTCCGCACCCTCAACATGGAGTTGCTGTCGACCATCCTCGGTCAACTGATCTCCGTAGGAGCCATCGCCCTGATTATCGTCTTCCAACCCGAATTGCGGCGTTTCCTCCAGGTGATAGGCATGCGACAGAAGCAGTTCAACTTCATCACGCGCATCTTCTCCACGGCCGACGACAGCGTACAGACGAACGTCGTGCCGATCGTCACGGCATGCCGCGAAATGTCGGAGACGAAAACCGGAGCGCTGATCGTCATCAGTCAGGAGAGCGACCTGCGTCTGATCGCCGAAGGGGGCATCGCCCTCGATGCCCGGATCTCGACGTCGCTGCTCAAGAATATCTTCTTCAAGAACGCCCCGCTGCACGACGGTGCCGTACTGATCGAAGGCGACCGCATCGTCGCGGCGAAATGTATTCTCCCCGTGACGCAGAGCGAGGTCCCGAAATCCTACGGCACACGCCACCGCGCCGCGATCGGCATCAGCGAGATATCGGATGCCATCATCGTAGTAGTCTCGGAAGAAACCGGCGAAATCTCTATCGCGCAGGGCGGCGAAATCCGTAAGAACCTCGATCCGGTACGGCTCCAGCAGACCCTACAACGATACCTGACGATCAATAGCCGTAAACGCTCCAAAAAAGAGGTCGCAGAGTAAAAAACCGCCGCATTTACAGGTCAGTAAATGCGGCGGAATCGTTTTCGGGACGCAGCCTGCAAATGCGAACAGAGCAGCCCCTCCGGGGAGGGACTGCGATTCGCGCGGCTCGGAGGAGCCGCATCTTTATCAGATGCGGCGTAGAACCTCCAGCAGCAGGTCCCAGAACTTAGGTACCGTAGCGATCTCCAGCCGCTCGTCGGGCGAATGCACGCCACGCAACGTCGGGCCGAAGGAGACCATCTCCAGGTCGGGATATTTCTCCAGGAACAATCCGCACTCCAAACCGGCATGGATGGCCCGTACTTTAGGTTCTGCGGCGAAGAGACGACGATAGGCCCCGACCGTAATTTCGAGCAGTTTCGACTGCGGATCGGGCGTCCAACCCGGATATCCGTCCGAATGAACGACTTCGGCTCCGGCCAGTGCGAAGACCGATTCGACCATCTGCATCACATAGGTCTTGGCGCTCTCGACCGACGACCGCTGCGAGGAGGTGACCACTATCCGATCGTCGTCTTCGAACTTCACCGAAGCGAGGTTGGTCGAGGTCTCCACCAGTCCCGGCACGGCCTGCGACATGGCTATCACTCCGTTGGGCACGCCGACGAGCGCATAAACCAATCCGAACTGCGTACGAGCGTCAATCACCCGATCGACAGCAGGCATTTCATTGAGCGTGATTCGGAAATTGGGTTCGCGCAGGCGGAACTCGGCCGCAAGGTCCTCGGCGAACAAGGCGTAGTTCTTCTCGAAATCGTTTTTCAGGCGGGTCGGAATACCGAATACGGCATAGGCTTCGCGAGGAATGGCATTGCGCAGATTGCCGCCCGAGAAATAGCTCAGGCGCAGTTCATAACTTTGCATACCGTCCCACAACAGCCGAGCCACGGTCTTGTTCGAATTGACACGTCCCTTATCGATATCGTCGCCCGAGTGTCCGCCCAGCAAGTCGGAGACATCCACCCGATAAAACGTATAGTTCGCCGGAGCGGGTTCGGTCCGGTAACGGAATGTCGCTACGGTATCGATACCGCCCGCACAGCCGATGAAGATTTCGCCCTCGTCCTCCGAGTCGAGATTGACGAGGTATTTCCCCGTCAGCATCCCTTCGCCGAGTTCGAAGGCCCCGGTAAGCCCTGTCTCCTCATCTACCGTGAAGAGCGCCTCGACGGGACCGTGCTCCACCGCGGGGTCGATCATCACGGCCAGCGCCGCGGCCATGCCGATGCCGCAATCCGCACCGAGCGTCGTACCCTCGGCCCGCACCCAACCGCCGTCGATACGCGTACGAATTGCATCATGCTCGAAATCGAATTCCACATCGGAATTCTTTTCGCAAACCATATCCATATGGGACTGAAGAATGACCGTAGGCCGGTCTTCGAAACCCGGGGTCGCAGGTTTACGCATCACGACATTGCCGATGGCATCCTTTCGGTACTCTATTCCGTGTTCGCGGGCGAATTCGACCAAAAAGTCGATGATCTGCGCCTCCTTCTTCGAGGGGCGCGGCACACGCGTGATGGCATCGAACTGCTCCCAGACGATGCGCGGTTCCAAAGAGGTAATTTCAGACATACTATTCCGTTTTGTGTTGTTTGCGAAGCATCTTCGACGCCCGGGACACTCCACCCCGGGGCATTCGGCTGTCTCACAAAAATAGCACAAAATCCGCGATTCTGAAAATTTTTTCTTCGAGAACCCCGTCGAAAATGCTCTTGCTCGGCAAAATGCAAACGAACTTGCTTTTGCTCGCGCTTATTCGTACCTTTGTACCCCGAATGCAAATCCTCAGATCAGAATGGCAAAAAAAATCATGTTGCTCGGTTCCGGTGAACTGGGCAAGGAATTCGTAATCGCCGCTCAGCGGTTGGGTCAGCATGTCGTAGCATGCGACAAATATGCAGGAGCTCCGGCCATGCAGGTGGCCGACGAAGCCGACGTCTTCGATATGCTGAACGGCGATGCGTTGGCAACCGCCGTCGAGCGGCACCGCCCCGATATCGTCGTGCCCGAAATCGAAGCGATACGCACCGAACGGCTCTACGACATAGAACAGGCCGGTGTGCAGGTCGTCCCGAGCGCCCGAGCCGTAAATTTCACGATGAACCGCAAAGCGATCCGCGATCTCGCCGCCAAAGAACTGGGGCTGAAGACGGCTCGCTATTTTTATGCGAAATCGTTCGACGAATTGCAGCATGCAGCCGAAGAGATCGGCTACCCATGCGTGGTCAAACCGCTGATGTCCTCCTCGGGCAAGGGACAATCGGTCGTGAAAGGTCCCGAGGAGTTAGAGCATGCCTGGCAATACGGCTGCGAAGGTTCGCGCGGCGATATCCGCGAACTCATCATCGAGGAGTTCATCCGCTTCGACAGCGAAATCACGCTGCTGACCGTCACGCAGAAAAACGGTCCGACGCTTTTCTGCCCCCCGATCGGACACGTGCAGAAGGGCGGCGACTACCGCGAGAGCTTCCAGTCTCCCGAAATCGCACCGGAACACCTGGCCGAAGCGCAACGAATGGCTGCCGCCGTCACCGAGGCCCTGACGGGCGCCGGACTGTGGGGCGTGGAGTTCTTCCTGAGCCGCGAAAAAGGGGTTTACTTCTCCGAGCTCTCGCCTCGTCCGCACGATACGGGCATGGTGACGCTGGCCGGGACGCAGAACCTCAACGAATTCGAACTGCACTTGCGCGCCGTCCTCGGGCTTCCGATTCCGGCCGTGACGTTCGAGCGCATGGGCGCCAGCGCCGTGATCCTCGCGGACGCTCCCTCCGCCGCAGCGCCGCACTACGAGGGGATCGAAGCCGCATTGGCCGACAATCCTGCGACCGATATCCGCATCTTCGGCAAGCCCTCGGCACGCGTCAACCGCCGCATGGGTGTCGTCGTGGGATACGAACCCTTGGGCAGCGATCTCGACACCCTGCGCGACCGGGTGAAAGCCGCCGCCGCGAAGGTTCGGGTGATCCCCTCGGAGGAGGCATAGGACCCGTTCCGAAATCAGGCATGCCGCAGCGAGGGTGCATCCTCACTGCGGCATGTCCGGTTTATTCAGCTCCGAAAAAATGGCGATTTTTTTGGATTTTAACGAAATTGCCCTATATTTGCGATATCAAAATAATATCACAAGATCATGGACAAGGGTAATTACACCTACGACGGATGGAAATGCAGCGGTTTCACGGCGCTGGGTTTGATTCTCATCGCAGCAGCAGCGGGATTTTATGCGATCGCGGCAGGCGCGGAGCGAAGCGAACTCGGGCTCCTCGGCGGCGGCGGAATGATCGTCGGAGGAATCCTCTTCGTAGTATTCGCTTTCGTGGCTCTGTTCGGATTCATGCTGCTCGAACCCAACCAGGCGCGCGTGATGCTCTTCTTCGGCAACTACCGCGGCACGTTCTACGAGACGGGATTTTGGTGGGTCAATCCGCTGATGACGGCCAAACGCATCTCGATGCGGGCCCGCAACCTCAACGTCGACCCGATCAAGGTCAATGACAAGACGGGCAACCCGATCCTGATCGGTCTGGTGCTGGTATGGCGCCTCAAACGCGACGACATATACAAAGCCGTATTCGAGATCGACACCTCGATCGCGACGCCCGGCGGCAGCGTCTCCGCAGCCGCACGGATGAATATGCTCGAAAATTTCGTCGGCGTGCAGAGCGACGCAGCACTGCGTCAGGTCGCAGGATGCTATGCCTATGACAATAACGGAACTACGGATGACGAGCTCACCCTTCGCTCGAACAGCGAGGAGATCAACGACCGGCTCGAACGCACGCTCTCCGACCGTTTGGCGATGGCCGGCATCGAGATCGTCGAAGCCCGCATCAACTACCTGGCCTATGCCCCCGAAATCGCAGCCGTGATGCTGCGCCGACAGCAGGCCGACGCAATCATCGCCGCCCGCGAAAAGATCGTCGAGGGCGCCGTGACAATGGTCCGCATGGCGCTCGACCGCCTCGCAGACGAAGAGGTCGTCGAACTGGACGAGGAGCGCAAGGCCGCCATGGTGTCGAATCTGCTGGTCGTGCTCTGCGCCGACGAAGCCGCCCAGCCCGTGGTCAATACCGGAACTCTCCACCACTAAACGAATGGCCAAAGACGGAAACAAAACATTCGTGCTGCGCATAGACGTCGAGACGATGGAGGCGCTGGAACGATGGGCCGACGATGAGTTCCGGTCCATCAACGGCCAGTTGCTGTGGATCATCGCCGACGCCCTGCGTCGCAGCGGCCGCACACCCCGAAAACACAAGGATGCGGCAGCCGCAGCACCACCGGCAGCCGACGCAGAGACCCCCGGGAAACGATGAGACGCTCCGACACAGATTCCCCTGTCATGGGGCTGCTGCCCGTCGCCAGAACACGGCGGGATCGGTGGCTGAATATCGCCAAGCAGACTGCCGTAATCGTATTCTGTCTATTGCTGTACCACCCCCGCATCGAAACCCTTCCGGCGATGATTCGGGTACCGCTGTCCATCGTCAGCAGCGCCACGGCCTGTATCGGGCTCTATTATGACATTCGGCGATGGCGTGCCTGGCGCCGGTGGTTGATCGCCGGATTTTTTTGCTTCATGATGAGCATACTGTGGTTGGCGATCATGCCGCCGATCTTCAGCGCGATCGATCTCTGCGACACGGAAATAGTCCGGCTTTCGCGCATTTCGGGAGGCGGTATGGCCGCAGCGACCGGCGTCTGCTACTTCTTATGGCGACGAGCGGTCGCTCGAACCGAGTGGCAGTTGGAGATACGTCTGCGCGAACGGCAACAACGACTGCGGCAAACTCGACTTGCGTAAGTCTCAGACGAGAATTTGGGCGTTTGTCGCAAATGTCTTATCTTTGCATCTTCAACAAGTTAGGTTCAGAAGATGTTATCGAGACAAATCGCACACAGGCTACGGAGCTACGAGACTCCGTTCTACCTCTATGATACGGCGCTCCTGCGCCAGACGCTCGAAAGCGTGGTCTACGAGTCGAAAAAATACGGCTACAAGGTCCACTACGCGATCAAAGCCAACTACGACGATCGCCTGCTGGCGATCATCCGCGAATACGGCCTGGGCATCGACTGTGCGAGCGGCAACGAGTTGCGCAAGGCTATCGAAGCGGGATTCGATCCGAAAGGTATCGTGTATGCGGGAGTGGGTAAACGAGATAAAGAACTGCGTTATGCCATCGAAAACAACATTCTGGCTATCAACTGCGAATCGATCGAGGAGCTGCGCGTCGCAGACCGTCTTTCGGCCGAAGCCGGACGAGTGACCGACGTTGCGCTGCGCATCAACCCCGACATCGATCCCAAAACCAATCATTGCATCGATACGGGACAGGCTGACAGCAAGTTCGGCATTTCATACGAAGAAGTACTCGAGCACGCAGAGGAGATCGCTTCGTTCGCCCACCTGAATATCGTCGGCCTGCATCTGCATATCGGTTCGCAAATCCGCGAACTGCACGTCTTCGAGAACATGTGCGACAAGGTGAACGCCATCGTCGCGAATCTCGAAAAACTGGGCTTCTCGTTCCGTTTCGTGGACGTAGGCGGCGGCCTGGGCGTCAATTACGACGTTCCGGAGAACGAACCCATCCCCAACTTCGCATCGCTTTTCTCGATCGTCCACAACCACCTGTCGATCGGCGATCGGGAGGTGCATTTCGAGTTCGGCCGTTCGATCGTAGCCGAGTGCGGCGAGCTTATCACCTCGGTACTCTTCAACAAAACCACCGCCACGGGACGTAAATTGGTGATCGTCGACGCTTCGATGACCGAACTGATCCGCCCCGCTCTTTACGGTTCCTACCACAACATCGAGAATATCACCTCCGAAGCCGAAGGACGCGACAAATACACGATCGTCGGCACGGCATGCGAATCGACCGACGTGTTCGACGAAAACGTCAGTCTGCGCAAAACACAGCGCGGCGACCTGCTGACAATCAAGTCGGCGGGTGCCTACGGCATGTCGATGGCCTCGCGTTACAACCTGCACGACCTTCCCGGAGCCGTTTACAGCGACGAATTGCAGTGACCATGTGGTTGACCCTGGCTTTCGTTTCGGCAGCTCTGCTCGGATTCTACGACGCAGCCAAGAAAAAGGCGCTCACGGAGAACGCCGTACTGCCGGTCCTGTTGCTCAACACGATCTTTTCGACGCTCATTTTCCTGCCGGCCATCGTCTCGGCGGAATGGGGGCTCGGTTGGTTCGACGGCACGTTACTGGCTTCCGAACCGGGAGATGCGCATGCTCATGCACTGGTTGTGCTCAAGTCGACGATCGTATTGACTTCTTGGATATTCGGGTACTACGGAATCAAACATCTGCCGATCACGATCGTCGGGCCGATCAACGCCACGCGTCCGGTGATGGTACTCGTCGGCGCGATGCTCCTCTTCGGCGAACGACTGAACGCCTATCAGTGGATCGGCGTGGCGCTGGCAGCCGTATCGTTGCTGCTGCTGAGCCGGTCGAGTCGTCGCGAAGGAGTCGATTTCGCCCATAACCGTTGGATCGTTTTCGTCGCACTGGGAGCACTGACGGGCGCCGTGAGCGGTCTCTACGACAGATATATCATGACGCAGCTCGATCCGGTCTTCGTGCAGAGCTGGTACAACCTCTATCAGGCGGCGATGATGGCCGTCGTCGTAGCGCTGCTGTGGTTCCCGAAGCGCCGTTCGACGACGCCGTTCCACTGGAGCTGGGCCATTCCGCTGATCTCGATATTCCTCTCGCTCGCCGACTTCGCCTACCTCGTGGCGCTGAGCGAACAGGATGCCATGATCTCCATCGTTTCGATGGTCCGGCGAGGGTCGGTCGTCATCTCGTTCCTGTGCGGCGCCGTACTGTTCCACGAACGCAACCTGCGCTCGAAAGCCGTCGATCTGGCATTCATTCTGGCGGGCATGCTCTTCCTCTGGTTGGGATCGAAGGGATAACGAAAAAACCTCGGCTATGAATCATTCATTGCCGAGGTTTTCTCCAATACCTACAAAATCTTCTCCAGCCGTTCCACCGTCCCGGCGATCTCGTCGTCGCCCGGCGTATAGTCGCGCAACGCACCGGCCAGATATTGCTCGTAAGCGTAAAGATCGATCATGCCGTGCCCCGAAAGGTTGAAGAGAATGGTCTTCGGCGTACCCTCCTCCCTGGCCCGCAGCGCTTCGCGGATCGTCGCCGCAATGGCATGGGTCGACTCGGGTGCGGGGATGATACCCTCGGTTTTGGCAAAAAGCACTCCCGCGGCGAGCGTTTCGGTCTGCGGCACCGACTGCGCCTCGATAAGCCCGTCCTTGAGCAGCTGGCTCACGATGGCACCGGCACCGTGGTAACGCAAACCGCCCGCATGAATATCCGAAGGCTGGAAGTCGTGGCCCAGGGTGTACATCGGAATCAGGGGCGTAAAACCGGCCACATCGCCGAAGTCGTACTGGAACTGCCCGCGCGTGAGCTTCGGACAGCTCGCAGGCTCTACGGCCACGACGCGGATATGTTTCCCTTCGGCGAAGTTGCGGCGCAGAAACGGAAATCCGAGACCCGCGAAGTTGCTGCCGCCGCCGAAGCAACCGATCACGACGTCGGGTTCCGCATCGGCCATCTCCATCTGTGCGACGGCCTCCTGACCGATCACGGTCTGGTGCAGCAGCACGTGGTTCAACACGCTGCCCAGGCAATAACGGGTATCCTCGGGGTGCTGCAAAGCCATTTCGACAGCTTCGGAAATCGCCAGTCCGAGGCTTCCCGAGCAGTCCGGATCACGTTCCAACGCCGCGCGGCCCGACGCCGTGAGGATGCTGGGCGAAGCGACGCACCGGGCACCCCAAGTGTTCATCATCAATCGACGATAAGGTTTCTGCTCGTAGCTCACCTTCACCATGAAGACTTGCAGATCGATGCCGAAATGCTTCGCTGCGAAGGCGATCGAAGCCCCCCACTGCCCTGCTCCCGTCTCGGTCGTGAGGCGTTTGATACCCTGCTTGGCATTGTAGTAGGCCTGGGGTACGGCCGTGTTGGGCTTATGCGATCCGGCCGGGGAGACGCTTTCGTTCTTGAAATAGATCTTCGCAGGAGTATCGAGCGCCTTTTCCAGTCCGCAGGCGCGCACGAGCGGCGTCGGACGCCAGATTCGGTACATGTCGCGCACTTCGTCGGGGATATCGATGAAGCGTTCGGCGGACATCTCCTGATCGATAAGCTCCTCGGCGAAAATCGCCGACAGCTGCTCCTTGGTCACGGGTCGTTTGGTCGCGGGATGCAGCGGCGGGAGCGGTTTGTTGGGCATATCCGCAACGATGTTGTACCATTGGGTAGGCATTTGTGCCTCCGGGAGGCAGAATTTCTTGGTTTGCATATTCTTATCCGTATTGAAGTTCATAGCGCATCGTAGCAACGAAAAAGCCCGTTGTTTACGGATCGTAAACAACGGGCTCGTGTCGTATCTGGGCTTCGGTTATACGTGCACGCCATCGCACTCATTGTTCACGAGAGTCAATGAGCGCCACCACCATGCCTGTATGTCGAATCCGAAGATCATTCGTGCAGTCTTTGCGATTACAAATATAGGTTTTCCGATCCGTAATTCCAAATTTTCCGACAAAAATATCCGGCACCTATAATAAACGGCCTGCGAAACGCGGTCGAAAACCGTGCATCGTTTCGCTGCGGCTCGCTCCGCCCCCGTCCCGGAAGCACCGTTCCGAAATTGTATGTAATTGCCTGTGGGAAATTTTCGCGACTTTCCGGAAAAATCCCTATCTTTGTTCGGTTTTAGAAAATTCAACGAAAAACGATATGAATATTTCGTATAACTGGCTCAAACGCTATATCGAAACGGACCTTACGGCCGAGGAGATCGCCCGCATCCTGACGGACATCGGCCTGGAGGTCGAGGGTTTCGCCAAGATCGAGACCATCAAGGGCGGCCTTCAGGGAGTCGTCGTCGGCGAGGTACTCACATGCGAGAAGCATCCCGACTCGGACCACCTCCACATCACGACGGTCGACGTGGGTGCCGAAGCCCCGTTGCAGATCGTCTGCGGCGCTCCCAACTGCCGCGCCGGACTGAAAGTGCTGTGCGCCACGGTCGGCACGGTGCTCTATCCGAACGGAGGCGAGGAGGAGTTCAAGATCAAACGCAGCAAGATCCGCGGCGTGGAATCGCTCGGCATGCTCTGCGCTGAGGACGAGCTGGGCATAGGCTCGGCTCACGACGGCATCATGGAGCTCCCCGCAGATGCGCGGACGGGCATGACGGCCAAGGAGTATCTCCGCATCGAGGACGACTATCTGATCGAAATCGGTCTGACACCCAACCGCGTCGACGCCGCATCGCACGTGGGCGTGGCCCGCGATCTGGCGGCTTATCTGCGCAGCCGCGGCACGCAGGCGAAAGTCACGCTTCCCGACGTCTCGGCCTTCGCCACGGACAATCGCGACCTCGAAATCGAGATCCGGGTCGAGAATACCGAGGCCGCACCGCGCTATGCGGGCGTGACGGTCTCGGGCTGCAAGATCGGCCCCTCGCCCGAGTGGATGCAGAACTGTCTGCGCGCAGCGGGCATCAACCCCAAAAACAACCTGGTGGACATCACCAACTTCGTACTTTTCGAGCTGGGACAACCCCTGCATGCGTTCGACGCCTCGAAGATCGAAGGCCGCCAGGTCATCGTCCGCACCTGCACCGAAGGTACGCCCTTCGTGACGCTCGACGGCGTAGAGCGCAAACTCTCGGACCGCGACCTGATGATCTGCTCGGCCGAGCGCCCCATGTGCATCGCCGGTGTCTTCGGCGGCCTGGATTCGGGCATCGGCGACACGACGACCGACGTATTCATCGAGAGCGCCTACTTCAACCCCGTATGGGTGCGCAAGACGGCCAAGCGTTTCGGACTCAACACCGACGCTTCGTTCCGCTTCGAGCGCGGCATCGACCCCAACATGCAGGTCTACGCCGCCAAGCGCGCCGCCCTGCTGATGAAGGAACTGGCCGGAGGTACGATTTCGAGCGACCTCACCGACATCTATCCTCAGCCGATCGCCGACTTCGTCTTCGACATCTCGCTCGCGCGCATCGACGCACTGATCGGCAAAACGATCCCCGAAGATACCGTCCGCACGATCCTCGAAGCTCTGGAGGTGAAAATCCTCACCGAAAAAGACGGTGTGCTGACCGTCGCCGTACCGCCATACCGGGTGGACGTGCAGCGCGAAGCCGACCTGATCGAGGATATCCTGCGCATCTACGGCTACAACAACGTCGAGATTCCGACCCGCGTGCATTCGACACTCTCCTACGCGCCGAAACCCGACCGCAATGCGCTGATGAACCTCGCGGCCGATTTCCTCACGGCCAACGGCTACACGGAGATCATGTCCAACTCGCTCACCAAGGCCTCCTACTACGCAGGGCTGGAGTCCTACCCGGCGGAGCGGTGCGTACGGATTCTCAACCCGCTGAGCGCCGATCTCAACGTCATGCGCCAGACGCTACTGTTCAACATGCTCGAGGCCGTATGCCTGAACGCCAACCGCAAGAACGGCGATCTGAAGCTCTACGAATTCGGCAACTGCTATTTCTACGACGAAAGCCGCCGCACGGAGGAGAACCGGCTCGCCGCCTACTCCGAGCAATATCGGCTCGCCATCTGCGTGACAGGTGCCGCCACGCCGCAGTCGTGGAACACGAAGGCGGAGAAGACGTCGTTTTTCACCCTGCGCGCCATGGCGGAAAAACTGCTGCGCCGCTTCGGTATCGACATCTACACGCTCAAAACCGAGACCTCGACGAGCGACCTGTTCGGCGAAGCCCTCACCCTGTCGCTCGGCGGCAAGGAACTGTTGCAGATCGGTACGGTAGCTGCCAAAATCCGCCGCGAAGCCGACGTAAAACAGGACGTTTATTACCTCGAAATGAACTTCGACGCACTCGTTCGCTCGACCAAAAAACACAAGATCGTCGCCGAGGAGCTATCGAAATTCCCCGAAGTACGCCGCGACCTGGCGCTGCTCGTCGACAAACAGGTGACTTTCTCGTCGCTGCGCGACGCCGCATTCGCCGCGGAACGCAAACTGCTCAAGAGCGTAGCTCTGTTCGACGTCTACGAAGGCGACAAGCTGCCCGAAGGCAAGAAATCCTATGCGCTGAGCTTCGTGCTCGAAGACAAAAGCCGTACGCTCGACGAGAAGACCATCGAACGCACGATGTCCAACCTCGCCGCGCAACTCGAAAAACGATGCGGCGCACAGGTCCGCTCGTAATCCGCCGCACCCGGGGGATACCTCGGCTCGGCCGAAAAGAGATTCCCGGTCGCGATATCCGCGACCGGGAATCTCTTTTTTTCGCACAATCCGTCCCGATCTCCCCGGCACGGTTATATGCTTTTCGACAGCGAATTAACCCCGATGCGCACACACACCGCCTCACATAGAGGCTTTTTTGCGCATACGGGCGTATTTTTATCGAACGAGGATTGCGGAATGAAAAAAAATTCGTACCTTTGCGCACCCGTAAAGTGCGGGGAAGGATTACAACAAGTTAAATTTAAACGTAAACAAAGTGGATTCATTAAGCTACAAGACCATCTCGGCCAATGCTTCGACGGTGACCAAGGAATGGGTCGTCATCGACGCAACGAACGAGGTGTTGGGACGTCTTGCATCGCAGATCGCGAAGATCCTCCGAGGCAAGAACAAGCCCAGCTACACGCCCCACGTCGATTGCGGCGACTACGTGATCGTTATCAACGCGGAGAAGGTGAAGCTCACGGGCAAGAAAATGACCGATAAGGTCTACACGCGTCACACCGGATATCCCGGCGGTCAGCGTTTCGCTACCCCGGCCGACTATCTGGCTAAGAAACCGACGTTCATCGTCGAAAAAGCTGTCAAGGGCATGCTTCCCAAAACCCGCCTGGGCGACCAGCTGCTCAAGAACCTGAAGGTGTATGCCGGCGCCGAGCATCCGCACGCCGCACAGAGCCCGAAGACCATTAAATTAAACGAGATTAAGTAAGAGTTATGGAAGTTGTAAACACCGTAGGTCGCCGTAAGGCAGCTGTGGCTCGCGTATACGTGAAGCCGGGTAAGGGTCAGATTACAATCAACCGCAAGGAGCTCGCCGCCTATTTCCCGCTCGAAATTCTCCAGTTCCAGGTGAAGCAGCCGCTGCTGGCTACCAACACCGCCGAGAACTACGATATCGTCATCAACCTCGATGGCGGCGGTATCAAGGGCCAGGCCGAGGCCGCTCGTCTGGGTATCGCTCGCGCTCTGTGCGAGATCGACGCCGAGATGCGTCCCACGCTGAAGAAGGCAGGCTTCCTCACGCGCGATCCCCGCGAAGTTGAGCGTAAGAAGCCCGGTCAGCCCGGAGCACGTCGCAAGTTCCAGTTCAGCAAGCGTTAAAAACGCGCGACCGGATTTTCGGCAAAGCACGGCGTCGGTCGCCAAACCCTATGGACATACCTTATTATTATGGGTTCTACCATCGGGTTGCCGCGCCGCGGAAAACTCCCCGGGACCGGGACTACCGCTACCCGGAGGGTTGAAGAACAGAGAATTAAAATTAACAACACCGAATTAAAATGTCACGTACAGATTTTAATACATTATTGGAAGCCGGTGCGCACTTCGGTCACCTGAAGCGCAAATGGAACCCCA
>CAXHRY010000036.1:0-25759 GCA_964018965.1 uncultured Alistipes sp.
ATCTGGTATGCCGTCGAGGAGGAAAACGAGTACTACGGCTTCAAGAGCAAGTACAAGTTCAAGTGTCGAAGCTACTCGCAGATGCCTACGAAAATGTCGAAAATCAGCGAGGCAAAGCTGTACCCTGTATTCGATGATTACGACGACATGATTGCCATGTGCATCGAGTACACCATCACGCGCAAGAACCAGAAGACATACTATTTCGACGTTTACACGAAAGACCGATTCAAGAGCTACTCCAGCAAAAACGGTCTCTATGACGACGCCGAGATTGAGGAGACCGAAATCACTATCGGAAAAATTCCGGCTGTATACTTGTGGCGGCCGGCAGCCATCTACGAAGGCATCGCAAACAATCGCGAAGACATCGAACTGACTCTATCGCGCACCAGCGACGTTATCCGCAAGAACTCTGCGCCGATTGTGAAGGTGGTCGGTGAGCTTGTAGGCGAGAAGCCCGAAGGCGGAGAGTCTCGCGAAGTCTACAAGCTCAAAGATGGCGGCGACATCGGCCTTGTTTCCCCTTCCTTGTCTCACGAATCGGCGCAGTATTATATCGCCCAACTCAAAGAGAACATCGAGGAGGATACGCAGATGCCGAATCTTTCCATGACGAACGTGAAAAGTCTTGGCAACATCGGCGAAGATGCGAGAAAAACCCTATTGGCCGATGCTCACATGAAGGTTGGCGAAGAGAAAGACGACATCATCTGGGCTTTCGACCGCGAGTGCAACATCATCAAGGCGTTCCTCGGAGAGGCCAACAACGCGTGGATTGAGGGCATCAAAAAGTTAAAGGTAACTCATCATATCACCCCGTTCGTTCAGAATGACAGAGCGGCCCGTATCGCCGAACTAACGGAGGCAACCGGAGGCAAAACCATCATGTCCCAACGAACGGCCATCGAGCGTCTTGGAGAAGTGAAGGATATTGACGCCGAAATTCAGCGCATCCAAGCCGAAGAGAAGGCTTCGCGTGAAGCCAGCCGAATTGTCGATGTATTCCATGACAACCAGTAATCCCCATGCCGAAGAAGAAAATAAATCATGGCGAGGCATATACCGCTCATTACAATCGTATTGAGCGGTATATCGCTTTGGTTGAAGCAATCTTCGAGCAAGCAACGAAAGAATCGGTCAGGCTCGCGCGGTCAGTCGAGTACGATGGGAAAAGCCTATTTGCATTTAGCGATTATCCGAAGGTCAAGGCTCGCTTCGAGGAGCTCCTCAATGCGATGGCCGAGGATATTCAAGTGGTTGTTGTCAATGGGGTTACAGCCGAGTGGGAGAAGAGTAACTTCAAAAACGATGAGCTTGCCCGAAGTATTCTTGGAGAACGCTTGGCGGTAAAGAGCAAGTACAAACGGTTCTTTCAGAACAACGAGAGCGCGCTCAAGGCGTTCCTTACACGCAAGGATTCCGGTATGAATCTGTCTTCGCGTGTGTGGAATCTGACGCAGAAGTACAAATCTGACCTCGAACTTGCTCTGTCAATCGGTTTGGCCGACGGCAAGAGCGCAGCAGAGTTGAGTCGAGACATTCGAGCGTTTCTCAACGAGCCAGAGAGGTTGTTCCGACGCATCCGCAACAAGTATGGCGACCTCACACTATCAAAGGCTGCCAAATCGTATCATCCGGGAGAAGGTATTTATCGAAGTAGTTACAAGAATGCTTTGCGTCTCGCTCGAACCGAGATAAACATGGCCTATCGCACAGCCGACCATACTCGGTGGCAACAGCTTGATTTCATTGTCGGATTCGAAGTCAAGAGGTCAGGTCGCGATTACTCGTGTTCCATCTGTGCGGCCTTTGCCGGTAAATACCCAAAGTGGTTCAAATTTACGAGTTGGCATCCAAACTGCCGATGCTACGTTATTCCAATATTGATGACGGATGCTGAATTTTGGGCCGAATCTGAAACAAGTATCAACGAGGTCAAGGAGGTACCGGACGGGTTCAAAAACTGGTGCTCGCAAAATATGAAACGGGCGAAAGAGGCTACTTCCGTCCCATATTGGGTTCGCGACAATTTCAAAAACGGCCGACTTGAGAATGGATTGCGTCTTGTGTAAAGTGCTGGGGAATACCCGGCACTTTTCATATTCTGACTTGTGAAAAAACATGTAATCAACTGAAAAATAATTGGTTATACGTTTGGCTAAAAGTCAAACAATTTGTAGTTTTACAATACAAATAAAAGATAATCAATTAGTTATGAAAGCTACAATAAAGTTCATCGACGCAGACCTCACGAATGGCAGAACAGACCTTATGGTCGGCATTGAACGTATCACGATTGATTCAAAGTTTTATCGAGCCTTACGGGAGGCCGTCAGCAAGGCTGGCCGTATCATCAAATCGCATCCGTTCGTCGGTTATGTAAACGTGACTCCCGCCATGCAATATGAACGTCGGTTTGCAAAAGAAATCGAAACAATCCTTAAAATAGCAAGATTATAATCATGGAAAACTCAATCAATGAAAACGGGTGTTCTGTATGTCGGCCCGGACAAGAAAACTACACCTCCTACAAGACGCGCATCGGTCGCAAGGAGGTAATACGATGGCAGTACGATTACCGCACGGAGGATGGAGAGTTGTTCTCCTGCATCGGTTCGTCGCTCGATAGCTGTCGGGCCAAGCGTGATTTATGGCTGTCTCAACTTCGATAATCATGGCAAGAACGGTAGTCAAGGTGTATTTGAGAGGCAGGAAAGGAGACCTCGACAGCTTCATTACCCCAATAAACCTTTCGGAAAAGGAGGCCCGCGATTATTATTTGGGCAAGTGGTGGAATATGGGAGCAGAGACCGACAAGATGATGAAATGTTATAGAGTAGATATACTGGAAACCAATAAATAAAGAGCAATGGAAACAATCATTTTAAGCAAGAGAAACTGCCATCGTGCAGACAAGGTTCGACAAATCGCCCACCCAGAATACGGTGAGTGGACTTTCGAGTGGCGCGGCCAGAAACTTCGTGAAGGCATTTTTCACACCGAATATGCTCACCTTGCCTCTAAACCCGGATGGGGCAATGCTACGGTAATTTCTGATAGCGAAACCGAAATGAAGCTCTGGGAGGTCATATCGTGGAAATACGACATCACCTTCGAGGAGCTATGGAGCAAAGCTGTTCGCGCCTATGACGGCACGAGCCATATTCCTGAAGTGCGCGCTGCAACAGCAATTCGCGAATATGAAGCTCTCGTTATCGAGGATTTGAAGGAGCTTCCGGCAGAAGAACACGAAGAGTACATCGCCAAATTCCGTGAATGGGTCGGGACGCTCTTCGACAAGCACTCCTGCATTTTAAGTCCGATGATTACAGGGCCGGCGAATTTTCCCACCCGTAGGAACGAGAGAGCCAATAATTCCTTCGACCGAGCTGTTGAAGAGTTCAATTCGTGGCGAGCCAAATATGCGAAACGGGTTGCAAAGCGCATTGAGGCAGCCAAGTCTCCCGAAGAGAAGGAGGCAGAGGAGTGGCTCGGTCTGAAGCGAGACATCGACTACAACGCGCGAACTTGCGTGGAGATTGATACCGGCAAAAACACCTATTCGTATCGAACGGCTTTCACGAACTCAATCTCTGGCAAAGTGGAGCGACTTGCCTACAATGGAAAAGCCTCTCTCGTATTGAAGGCACTCGCATACATCAATGAGTTGCAGGAAAATAAGGAAATAGGGCTGAAAAAGCCGCTCTTCACCTCCCGCCATAGCATCTGGAAGCTCCAAGAGGTCTGCGAAAAGGCCATTCAGAGGCAAGCCGAACGCGCGAACAAAGAGAGCGTGGAGATTCCTTTTGAGGGAGGTAAAATCGTGAAGAACTACGCTGAAGACCGCCTGCAAATCTATCACAACGAGAAGCCTGCATCGAACATCATCTATGCACTCAAGCATAACGGATTCAAGTGGTCGCGGGCCAACGTGTGCTGGCAGAGACAACTTACGACGAACTCCTATTATGGAGCAGCGCGAGTCATCATAGGCGACAGCTATGAGCACAATGACGCTCGCAGTGCGTTCGTCAAGACTCTGACGAACGCGAAGTAAAATTTCCTGCAAATATGTTTCTCGGATAACTTGCGATTAAACACCATGTTGCATATAATCGAATAGTTAAGAACGAAAAATGTTTAATTTTTTTGGCGAAAGTGTGAATATTGTTCACACTTTTTGCTTATCTTTGCAACAAGCGTATGACGATGTACGCCACGGATAACTGCACGAAACGACACACTTGCTCTTGGTTTTAGTAACGTGGGAAGTCTGCTGGCATACGAGTCAGCAGACTTTTTTATTTAACTAATAACCAAAGCAATGAGTCAGGTATCGCGAGTAATCGTAAAGCTGAAACCCAAAGTAGCATCGCTGGGGTTCAGTAGACTTGAGGTAGAGGGTGCTGCATCTCGTATTGCAAGCAACCTCGCCGAAGATGCTTCCGATGAGGACATTGACGCGGCAATCGACGCGGTTTTGCCCTATCTCGAATTAGCCCAGACCTCGGCCAATCGCATCATCAACAAGGCGAAGGACGGGGATGGCAAAAAATCCAAAGCAACCGGCGAGTCGGACGATGACGACGCCTCCAAAGGCAGCGAAGACGGCAAGAAGGCTCCTGAATCGGCGGGTGCAAATCTCCACAACGTAGACGAACTGAAGAAGGTTCTCGGCGGCATTATGAGCGAGGCACTCTCGCCCATCACCAAGAGACTCGAAGCAATCGAGGGTGGCAAAATCGCGGATACGCGACTCGCGAAGGTTCAGGAAATCGCGAAGAAGGTCGGCGGTCTGTACGAGAAGAATCTCCTCAAGAACTTCGGTCGCATGACCTTCGAGAGCGACGATGACTTCCAGTCCTATCTGGACGAAATGAAAGCCGACGTCGAAACCTACGTTCAGGAGAACTCCAACGAAGGGCTCGGCAAATCACCCAAGCCGAAAGGGGCGTCTGGTGGCGGAAATGGCACCATCGACCCTGTTCTGCAAGAGCGAATCAACGAGCGCAAGGCCGAAACGGTAGCCCCGGCCATCGCAGGGCTTCCTGAAAACAAGTAGTCAAACATGAACAACAGATTCCAACACACACCCCCTGCGAAGCCCGTTCCCGTCGTGTTCGAGCAGGTTTTCGCAGAAAAGCCCGCGGGCGGCGTCGTACCCGAACCTGCGTATGACCTCATTCCGGGTACCGCGGTAAGCGTTGAGGGTAAGCCTATCAAGGCGTATCGACTCGCCAAAGCGGTCGCGGCCGCGGATACCTCCATTCAGATTCAGAAAGGAAGCGGCGTAGAGGTCGGCGACTTCATCGGCCGCGGCAAAAAGGCCGTCGCCTGTACGCAGGTGGACACCTCGAATCCGAACTACGACGTAGTTACCGTAACTCTCGGCGTAGCCATCGACAACGATGTGGTGCTCTATCAGGCCAAAGCCGCAAGTACCGATGCCGCGGAACCGATTCACAAGCCGGTGTACGTCGTCGGTGGCCCCGTCTACGCAGGGATGGGAGACCAAGAGGTTCGCCTCGTAAACGGCGCAAACCTGCGAAAAGAAACCGCGCCTATCTCGGAAGAGGTGGTCGCGATGATGAAATCCATTCAACTCGTGTAAGGTATGGGACAGATGAACAAACCCCTTTTTGAACTCGACCAGCCGGGATTGCAGGCCGAGGTCAATTCGTACAAGCCCGGCAATGGCCTCACATGGCCTACGCTGTTCCCCCTCAAGTATACCCCGAAGTTCGACCTGAAGGGCATCGAGGGCGATGAAGGCATCCCGGTATCGGCCGACCGTGTTGCATTCAACACGAAGGCCCCGATTAAGAGCCGTAAGACGGTCGGTTCGTGGAGCGGCAAACTCTCGAAAATTTCCATGTCCAAAGAGAAAAACGAGCTGGAAATTAACGAGTACGAAGACCTGCAACGTGTGGCCGCCGCGAACACGGAGGACAAACAGGCCGCCCGATACCTCGTGGATATGGTCTACGACGATGTGAAAGCCTGCAACGACGGCGCTGACTACAAAATCGAAATCGACGCCTGCCGTATCGGTTCGCGCGGCATCCAGACCTTCACGAAGGAAATCGACGGTGACATGGCTACCGAGAACATCATCGACTTCAACGTGCCGAAGGAAAACTTCGTCGCACCCGCGATTCCGTGGGACAAGCCCGGCGCAGACGGCCTCGGCGATATTGCCAAGTGGCAGAGTAACATTGCCGCGCAGGGTAAGAAGAAGCCGATGTACGCTTTCCTTGAGAAGGCAGCCTTCGAGACCCTCCTTTCGCAGGAGAAGACGATGAAGCGTGTAGCTTCTGTGCTGCTCAGCGTAACCGGTCTCACGTCGGCCGAGGTGTTGGCTTTGGACAATATCAACTCGTACCAGAGCAAGCACGGCTATCCGCGCATCATCGTTCTCGACACCTACGCGACCATCGAGGACAAGGCTGGCAATTTCACGACCATCAAGCCGTGGAACAAGAACGTCGTAACGCTGTCGCCCGCACCCCAGCTCGGTTGGACGTATTTCAAGACCGTTCCGGTCGTGAAGGGAACCGACGCTATTCAGGCGCATGGCCGATATGCCAAGACCACCGTCTATTCGCAGGTGAATCCTCTCCTCGAAGTGACGATGATTGAGGCATACGTTCAGCCCGCGCTCATCAACCGCGCGTCGCTCGTGTTCGCGAACATCGCCAACACCGAGTGGGCCGACGGCAAGGCTACCGACGAAATGTCGGACGAAGACAAGCAAGTTCGCGTAGCATCCGCTTCGGCTCCCGCCGCAGACAACAAGGTGAGCGTCTTCGGCCAGACGTTCGAGAAAGAGACCGTCTTGGCGGCCATGAAGTCGATTGGTGAAACCACCAATCAGAACATCACGGTTGCCAATCTCGAATCGAAAATCGCGGCCCTCGATGAGGACAAGAAGGTAGAACTCAAGCAGGCTCTCGGCATCGAGGTGTAGAGGTATGCAGACCGTATTTGAGGCTTTGGCATCAAGCGTCGGTTATCCAGTTCCGAAGGGTACTATCGAGGCTATCGCAATGAAGCGAGGCATTTACAATTCGTTGCAAGAGGAAATCAATCCTCAAGTAATGAGCGGTAAAGCCTACGCTCTTTGCGAGGCCGACATGATGAAGTATTTGGTAACGGTAGCTAACGTGAGCGAAGGCGATGTGAGTATCAGCATGAGCGATAAGGACATTCTTATCAATACTGCCAATTCCGTCTACTCTGCGTATGGCGAGCCTCTTATCGGTGTACCTCTGCGGCCGACCGTCGAAAACCTTTCAGACGAGTAATGGTAGAGTTTAGACCACATAGTTTGAGGATTCGTAAAGCCTCCGGCTACCGCGACGAGGCGACCGGAGACTGGATTCACGAAGAAGAATCGTGGAGCGAGCCGATTCGATGCAGGTATGTACCGAACGGAACCGGCCAGCAGATTCGCAAAGAAGACGGAGAGCTGTACACCTTTTCCTATGTGGTTTATCTTGACCCTGACGAAAGAGAGTATCGCCGTGGAGACATGGTTCGCCTATACGATGAGGCCGGTCAGAATGTAGCAGAACAGCGGATAGTGCGGCCCCACAAAGGCCAGCTCGACACGAAGCTATGGCTATGAAGCTGAAAACTCCCATCGGCGAAGTTGATGGGCTTATATCCCAGACAAACCAATATGCCGAACGGCAAACGATTCGGATGCTCGGTTTTCTCGGAGAAAAGTGCATCATCGAAGCAAGGGATAGGTCTCAACAGGAGAGCTGGTACGACCAGACTGGAAACCTGCGTAGCTCAATAGGCTATGTCATAGTGGTAAACGGCAAAATCGTATCAACCAGCCAATTCAAGAAGGTGAAGAACGGCTCCAACGGAGTTCTGGAAGGAAAGGCACTCGCGAAAAAGCTCGCAGGCAACTACAAAACAGGCTATGCACTTATCGTTGTCGCAGGCATGCACTACGCGGCCTATGTCGAAGCGATGGACAACAAAGTCGTGCTGACGTCGGCGGAACTTCTTGCTCGTCGAGAATTGCCCGGCATGATGCGACAACTTAAAACCCAGATAGCGGCGTGATGAAGTCGGTAACAGAAATACAAGACATCCTCTATTCGATTCTTGACGGGTCGGATTTGCATAGAGAGATTCAGTCGCGAGGCGGTGCAATCTACACCGATGAGCGACCGATGAACTCCGGCAAAGAGGACATCACGATTCTTCCTCTCGACGGCCTCGTTTGGGGCGACACGCAAGAGCTGGTGCTCAATATCAACATCTACGTCCGTGACATTCCGCGTGACAACCAGATGATTATTGACAAGCCCAGAGTGCGGCATTTGTCGCGTCTCGCTATCTCCCTCTTGGAGGAATACGTGATGAGTGATTATCAGTTCCATATCGAAAAACAACCAGTTTTCAAGGTGGATGGGGCTGACGAACATTGCATCAATAACAGAATTTTATTCACACTCTTAAAGTAAACCAATATGGCTGAAAAAGCTATTACCGCATGGGGACGATGCAGAATCACGTCAGGTGAAGCATCCGAGGATGGGTCTCTCGGTCAGTCCCTTAAAGACGTTGGTAAAATCAAGGAGGATTCGACGACGCTCGAACTCATCAAAGGCAACGTCAATGAGCTGTGGGGAGAAGGGCACGAGCTTCTCGACCGCATGGAACTTGAAGGCTCGTGGTCGCTGAAGTTCACGATTTACAAGGCCAATCTTGCGAAAATCGCAGAACTTTTCGGCCTTTCGGCGCCCCAAAACGACCGTCTGCCGATGACAACGACCATCGTCCAGTCGCCGCGCTCCTTCGTCGTTACCCCGTTCCTTGACGGTGCTATCGGCGCAGAGCTTCCGAA
The DNA here is from genome assembly GCA_964018965.1 of uncultured Alistipes sp. GTDB lineage: Bacteria > Bacteroidota > Bacteroidia > Bacteroidales > Rikenellaceae > Alistipes. The sequence goes on from CAXHRY010000036.1 coordinate 8,870, forward strand.
CAGCAGCGTATCTCTCACGCCCCGATTCGTAACGAAGGAGGGCTGGACTATCGACGTTGAGGCTACCACGATTGACCCTGAAGACGAAGGCGTTGCAACTGCAACTCTTTTCGTGCATCACAAGGCACAGGCGGCTTCGGCGAAGGCGGCTCCGGCCAAAGCGTAAGCACGGCCACCACGGGACGGGTAATCTGCCAGCCCGTCCCAACCGCGGATTTAGCTCAACGGTAGAGCGTCGGTCTTCCAGACCGAAGATGGGGGTTCAACTCCTTCAATCCGCTCAATTTTTTTCGATATGGATAGACAGAAAATCATAGAGGCGGCGGTTTCCGATGCGATAATCGGTCGCCCTATCTCTTTCGAGCTGGACAAGAAGAAATACGAGATTCATCCGCCCACTCTCGGTAAGATGCAAATACTCTCGAAACTCTATCTGCAACTCGACATTGACGAGAAGAACCTTGCGGAAGAGCCGCACCTCGAAGCTATGAGGATATGCGAGAGTAAAACGGACATTGTTTGTGAGTTGATGGCCGTCGCAACGCTCAACAGCAAGGATGAACTTTTCAACGATGAATTAGTGAAGGAGCGCGCCGAGTTGTTCAAGTGGAATTGCTATCCGCAAGATTTCGGCAACTGCCTCCTCGCCATACTCGCGCAGGTTAATTATGAAAATTTTATGACCTCTATTCGATTGACGAAGATATTAAGGCAAAACAAGCCCACCGCAAAAAAGAGGGCGGGTCGAGTAGAGTAATCGGAGGTCGCTCTCTTTGGGGCGGAATGTTGGATGTTGTTTGTGCCAAATACGGCTGGACATTCGACTACGCCTTGTGGGGAATCAGCTATATGAATCTGAATATGATGATTGCCGATTCCATAACGATTTTAACCTCCTACGGTAAAGACGAAGAGAACAGAGAAATACTGAAAGCGGATGACCCGGCCAATGCCGAGGCCATTTTGGAAATGTTTGGACAGAAGTTATAATGAACGGAATACAAGGAGCACTCCACTTCGATATAACCGGAGACAACACCAATCTTGAGAAGGCCCTCGCGGCGTCGCGGGCGTCGATTATCTCAAGTGGTGAGACTGCCGACCGTGAAGGTGCACGCATTGAGCAGATGTTCAAGCGCGCGACCTCTGGTGCCCTTGCCTTTTTCTCTGTTGCGAAAGCTACCGATTTTGTCAAGTCGATGGCGACCGTTCATGGTGAGTTTCAGGCCATCGAAATCGCATTGAGCACGATTCTCGGAAGCGAAGAGAAGGCGATAGGCCTTGTTGCTCAACTGAAGGACACCGCGGCCAAGACTCCATTTGACATGAAGGGAGTGGCAAGCGGCGCGAAGATGCTCCTTGCCTACGGTGAAAGTGCCGACACGGTAAACGACACCCTTATAAAGCTCGGAAATATCGCAGCCGGTCTGTCCCAGCCTCTCGGCGACATTGTGTACCTCTATGGTACTACAATGACGCAGGGTCGCCTTTACACGCAGGACTTGAATCAGTTTACCGGCCGAGGTATTCCGATGATTCGAGAGCTTGCAAAAGAGTTCGGCGTAGCAGAAAGCGAGGTCAAGAAGCTCGTCGAGGAAGGTAAGGTCGGATTCCCGGAGGTTCAAAGGGTTGTAGAGAACCTGACGAACGAAACCGGCATGTTCTACAACCTCATGGAGCGGCAGAGTGCCGCCGTCACTGGTAAAATTTCCAACCTCGAAGACGCGTGGGCATCTGCGCTCGACGAAATGGGCCAGTCCAGTGAAGGATTTTTGTATGCAGGAATCGAAGGAGCTACCTATCTCGTAGAGCACTACGAAACGGTGCTCAAGATTCTCGGCACGCTCATCACCGCATACGGTTCGTATAAGGCCGCGCTGATTGCAATCAACGTCGTTCAGAAAGTGTCGGCCACCATCGAGGCCACTCGTGCGCTGCTTGCACAGACTCAGATGTTGCGCCGGGCTACGCAGGCTCAAATCCTCTTCAATCAGGCGGTGAAGGCAAATCCCTACGTTCTTGCCTTCTCTGCACTGACGACGCTTATTAGCGCGCTGGTTATGTTTTCCGATAAGGGCGAAGAGGCCGAGAGGGTAACAGCGAGTCTTGCCAATGCGACCAAAAAAGCAGACGAAGAATTTGATAAAGAGGCATCCCATGTTAAATCTCTTGCAGATATAGTACAGAACTCTAATGTTCATTATCTCAAGAGGAAGCAATGCCTTGAAGAATTACAGCGCATCATTCCAGACTACAACGCCTCTCTGACGAAGGAAGGCGAGCTGTTGAACAACAATACTGATGCAATCAAGAATTACCTCATCCAACTGGAGAGGCAAATCAAGTTGAAGGCGGTTCAGGAGGAACTGGAGGAGGCCTACAAAGAACAGCGTCAGATTCAGAAGGAATGGGACGCTGCGCATCAAGACCTGTCCAGCAAGCGTACTAATTCGGCATACTACGATGACCCAATAATCGACATCGTTGGTATGTTCGGCCAAAGAGACCTCCAAAAAGCAGAAAAGGCGTTCAATGAAGTAGATGCAAGGCTTCAGAGGGTAAACCGAACGATTGCATTGCTCAACTCTGAAATAGCTTCGACGTCGGTATCTACGGCTGGCGGTACAACAAAGTTCAAAACATTTGCAGAGCAACTTGAGGCTGCGAAAACCCGCGTCTCCACTCTCAAAGGTGAATTGAAAGACCTGCTCGCTGGAAAAGGTGATGTTTCCAATTTCGCCCAAGCTATTGAGGACAAGCGAAAAGAAATCAGCAAGGCGGAGGATGACTACGACCTGCTTCGAGGTATTGACCCCAAGAAGAAGAGCAGTACGACTGCCACGTCGGTCGATTACAAGACCAAGATGGAAAACGAGGCACGAGAAATCGCACGTCTCTATGAGGATTTGGAGCTGTCCATCCAGAAATCGCGAATCGACGCGATGGAAGAGGGCCTTCCGAAAATTCTTGCTCAAAACGAGTTCAACCACAAGCAGGAATTGGTCGCCATTGAGCATCAGAAGCAAGATACCCTGCGCAAACTTCAAGAGCAGGAGAAGACCATCTGGGAGTCGCAGAATCCCGACTGGAAGAAGAAGGGTTTGAAGTTCACGCCCTCGGTTACGGAGCTACCGAAGTACGTGCTCTCTCAATTTGATTCTTTGACAGAAGAAGCCAACAATCGACTTGTTGCCGATAACAAGCGAGTGATGGATGAAATGCTCGATGACTATCGAGATTACGAAGAGAAGAGAGCCAAAATCGCCGAAGACTACGAGAAGAAGCGGAAAGCCCTCTACAATGAAGACGGTTCGCTTCGCGAAGGTGTATCACAGGGCAATGTGGACGAACTGAATCGCAGCGAAAACGAGGCTCTGAAAGCCGTTGATGAGGAGTTTGCCCAGCGAGAGGCTACCTATCAAGTGTGGATGGCTGCGATTGCAGATATGACGCTCAAGCAGTTGAAGGCTGTCCTTGCAGAAGCGGAAAGCGAACTGGAAAAACTCGAAAAATCCGGCACGGCGGACGGTCAGCAGTTGGCGGTTGCCAGAGCAAAAGTGAATACCGCACGAAAGAAAGTTTCGACGGCCAGCGCAGATAATGACTTGAATCCGAGCAAGCGAACGCTCAAAGAGTGGGAAGACCTGTACAAAACGCTGAATGAAGTAGAGAAAGAATTTGAGAGCATCGGTGATACCGTTGGTGGCGTCGTTGGCGAAATCATATCCGAATGCGGAAAATTTGCCACCTCCGCTCTTACGATGATAAACGGCATTGTGCAACTGACGCAGATGTCGGCTACGAGTATACAAGGAACCGCCGCGGCTGGCGCGACGGCTATTTCCACTATGGAGAAAGCCTCGGTTATCCTCACTATTATTTCGGCCGCGATGCAGATTGCGATGCAGATTGTTAATCTGTTTAATAATGATGAGGAATACCAGAAGGAAATCGAAAAATTGCAAGAGCGTATCGACCAGTTGCAATGGGAGCTGGACAACGCAGAAGTAAATCGGCTGCAAAGCAATACTTTCGATATTCTGACGAAGGTCAAACAAGTATATGCCGAGGTTACGGCTGAAGTTCTCAAACTTCACTCCTCCAGCAGTAGGACGTGGGGATGGATGTATCAAATGATAGGACGAGTAACCTATCAAAACGAGATACTTACGAAGTCCGCCGAGAAACTTGCGATTGCATATGCCAATATTGAATATACGGCCGACAAAGCACTCGGAGCCGAGAAGTTCTCCAATGCCAAAACGCAGTTGGAGAATATCGCCAAGCAGCAGCTTCTCATTCAAGAGCAGATTCGTAATGAAGATGCGAAAAAGAAAACCGACCACGGCCAGATAGCCGAGTGGGAACGGCAGATTCAGGAACTCGGCGAAGAGGCCAATAAAATCATCAATGAGACTGTCGAGGAGATAATCGGCGGTAGTGCCGCAGACCTCGCGAACGAGCTGGGCGATGCCTTCATCGAGGCGTTCAGAGCAGGAGAGGATGCGGCAGAGGCATGGGGCAAAAAGGTTGATGATATTGTCGCTGACGTCATCAAGCGCATGTTGGTAAGCAAGTACCTTGAAGAACCTCTCGGCGAAATCTTCGACAAGTACAAATCGAAGTGGTATAAGGACGGTGAGTTTGCAGGCATCGACGCCATCATGGAATCCATGAACGGTTTTGCGAACGACCTCAATTCGGTTGGAGATGAGTTTCAGGCAATCTGGGATGCGCTGCCCGATAGCATCAAGAATCTGATAACCGTTACCGACGACGCGGCCAACCGAGAAGCCTCGGAGCGCGGTATCGCTACCGCCAGCCAAGAGAGCGTCGATGAGAATAACGGTCGTCTGACGGTGATTCAGTCCCACACATATACGATGAACGAGAACGTAAAATTGCTTGTTCTGTTTAGCGACAAGATGTTGGAGACCACAAATGCAATCCGGGAGAACTCCGAGTTCTGCAAGAAACTCGACAAGCTCGACAGCATTGACAAGGAAGTTACGAGATTGCGTGTCAAGTTGGATGAAATATCGGACGATGGATTGAAGGTAAAGTAGTTATGGATAATACGTTGATTCAAAATATACACTCTCAATGGGTGCAGGCCAAGAAGCAGGCCCAAGAAGAGTGTGAAAATCGCTCTCTGTTCAACATGGCGGAGAAGTACCGTGCCTGCTCAATGTTCAAAGGCACGGAAACCGTCGAGGAGGTGCTCGCGCTGTTCACTACTCCGCAAGGAATTGAGTTCTGCACGAAGCACTCCTTTCCTACGATTGAAACGTGTCGCAAATTCAAGAGCGAAACCGCGGAGAGGCTCGGCATCTTCGTAGAGTCAGATGCGCGCGTCGAGAACCTCCCGATTGTGGTTCTCGTAGGAGAGTGCCATGCGGAGCTTGAATACAACGACCCGGACAAAAGGCACCAAATCGTACTCATGCACGGTGCGTCGGCACGCATCAAAGCCTCGAATTGGGCTGTCGTATTCGTGAACAATGCAGGCAGCGGAAGTGTGGAAATTGAAGCGACGGACAACGCGAAAGTATTATGATTGGACGGTTCAACATAGACGGAATTGACGCTTACGAGCAGTTCGGTATTTTCATCGCTGATACTGGTCTCGTTGGGCTGTTGCAATATCCTGCGTTGAAGAAGGTTGATAGCAATGATTGGCCGGAAGAGGACGGTGAGGAGTTCGACCTCTCCGAGCCTGCGCTTGACACTAAAACGTTCCAAATCAAGTTCGCGTCCCACAAAGCCAATCGAGTCGGAGCTTTCATAGAGAAAATATCCGACAAGAGCTATCACGACTTAGAGGTTCCAGCAATTAAACAGACGTTCCGGCTTCGCCTTACCGACCAGCAATCGCGCGTATTGTATTCGCGAGGAGAAACCTTCACGCTTCAATTTGCCGACGATTTCCCTCTCCGAGGATATGTCTACCTCGCACCTCAATCGACCATGAATCGAGCGTGCGGTTACGAGATTGACGGATTAGACCTCGGTCAATATGGAGTGTCTATCCTTGAAGGAAGCCTCGCGGAAGTAGAAAAGTCGCCCGCGGTCAAACAGAACCTCTTACTGAATTTTCAGCGCGAGTCTGGCGCAATCTACGACGGCGAATTTGTCGTGTTCAAGGCCAAAGACGTGAATCTGAAATGCGCTCTCCGGGCCACGACCGCAGAAGAGTTCTGGCGGAATTACAAGGCATTGCTTTTCGACCTAACACGCGCTGAAGAGAGACAGCTATATGTCAATAAAACAGGATATGAATACCCATGTTACTACAAAAGTTGTACGTCCAGCAAGTTCCTCCCCATGCGTGGTCGGATATGGTGGGTCTTCGACCTGACTCTGGTGTTCACCTCATTCAGAGTTAGAGGAGAAGAGTATTTGCTTGCCTCGGAAAACGGCATGTTGATTATAACAGAAGACGACCAGTCCGCAATAAACTTGTCCATATATGATTAAGAAGATAAAAATTAGCGCATTGCCGCTTGCGGGGTCTTTCATTGGTCTATTTACCATCGGAGTCGATAAAGATAACAAGAGCGTGAAAATCGCTCTTGAGTTCATCAAGACTGCCGCTGACAATGCAAACGACGCAGCAAAAAACGCCAACACGAAGGCCGACGCGGCAGACCGCGCGGCATCTTCCGCCAACCAAGCCGCAGGATTGGCGAGTTCCCAAGCATCGAATGCAGAGGACAAGGCCAGCAAAGCCGAAAATGCGGCCAACGAAACGGCACAGACCAACGAGGTGGCCCTTGCTACCATCGCGCGGCTCGAAGAACTTGAAGAGTCCCTTGTGGGCCAATACAAGATGATTCCGACGGCCATGACCCTCACTTATCCGAAGGTCATAACCCTGCGCAATCCTTCTGCTCTCCGAATCGCATACGAACTATTTCCGACCAACACGGGCCGCAACGTCATGTTCTTATCCGACGATAACGCAATATCGGTGCTCCCGAACGGCGGTATCGTTGTCCGCGGCCCCGGAATTAGCAAGGTTCACGCGATTCCGACCGAGAACACGGAGATTTACCAGACGGTAGAAATCAAGGTCGTAGAACCCTACATGAGAAAGACCGCGCCATCGGCAATCCGTCTGACCGGTAGCGGAAATATTCGTCTAACATAAACCGATGACAATGAAACAAAAAGGTTACATCAGCGAATTTATCAACGGCGGCCGAATTGTCGCTCACGGCCAAGTGAAAAGCCTTGATAACCCCTTCTCGCTTCCTGACGGGATTCCCTTCTCAATTTACGTCAGGCCGAAGGCCCAGACAGAGCAACTCGATATGACGATGAATGTGAAGTGCTGGCAGGAAAAGGTTTTCTCCGACGCACCCTTCACGCTCAACGATTGGAGTCCGCTTGCAGTCGAGGCCATCGGAGCCGACGTCTCCATTTTGGATAGATACGACATTTTCTGGGGAAGTGGGTCAGCAGTTGAGGTATGATAGTCTCGGTATTCATCAGTCTATCCCGAAGGCTTCGTAGGATTGTCGGCTCACTACGCAAGGTAAAGGGGATGCGGCTCGTGAAGGCCGATTCAATTCGGCTTTCAACGAACAACGGAAAAACAGAAATACGATTCAAATAACAGAAATTATGGCTTTTACACCTGAACAGGAAGCAAAGTTGCTTCAAATCATTTCGGCGTTCGACAACGGAAAACGCCTGAACGAATTACCCAGCGTCAGCACGGCCAATCCGTTCGACCTCATCGTTGAGGTTCTCGACATCGACGGCGAGAGCAAGCAAGCCAAACTTGCGACCCTTCTGCCGTATCTCGAAGAACAATGTGCCTACGGTATCGAGTGGGACACGGCTGTTTCATCGCCCATCTGTACGCGCATCGGCAACGTGGCGCACCACAAAAGCCTGCCGGTGCAGTCCCTTATGAAGGGTTGCATCCTGAACGACAACGGAAAGGTCGTCGAGTACCTCACTCCGACGAACTGGAAGGCCCACACGCTTGACGGCTCCATCGGTCAGGTCATGGTCGAGATTCCGGCCCACTACCGAAAATTCGAGACCGACGGCACAAAGCGTCGCGCAAAAATCAGTCTCTTGCCGATTCCCGGCTATCACTTCGTGCCGAAGGGCTACATGAGCGCATACGAAGCTACCGTACAGCGCAGTACGAATAAGTTGTGCTCGGTCGCCAACATGGATGCGGATTACCGTGGCGGCAACAACAACGCCACATGGGACGGTTCGCATCGCACCTTGCTCGGCCGTCCTGCAACGGTTATCTCCAGAACCAATTTCCGTAACTATGCTCGTAACCGCAAGGCAGGTTCTACGGAATGGAATTGCGCCGATTACAACCTCTACAAAGCGGTAGTATGGCTGTTCTACATCGAGTATGCGAACTTCAACTGCCAGACAGCGTTCAACGCTCAAAAGGACGCCAGCGGATACGCGCAGGGCGGCATCGGCAATGGTGTTACCACATGGGATTGGACATTATGGGCCAACTTTAATAACAATTATCCATTCGTTCCTTGCGGCCATACCGACGAATTGGGCAACGCTTCTGGCGAGGTTGCCTACCAGATTCTCGGAGAGGATGGAACAACCCTTAAGGAGTTGATGGTGCCCCGCTACCGTGGTATCGAAAATCTTTTCGGACATATCTGGCAATGGACTGACGGAATAAGCGTTGAAATCTCGTCTGCGGCTGATGGCGGCACCAGCAAGGTCTATGTGTGTGATAACCAGTCCCAGTACAACGATTCCAACTACAATGGCTATTCCATGCGCGGTCTCGAGGCCCGCACTGAAGGTTACGTGAAGTCCCTCATCCTCGGCGAGCATGGAGATATTATGCCGGAATCCGTTGGAGGTGGTAGTACGACCTATTTCACCGACTACCACTATACGAATATCCCGGCCTCTGGTAAGGTTCTGCGCGGTGTCCTGTTCGGCTGCGCGGCGAATGACTCTGGGCGTGCGGGCCTCGCGGTCGAGTATTCGCATCACGTCCCCTCGCGTGCGGATGCGGTCATCGGGTCTCGCCTTTGCTTTATCCCCCAGACGGCATAAGCCGTCTGGATTTCGTTAAAGGGTTGGTTGCTCTTGTGGTGTCCTGTTCGGCGGCACGGCGAATAACTCTGCGCATGCAGGCCTCGCGTACGCGAATTCGAATAACGTCCCCTCGAATGCGAATGCGAACATCAGGTCTCACCTATGATTTTCAAAGGTTAAAAAATAAAATTGGAGCGACGACCTTGCCTCTTGGCAAAAGATTACAAACCTCAAAACGGTGCTGGTAGGCGGAAGCCGAAAGCTCCTATTATGAAAAGCAAAGCGTGAAATGAAACGGATTGGAAATTTATACGAACGAATCATCAGTCTGGACAATTTGCGTCTGGCCGACACGAAGGCTCGGCGCGGAAAGAGCCGGAACTATGGCGTGCGCGTACATGACAAGAACCGCGAAGAAAATATTCTCCGGCTTCACGAATTGCTGAAGAGTAAAAATTTCAAGACATCGCAGTACGAAACTTTTACTATTTACGAACCCAAAGAAAGGCTAATATTCAGGTTGCCGTACTATCCCGACAGAATAGTACATCACGCGATTATGAACGTATTGGAGCCAATCTGGGTTTCGGTCTTCACGACGGATTCGTTTTCGTGTATTAAGAAACGAGGCATCAACGGAGCGCAGAAAAAGGTTCTTCAAGCCTTGAAGGACGTGGAGAACACGCGCTACTGCTTGAAAATTGACATACGGAAATTCTATCCGAGTATTGACCACGACATACTGAAACAGATAGTCCGTCGAAAAATCAAGTGTAAGGACACCTTGTGGCTCCTCGACCAGATTATAGACAGCGCAGAAGGCGTGCCCATTGGCAATTATCTCAGCCAATATTATGCTAATCTCTACCTCTCTTATTTCGACCATTGGATTAAGGAGGTCGTCGGAGTAAAGTATTACTTCCGATATGCTGACGACATGGTGTTTTTGCACAAGGACAAAGCCTTCCTGCACGGCTTACTCGTTCAAATCAACGACTACCTGCACCAGTACCTTAATTTGGAATTGAAGAGCAATTATCAAGTCTTTCCGGTCGATGCGCGTGGTATTGATTACGTCGGCTTCGTCTTTCGGCACAGCCACACTCGGCTTCGCAAGAGTATCAAAAAGAACTTTTGCCGCGCCGCGGCCAAGTTGAACAAGCGTAGCAACATTTCCGAAAAGGAATACATGATGGGCTTGTGTAGTTGGCTCGGCTGGGTAAAACACAGTAATTCACAACATTTGTTAAGAACCATCTCAAACGAAAAGTATTATGGCAGTTTACGACGCAAAACCCTCGGTATTCGAGGCAAATAACAATGGGTCATACACCTATCGGTGGAACATTCGGCAGGTTGAAATACCCGCGGAGGCCGACGGTCAGCACGAGCGGTCGGCCACGGTCAAGTGGGAGTGCGACGAAGTTATCGTGTGGAGTACGGTCACGCGCAACAAAATCACGGAGGCGGTCGTGAAGAAACTCTGGGACGGTGATTTCGAGAAGAAGCTCATCAACGACTACAACGCCGCCAAAGAAGGTGTTTTCGGCGATATTTCAGGGGAAGAGGCCCAGAAGTACATCGCGGCCTACAAGAACTTCCTGACGCAACGAAAAGCGGTCAAGGCGCAGGTAGATTCCGACTGCGACGCACTCAAAATCATGTAAGGCTATGGCACGATTCAGCGATTTAGGTATTGCGCCGGTCGAAGACAAAAAGATTTTCGACTGCAATCAAGTGTCTATCTCCGAAATTCTCAACTGCGAAATCGAAGTGCTCGATTTTATCGCAAACGTGAAAACGCAACACGGAGGAGATAGGTACCTCGTGAAATTCCAGTATGACGGTAAAGAAGACAAGTTCTTCACGAACTCGTCGGCCATCAAGAGTGCACTTGACCAGATTCCGAAGGACAAGTTCCCTTTCACGACCATCATCAAGTGTACGAAGATGGGCAACGGTAAATTGTATCAGTTCACCTAATTATGGTTATTCATTTCGGCAATACAGAGCTTGAGGTCAAGGCGGAAGATAACAGCTACCGCCTGCGGGCCGTGAAGAGCGTGGACAAGCTCGTGCTCTACTACTCGCTTACGCACCATGTTGAGATTCCTCTCGGCGCGTGGGTGGAGTATGAAGGGCAGGTGTTCTCACTCCTCAAAGCCAGCAACTTTACGAAGAACTCTACTCGCAATTTTTCGTATACCCTAACGCTGGAATACGACTGGGCGAGGTCTGGACGCTATAAGTGCAAGAATCCGGTAGACGGACGTCTGAAGTTCGCCTATACGGCGAAGCCGCATGAGTTCGTCCAACTCCTCGTGGATAATATGAACCTGCGCGAATCAGGCTGGACGGTCGGTGAGTGCATCGAAGCTGCCGAGCAGGTTATATCTTTCAACCACGTCTATTGCAGCGACGCTCTGAACATGATTGCCGATGCTTTCGAGACGGAGTGGGAGGTTATCGGAAAGACTATCAACTTGCGTAAGGTTGAGTATTTCAAAGATAACCCCCTGCCCTTGTCTTATGGTCGCGGTAATGGATTCAAAACTGAAATATCACGCTCGAATCAGAGCGGTCAGCAGGCCGTAGAGATTCTCTACGTTCAGGGCGGCACAGACAATATCGACCCCAGCAAGTATGGGAATAGCGAGCTATTGCTACCAAAGAGTCAGGAACTTATGTATGAGGGACGCACTTATGTTTCAAGTGCTGACGGTCTGTATATCAAGCGAAAAGGCAAAGAACTGGTGAGCAAGTGCGAGGATAGCCTCGATTGTAGCACCATATATCCGAAGCGCGTCGGCTCTGTGTCGTCCGTCGCTGTCGTAGATGCAAACAAGCATTTCTACGATTTCATCGACACGTCAATACCGGACGAGCTGAATTTTGAAGATTGCCTGATAGCCGGTGAGACAATGACCGCCATTTTCCAGACCGGCATGCTTGCGGGTAAAGAGCTGGAGGTGAAGTACAAGCACAAGGAGCGACGTTTCGAGATTGTACCGCAGGATATTGATGGACAAACGATGCCGAATGACATTTTCAAGCCGGTCATCGGCGATAAATACGCCGTATTCCATATCGCGCTTCCGAACGCCTACGTGTGCAATAACTCGGACAAGTCCGGTGCATCATGGGATATGTTTCGCGATGCGGCGAGGTATCTCTATGAACATGAAGGCAATTTGTTCACCTTCAAAGGTGTGCTCGACGGAATTTGGGCAAAGAAAGATTGGCTGAATATCGGTGGCCGAATCCGAATCGGCGCATACGTCATGTTTAGCGACGAGCAGTTCAACCCGGAAGGCTCTCTCATCCGAATTGTCAGCGTCAAGGACTACTGCAACAATCCGCACTCCCCAATCATCGAATTGTCGAACGCGCCGGTCACGTCATCTTTCCAAAATGCGATGAATAAGGTCGTCGAAAGCGAAGTCGTCATTGATAACAAGCATTGGGACGCGATTCAGTTCACCAAGCGAAGGTATCGCGATTCGCAGGAGACTATCGAAATGCTCCGTGAAGCAATGCTCGATAACTTCACGGAGTCCATCAGCCCGATTGCGGTTCAGACGATGGCGATGTTGATTGGAGACAAAAGCCTGCAATTCGAATTCGTTAGAGGCATTGCAGACCGAACCCCGGTCGCTCACAATGTGACATATAATCAGACAACAAAAGTGCTAACGGTTCCATCCGGAGTCATTCAGCATTACACTCTCGGCATCGACACTATTTCGTCGAGTCACGATTCCGATGAGTATATGTGGTGGTTGCTTCCGAATTTCAACACGCCACCGCTTACGGACGGCGACAAGAAGTTCTATTTGTATGCAAAAGTGAGTACGACGAATCAGACCGGCCAGTTCTACATCAGCGAAAAAGCTATTGCTATTGAAGAAGTTACCGGCTATTATCATTTGTTAATGGGAGTGCTCAATAGCGAATTTAACGGAGAGCGTAGCTACGTGTCTTTGTATGGGTTTTCGGAGGTGCTGCCGGGGCAAGTAATTACCAATCGAGTTGCATCTGCCAACGGGAAAAATTTCATGGACTTCCTTAATAATGCGTTTCGCATCGGCAACGACAAAACCTATATTGACTGGAACGCATCGGTCGCCAATGTTCTGTCGATGAAAAATGCGACGGTGCAAATCGCAAATTCCGCGGGACAAACGATGATTTATTTCAGCGGCGTAGATGGCTCTGGACAGCTTGCAAAAGGCAATATCACATGGGATAAGTACGGCAATTTGAAAGCCCACAGCGGCACCTTCGAGAATGTTATCATCAAAGGGGCTATCCGTACCCCTTTTCAGGATGGATATTTCCGGTTGGACGGAGAAGGCGAAGGAATAACGGTCTCGACATTGGGACTCCAAAACAATAACTGCGTCGTTATACCGGGTGAAGAAAGAGGAATGTATACGGCATTCACAATGCCCTTTGCGGCTGAATACAACGGTTTTCGGGCCTGCATACTCAATACTAAATGGGGTAATCAAAAGGCGGTTGGGAAAATATCGGCATCAGCTCCATCCGGATATTATTTCCATGAAGACGGAGAGAGTTTGTCTTACCTGACAATCAATCCCAATGAAGGTGTCGATATTATCGGTGTTGGCGAGGGCAATTCATTCAAAGGGTGGCTCGTGCTCAATAGATTTCGATACGGCGTCGCTAATTTGGGGGAAGGATTTCCGCTGAAAGCCGTCTTTGCTGGTAAAGTTGAATTTTCTGGTGGCAAGCCGCACCTTGTCAAGGAGAAGCGATACAACCAATATTGGTATGGAGCAGAGAATAGGGGATGCCAGTTGTCGTACATGTCCAATGCGCCGCATTATTGCACTATCAGATTCCCTCCCGGTACATTCACATCCTCATACAATTATACGGTGCTGTTAAGTGGAGAACTTTTGCGTAGCGATAACGGCCCCGGTGTCTACGCATCCGTTATCAAGCGTACCGCGGATTCATTCACGGTATATACTGGCGACGATTCGTCTTGGAATGATGGTAATTTCACCTTTATCGTGATAGATACGCATCTTTGGGATTGATTGTTTTACTTTTAATTGTCAGAATTTATGTTTGATGTACTTACCGAAATGCTCGGTGTCGAGGCTATGGTGCTTCGCCGAGCGGCCCTGCTTGAAATAATCATCTGGCTTCTCATGCTCGTTGCCGTTATGATTGATATGCGTACTGGCATTCGCAAAGCGCGAGCGATGAATCTGCCAATTGATTCTCATGGATTGCGAAGAACTTTCACCAAGTTCGGAGACTACGGAAAGGTTACGGGCCTTTTCATGTGTATCGACGTAATTGCGCTTTTGTTTGGCATCTGGGCGATGCCTTACGCATCGGCAGCTTTGGCAATTATCGCAATCGCAATCGAAGGATGGAGTGTTCGAGAAAATCTACGAGCGGCGCACTCTTCGGCGGCAAAAGTCGCGGACATTATAACCGAGATTGCGCGGACGCATGACCCCAAAGAAGTTCTCGACCTTATACGTCTCCTCGACGAAACGCGAGCAATTCACAACAAGAATAAAACTCCAGAAAAACTCTAACAACATGGCAAATTCTAAACTACTCCAACCCTTCATTCTTCGCTGGGAAGGCGGGTTTGTAAACGACACGCTCGACCGCGGCGGGGCAACCAACAAAGGAATCACCATCAGCACCTTCAGGCAATTCTACGGCAAAGATGCCACGGTTGAACAACTCAAGTCGATTACCAACGAACAATGGCTCACAATCTTCAAAGCCGGCTACTGGAATCCGTGGTGTGCAGACGAGATTGCAAACCAATCCATCGCGAATATCGTCGTCGATTGGGCATGGGCGTCTGGTACAAAAACGTCCATCAAGCAGGTGCAGCGCATCCTCAACGTCACCGTAGATGGCATCGTTGGGCCGAAGACTCTCGCGGCCATCAACTCGGCGAATCCCCGTGAGTTGTTCGACCAGATACACGACGCGCGGCTTGCATTTGTCGATGACATTGTACGCCGAAACCCCAGCCAGTCCCGGTTCATACGAGGCTGGAAGAACCGAATCAACAACATCAAATTTTCAGCGTGATGAAAAATCTACTGCTCATCTTCATTCTTGCCGTGGTATCGGCTTGCTGTCCGTGCCGCCACATCGCCACCTCGTCGCTCGACAGCGTGCGGGTGGAGGTGCTCGAGCGCATAGTACAGGTGCCCGATACGGTGCTGGTCAAGGTGCCGGCCGAGTATATCCGAGAGACCGTGCGCGACACGATTAGCTGTCTGGAGACCTCCTACGCCGCCTCTGAAGCGCGAATTAACCCCGACGGGTCGCTCTCCCACTCGTTGGAGAATAAAGCCGTAGATCATCCCGTAGAGGTCGAGGCGAAGATTGTTTATCGAGACAGCATCGTTTACCGAGACCGAATGAATACCGAGATAGTCGAAATTGAACGAAAGCTGACATGGTGGCAGCAGACCAAAATGCGCGGCTTCTGGTTGCTTCTGGCAGTTGTGATTTTCGTCTTCAGTAAAAACCTTGCCACGCTGGCCCGTCGGTTTATTTAGGTGAGTCGATGGCATTTCCGGGCTAATTTTTGCAGAAAGTTTGAAATAATAACTATCTTTGGCATAAATATTCGTAACATAGCGTTTGCTATTGTTTGAGGTCAAGGAAATCGCCAATTTCAAAAGAAATCTCAAAGACAATAGTGAAACGCCTGCGTTCTGCGTGGGCGTTTCCTTGTTGAGATTTCGGGCGTTTGGCGATGCCTCTTGACCAACAAGGGATGCCCGCGCTTTTTTGTGTGCATTCTTGCGAAGATGGCTTGACAAACCAAGAACAGCAAGATATGAAAAAAAATTTACTTTGTTTAAGTATTCTGTTTTTGTGTGCATTGAGCGTGTTTGCTCAAGACAGAACAGACAGCACTCCGGCATCTTTGTCCTATAAAAGCAAAGAGATAAAATCAGCATTATATTGGCATCAAAATAGTAGAACTGGGCAATGGGAAAGTAGGAAAAATACAACCCTTATTTATTTAGGAGAGGGTGTTACGATTGATAATTTTAACAGTCTATTTTTGGGGGAATATTCAGGCCGGAGATACCTGTTTTTGGATTTCAAAGAGTATAGTTGGCGTTACCCGGCCCTGAAATCAGAATGGATTTTTTCCCGAACAATGATGGCGGGGCTCGTATCTGAAAATGATTACGACCGCATGGATAATATTGAGGCTGGTGAAGTAGTAGTCATTACTCCTCGATTTTACCACAAGATGTTCAAAGGACATGCCGAATATTCGTTTCCGTTTTTCCTGTCTTTGGGTGAAACTCTTTGTTCATCTGCTGAAACAATGTATAAATCCAACGCAAGAACCAATGGAACCGACTATGCAGAACGCTATTGGCAATCAGAATACCCGCTGATTTATTTTATCATATTTAAACGTGTCGTAAGTACTTCTGGACGAGATATTGTTCGCTTCATGGTGTATCCACATGCTCTCCCGGAACTTATTGATGATTTCTATTTTGAAATTGATTATTCTACCTATCGCAATCTGTTTACTTGCGATAAAAAGACGAGTTATAAATAATGCAACGAACCTTTGAAAATCGTTCGCAGAGCGGTCTCCGGTGTCGGTCGGGGGCCGCTCGAATTTTGGGAATGGCGGCGTTTGGTTCTGCAAATGGTTCAGCAAAAAGAAAAGAGGACTGAAAATCAGTCCTCTTTGTACCCGGAGCCGGGGTCGAACCGGCACAGGGGTGAACCTACTGGTGTTTGAGACCAGCGCGTCTCCCGATTCCGCCATCCGGGCTGCTACTCTCTAAGAGTGCA
>CAXHRY010000037.1:0-25533 GCA_964018965.1 uncultured Alistipes sp.
GTGCCGGGGCCTTCAGGCGGCCGCCGGGGGGGGGGTAGCGGCGAACTGCGCGACTCAAAAAGCCGCACTTTGCAGACGGCAAAGTCAATCCTAAAACCGACTCTCAGTCGGGTGCTCGGGAGAGACTACGGCTCGCGCGGCTCAAAAAGCCGCACTTTGCAGACGGCAAAGTCAATCCTAAAACCCGACTCTCAGTCGGGCGCTCGGGAGAGACTACGGCTCGCGCGACTCAAAAAGCCGCACTTTGCAGACGGCAAAGTCAATCCTAAAACCGACTCTCAGTCGGGCGCTCGGGAGAGACTACGGCTCGCGCGGCTCAAAAAGCCGCACTTTGCAAGTGAAAAAATCCTCGCATCTGCGAAAACCTTTCACTTCTCGCCTTCCACCTTCGCCGAATCCTACTCCGCCCAAAGCGTCGCCAGGTTCAGAATGACCTGCTGGGCCCGCTGCATGGTCGCCAGGGAGCAGTATTCGAACTTGCCGTGGAAGTTCATGCCTCCCGTGAAGAGGTTGGGGCAAGGCAGCCCCATGAAAGAGAGCCGCGCGCCGTCCGTACCGCCGCGAATGGGCCGTACGAGGGGCTTCACCGCGGCCTGTTCCATGGCCCGCAACGCCTTGTCGATCACCTGAGGATGAGGTTCGACCATCTTGCGCATGTTGAAATACTGGTCCTTAAGCGTCAGGGTCAGCACTTCGTCGCCGTATTTCTTCTTCAGCAGATCGACAGCAGCCCACATGAAGACCTTCTTCTGTTCGAACTTTTCGCTGTCGTGGTCGCGGATGATGTAGCTCACAGCAGCCTGCTCGACCGTGCCGTTGAAGCCCACGCAGTGGTAGAATCCCTCGTATCCCTCGGTGTATTGGGGTTTCTGATCGGCGGGCAGCAGCGATTGCAGTTCGCAGGCTACCTCGATGGCGTTTATCATCTTGCCCTTGGCATAGCCCGGATGGACGTTGCGGCCCTGAATCTCGATCTTGGCACTCGCAGCATTGAAGTTTTCGTACTCCAATTCACCCTCCATGCCGCCGTCTACCGTATAGGCGAAATCGGCGCCGAAGGCCGCCACGTCGAAGAAATCGACGCCGCGTCCCACCTCCTCGTCGGGGGTGAAGCCGATGCGGATCTTGCCGTGCCGCACCTCGGGATGGGCGAGCAGATACTCCGCGGCGGTCATGATCTCGGCGACTCCCGCCTTGTCGTCGGCGCCCAGCAGCGTCGTGCCGTCGGTATGGATGAGCGTGTGACCCTTGAAACAGGCCAGTTCGGGGAAATCCGACACTCGCATCGTCAGATGGCCGTTCAGCACGAGGTCGCCGCCGTCGTAGTTCTCGACGATGCGGGGTTTGATCTCCTTGCCGCTCATGTCGGGCGACGTATCGACGTGGGCGATGAATCCGATGACGGGAGCCGTTTCGCACCCCGGCGTGGCGGGGATCGTCCCCATCACGTAGCCGTAGCGGTCCATCGTGACCTCGGTCATGCCGAGGGTCTGCATTTCGTCGCGCAGGGCCGTAAGCAGGACTTTCTGCTTCTCGGTCGAGGGAAATGTGGTGCTCTCCTCCGACGACTGGGTGTCGTAGGAGACGTATTTCAGAAATCGTTCTTTGAGTTCCATGATTGTATAGGGTATTTCGTTATTACTCCTCCTTTTTTGCTTGCAGGGTGTGCCAGCCGAAGTAGAGAATGATGGCTACGTACATCGCCAGACCGGTCCACTCGGCGGCGTTGGACGATGCCCATCCCGTGAGATACCAATCCACGCCGATGAATTTCAGCACGGCGCTCACGACGCCCATCAGTGCGCCGCCGGCGATGAATCCCGATGCGATCAGCGTGCCGCGGTCGAAACGCGCCTTGTTCAGCGCCTCGTCCTTCGAGCGGTTCGATACCCACCAGGCGACCAGACCGCCGACGACTAACGGAGCGTTGAGCTCCATGGGGATGAACATACCCAGCGCGAAAGCCAAGGCCGGAACCCCGATCGAGGTAAGCACCAGCGCCAGTGCCGCACCGCAGAAGTAGAGCATCCAGGGGGTTTGGCCTCCGGTCATGAGCGGTTGGATCACGGCGGCCATGGCATTGGCCTGCGGTGCCACGAGGGCCCCTTCGCCCACGAAACCGTAGGATTTGTTCAGCACGATCATCACACCCGCGACGGTCGCCGCTGCAACCAGCGTGCCGAGGAATTTCCAGGTCTCCTGCTTCTTGGGCGTCGTGCCGAGCCAATAGCCGATCTTCAGGTCGGTGACGAAGCCTCCGGCCATCGAGAGGGCCGTGCAGACCACGCCGCCGATGATGAGTGCGGCGGTCATGCCCGTCGTGCCGCTCAGACCCACCGATACGAGCACCAGCGACGAGAGAATCAGCGTCATGAGCGTCATGCCCGAGACGGGGTTCGTGCCGACGATGGCGATGGCGTTGGCCGCCACGGTAGTGAAGAGAAAGGCGATGACGAAGACGATCAGCAGTGCCGTGACGGACTGCACCCAGCCGTCGAGCAACCCGAAGTGGAAGTAGACGAAGACGCAGACGAGCGTGGCGATCAGGATCGCCAGGATGCGCTTCATCGGAATGTCGAGTTGCGTGCGCTCCGTCGTCGTGCCTTGCTGTTTGCCGCCGCCCAGTTCTGAAACTGCGAGACCTACGGCCTGGCGGATGATCGGCGACTGACGCACGATGCCGATGATACCGGCCATGGCGATACCGCCGATACCCAGCGGTTTACCGATGAATGCGAAAAGGTTCTCGGCCGTGAAGATCCGCGCGGGATCGGCCACGATGTCGGCGCGCGTGACGCCCAGCATCGAAACCAGCGCTGCGGGGTCGATGGCGTCGGCCATCGATCCTACGAGCGGTACGATCAGAAACCACACCAGGCACGAACCTGCCGTGATTATCATGGCGTATTTCAATCCGATGATGTATCCGAGGCCCAGCACGGCAGCCGAGGTATTGAGCGAGAATACCACTTTGAACTTGTCTGCGGCCATCGCACCCCACGTGCAGATGCGCGTCGAGACCGCTTCGGTCCAGAGGCCGAACGTGCCGACCACGAAGTCGTACAATCCGCCCACGAGTCCCGCTACGGCGAGCAGCTTGGCCTGGTTACCGCCCTTCTCGCCCGAGACGAGCACTTCGGTCGTGGCCGTGGCTTCGGGGAAGGGGTATTTGCCGTGCATCTCCTTGACGAAATATTTGCGGAAAGGAATCAGGAGGACGATGCCCAGCAGACCGCCGAACAGAGACGAGAGGAACACCTGCCAGAAGGCGGCTTCCAGACCGAGGATATAGAGCGCCGGGAGGGTGAAAATCGCCCCGGCGACGATCACGCCCGACGAGGCGCCGATCGACTGGATGATGACGTTCTGTCCGAGCATGTTCTTTTTGCCCAGGACATTGCCCATGCCTACGGCGATGATGGCGATCGGGATGGCGGCTTCGAATACCTGGCCTACCTTCAGACCGAGGAAGGCCGCGGCGGCCGAGAAGATGACGGCCATCGCTACGCCCATTGCGACCGAATAGGGCGTCACCTCGCGCGGCGACGACGAGGCGGGCATGGGCGGCGTGTACGGTTCGCCTTCTTTGAGCTCGCGGTAGGCGTTTTCGGGCAGTGAGATCTGTTTGTTCTCCATTTGTTTATTGCGTTTGTTCGTTTTAATCGGGAAATCGGGACGCTTATCGGTTGTCGCCACTGCCGTGGAGCAGGTTGCGCTCCATGCGCGAACGGAGTTTGTCGACGTTCATCTGCGCAACGTCGTCGAGTTCGTAGCCCAGGTCGCGCGCGAGGGTGGCGCAGTACCACAGTACGTCGCCGATCTCCTTGACGATCTCGAGCCGTTTTTCGGGGGTGAACTCTTCGTGTTCGTCGCGGATCACCTTCTTCACCTTATCGGCGACTTCGCCCGCTTCGCCCGTGAGTCCGAGCGTGGGGTAAATGATGCGTCGGTCGTCGGGGTAAATCGCCGTTTCGAGGGCATGCTGCTGGTATTCGTTGAGTGTCATAGGTGTGAGATTTAATGGTTGTCATAACTCTACCATCAGGGGAAAATTATGTGTTTTAATTTATTAAGGTTTCGGTTTGCCGGAACCTCGTCCGAACGCTTCAGACGGAGATATCCGACGGCGAAGATACGAAGAAATCGGTAATAACGGCGGTTTTATCCGAAAAATTCGCGCGGGCCGCAACTTACGGAAAAGGTTATTCTGTAAACGAATGCGATCCTGCGTCCCGCGCGGGACGCAACCTACCCGCAATGCAATTTACCAGTGTAATGTCCTATTCTATCCCATAGCCAGGCTATCGCCTTGCCAGCTTCGGCGGCTCGCGCTTGCAGCGCGACCGGCCCACCCGCCGAAGATGATCTTTACCGCAGAATCAATCGTAAAGCCCATCTCTTAGCAGGGCGCGGGGCATAGCCTACCCGCAATACAATTTATCATTGTAGTATTTGTCGTAACGCTCAGCTTTTAGCTGGGCGCGGGCCGCAACCTTGGCGCAGCGAATGAGAAGGCGGAGATTTTTTGCGGCTCTTGAGCCGCGCGAGCCGTAGCCTCCCCCCCCCGCGGAAGCTCACTGTGCTCGCCTCGCAGGCTACGACTCACCATCAGCCGCCGGGAACAAGATATTTCCGCAAACTGCGACTCTAAAGAGCCGCGCGGGCCGTAGCCTCCCCCCGGTGGAGGCTCGCTGTGCTCGCCCCGCAGGCTACGACACCATCAGCCGCCGGGAACAAGATATTTCCGCAAACTGCGACTCTAAAGAGCCGCGCGAGCCGCAACCTGCGGAAAAGGTCATCCTATGAACGAATGCGATCCGCAGGATCGCGCGGACCGCAGTCTCCGGCGGCGGACCGCATCGAGTTCCTCCGCAGGCTGCTCGCCCGCAAAACAATTGACAAAAAACTTTCGCCCCAAAACCGACGCCACCCGCGTTGCATCTTCGGCAGCTCGCAAACTATTTACTCACCCATGATGCAATCTGTTATTGCAATATACTATCGTGTCTCCAACCACAAAGCGATAGCCTTATCATCTTCGGCGACTTGCAAGGTGCTTGCCTGTTCCGAATGCAAGGAAGCGGGAGCAAGCGGAACGAACAGCAACGAACGGGGCCGCCCCACGACGGAGGCGGCCCCGAAAGCATATCGGACGCAAACAGCATCATTACTCCACGCTATCGATCGATTCGCGGAGGCGGCGTTTGAACTGCTCGCCGATGATCGTCATCGAATCGGTCTTTTCGAAGAGCTTGGCTTTGTTGAGTTCGTAGGCAGCGAGGAATTCCACGATGCGCCGCGGATCCTCCTGAATGAAATTGGGACACTGCGACACGCGTAAATACTCCTCGGGCAGCAGCAGATAGGTTTCGCCGTGGGCCCCCTGCTCGGTCTTGAACTCCACGGTCAGATCGACGCAACGTTTGAACACACCGCTTTTGCCATAGAGGTCGGCAGCATGTTCCACGGCATGATCGTCCAACGTCAGCACTACGTCGAGCGCCTTATCGCAGGCCGCCGGACGGACATAGACCACAGGAGCGAGCGTATAAGCATCGTAGCCCCATTCACCGGCCTTGGGGAAACGAGCGTAGGGATACTCCACACCGTCGACCGTCACGCGCTGCGGCGGGAAAGTCGCAGGAAAACGTAACTCGTAGCTGCGGCTCTCGGGAGCACCTTCGTAGCCGCCCTCGCGCGCTGCGATGCGCACACGGATCGTCTTGCCCTGCTGCTGCTTCGTGATGCGGGTCGTAGCGAACGCACGGTCGTACTGCTGGCTCATGCCGTCGTCCTCGTAGTGGTTCAGTTCGCCGTCGGCTCCCGGAATGAAGGTCACGACGAGCGTATCGCACGGCTGCTGAAGATTCTTCACCGTAGCGGGATTCATCGGAAGGATCGCTCCGGCCTTGGCATACCAGGGATTCTCCGAAAGCTTGTAGCGCAGCGTACGCGTAGTACCGCCCTCGTACATCGAACCCGTCGCACAATCGTACCACTGCCCCTCGGGGAACCAGATACGGCGCGAAGCCAGCCCCGTCACGCTATCGACAGGTTCGACGATCGCCGTAGCGAGGATATCGTCGCCGAAAAGAAACTGTTCGGGCGAAGCATAGGCCTCGTCGGTCTCGGGATAGTCGTAATACATCGGACGGCACATGCTCACGCCCGTATCGTAGTTCTTGCGCGCGGCATTATAGATATAAGGCGCCAGCGTATAGCGCAACCGAATGGCGTCGCGCATGACGAACATCTGCTCGGGGAAAAGCCAGGGATAGCGTTCGATACGCGGATCCTTGGTCGAATGGGTTTTGAAAATCGGGGTGAAGACACCGTACTGCAACCAGCGGGTGTAAAGCTCGGGATCGGTATATTTTTGATCGGCATGGAACATATGTCCGCCGATATCGTGGCCCCAGTAACCGTAGTTCACGTTCGAAGCCGTCGCCGTGAAGTAAGGCAGGAACGCGAGCGTAGCCCACGTGGCGTAGGTGTCGCCCGAGAAAGCCAACTGGTAGCGATGGCTGCCCAGGCCTCCCCAACGGTGGTAGATGAAGGGACGCAGACCGGGATTCTGCTGCGCAGCGTGGTGGAAGAAGGTGTGGTTGAGCCAGAAAGTGTTCGACAACCCGGGGGTATATTTCGACTCCATCCACTGCTGCCAGTCGAGCCACCAGAAGTCCACGCCGTCGCGTTCCATCGGTTCGAGAACAGTCTTGAAATAGGCGTCGGCCCATTTGCGTTCGTCGATACGGAACGGCACGCTCTTGCCCTGCTCGGTCCAGCCGTACTCCTTCGTGAAGGCGTCGTAGACATCCTCGTAGGGCTGAATACCCGATGCCGGATGAAGGTTGAGCGCGACTTTCAACTGCTCGTTCTCGGTCCACCGGAGGAAATTGGCCGGCGAGGGAAACAGCTCTTTCTGCCACGTATAGCCCGTCCAGCCGATGCGCTGTCCGTATTCGTCCTTCGGCGAATTCTTCCTGCGCAAGCCCCAGGTTTCGTGCCAGTCCATGTCGACGATCAGCACGTCGATCGGAATATCCAGCGACTTGATCTTTTGCACCAGATCGACGAACTCGTTGTCCGAGTATTGCCAATAGCGGCTCCACCAGTATCCGAAGACATACTTCGGCGGCAGGGGCGAACGGCCCGCAACGAGCTGGTAATCGGCCAGCGCCTGCTTGTAATCGTGGCCGTAGGCGAACAGGTAGAGGTCCTGACGATCGCCTTCGGGACGCGCTTCCACCCACTCTTTCCAGGCGGAGTCGTCCGCACGCAGTACGTGGCGATCGCTATCGTCCACCAGGCTCCAGCCCGCACGCGACAACAGACCCTGCTCCATCGGTTCGCGGCCCAGCTTGTTGCCGTCGCAACGGTCGAGCGTACGGGTCGTACCCATGAGGTTCTGCGGATCCTCCAGGCCGGGAGTCCAGGTCACGGGTTTGCCGTTCAGCGCGAAGACGACCTTGAGATTATCCGCCGAGAACCGGCCGTTCTTGAGGTACGTAAGCGTCAACGCGGAGGTGCGGATCGTAAGTTTCGATTTACTTTCGCTGACTTTGAATTCCGGAACCGGAAGTTCGCGATTGACGAACGTGAGCGTCGCACGGTCTTCGAATCGGCCGTCGGCACTCCACTCCATGCGGATCAATTGCGGCGTAAGAACCGTAAAACGGGCGTTTCCGGCCGTAACGACCGCTTTTTCATTGGCTTTCGGATTGTCGGCCCATGTCGGCACGGAGCCGATCAACAGGGCGAGGCAAAGTAAAAGATGCTTCATAGGTTTTCGTTTTGGGTAATATTCCGGTTCCGGGCGTTTTCAGTCGGTCCGTACGACGACCGGGGCGTAGCTCCGGGTCGAAGAGGTTGCGAAACCGCCGAAACAAAATTACGACTTTCAGATCGAAATACCAAATTATTTCACACCTTTTCCGTCCGATCGAATAAGAGTCGGAAGCCCTGAAAACCGCACGAGCCGCAAACGATTTCACTTGCACCCTCAACGCCTCGGGCGTTGCACTTTCGGCGACTCGCATCTTCGATGCGACGCTCCCGGCCGCCGAAGACGATTATTCCGGGAAACTGCGATCCTTTGCATCGCGCGAGCCGTAGCCTTCCCCGGACGGAGGCTCGCCCCGCAGGCCACGATACGCCCTCCGCAGAACTGCGGCGCTTATCATTAAATGAATTGCTCCGTCGCTTTGCCGGGCGTTGCGAACGAGGATGCACGGAATCTTGGTGCCGCTTGCAGCGACATTCGCAAGAACTTTTAACCTTCCACTTTACCATACAAAAAAAACAGACGGCCGCCGTGAGGCAGCCGTCCGCAATCGGGGATCGAAAGGCTTACTTGGGCTGTTTGCCGATGTAAGCCAGAATGCCGCCGTCGACGTAGAGCACGTGGCCGTTGACGAAGTTCGAAGCCTCCGAAGCGAGGAACACGGCAGGACCCATCAGGTCTTCGGGCGTGCCCCAGCGGGCTGCGGGAGTCTTCGCTACGATGAAGGCGTCGAACGGATGGCGCGAACCGTCGGGCTGCTTCTCGCGCAGAGGCGCGGTCTGCGGCGTGGCGATATAACCCGGACCGATACCGTTGCACTGGATGTTGTACTCGCCGTACTCCGAAGCGATGTTGCGCGTGAGCATCTTCAGACCGCCCTTCGCTGCGGCGTAAGCCGAAACGGTCTCACGACCCAGCTCCGACATCATCGAGCAGATGTTGATGATCTTGCCGTGACCCTTCTTAATCATCGAGGGAATGACGGCCTTCGAAACGATGAACGGACCGTTGAGGTCGATATCGATCACCTGACGGAACTCTGCGGCAGACATTTCGTGCATCGGAATGCGCTTGATGATACCGGCGTTGTTGACCAGAATATCGATCACGCCGACCTCCTGTTCGATCTGAGCCACGAGAGCGTTGACCTGCTCCTCGTTCGTGACGTCGCAAACGTAACCTTTAGCCTCGATGCCTTCGGCGGCATAGGCGGCCATACCTTTGTCGACCAATTCCTGTTTGATGTCGTTGAAGACGATCTTGGCGCCCTGGCGTGCGAAAGCCGTAGCGAGGGCGAATCCGATTCCGTAGGAGGCGCCCGTTACGAGGGCGACCTTACCTTCCAAAGAAAAGTTTACCATTGTATGATTTATTGAAGATTGTTTATCCGTTATTTCATTACGCTCCGCCCCGACGAGCGTAAAGAATCGGCCGACCGACACACAATACCCCTCCTATCCGGCTCCCGAAAACAGGGAACCGATGCGGTCGGCCGAGCCGATTGCCGTTATCCTATTTCAGATCGGTGATCTTCGAAAAATCCTGATCGCCGTAGTCGAGATTCTCGCCGCCCATACCCCAGATGAAGGTATAATTGTGCGTAGCGGCAGCGCTGTGGATCGACCATTCGGGCGAGAGCACGGCCTGGTCGCCGCGCATCCAGATATGGCGCGTCTCGTCGACCTCGCCCATGAAGTGGCACACAGCCTGGTCCTCGGGCACCTCGAAATAGAAATAGGCCTCCATGCGGCGCGAATGCACGTGCGCGGGCATCGTGTTCCATACGCTGCCCGGAAGCAACTCGGTCATACCCATCTGCAATTGGCAGGTCGGAAGCACCTGGTTGACGAGCATCTTGTTGATATTGCGGTCGTTCGAACCTTCGAGCGAACCCATATGCGCTACTACGGCATCGTCCTTGGTGACCTTCTTGTCGGGGTAGTTGCGATGCGCCGTCAGCGAGTTGAAATAGAATTTGGCGGGGTTCGCCGCATCCTTGCTGACGAAATAGACCTCGCGGTCGCCCGAACCGAGGTAGAGCGCCTCCTTGTAGTCGAGTTCGTAAACCGCATCGCCGACCTTCACGGCACCGGGTCCGCCGACGTTGTAGATACCCATCTCGCGGCGGGTCAGGAAATAGGGGGCCTTCAGCGGATCGATGGCTTCGAGTTTCAGCTCCTCGGCCACGGGCATCGCACCGCCCACGACCATACGGTCGTACATCGAGTATACCATGTTCACCTCGTCGGCAGCGAAGACCTTCTCGATCAGAAAATCGCGGCGCAGACGCGCGGTGTCGTAATGTTTCGCATCCTCGGGATGAGCCGCATAGCGAATTTCGTAATTGGTTTTCATCGTATTTCGTTTTTTAAATCGGTTGCTTTCGGGTCTCGAAATTGGCTAACCAATTTCACCGGATGCAAAGATAACGAAATATTCGTTATTCGCAACGTTTCGCAGAGGGAAAATCTCGACTCACCCGATTTTTTATCCGTTCACCCTGCAATTAAGGCGCTTCGCCCGCCGAAAAGGACATTCGACCGCCTCGGAAAGAGCCGTATGCCCTTTTCGAAATTAATTTTGCACAAAACAGCAAAACCTTCGACCTATGAAAAACATCCTGATGACCATGTTCCTCTCGTGGGGAATGCTGACGAGCGCAATCGCACAGGTTCCTGCGGCCGACACGGAAGCCGTCTGTACGGAGAGTTGCCGCATAGAAACGGAAACACCGGAGCACCGAGAAGCGTTTTATTCCGTCGTATCGCCCGTGGGGCACCCCACCGTGAAGATGATCCGCCAGGCACCGCGTCCGGAGACGCTCGACGGCAAGACGATCGCCGTGGTCGGCGGCAGTTTCATGGCCTCGGTGACGCATCCCGAGATCAAGCGCCTGATCCTGCGCGACTACCCCACGGCCCGGGTGATTCTGCTCGGCGAGATCGGTGCGGCCGGGGTCTGGCCCGCACCGGGCGTGACCCGCCGCGCGAAGGACGAATTCCAGCAGAAACTGCGCGAAATGGGCGTCGACGCCGTGATTTCGGGCAACGGCGGCTGCGGACTCTGCACCCCCAAGGAGACCGGATCGAGCATCGCGGCCGAGTATCTCGGCATCCCGGCCGTGACGATCGCCGCACCGGGATTCGTCGAGCAGGTCCGCGCCACGAGCGTCAACAACGGCGTCCCGGCGCCGCGCGTTGCCGTCTACCCCGGAGCCTTCGCGGCTCACACGCGCGAAGAACTGCTCGAAAATACGCGCAACGTGCTGTGGCCGCAGATCGTCGAGGCACTGACGAACCCCATCACCGACGAGGAGATCGCCTGTGCCGCCGAAAGCCGGGCGGGCGATGCACGCGCCGTCGTCTTCGGCGGCACGCTCGACGAGGTGAACCGATACTTCGTTCAGGAGCGCTGGTCGGACGGACCTCCCGTCGTTCCGCCGACCCCGGAGCGCGTCGAGGAGTTTCTGCACTACACCGACCGGGCGTGGGACGAAACCGTAGGCGTACTGCCGATCGCCCACCGCAATGTCCTGGTATGGCACGTCGCCGTGAACGGCGTCATGGCGGGATGCCCGCCGGAGTTCATGCCGCTGCTGCTCGCCTTCACGCAAGCCATGGGCGATCCCTCCTTCCGCCGCACCTTAGGCAGCACCCACGCCTGGACACCTTATTGTTGGATCAACGGCCCCGTAGCGCGCCAATTGGGCATCGACTGCGGGCAGGGCGAGATCTCCGAACCGCGCAATGCGGCGATGGGACGTTTCATCAACCTGGCGATGATGAATCTCGCAGGCTACTACGTCAAACAGGATCGGATGGGCACCTTCGGCTATCTGATGCCCTGGTGCCTGGCCGAGGACGAGCAGGCCTGCACCGAGGCGGGATGGGCCCCCTTCCACGTGACGCAGGGCTACGACCTCGACGACAATACGCTTACGGCCTCCTCCGCACTGATGTGGGGCAACAACCTCGCACCCGCGACGGCCGACGGCGAACGCATCATGGAGTTGATGGCCTGGGATATCGCCCAGCGGGGACAGTTCGGCCTGGGCAGCGGCAAACCCTTCACCGACCGCACGGTGCTCGTGACGGGACCCGTAGCCCGCGACCTGGCACGCACATACCCCTCGAAGGAGGCACTGGAAACTGCGTTGATCGAGACGTCCCGCCGTCCGGCCGCCGAGCGGGCCTATGCGAATTACTGGGCCAATCCGGGCAGCGCGTTCGACCCCGCGAAGCATTCGCCCGAACAGCATCTGCGCCGCATCGTCCGCACGGAGCAGGCCCGGACGACCGAAGCTCCGGCCTGGAGCGCCTCGAAAGAACCGCAGCTCACCGTACCGACGATGCAACCGGGGATGACGCCGATCCTGGTCACGGGCGACCCCAACCGCAACAAGGTCCAGACGATGCCGGGCGGCGGCCGGGCGACCGTCCGAATCGAGCTGCCCGCGCGGTGGGACGAATTGATGGCCGAGGCGGGTTATCGACCCCTGTCGGAATTCCGACTCTCGAAGTAGGCCGCAGCGCGGCGCCGAACCCCGGCCGCCGCATTTTTTCCGGCTCACGGTGCCCGCTCCTCATTTATGAGGATTGCACGATCGGAAATATTTTGGTTACTTTGCAGACGAAATCGGAAATCCATGAATGCGTTAGGCCGACTGTATCTTTCGACGCTCTGCCTGCTGCCGCTCTGTGCGGCGGCCGGAGGGTCGTATCCGCACGAATCGCGGAGCGGCGACGCACAAGACGGCACGACGTACGAAGCCCGCCCCGCCTCCGACACGACGATTCGCATCGACCGCATACAGGTCACGGCGATCAAGCAGGGTCCCGTCCTGCGCGCACAACCCGTAGCGTCCACCGTCGTCGGCGTGCGCGACATCCGGCGACAGCGCATCCACGCACTCAAAGAGCTCTCGCAGAGCGTCCCCAACCTCCACATTCCCGACTACGGATCGCGCATGACCGCCTCGATCTACGTACGCGGTTTAGGCGCCCGCATCGACCAGCCCGTCATAGGGCTCAACGTCGATAACGTTCCGGTGCTGAGCAAGGACAATTTCGACACGGAGATCGCCGACGCCGAGCGTATCGAAGTGCTGCGAGGCCCCCAGTCGACCCTCTACGGCCGCAACACGATGGGCGGCGTAGTGAATATCTACACCCTCTCGCCCCTCTCCTATCAGGGTCTGCGGCTGATGGCCGAATACGGCAGCGGCAACACGCAGCGCTACCGTGCCTCGGTCTACGTCAAGCTCCGGCCCGACATGGGGATGAGCTTGGCGGCCTACCGCGCTTCGTGCGACGGATTTTTCGAGAATCGCGCCACGGGACGACGCTGCGACGACGAGCGCACGCACGGCGGTCGCTGGAAATTCCAATGGCGCAACGGCCGCGGAGTGCACGTCGAAAATACCTTCTCGTTCTCGACACTCGACCAGGGAGGATATCCCTACGCCTACGTCGGCGAGGAGAAGCGCGACGCAGCCGGAAATACGATCATCCGCCCCGGCGAGATCCGCTACAACGACCCCTCGACCTACCGCCGCACGGCTCTCGGCGACGGACTGACCATCCGCTACGACGCCGAACGCTACTCCGTTTCAGCCATCACGGCCTACCAATATTCCGACGACGAAATGGTCCTCGACCAGGATTTCCTGCCCCTGAGTTACTTCACGCTCCGCCAAGCACGTCGCGAACATGCCGCGACGGAGGACATCGTGATCCGTTCGCGCGGCAAGCATCGTTACGGGTGGCTGGTAGGCGCTTTCGGCTTCTACCGCAATTCGTCGATGGAGGCCCCGGTGGAATTCAAGCGAACGGGTATCGAGGAGCTGATCCTCAAGAACGCCAACGACAACGACCCGCAATACACCTACGACGCGTGGGACGACGACCGTCTGCTGCTCGAAAGCGATTTCGACAACCCGACGGCGGGCGGCGCCCTCTACCACGAATCGACCCTCACGGCCGGACGCTGGCGTCTGACCGCAGGAGTACGCTTCGATTACGAATCGAGCCGGCTCCATTACCGCAGCCATACCCGGAGCGGTTACACGGCCACCAACCGCCTCGACGGCACGACGGCCCACTATCCCGTAACGATCGACCTCGACGGCCGCCTGCGGCAATCGTTCACCGAGGTGCTCCCGAAATTCTCGGTGCTCTACGACTTCGACAGCGGGCGCAACCTCTACCTCTCCCTATCGAAGGGATACAAGGCCGGAGGGTTCAACACGCAGATGTTCTCCGACCTGTTGCAGCAGACGATGATGCAGCGCATCTCGGGCATGGGCGCCTCTTACGATGCCGACCGAGTGGTGAGCTACCGCCCCGAATACAGCTGGAACTACGAACTGGGCGGCCACTTCTCCTGCATGGAGGGTGCCGTGCGGGGCGACTTCGCCCTGTTCTGGATCGATTGCCGCGATCAGCAGCTCACCGTATTCCCCGAAGGCACGACCACCGGGCGGATGATGACCAACGCCGGACGCACGTGCAGCCGCGGTGCCGAGCTGGCGTTGCGGATCATCCCCGGCAACGCGGTGAGCCTCGACCTGGCCTACGGGTATACCGACGCCCGTTTCCGCCGCTACGAGAACTCGGAGAAGCAGCCCGACGGCACCGTCGTACGGGTCGACTACCGCGGCAACCGCATCCCCTACGCTCCGGCGCACACGCTTTCGGCCGGGGCGACGTGGACCATCCCCACGGGTGTCGGAGCACTGGGCGACGTGGTGCTGTATGCCGGAATGCGCGGCACCGGACCCATCTACTGGAACGAAAGCAACACCCGCCGTCAACCTTTCTACGCCCTGTTCGACGTCTCCGCACGTCTGGAGCACGCGCGGTATTCGATCGACTTCTGGGCCCGCAACCTCACCGGAGCGCACTACGACGTATTCTACTTCAAATCGATGGCCAACGAATTCGTCCAGCGCGGTAAGCCCCGCCGATTCGGAGTCACTCTGCATATCCATCTACAAACCCGCAAATAATCGTATCAATGAAAAAACTGATGTTCCTATTCGCCCTCGTCGCCGCAACAGCCTGCAACACCGAAGACGACCGTCCGCTGACCACTTCGGCCGTCTACGAGGGACAGCTCGCCGTGACGAGCAACGCCACCCCCGACGCCGAACCCTTCCGCATGGACGACGCCCGCTACGAAATGAGCGAAGCGGAGAACGGCACTTTCAACCTCACCCTGCACGAAATCCGGTTCGCCGAGTCGATGCGCATGTCGCTGACGATCGTACTGCCGGCACTACGCACGCTGAGCGAATCGAAAAAGGGAGTGTACGAGATCGTCAGCACGGCGACTCCGATCGTCCCCTACATCGGCGGCAAACCCTACGAAGCATTCGAAATTCTCGACTTCGAGGCTTCGTTCGCACAGTCGGGATCGGAACTGCGCGTCGCCTTCACCTGCCGCAATCCGCAGATTCCGGTCGGCGAAGAACGGCTCGACCACCGGGCCGCTTTCAAGGGTACCATCGTCCGATAAACGCGCAAAAAACAGCATCCGCGGACAATTAAACCCCGGTTCGGACGTTTAAACGAAGAAACGAAAACGACATAAATCAATCGCAGAACGATGAAAAACGAATACAAACCTTTCGTAGACGCCTTGATCGACTTGTGCATCAAGGAGGATATCGGCGACGGAGACCATACGTCGCTTTGCTGCATTCCCGCAGAGGAACAGGGTCGCATGCGCCTGCTGTGCAAGCAGGAGGGCACGATCGCCGGCATCGAGATCGCACAGCTCGTACTCCAGCGTCTCGACCCCCAAATGAAGTTCGAACAGCTCCTCAGCGACGGCGACCGCGTGAAGCCGGGCGACGTGGCTTTCTACGTCTCGGGACGTCTGCGCTCGCTGTTGCAGGCCGAACGCATCCTGCTCAACATCATGCAGCGCATGAGCGGCGTAGCAACTCAGACGGCAGTCTACGTCGCACGGCTCGAAGGCCTCCGCACCAAGGTACTCGACACGCGCAAAACCACGCCCGGCATGCGCGTGCTGGACAAAATGGCCGTGAAGATCGGCGGCGGAGAGAACCACCGCATGGGGCTGTTCGATATGATCCTTCTGAAGGACAACCATATCGATTTCGCCGGAGGCATCGGCAACGCCATCCGCGGCGCCCGCGAATACCTTGCAGCCAAGGGAAAGAACATTCCCATCGAATGCGAAGTCCGCACCTTGGAGAATATCGACGAAGTGTTCGCCGCAGGAGGTGTCGACCGCATCATGTTCGACAATTTTACGCCCGAAATGACGCGGCTGGCCGTCGAGAAAGTCGCCGGACGCTGCGAAACCGAGTCGAGCGGCGGCATCACGCTCGAAAACCTGCGCGACTACGCCGAGTGCGGCGTGGATTTCATTTCGGTCGGCGCCCTGACGCATCAGATCAAGTCGCTCGACATGTCGCTGAAGGCCTGCGAATAGCAAGCCGCAGCGCGCGCCTCAACCGGAACACCCGATGAAACGATTGTCGCACACCCCGCTCGGCATGCTGCTGCGACGCATCGCACTGCTCTACGTCGTGCTGCTGCTCTGCCGCGCAGTATTCTACCTCTACAACGCACAGCTCCTCGGACCGCTCTCGTGGTCCGACGCTGCGACGTTGCTGCGCGGAGCGCTGCGCTTCGACACGGCCTCGGTGATCTATGCCGACGGGGCATTCGTCCTGCTGTCGCTGCTACCGCTGCGCGTGCGCGAGAAAAATTGGTACCGCACGACGATGTACGTCTACTACGTCGCGGCGAACGCCCTGCTGATCGTCGCGACGAATCTGGCCGACTGCGTTTATTTCCGCTATACGCAGAAGCGTTTCACGGCCGAGGAGATTTTCTTCGCCGGAAACGACAATTCGCTGCAACTCGTCGGCAAGTTCCTCATCGAAAACTGGTACCTGACACTCGCAGCAGCAGCCCTCACGGTGCTGCTGGCACGGGGCTACGGCAGAAAGATCCGCGAGGAGAGCCTACTGCGCGGTCCCTGGGCCTACTACGGCGGAAGCACCGCCCTGCTGCTCGTCGCAGCGGGGCTCTGCATCGCAGGCATGCGCGGCGGCATGACCCGCATGACGCGGCCCATCACCCTTTCCGACGCCCTGCTCTACACGGCGGACGGCAACCGCGCAAACCTGATCCTGAGCAATCCGTTCTGCATCCTGCGCACCGTGGGGAGCGCCGGGAAAATCCGCTACCGCAAGGATTTCGACCCCGAGGAGCTCGAACGACGCTTCTCGCCCGTACATCATCCGGAACGCTCCGAAGGCACAGCCTCCATAGCCGGGGTATCCGGTGCCGAGGCGGGGAGTCTGCAGGGCCGCAACGTCATGATTTTCATCCTGGAAAGCATGTCGGCCGAACATTCGGCTCTTTTATGTCCGGAACTTTATGCCGACCTGCCGCAAAAGGGATTCACCCCCTTCCTCGATTCGCTCATGCGCGAGGGATTGTGCTTCCGCCGCATGTATGCCAACGGCACCCGCTCGATACAGGCCATGCCCTCCGTTCTGGGCAGCATCCCGTCGCTGCGCACGCCTTTCGTGCTGATGCCCCAGTCGCTCGGCCCGAGCCGTCAGCTCCCGGCGATGCTGGCGGCGAAAGGTTACTCCACGGCTTTCTTCTGCGGTTCGGAACACGGATCGATGGGATTCGGAGCCTACGCCCGCTCGGCGGGCATCGACCGGCTGGTCAGCCGCGAGGATTACGAGGCCGAACACGGCACCGGAGCTTTCGACGGCTATTGGGGCATCTGGGACGAGGAGTTTCTCCAATTCGCAGGCGAGGAGCTCGCACGGATGCCCGAACCGTTCTTCGGAGCGCTGTTCACCCTCTCGTCGCACCACCCCTTCGTCGTGCCGGAACGCTATGCCGCGACGCTGCCCGAAGGCTACACGAAGATTCACCGCGGCGTGGCCTACGACGATCTGGCCTTCCGTCGTTTTTTCGAACGATTCTCGGGCGAGGAGTGGTTCCGTCGCACGGTTTTTGTATTCGTAGCCGATCACGTATCATCCGAGAAATTCGCCGAGAAAACCCGTTCCTATCCCGGAAACATGCATATCCTGAGTTTCATATACACACCCGACGGCACTTTGCGCGGAGAGGTCGACCAAATCGTCCAGCAACTCGACCTGATGCCGACGCTGCTGGGACTGCTGGGTAACGAGGAGCCCTATTTCGCTTTCGGCCGCGACGTCTTCAACGAACCGCAACGGCCCTGCTGGTCGGTATCCTACGACGGCGGATTCCGCGCGCTGACCGACCGGGGCGTACTCTTTTTCGACGATACGCACACCCCCTCCGCCGAAGGGACCGAGGCCGAGCTTTTGCCGGATTTCCGGGCCCTCGTGCAACAATACTACACCCGGACCGAGCAAAAGAATTACACGGCCAATGATTGAGTTTCGTCCCGTGCGTCTCGAAGACCGCAGCGTCATCGAGCGCCATACGATGCCGTCCGGAATCGCGAACTGCGACCTCGCATTCGCCAACATGTACTGCTGGCAGGAGCTCTACCGCAGCGCCTGGGCCATTGTCGAAGGATTTCTGGTCATTCGCTTCCGCATCGACGGCGGCGAGCGGATCGGTTACATGCAGCCCCTGGGCGAGGGCGATTTCACCCCCGTCCTGCCGCTGCTGCGCGAAGACGCCCATGCCCACGGGCAGCGGCTGCGCATCATCGGACTCACCGAGCAGGCGTGCGCCGCGATGCGCGAAAGGCACCCGGGACAATTCGCCTTCGAATCGGACCGCGCGCTGGAAGATTACGTCTACGCGGCCGACGATCTGCGCAACCTCCCGGGACGTCGCTTCCAGCCCAAGCGCAACCATATCAACCGCTTCACGACCGAATATCCCGACTACCGTTACGAAGTACTTACCCCCGAGCGTTTCGACGAGTGCATGACTCTCGAACGCGCCTGGCGCAGCGCACACGAAGGTCACGCCGCAGAACTCTGCGCCGAACAGCGCGCCATGCAACGCGCCTTCGCCCATTTCGACGAACTGGGGCTCTACGGCGGCTGTATATACGTAGGCGATAAGTTAGTCGCCTTCACCTACGGTTCGGCGGTCAACGACTGCACGTTCGTCACCCACGTCGAGAAGGCCGACACGGAGTACGACGGTGCCTTTACGGTCATCAACAAACTCTTCGCACAGCATCTGCCCGAACATTTCACGTTCATCGACCGCGAAGAGGACCTCGGACTGGAAGGGTTACGGCGAGCCAAGCTCTCCTACCACCCGGCATTTCTGCAACGCAAGTTCCAGGCGATCCGACTGCATCCCGACGAGATCGCCAGCAAACGGCTGTGGATCGAGGCTTTCGGAGACGAAGAATCGTTCGTCGATACGCTGCTGATCCGTTATTACAGCCGCCGGAGGATGCTCACGGCTACGTGCGACGGACGCCTGGCGGCGATGGTACATTTGCTGCCGTTCCGCACAGAACTGGGGCGTACGACCTATATATACGGGGTCGCTACGGCACCGGAATTCCGCGGCCGCGGGCTGGCGTCGCAACTCATGCTCGAGGCCGTGCGGTTGATCGACCGACGGGGCGACGATGCGGCGATCCTGATCCCGACGCCCGGGCAGCCGTGGCTGCGCGACTTCTACCGCCGCTTCGGATTCGCGGGCGACTGTCCCGTAAAATTCGAGACGCCCGACGGCTTCGACTTCGGTACGGGCGATCCGGCCGCCGACCGGGCGATGGTCCGACTACGCAACCGTGCGGCGGCAGTTGCGGCGGTTGCGGCTCCCTCCGACGGGACCGCATCCACCGAAAGAACCTCGGCCGCACTATGCACTGCGGCCGAACACATTAAGCCATTCATCCCCGCCTCGCTGACAGCCGTTTGGGCCGCGAAGCACGATTGATTTCAGTTTCAGCAAACTGCGGTTCTACGCGAGACGCGAGAAACGGTCGGCCGAGAGATGGGATTCATGATCTTCGCTGCAAACTGCGTTTTTTTGAGCCGCACGATCCGCAGTTTACCCCGGGCGGAGGTTCGCGATCGCTCGCCTCGCAGGCTACGTCCCGCCCCTCCCGGCCGCCGAGGAGGATTACTTCAAGGGGCAGCGAGTTGCCCGGATCACCTTGCGGAGTGCACCCGGAGGCCCCGCCTGAGGCGAGGAGGGGCATTTACGAACCCTCGGAACTATTCGACGCCCGCCTGGCGGAGTACGATTTCGGCTTCGGCACGGCCGCAAAGGCTGTTTTCGACCTGCGACCGTACGACCAGCTCCGCACTTCTGGACGCAGCCTGCCGGTTCGGCTGGGCGGTGATGCGCAGCCTTTGGAGATATCTCGGAAGCTGTTCGACGGTTCCGTCCTTCAATTTCCATTCGGTGTAGTCGTAGATCGCCTCCTCCCTGAGCTTATCCAGCAGCTCGACGCGGAAACACTCGGACGAAGCCGTCGGACCGTCACCCTGTATTCCGCACGAAACGATCTTCAGATCGACCGTTCCGCCCGCTGCCGTGAAATCCACGACATACCGATGCGCCGGGATGAGTCGATCGCCTGCTGACACGAACGCATCATTCGTGTCCCGGTCTGGTTCCGAGCCTCGAATCCTCCTCCTCTTTGCACGAGGTATGCAGCAGGACACAACCTGCGAGCAGCATGACCAATAATCTTTTCATAACAGCAATAGGTTATTCGCTCTCTGCCTGACGGAGGGTAATTTCCGCAAGGCCGACTTCCAAACCGCCCATCGTGCGGACCGTCAGGACTGCCGACCGCTCCTTGGCTGTGCCATTCATCTGAACGACAATACGGATGGTTTGAAGGTAACGGGGTTCCTGCACCGTCGTCATATTCCCGTGGGGACCTCTCAGCACGTCGATATAGTCGTAAACATCCGCATTTTCAAAGAGAGTGAGCAACTCTGCGTCAAACGATCCGGCCGACACCTCAACAGCCGAGGGATGCGAAATCCCCGCCGACACGATCTTCAGCTCGCACGCACCGCCCTGCACAGGCACCTCTATAACATATTGATGGGCCATGACAAGTCGATCGGTTTCTTCCAATACAAATGCGTCAGTATAAGTAAGGATCGGCCCGTCTATTAACCTGCTATCGTCTTTGTTGCCGGTTTTACAAGTTATAAACGCGCAACCGGCAAGCAATATAGCTAATAGTTTTTCATAACATCAATAGGTTATTCGACACCGGCCTGGCGGAGCGATACGGAAGCTCGGGCACCTTCGAGCCCCCCGCTCGTAGAAATCACCAACTTCGTAATCTTGGGTACAAGTTGTTTGTTCGGTCGTGCGGAGATGCGCAGCGTCTGAAGATATCTCGGGACTCGTTCGGTTTTCCAATTCATCACCTTCTTTTCGACATAATCGAATATTTTCGATTCCGGGTCTTCATCTATCTTATCCAGCAACTCGACATCGAACCGATCGGACGGAGACTTCGGACCGTTATAATGTATTCCCGACGAGACGATCGCCAAGTCGACCGTACCGCCCGCTGCGGGAAAATCCACGACATACCGATGCGCCGGAACGAGTTCGCCGCACTCCAAAACGAACGCATCATCGTAGATATATATAGTTCCGTCATAATCCTTTTCACAAGAAACATTCAATAGTGCACCAAATGCAAGCAATACAATAATTAACCGGTTCATATCAATAGCCATTTATGATAATATCTTTGCGGTCGGATGAATAATTCAGATATCCGGATGTTGTATTCAACCCGATATAACTATCTTGATACCATCCATTGTGCGTACCATCCCATCCCCAATTCATAGAAAACAGCACCGTCGAAGGATAATCTACCCGATAAAAGTCTGTTTCAAAATAGTCGAAATCGGGATAAGCCGCCCCATCCAAAACATACAGGGTATATTCCGTATAAGATACGGTACTTGAATAGCCATCGATAATCCAAGCATGACCTTTTTTGGCACTCTTATCTCTACCACGAGTATATACGGGCCTTCCCTGTTCCAAGGACTGTATCACTCTTGCCGCATCATGCTCACGTTTTACGCAAGAATAACCATAACCAGATAGAACACGCTGAGCATCCTCAATTTCCGCCCCATGAGCATTGGTAACTCCCAACTTCGTTCTGAGTTGTGCGAGGAACGAAGAAAGTGTAGGCGTAGATGTGGTATAAGGCATATCGCCCCAATCGAATGTACTCGGATGCTGGAAATAACGCATCAACTGCCCCACTGCGACCGTTACGCAGCCTAAAGCATTATCATTGGGCACCAATGAATTATACGGACTGCCTTGCCCCCACTTGGATTTGACAAGCGACCCCGTATTTTTAAAAATCCGTACCTGTCTCTCCGTAATAACCGCCGTCTCCATACAATTGAAAGGAGTACCAGCCCACGGATCATCGCCGTCGGCGAGTTCGCAAAAACGCTGATAGACGGCATCCGGCAATCCCTCGGGCTTCCGGAATAGCGGATAGCAATTGCAGCCTTCATCTGCCCATTTCGTATACCAACGATCCTGGCAAGCGACAAGATCATCCATATCCGACCGAGTCGTAGCGATTTGCGGCCGGGAAACCGTGCGCTCCTCGTAAGGGAACCAGGCGTATTTGCTTTGGGGCACAAGGGTGGAGTCAGCACGCACCGCCTCGATCGTCTCGACCATCTCCTGCAGGACGACATGCAGGCCGAAACGCTCGCCGTCGAGCGTGAAAGTTCCGTGATCGACCTGTGCCAAAACGGGATAGTAGCGCTTCGTCGCCGAAACGAGCAGATAGCCGTCCTCTAAGTTCACCGCATAGATCGCCGGACGACCTTCGGAATCGGGAACGGTTACGACGTTGCGGACACTCCGTGCCGCACGCGTCGAAGTATTAGACGCATTGAACATTTCGGCCACTTTCACAGCATCGTCGGAAGTCAGCTCAGACGATTTCGTGATAGACGCCACAGCGGGCGGAGCCTGCACCGGCTGGGTCGGATTGGGAGATTCGCTCCTTTCGCAGGAGGTGACGAGCAGCAAACCGACGACTGCCAGTGCTCCGAAGCACGTTTGAATCGTTCGCATAGGAGTAAGGTTTAGGTCAAGAATTTACACAGCGCAAACTCTATATAAAGAACACCCCGCGACAACCGATTACGTAATGCCTTCGGACGAATTCGCAGAAATTCAACGAAAAGCCCCGAACCGCACAAACGGGTCGGGGCTGTAACTGCGGGCAGCAAAGGCTACTCGTTCGCGCGCGAAGCGAGGAAGCACTCGATCGTGTTCTCCATCAGGCAGCAGATCGTCATGGGGCCGACACCTCCCGGTACGGGGGTGATGACCGAAGCCCGCGGCTCGATGGCAGCATAGTCGACGTCGCCGCATAGCTTACCGGTCTCGGGATCGCGGTTGACGCCCACGTCGATCACCACGGCGCCTTCGCGCACCATATCGGCCGTGACGAAGCGCGGACGACCGATGGCGACCACCAGGATATCGGCCCGACGCGTCACCTCCCCGAGGTCGCGCGTGCGGCTGTGCGCCACGGTGACGGTGGCATTCTCGTCGAGCAGCAGCTTAGCGACGGGAAGTCCTACGATGTTGCTGCGACCGATCACGACGACTTCGCGTCCGGCGATCTCCACACCTGCGGTCTTCAGCATCTTGATGATACCCTTCGGGGTACAAGGCAGCGTGCAAGGCTGCTTCTGCCACAGAGCTGCGACGTTCAACGGATGGAACCCGTCGACGTCCTTAGCCCGGTCGATGGCAGCGATTACCCGATCCTCGTCGATATGCTTGGGTAGCGGCAACTGCACCAAAATGCCGTCCACCTCCGGATCGGCGTTGAGCTGCGCGATGATCTCCAGCAACTCGGCTTCGGAGATCGTCGCGGGTTTTCGGATCGTCGTGTTGCGAATGCCCACCTCGGCCGAGGCCTTGGCTTTGCCCGTGACGTAGGAGACGCTGCCGGGATCCTCGCCTACGAGGATCACGACCAAATGTGGCACACGCCCGTACTGCGCGGGAAATCCCTTCACCCGCTCCGCCATATCGGCCTTCAGTCGGGCCGAAAGTTCTTTTCCGCTAATGATTGTCGCCATATATCGTCGTTATTTAGTTATATTTCTATCATGGTATTTTCAGCCCCTGCAACCTGGCGGGTTGCACCCGAAGTCCCGCCTGATGCGGAGGCTTGGGGCAGGTCGGATTTGTAAACGCAACCAACGGCCGCGAGGCCTCGACCTC
This sequence comes from uncultured Alistipes sp., assembly GCA_964018965.1. Lineage (GTDB taxonomy): Bacteria > Bacteroidota > Bacteroidia > Bacteroidales > Rikenellaceae > Alistipes. The sequence continues at coordinate 24,022 of CAXHRY010000037.1, forward strand.
AAAGAGCAAAAAATAGGGTCGAGAGGCCGACAAGGGGCAGTCGTAGATAACGCCTTGTTTTAGTCGTCGAGAGCCCAGTGGCCGATGTCGGTGCGATGGAAAAGGTTGTCGCACTCGATGCGGGCCACGTCTGCAAGCGCTGCGGCACGCGCTGCGGCGAGCGTCGCACCCCGTCCCACGACGAAAAGCACACGACCTCCGGCCGTCACGATCCGCTCGCCATCGCGTTTCGTACCCATATGGTAAACCGGACATGTCACAGCATCGAGGCCCTTGATCTCGGCACCCTTCTCGTAGCTCCCGGGATAGCCCTTCGATGCCAGGACGATGCCCAGCGTCGCGAAGTCGTGCCACTCGGGCTGCACATCGCCGCCGTCGGCCACGGCGCAGAAGATATCGACGATATCGCTCTTCAGGCGCGGCAGCACCACTTCGGTCTCGGGATCGCCGAAACGGGCGTTGAACTCGATCACCTGGATGCCTTGCGGGGTCTTCATCAGACCGCCGTACAGCACTCCCTGAAAGGGGCACCCCTCGGCGATCATCGCGTCGGCCACGGGCTGCATGATGTGTTCCAGAGCATAACGACGATCTTCCTCCGTGATGAAGGGCAGCGGCGAATAGGCACCCATACCGCCCGTGTTGGGACCTTTGTCGCCATCGTAAGCCCGCTTATGGTCCTGCGCCAAAACCATCGGCCACACACGATTACCCGAAACGAAACACATGAACGAGAATTCGGGACCTTCGAGGTAATCCTCGACGACGACTTTGCCGGCGCCGAACTTATCGTCGAGCAGCATATCTTTGAGCGCGGCATCGGCCTCCTCCATCGAGGCGGCGATCACCACGCCTTTGCCCGCAGCCAGTCCGTCGTATTTCAGCACGGCAGGAAACGGACGCCCGGCGACATAGTCGCGTGCGGCGGCATAATCGGTGAAGGCCTTGAACCCGGCCGTCGGAATGGCATATTTGGCCATCAGTTCCTTGGCGAACTCTTTCGACGACTCGATACGCGCCGCAGCTTTCGTCGGACCGAAGATCCGCAGCCCGGCCTCCCGGAAGCAGTCCACGACACCGGCCGCCAACGCCACTTCGGGACCTACGACCGTCAACGCTATATCGTTCTCGCGAGCGAAGTCTCTCAGCCGTTCGACCTCGGTTTCCCGAATCGCTACGCACTCCGCCTGGCGGGCGATGCCCGCATTGCCGGGAGCGCAAAAAATCTTGTCGACCTGCGGCGAACGCGACAGGGCATCCACAACGGCGTGCTCACGGCCGCCGGAACCGATAACCAGTACTTGCATGATGGGATATGGAATTTTTGGGTGTCAACACCGCAAAGTTAAGAAATATTTCGGCACCCTCAAAGATGCGGACGCAGCAAAGAGTATCCCGCGACCGGCAAATGCCGAGAACGGTCCGGGAGCATACGGAAAGGGGCTGTCTAACAATAAAAGTTAGGCAGCCCTATTTTTGAGGATTCAAGAATATTAAGCAGCGGAATAAATT
>CAXHRY010000038.1:0-23775 GCA_964018965.1 uncultured Alistipes sp.
GCCGAGGAGCTGGCCGCGACCATCCGCCGCGAGCTGAACCGTCCCGAAGTCGCCGAGTGGTTCGCGCCCGATTTCTGGGACGAGATACGCAACGAGAACGACATAATAAGCGTCGCGGTCATCGGGACCCGTCGCCCCGACCGCGTGATGATAAAGGGCGACCGCGTGACGGTGGTCGACTACAAGTTCGGCGCGGACAAGCACAAAACCCATCTGCGGCAAACGGGAGAGTACATGCGGCTCATCGCCGAAATGGGATACGGGCAGGTGGAGGGATACGTATGGTATCTGTCGCTGGGCGAGATCGTGAAGGTCGAAATACCGACATAATTTCGTTATCTTTGTTTCCGTGTATCGCAGAATCGTAAATATAATCCCCTCGGGTTACGGACGCCGCGGCGCGGCGTTGATCGCCACGCTGCTCGCGCGGGCCGCGCTCAACTTTTTCGGCATCGCCGCGCTCGTCCCCTTGCTGGTGCTCATCCTCGACGGCGAATCCCTGCGCTCGCATCCGACGCTCGACCGAATATACCAGTCCCTCGGTTTCGGCGACTACCGCATCTTCGCCGTTGTGACGGCGGTCACCGCCGTCGCGGCCATCGTGCTGAAAGGGGCGATAAACATGTCGCTCTACCGCGTCGAACGCGATTACGTTTACGATATCTACCGCGATCTGTCGCGACGGCTCTACATAAGCTACTGCCGCCGCGGATTAGCGTTCGTTCGCCGCAGCAACTCGACGGAGTTGTCGCGCAACGTGAATTTCGTGTGCCTCAACTTCGCCACGGGGGTATTGCGCCCGCTCGCGACGATAGTCGGCGAGACGTTTCTGCTCCTGCTCGTCGCGGGCGCGACGCTCGCGTACGATCCCGTCGCCGCGCTGTTGCTCGCGGGGGCGTTCATTCCCGCCGCCGCGTTGTATTATCGACTCGTGAAACGCCGCATGAGCGACTGCGGCAGGGCGGAGAACGAAGCCATGCGCGAGAAGTTCCGCAGCGTGGCGGAGAGCTTCGGAGGATATGCCGACGCGGAGATCTGCAACGCCTTTCCGCGCATGCTCGCCGATTTCGACCGCTCCACGGAACGGCTCATCGAGATGCGGAAACGCAACGCTGCAATGGCGGCCTTGCCGCAGAGCGCGACGGAAACGGCCGTGACCGTCGGTTTGGCGGCATTGGTAGTCGCGGGCGCGTACATGCGCGGAGGCGAGATCCGAATCGTATTCGGACTATTCGCCTTAGCCGCCGTACGTCTCGCGCCCTCGGTGCGCAACATCCTCGGCGCGCTGGCAACAATACGTTACAACCGCCATACGATAGACGTTCTGTCCGAAGCGTCCGATGTCGGCGACCTCGAACGCAATGACGAAAGGCTCCCTTTGCGGCGCGAACTGTCATTGCGCGGCATAACTTTCGGATACGACGACGCGACGCCCGTCCTGAAGGACTTTTCGCTGCGCATTCGCCGCGGCGAGCGCGTCGGAATAAAAGGCCCGTCGGGAGCGGGAAAATCGACGCTCCTGAACATCATGGCGGGGCTGTTGGAGCCGCAAGGCGGCGAAATGCTCGTCGACGGCGCAAGGCTGGACGACTCCAACCGCCGCGCATGGCAGAACTCGGCGGGATACGTGCCGCAGAATGTATTCATCGCCGACGCCACGCTGGCCGAGAACGTCGCTTTCGGAGAGAATCTCCCCGATGCGGAGCGTGTGGCCGAGTCGCTCGAAGCGGCAGGCCTCGCGGAGTTCGCGCGCAACCTGCCCGAGGGCATCGACGCCCTTGTCGGCGAATCGGGATGCCGCGTATCGGGCGGCGAGCGGCAACGGATCGGTATCGCCCGCGCGCTGTATCGACGTCCCGACATTCTCTTTCTCGACGAGGCGACTTCGGCTCTCGACCGAGAGGCTGAACGTAACATACACGACACCTTGGCCCGTCTGTCGGGACGAGACAAGGAGTTGACCATAGTCGCGATAGCCCACGACGAGGCCTCGCTGGGCTACTGCGACCGCATAATCGAAATAGGAAAAGAGCATGTATAACGATTATGTCATAGCCGACAGACGCATACGGTTCGTCGGTCCGCAATCCGATCTCGCGGCGGCGGGGTTGCGCAGTTTCGCGCCGTTCGCCGTCGAATACGATCCCGAGGCCGAAACGGCGGTCGAAATAGAGACGGGCCCATATAACGGTGCGCCGAATTTCGAAGAGCTGACGCGCTTCGATTTCGGCGAGGAGGCGACAGTATGCCGATTCGGACGCATCGGAAACGAATACGTACTTGTCATAGGAGAGGAGCGGCGCGGGCGCGGGGCGACATTCGTTTACGACATCGACGAGCGAAAGATGAAGTGCGACATCGGGACACGGCTCCCGTACGTAAGATTCGGACTGTGGTTCATGGCGAACATAGCCCTCGCGCCCCATCTCACCGCGGCGGTGCACGCCTCGGCGATCGTCCACAACGGCGAAGCCGTCGTGTTCCTCGGAGAGTCGGGCACGGGAAAGAGCACTCACGCGAAATTGTGGCGCGAAAACATCGAAGGGGCCGAACTCCTCAACGACGACAGTCCCTTCGTCGCGGTCACTGACGGTCGTCCCGTCGCATTCGGATCGCCGTGGAGCGGCAAGACTCCGCGTTACAAAAACGAACGCTACCCTCTCCGCGCCGCGGTGCGTCTGAGTCAGGCACCGCACAACTCCATCCGTCGGCTGCGCGGGGCTCGGGCCGTCGGAGCGTTGTTGCCGTCGCTGCCGCCCGCATTCGCTTACGATGACCGATTGGAGAACCTCATGCTCGACACTCTCTCGGCAATCGTCAACGCCGTGCCCGTTTATCATTTGGAGTGCCGCCCCGACGCGGAGGCGGCGCGATTGGTTCACGATACGATTTTCGGTATATGAAGAAAGAGGTTGCGAACGATATCTTTTTCGCCGAAGTGGAGCGATTGTTGGCTCGGGGAGAGAGCGTCACCATGCTCGTAAGAGGCGACAGCATGCGCCCCCTGCTGCGCGACCGCATCGACCGCGTGACGATACGACGCCACCGACCGCACGAGATCGCGAAGGGGGCGATACTGCTCTTTCGCCACGGAGGCGCGTACGCCATGCACCGCGTAAAGGCCTGCGCGGGGAGTGAAGTCATATTGGCGGGAGACGGAAACTGCGGCGCGACGGAACGCGCGCGGCGCGAGGATATAATCGCGATAGCGGTATCGATCGCAAGGCCCGACGGGAAGATCATAAATTGCTCCGACCGCCGTCTGCGGATCGCATCGGCCGCTTGGCTCATGCTGCCTCCGTTCGCGAGGCGGTGCATACTCGGAATTACGAAACGTTTAAAAACATAACGACATGGATTTAAGAATCGGACACGGCTACGACGTACACGCGTTGGCCGAGGGGTTGAGACTGGTGATAGGCGGCGTGGAGATAGCGCACGAGAAAGGGTGCGTCGCCCACTCCGACGGCGACGTGGCGATCCACGCCATCTGCGATGCGCTTCTCGGCGCGTTGGCTCTGGGCGACATAGGCAAACTTTTTCCCGACACATCGGACGAATTCAAGGGCATAGACTCGAAAATACTGCTGCGGCGCGTGGTGGAGGTCGTCGGGGAGCGAGGATACGCCGTATCGAACGTCGACTGCACCATAGCCATGCAGCGGCCCAAACTGCGCCCGCATATCGACGAGATGAGGCGCGCGCTGGCCGAGACCATGGGAGTCGGGATCGACAGAGTGTCGGTAAAAGCGACCACGACGGAGCGTATGGGATTCGAGGGACGCGAAGAGGGGGTGTCGGCGCATGCCGTGGCGTTGGTTTGCAAGCCGTAAATGCGACTCGCACGAGTCGCGCGGGCCGCCGCCTCCCCCCCCCGCGGAGGCCCGCTATTCGCATTCGCTCAGGCGCGAGCCCCGCAGGCTGCAGACGATAAAGCCGCGACGAGATGATCGTCGCGGCTTTCAACAGAGTCGATACAATCGAATTTAATATATCCTCGTGATGGTTCCCGTATACTGCACGGGGTTATACCACGTATTGGATATGGTAAGCGTCGCGCTGCCGTGGCGAGAGTTTATCTCGAACGTGAAGGTATACTCGATCGAGGCATAGAGATAGGTCTTGAACGATACTACCCAACCCTCCTCGGTCTGCTTCGTCACGAAATCGGAGACGCTCGGCATACCCGTATTCAGCAACACGTAATGGTAGGGAGGCACATAGCCGACATAGTACGGCAGGCAGACATCCAGCGATCCGCGCCACAGAGTGACGGTATAGACGGGATTGGTCAGGAATTTCATCGAACCCGCGGGCATCTGCTGCACCGTCTGGGGATTGAATTCGAAGTTGTGAGAGAGCACGACGGAGTCGATATACTTCTCGAATTCGGCGAGACGTTCGGCGCGCTTTTCTGCACGCTGCTCGTGCGTCATCTTTCTGAGATCTTCGCGACTCGTCTGGGCGGCAGCCTCGTTCACGCAAGGGCCGCAAAAGGTACACATGAGAGTGCACGTCATTAAAAACATCAGTCGTTTCATAGCACAAAGGATTTATGCCCGAACGACTTTCAAAATCCTTGCCTAAACTCCCATCCGCCGCAAAAATTCGCCCGTCGCGCTCTCCGCGCACATCGCTATCTCGTGCGGCGTGCCCGTAGCGACGACGCGGCCGCCGCCCGCGCCGCCCTCGGGACCTATGTCGATTATATGGTCGGCGACCTTTATGACATCCAGATTGTGCTCTATGACTATAGCCGTGTTGCCGCGGTCGACCAGTTTGTTTATCACCTCCAGCAACTGACGTATATCCTCGAAATGCAATCCCGTGGTAGGTTCGTCGAGGATGTAGAGCGTACGTCCCGTGTCGCGCTTCGACAACTCGGCCGCCAACTTTATGCGCTGGCTCTCGCCGCCCGAAAGCGTGGTGCAGGGCTGTCCGAGGGTCAGATACCCCAATCCCACGTCCTGAATGGCTTTCAGCTTCTGGTAGATGGAGGGGATATTGGAGAAAAACTCGACGGCGATGTTCACGGTCATGTTCAGCACCTCGTCGATGTTCTTGCCCTTGTACTTCACCTCCAGCGTCTCGCGGTTATAGCGGTGCCCGCCGCACGCCTTGCAGGTGACGTAAACGTCGGGCAGGAAGTTCATCTCGATGGTCTGCACGCCCGCGCCGCGGCACTCCTCGCAGCGGCCGCCCTTTACGTTGAACGAGAAGCGGCCCGCCTTGAACCCGCGGATCTGCGCGTCGGGAGTGGCTTCGAAGAGTTTGCGGATATCGGAAAAGACGTTCGAATAGGTGGCCGGATTGCTTCGCGGCGTGCGCCCGATGGGCGACTGGTCCACCACGACCAGCTTGTCGATGTTCTCGATCCCCTCCACAGAGTCGTAAGGCAGCGGATTGTCGTACGAGCGATAGAGTTCGCGGCTCAGCACGGGACGCAGCGTCTCGTTCACCAAAGTCGACTTGCCCGAACCGCTCACGCCCGTCACGCAGATGAATTTGCCCAACGGAAACTCCGCGTCGACGCCCTTGAGGTTGTTGCCGCGGGCGCCGCGCACCACGATGCTTTGGCCCGAACCCTCGCGCAGCTCGGCGGGAATCTCGATCCGGCGTCGGCCGCACAAATAGTCGGCCGTGATCGAATCCGAACGCAATATGTCGTCGAACGTTCCCGCCGCCACGATGCGCCCGCCGCGACGGCCCGCCTTGGGCCCCACGTCGACGATATAGTCGGCCGAACGCATCATATCCTCGTCGTGCTCCACAACGATCACCGAGTTGCCCGCATCGCGCAGCTCCTGCAACGTGCGGATCAAACGACGGTTGTCGCGCTGGTGCAAACCGATGCTCGGCTCGTCGAGAATGTAGAGTACGTTCACCAGTTTCGAGCCTATCTGCGTCGCGAGGCGTATGCGCTGGCTCTCGCCGCCCGAGAGCGAACGCGACGAACGGGCCAGCGAGAGATACCCCAACCCCACGTCGAGCAGGAAACGGAGACGCTCGCGGATCTCCTTCACGATCTCCTGCGCGATCTTCCACTCCTTGGCATTGAAAAACTCCTCGGCATGCGACATCCACTCCGCGAAATCGGTTATGGACATGGACGACACTTCGGCTATGTTCTTTCCGCCGATGCGGAACTGCAAAGCCTCTTTCTTCAGGCGCGTACCGCCGCAGACGCTGCACGGGCGGTACATGAGGAACTGCTCGCGCCACTTTTGGCCGCGCTTCGAATCATCGTCGTCGGTCGTGGAGTCGACATACTCGGCTATGCCCTCCCAAGGTATCATGCGACGCCCCGAGACGGACGAAAACTCCGACAAGTCGACCGTGAGGGGTTTGGGATCGCCGTACAGAATGGCGTTCATACCCTCCTCGGATATGGAGCTCGCGGGATCGTCCAACGTGAAGTCGTAACGTCGGCCCAGCATCGTCAGCAGGGCGAACAGCTTGTTGTTCTTATACTTTCCGATGGGTTCGATCGCGCCGTCGCGCAACGAACGGTTCTCGTCGGGGATGATCTTGCGGATATCGAACACCGCCTCGACGCCCAGACCGCTGCATCGCGGGCAGGCTCCCTGAGGCGAGTTGAACGAGAAAGTGTGCGGCGCGGGATCCTCGAAAGCGACGCCCGTCGAGGGGCACATCAGATGGCGCGAATAGTAACGCAATCCCTCGGCTTCGTAATCGTACAGAGCCATCGTGCCCTTGCCCTGACGCATGGCCTCCTTGAGCGAGGTCATGACGCGTTCGCCCGAATCGGCGGAGACGACCAGACGGTCGACGACCAGATCAATGTTGTGTATCTTGTAACGGTCGAGCTTCATGCCCCCCGCGATCTCGCGGATCTCGCCGTCGATGCGCGCATAGATGTATCCGCGTTTGGCCAGCGACTCGAACAGTTCGCGATAGTGGCCCTTGCGTCCCTTCACGATGGGAGCCATGAACGCCACGCGGCGGCCCGCGAAGCCCGTGAGGATCAGATCGCGGATCTGCTCGTCGGTATAATGCACCATCTCCTCGTCCGTGACGGGCGAATAGGCGCGCGAGGCGCGGGCATAGAGCAGGCGGAGGAAATCGTTGATCTCGGTGACGGTGCCTACCGTCGAACGGGGATTCTTGTTGGTCGTCTTCTGCTCGATGGCCACCACGGGGCTGAGTCCCGTGATCTTATCCACGTCGGGACGCTCCATGGTGCCGACGAACTGTCGGGCATAGGTCGAGAGCGTCTCCATATAGCGGCGCTGCCCCTCGGCATAGATCGTGTCGAAAGCGAGCGACGATTTGCCCGATCCCGACAATCCCGTGATAACCACCAGCGAATTGCGCGGAATCTCGACATCCGCATTCTTCAGATTGTGGACGCGCGCGCCCGTAACCGTTATCTTGTCTTCCCCCTTGATTGCCATAATTCATCCTTTGCGTTCCGCACCCGACTCCGCACCGTCAGAACATGGTGAGCAGCGAGTGCAAAATATCCTGCAAAGATAATAAACCCACCAGATCGGCAAAACAGATGAGCAAAATAATCAATGTAAAATATCGCACGAACTTCACACCCCACGCCATGGCGAAATGAGAAGCGAACACGGCTCCTATGACATTGCCCAAACCGTGCCACAGTCCGTAAGTGTAATCGACCTGACCGTTGAGCATGAATATGGCGAGCGAGAAGGGCGTGGCGACGAAGATCATGAAGCACTTCACCACGTTGGCGGTTATAATGTCGAGCTTCATCGACCAGATGGCGACCGCCAGCACGGCATAACCCAGACCTATGTAGATATATCCGCCGTAAAAGCCCAGCAGCAGGAACCATATGTAGTGATAGAACTTCAGTTGCAGGGGATGGCCGCCGTGGATGTGGGGATGTTTGTGGCTTCGGTCGAAGATCATGTATACCAATACCACGGTGAGCACCACGGACATGCAGATCTTGAACACAGTGTCGCTGATGTGGGTCGCCACCATCGAGCCCGCTATGTTGCCCACCACGGCGGGAATCGACAGCTTTATGCCGCTGCGCACGTCGAGCATGCGTTTGCGCAGGAAAGCCACCGACGAGGTGAGATTCTGCAACACCACGGCGATACGGTTGGTGCCGTTCGCCACGCCGACGGGCAAGCCCAACACCATGAACAACGTCATGGAGATGATCGATCCACCGCCCGCGAGAGTATTGATTATGCCAACCACGACACCCGAAAGGACAAGCACTGCTATTATGGTAATTCCGCTCATAAGTCACTCGTATTTGCCGGCAGCGCGACACCCGTCGCCGCCCGATTCATAAAGATAATGCAAATCGGGATAAAACGAAAATTTCGCGCCGTTTTTTCAACCGAATACGAAATTATCGTCCTTTTCGCGCAATGAAGTAGAGGTCGAAGCACTCCTCGGTAACGGGACCTATACGGTAATCGTCCATCGTTATGGATTGCGTAAGGTCGCGGTTGTCGGCCAGCAGACGGCGACGGTTGATACGGTTCAGTATGTCGTAAGGTATTCGCAGCAGGCAGCGCGGAAGGCGGTGTTGCAAATCGAATACGTCGAAACGCGCCACGCGCTCCACGCTCGCCTTGTTGGCGGCATAGTACTCCATCACGCGCTCGTTGCCGGCCACTCCCAAACACTCCACCTCGGAGAAGTGGCGCAGCAGCAGTTCGCGCAACTCCTCGGCCGTGTATTCGCGCACATGCCACGGATTACGCGTGAGCGACATGGGCGCGTTGGGCGTGGACACGATGAAGCGTCCGCCGTCGCGCAGCACGCGGCTAACCTCGCGAACGAACTCGGCGTCGCGTTCGATATGCTCTATCACCTGAAACGACACCGCGAAGTCGAAGCTGCCGTCGGCGAAATCGAGCGGCGGGGCGGTCATGCGGCGGAACTCCGCATTGACGGGCAGAGACGCCTCGAGATGCGGCGCGGTCTTGTCGACCGTGACGAAACGGCCGGCCGCGGGAGCCACGACGTCGATGCCGTAACCCATCCCCGTCCCGATCTCCAGAACATCGCCCGAGACGATCTCGGCCGCCTTATGATAAGCCAGAATCGAACGTCGGAACACGAAGTTGTCCGACATGTCCCGACCCGAAACCCGCTCGGCAGTCTGCATGGCCATACGCTATTTAAGTTTTACGCTCTCGCCGTCCGACACCGCGTCGCCGCGTTTGAGCAACATGCCCAGCGCGCGTTTGAACACCTTCTTGCTCATCTGCGTGCAGGCATGCACCCTCTCGGGCGCGGAGTCGTCGCCCACGGGCAGCGCGCCGCTGTTGTCGCGAAGCAGTTGCAGCAACTTCTCTGCCGAAGCCGCCACGCCGTCGTAACCCTCGCGACGCAGCGAGATGTCGATGCGGTTGTCCTCCGTGACGCGGCTTACGTAACCCTCCATGCGGTCGCCTATCGAAACGCGGTTGAAGATCTGGTTCTTGTAGATCATGCCCCAATGGCGCGAGTCGACTATCACGCGGAATCCGATGGGACTCTCCGAAGCGATCAGCACGTCGACCCTCTGACGGGGCGACACGGTGATTATCTCGTTGTCGATATAGGGTTTGAACTTCATGGTCGCCACGCAGCGGCCCGTGATGTTGTCGACATAGAGCCACACGATATAGCTGCGGCCCACAACGACGCCCCCCTGCTGGTTGCGGTTGGGCAGAAACAGATCCTTGCCCGACACGCCCCAATCGAGAAAAGCGCCGTGGACATTCTTATCCACCACCTTGAGACAAGCCGCGCGCCCCTCGGTTATGAGAGGTTCGTCGGTAGTGGCTATTAGACGATCCTCCGAATCGTGATAGACGAATACCGACTTCTCGTCGCCCACGGCATCCGAGAGCGATACGTAACGGTTGGGGAGCAAAACCTCCTGCCCCTCCTCGTCGGCCAGATACAATCCGTAATCGGAGATGCGGGCGACTTTCAGTGTTTGGATACGACCTACTTTCATCATGTGTAAAATATTCGGCAAATATACGCATACAACCGCGGCAAAACAAATTTCGGCGGTCATATATCCGCCCGACGCGCGGGAATCGGCATTCTAAAGATGCGGCGGAACACGTCGCGACCGAAACAGCCGCGGCCCGCGAAAATCGCGCCTTTCAGGGAATATCGCCCCCGAGAGGCATATAATCGCGTCATAAATTTTGTCGTGCGGGCCGCTTGTATTATCTTTGCGGCCGAATTAAGGTTCATTAGATATGATAAGCAGAAGATTGCTAAGAATAAAGGTCGTGAAGGCCTTGTACGCCCACATGAAGTCGGAGTCGGACTCGTTGCAGGCCTCGGAAAAGACGCTCGTCGCATCGATCGACAAGACTTACGACCTCTATTTCCAGATGCTCGCCCTCGTCGCGGAGGTGGCTCGTTACGCCGAGCAGCGTCAGGAGGCGGCCAGACAGAAGAAACTCCCCACTTTCGAAGATCTGAATCCAAACCGTAAATTCGTCGATAACGCCGTGGTGCGTCTCATCGCCGAGAGCGACTCGGTGAACGATCGCCTCGCGGCACGCAAGCTGTCGTGGGCGCAGTACCCCGAGCTCATAAAATCGCTCTACGCGCAGCTGGAGCAGAGCGACTACTACAAGAAATACATGACCTCGACCGAGAGTTCGTTCCGCGAAGATCTGGCGCTGGTCACCGACTTCTACACCCGCGAACTCGAAGGGTCGGAATTGCTCGAAGAGGTGCTCGACGAGCAGTCGATCCTGTGGAACGACGATCTGGGCTTCGCGCTGGTAATGGTGACGCGCACCCTGTCGGGCATACGTCAGTCGCACCGCGAGGTGAAGGTTTTGCCCAAGTTCAAGAGCGACGACGATCTGGCCTTCGCGAAGGAGCTTTTCGCCAAGACGGCCGTCAATTTCGACACATATCTGCAATATATCGAAAAGTTCACCCGCAACTGGGACGTGGAACGAATAGCGTTCATGGACAACCTGATAATGGCCACGGCCGTGGCCGAGTTGGTATCGTTCCAGTCGATCCCCGTGAAGGTGACGCTCGACGAGTTCATCGAGATCGCCAAATATTACTCGACCCCGGGCAGCGGCACATTCATCAACGGAATACTCGACAAGATCGTCGCCGCGCTCACCGAAGAGGGCAAAATCAACAAAAGCGGCCGAGGCTTGATCTGACGAATTGTTTCGGCACGCGTCGAGTACGGCACGATTTAGGCATTATCGAAGACCATGAAAACGAAGCGCAGTTACATATCGGCCGCCGTTGCGGCCCTCTTGTTCGTCGCATCTTGCGGCTCGCAGACCGACAAGGGCTCGGGCAATGCGTCGCAGAGCGTGACGGTGACGCCCGAGGCGTTGCAGGAGGGGATATGCGACACATTGCGTTTCGGACGCATGCGCCGAGGCGAAACGGCGGTGAAAAGCCTGCGCGCGGTGAACGGCGGCAAGGCCCCGATGGTGCTGCTGCGGCATGTCACGTCGTGCGGTTGCATCGCGCTCGAATACGACCGACGCCCCACGGCTCCCGAAGCCTCGACCGAGATACGTTGCGAATTCGATTCGCACGGTCAACAGGGCTGGCAGATGAAACTCGTGGAGTTTTATTTCGCCGATTCGGCCCGACCTTTGAAACTATACGTCGAAGCCGAGGTGGAATAATCGCATAATCGGAAATTATTGCGTATATTTGTAAGCGACAAAATCGACGCGTCGGACCGACCGTCGCGAAAGGAAACGATAAACGAAACACATTAAATTTATATTGCTATGATTAATTTGCTTCAGGCGGCTGTAGTCGAACAGCCCGGAATGGGCGGTTTCTGGATCATGATGTTGCTCATGATAGCCGTACTCTACTTTTTTATGTGGCGTCCCGAGTCGAAGCGCCGCAAAGAAATGGCCAAGTTCCGCGAAGGACTCAAGAAGGGCGACAAGATAATCACCGCGGGCGGTATATACGGCACGGTGAAAGAGGTGAAGGAGACTACCCTGCTCATCGAGGTCGACGGCAACGTAACGCTGCGCATCGACAAGAACATGGTGGTGGCCGACAACTCGCAATTGCAGAAATAGGAGACGCCGAAACCGAAATGTCCTCCGAACTTCGCTGAAAGTTCGGAGGATATTTTATATTCGGACCGCCCCTACTCCTCCACGCTGCAGTCGCAGAAGTGGAACTCCTCGCGCGCCTTCTCTTTAGGAAACAGAAAATAGACGCACAACGCGCGGGTGCACAACGCGCCCTCGGAGTCGAATATCGACACCTCGATATCCACCACGTTGCGACGCTGCCGTGCCACCGAGGCACGCAGAGTTATATGGTCGTCGGTGGTTCGGATCGGCCGCATGTACTTAACCTCCATCTTCGACGTCACGCCGCTGGTCTGGAACTTGCGGAATACCACCCAGCTGCTTATCTCGTCGGCAAGCGTGGCCTGAATGCCTCCGTGGAGGGTATCGACCCATCCCTGAAACTCCTGCCGCGGCCGCCAGCGGCTCACGATCTCGTCGCCGTCCTCGTAAAACTCCATGCGCAGACCCCGTTCGTTATGCGGATCGCATCCGAAACAACGATACCGCTCCATACCCCGCCAAGGGTTGACTATCTTTTTCATGAAAATTCGGGTTTGATTTTCCGATGACAAATATACAACGGACGAAGGCAACCGAAATGCTCGGAAACGCTCGGATAATGTTCCTTTTATCCGAAACGCTCCCCGATGCGGCTATTTCTCGGTCATGATGCGCAACGCGCACGCCAACTGGTCGGGGCACGAGGTGCCCTTGCCGTGGCAATCGATGCCTCGCAACTTCGCGACGACATCGTCTGCGCGCATGCCCGCCACGAGCGACGCTATGCCTTGGGTATTGCCGTGGCAACCCCCGACGAACTCCACGCGGCGAACGATATCGCCGTCCAATTCTATGTTTATCGCCCGCGAACACGTGCCGCAGGTGGTATATGTCATCTTATCCATAGTTAAGCGGTATTTCTCGAAAAATCGCGGACAAAGATAACTATTTCGCCGCAACATAGGCGCTTCGCATCGACAATGCTCAAATAAATTTGGCATTGCGCTCAACTTATTAGTACCTTTGCCGAGGATAATACAGACTATCTGCGATAAATTCCCTGCAGATTCGTGCGATTCGCCGATAGTACAAAACACAAAAAAACGATATGTACGACGTTATAGTTATAGGCGCGGGAGCGGCGGGTTTGATGGCGGCGGCCACGGCGGCCCGAAACGGCAAGCAGGTGCTTCTGATGGAGAAGATGGAGAAGGCGGGACGCAAGATCCGCATCTCGGGAAAGGGCCGTTGCAACCTGACCAACGCCCGTCCGCCCGAGGAGTTCCGCGAAGCGATACGCGTCAACGCCGATTTTTTCGACGTGGCCTTCGCCGAATTCAACAATAAGGCGACCATACGCCTGTTCGAACGTCTCGGCGTGAAACTCGATATCGAACGCGGCCAACGCGTTTTCCCGCACAGCGGCAAGGCTTGGGACATAGCCAACGCGCTGGCGGACTACTGCGCCGACAACGGCGTTACGTTCATGTACGATACCCGCGTGAACGGCATCCTGACGTCGAACGGCAAAGTGTACGGCGTCACCTACATCAACAAACGCGGCTTCGAACGCAAGGAGGAGGCTCCCGCCGTGATAATCGCCACGGGAGGCGTCAGCTACCCCGCCACGGGTTCGACGGGCGACGGCTATCTGTTCGCCGACGAACTGGGCCACACCGTAACCGAGGTGCGTCCGTCGCTCACCCCTCTGCGCACGTCGCATCCGCAACGCAAATTCCTCGACGGCTTGTTGCTCCGTAATGTCCGCGCGCAGCTCGTCGTGGACGGCGAGGTCGTACGCGAGGAGTTCGGAGAAATAGGCTTCTCGGAACGAGGCATAGAGGGCGCAGTGGCATTGCGGTTGAGCCGCGACGCGGTGGACGCTCTGATCGACGAGCGCAAAGTGAAGATCGTGCTCGACATGAAACCCGCGCTCGACGAGGAGACGCTGTTCGACCGAATAAAGCGCGAGATAGCGGAGATGCAGCCCGAGGAGTTTTTCGCGGAACTGCTGCGGAAACTCGTGCCCAAGAATCTGGTCGTTCCCATAGCGCGGGAATTGGACGTGCATTCCAAAAACTATATCCGCAAAGTGACCGACGCCGAGATCAACCGACTCATTAAGGTGCTCAAAGGCATGGTGTTCCCCATAACGGACTACGCTCCGTTCGAATACGCCGTGGTCACGGCGGGCGGAGTGTGCTGCGACGAGGTGAACAAGTATACGATGGAGTCGCTCAAAGTCGGCGGACTCTATTTTGCAGGCGAAGTGCTCGATCTGGACGCGAATACGGGCGGCTACAACATGCAAATAGCATTCTCGACGGGACGTCTGGCGGGGCAGTTGAAAAAATAATCCGATGAAGATCTCAGGCAGAACGATAAAACGACGTCTCTACGGGTTGCGCAACCTCCCCGCCGACCTGAAACGAGCGCGATATTTTCGCGGACACGGCGTGCATTCGCCGTTCGTTTACGCCATCGTGCGGCAGGTATTCATGCGCTCCACGCTAATCGCGAAGAGCGACACCGCGCTGTTCGACGCGCTGACCGACCGCGGGATCTCTGCAAGGCGGGCCGTGCAACTGCAAAACATAATGATCCATTGCGGTTACACCTCGTTCGGCATAGATTGTGCCGACGACGACACGATGCAATACGACTTCGCGGTGGCGACGCTCGACGTGCCGGCTGAACGTTTGGAGGCTATGGCCGCCAAAGCCTCGGCCGAGGGCGCGACCATCTGCATAATGTCGCCTTGGTATGACCGTCGGCGCGACGAGGCGTGCCGCGCCATAATAGCGAAGCATCGCTGCACCGACATCGACAATCGGGGATACCTTTTATTGTTTAACAATTACCTGCCGAAACAATCGTTCAGATTATGAAAATATACACCAAAGGAGGCGACAAGGGGCTTACGTCGCTCATCGGAGGAGAGCGCGTCTACAAAACCGACGAACGTGTGGAAGCATACGGAACCGTGGACGAGTTGATGGCGTTCACCGCACTGCTCGCCGACAAAATCGCCGCGGACGCCGACATGCGCCCCCACGTCGAGATGTTGCGACGCATAGAGTCGCGGCTCATGACCGTGGAGGCATTGCTCGCGACGGGCGAAGGCGGCCGCGACAAAACGGAGCGGCTGCAATGCGACGCCACGGAGTTGGAGCGCGAAATAGACGCCATGCAGGAGCGTCTGCCCGCAATCGACAAATTCACCGTCCCGGGAGGCGACGAGCGCGTATCGCTCTGCCACGTGTGCCGCACCGTATGCCGCCGAGCCGAGCGGGCCGCCGTGCGCGCCGCTCAAATATACGAGATCGACGAGCGCGCCACGATATATCTCAATCGCCTTTCAGACTATTTTTATCTGTTAGGTCGCACCCTCGCCGAGAGCTTTCATGCGGGCGAAATACTCTGGATTCCCTGATGCGCAGAGGGCGGCGCAAGCGTTGCGGATCGAAATATACGCCGGAAAGTCGGCCTCGGCATCGATGGATCGCAAACCGCGGTTGCAATCAACACGATGGTTTACAATGCGTTGTTCGCAGACGGGCGGTTCGACGCGCAAGATTGCATGCGAAAGTGGTTGCATTTGTCGTTTTTTTTCTATATTTGCGACCGATATAAATTTCGAGACGGACATAGTTTTTCCGAAACTCGAAAAAGATATGCTGAAACGTAAAACTACGACATTATGTATTGGACTTTGGAGTTAGCATCGAAGTTGGAGGATGCACCGTGGCCCGCAACCAAAGAGGAATTGGTCGATTACGCGATTCGCTCGGGCGCCCCGCTGGAAGTATTGGAAAACCTTCAGGAGATCGAAGACGAAGGCGACATCTATGAGTCGATAGAAGATATTTGGCCCGACTACCCCTCGAAAGACGATTTCTTCTTCAACGAGGAGGAGTATTAGTCGCTCTCAAATAGTTTAAATAGTTAAATATCAGCGCGATGAACGACGAAAATTTGTTTGTCGCGCTGGTGTTTTATGGTCTCAGACGGTGTGGTTTGTTTGTCTAAATTGTGTTTTTTACGGCAAAAAATCGGAGTTTGTTTGTCTAAAATTCCATATCTTTGCTTCTCCTCAGGAATATTGCAAAAGGAGGATAATATATGGGAAGACCGAAAAGACTATATCCGTTGGGCAAGTATCGCCTTCGTACACCGAAGGAGGTTGATAAAGAGAAAGCCTATCCTGTCGAGTTGGAATATACATGGAACAGGCAGATAATACGCAAGACGACGAATGTGTTTGCGAAGGTTGCCGATTGTAATCAGAACGGCAATCAAGGACGTGGCGAGTTACGCGCAAGCTATGGCAGCGAATACAAACGGCTCAACCAGCTGTTGCTGGCGCGTGTAGAGCGTATAGATTCGCAGCTTGCCGAGTATAACGAAAAGCATCCCAATCAGATTACTGCTGATGTAGTGTCAGGTTTTCTTGCTGACAAGCCTCTTGCCCGTCGGGATCAGGGCAAAGACTTCGTGGAGTTTATGCAGGAACGTCTTTCATCGGACTATTCGAGGAACAGGATCGGAAGAAGCCGGTACGAGAACGGAAAGGGTTGTATGAATATCTTCCAGACATTTTTACGAGCGACCAAGCAAGGAACATATAAACCGGATGCAATCTATGTGGGAGAAATGACTCCGGAACTTTTAGACAGCTATATAGAATGGCGCAGGGAAATAAAACAGAACAGCGATGCCACTATCAACCATGCACTGACTCCGATATTGAAAGCGTGTGCATATGCCAGTGAGATGAACATGATGGATACGGCCGTCAATGCACGGATTCAGGATATGCGCATCGTGACGAAAGTTTCGCTTTCGGAGGAAGAGGCTGAATTTGACGGCAAGAGTTTGACCAAAGAGCAGATGACTGCCCTGCTGGAATATTACAGAAACTGTGTTGAACCGCGCAGGAAAGAGTTTCTGGAGATGTTTTTCTTTGCATTTCATGCTTGCGGACTTCGTGTGGTAGATGTTATGACCTTGCAATGGAAGCATATTGACTTTGCTAGACGTGAATTGCGGAAAATCATGATAAAGACGAATAAACGTCATGTGATTCCGCTTACCGAACCGGCTCTGCGCATCTTGCGGCAATGGCAGGAAAAACGCGAAGGTTGCCGGTATGTATTTAATTTGGTAAAGGAAAGTCTGGATCTCGATGATGCTGAAGCACTTTACAAAGCCCGTAACAACGCGACGAAATGTATCAACCAGTCGCTTGTCGTGGCAGGAGAACAAATCGGACTTCCGTTCAGCTTGTCAATGCACGCAGCCCGGCATTCGTTCGCGGTTTTCGCATTGAACCAAGGGTTATCCATGTCGGTTGTCAGCCGTCTGCTCGGTCATGGAAGTACGGACGTGACGGAGAAAGTCTATGCACGGTTCCTGCCGGAAACCCTGTCTGCGGAAGTCGCCCGGCTGAAAAACGACCTCGCTTCGCTTGAAATAATTTGATTTTTCAGGTTTTATAGTATTGAGATAAACAGTTTTGTTCGAAAATAATGTGAAATATTTATGTTACAAATAATATTTCTGGTTATAGGTCTTTGTATCATCGTACTTACATTATCCTTTGTCTTTAAGAGATATGCAAGGACAATTCTTTGGTCAAGTGCAATTGCCTTGTTTGCCGGCACTCTATTGCTTGTCGGAATCGGTGTAATAAATCCTGTCAATGAAGACTATACGGGTTCTACGGCATTTTGGGGGACAATCATAACATTGATTTCAGGCGCAGCCCTCGCCTTTTGTGCAGAAATACTGAAAGAGAAAAATAGGGGAAGAACAAATAAAAATGGTAATATCATTGGAACTCCAGTTTCGGAGGAGCTGGTAGCAGGTATTGACGCTGCTATTGTTTTATCAGGAACATTGAATACGGAACTCGCAAAAAAAGTTTTCGGTAAAGCCATTGAAGCCGGTTATATGGAAGAATGCGGCACCCATTATAAATGGAATGAATCAAAAGTTCTGTTGGCGTATATGTGTGGTCGGATTTATTGTGGTAATTATCCGGAGCGTCTTAAAATGGAAACAAAGACCTATTGGAAATTCGGAATGGAACTCTTTCCTGACGCCGAATTGTGTGCACTATTTGACATTTCTGACATAGGGCAGTCTCGTCAAAACAGAAAAGACCTGACAGTGCCGAAAAATTTTCAGAAAATCGACATCTTTTTTGAGTAGCCGTCCGGCTACTCTTTTTGTTTATAATCAAACGGTTAAGCGCGCATCCTAATATTAGCCTAACATTAGGAATAACCTGTTATATAATCTATGCTAACTTCTTAGGTTTTAAGGACTCTCTATCTTCGCCACCGCCGTGGAACGATGTGCACAGTCGTGTCACGGCAAGATAACGCGGCTTGAAGTCCGAGTGTGCATCAGGATTGGAAAGCCATAATAAGATTTACTATGGCAAAGAAATTAAAGGTAGAGACTATATGCGAAAGAGAATTGCTGGAAAAGATTCTCCGCATAGTGGAACGACAGGAAAAACTGCCATCTGCAAATAAGGTGGTTGCGCATTGTCTTTATGACAATAAGTCCTTGATGGCGAAATTGGGTATCAAGGAGAAGTATCTTACGAAATTACGAGACAACGGATATCTCGGCTATTCCCGTGAAGGTGACAAGTATTGGTACACGCAGGAGGATGTGGACCGATTTTTACGTCACTTCCATTTTGATGCTTTTGCAATAGGCGTCGACTTACCGAAGCAGGAAGGAGGTGGCTATGTTTGATAATCTGCATCTGACCAATATGCTTCGCTCGGAAGTTGAGCATGTTCCGGAAACTGGACTCCTTTTGGATGTGTTTCCAGACAAGATACAAGACATAATTCTAAATCTTGCCCGATATGAAAATTTCAATGTTGAATATACCGCATCCATTATCCTTTCTGCCGTAGCTACTGCTGTCGGCAATTCCTGCCAAATCCGCATCAAGGGCGAATGGAAAACAAGTCCTTCCATTTATATGATGCTAATCGGTCGTCCAGGATTGGGAAAGACTCCGCCTTTGGGATTTATATACAGACCGATACGCGAGCATGACGACCGGATGTATGAGAAATACAATGAAGAATGGAACGAATATGAAAAGGCGGTTGCTTTATCAGGAAACAAACGTAACGGTGGAGATGCGGAAGATTGTGCCATCCTGAAAAAGCCCCAGTTGGTAACGACCGTCATATCGGATTTTACTCCGGAGGCGATGATGAGCATACATCAGCATAATCCGCGAGGAATCGCATTGGTCGTCGATGAGATACTGGCTTTGTTCAATTCCGTAAGGCGATATAGTAATCGGAATAATCTTATCGAAGATCTGCTTACGGCCTATAGCGGACAACCTTTGAAAGTAATCCGCAAGTCGGAAACCAGACCGATTCTTATCAAAAATCCGTGTATCAATATCATAGGCTCGGTACAGACCAACTTGCTGACGGAGATATTCAAGACCGAACTGGTTGCTAACGGTCTGCTCGACCGTTTCCTGTTCGTTTATCCGAAAGATCGGAGAATTTCCGGTTAGAAACGGTGTGATTGCAATATTCATAAGCCGGATATGGTCGGGCAATGGAGGACGATAATGAATAGGATATTGGATATACAGTGTCAATGCGCCGACAAAGGGAATACGGTGAATCCACTTGTATTGAATATGAGCGATGAAGCGGAGGAATACTTTTATG
Organism: uncultured Alistipes sp.; assembly: GCA_964018965.1. GTDB lineage: Bacteria > Bacteroidota > Bacteroidia > Bacteroidales > Rikenellaceae > Alistipes. The sequence goes on from CAXHRY010000038.1 coordinate 19,778, forward strand.
GTTGGTATAATGACATCATAGAGGAGATTAATGCCATCGAAGATGATGCGGAGGTAGAAAGCCGCAAGATGAAACTTAACGGCAATGCCGCCCGTCTGTCTCTGGTATTCCAGATTTTGAGATGGGCAACAGACGAGGGGGCTATGCAGTGCATCGAGCTCGAATCCGTTCAGGCTGCTATTCGGATGATCGGTTATTACGAAGATACCTATCGCAGGATTCAGGAACTGATTGTTGCAAACAATAACGGTGAAACCCAAGAGGCTTGGCTGTCGTTGTTGGACGATGTGTTCACGGCCGGAGATGCGATTGTCGCCGGAAAGAAAGTCGAACTGTCGAGGCGTTCCGTCTATTATGCGTTGAAGCAATTGTGCCGGCAACCGAATCCGGTTTTAGAGAAAACCAGTCACGGTACATACCACAAGATCAATCAGGAAAAACAATCTGCACTTTGCACTGTTGCACTTCTTTCTAATGAATCGGTGGAACAAATACCGCAAAGTGCAAAAGTGCAGGATGCAAACGACAAAAATCCGAACGGATATGAGTGAGTATCGTTTTCATCTTCAGAAATACAGTTACGGGAGCAAGATAGCCTGTCCTAACTGCGGTGGAAGCAGATGCTTTGTCAGATATGTCGATGAGGAAGGTGTTGTCGTGTTTCCGGATAGGGTCGGCTAATGTGACCATGAGCATAAATGCTGCTACCATTATACCCCTCGTGAGTATTTTAGGGACAATCCCGATATGATGAATAAAGCGGATTATTCTCGGTTTGAACGGCAGAGATCTTTGGAACGGAAGTTCGTCCAGCCAGTTCCCTCTTTTATCTCTCCGGATATTGTCGGACGTAGCCTGTCGCATTATGATATAAATCCCTTGTACCATTACCTCTCCAATGTATTCGGTGCTGAAGAGACCATGCGTTTGTTCAATATATACCGGATCGGGACATCCGCCAAATGTGGAGGTGCTACAATTTTCTGGCAGACAGATATATCAGGCAATGTGAGAACCGGCAAGATTATGCTATACGATACCCAAACAGGACATCGGATCAAAGAGCCGCAGGCATATATCTGTTGGGCACATTCGGAATTACATTTGCCGGATTTCCATTTGAAGCAATGCTTGTTTGGAGAGCATTTGCTGAAAGGGGCATCTTCGTCTCCTGTTATGCTTGTTGAGAGTGAGAAGACAGCTGTTATCATGAGCCACTTCATTCCTGATTATATCTGGCTTGCGACCGGAGGTAAGAACGGATGTTTCAACAAAGAAGCGATGTCTGTTCTTCGGGGCAGAGAGGTAACCCTTGTTCCTGATTTGGGAGCGATGGAATTATGGCGAGAGAAATCCGCATTGTTGTCCGGTATCTGCAAACGTGTGGCAGTTTCCGATGTATTGGAGCGTATGGCAACCGACGACCAGCGTGAGGCAGGATTGGATATTGCCGACTTCTTTCTGACCGTTCCTACTAAATGTCAGATTCTCCAGCAGATGATTCGGCGTAACCCTGCATTGCAGACGTTGATTGACGAACTCGGGTTGGAACTTGTTGAATAACGGAGGAACTTGTTCCTGGAGTTTTATAGAAAGTCCATAACACAATAAGGACTTTTTGCCTGACAGCAGCAAAGTCCCCTCTGCATCCGGCAGAATCCGAATCAGAGTGAGCAAGCTCAAATATCAATCATTTATCAAAAGAACATTCATTATGACAACAGATAGAAAACAGGCCATGCACGTCGAAGCCGGCAAATCATTCAGCACGGCAGAGGCCGACGAGAACGAACGGCGTTGGAATGAGGAGAAGATTGGCAGGAAGAATCTGGACCTGACCAACCACTATGACAAGACCAGAATGAAGTTGAATTTCGAGATCGGCCCTGACGGTAAAATCCACCCGTTGGGCTATCAGGAGAAACCGCTTGAAGTTCGCCTGCAGGAACGGCTGGACGCATTGGGGTGGAAGCCCTTCAAGTCGGACAGCAAAATCCAACCGAATTGTTGTGCGAAGTTTATCTTCGGTGGCAATCATGACAGGACGCTTGAAATGGCCTTCGGGAATCAGACTGTCAGTCTGGAGAAAAATGCCGACAACAGCCACTTGCACCGGTGTGAGGAAATCGAACATTGGGCAAAGGATGTCTATGACTGGTGTGTCCGCAGATATGGGCAGGAAAACGTTGTCGGGTTTCAGGTTCACCTTGACGAGAGCAGTCCGCATATCCATGCCCTGATTGTTCCGGTTGGTGTTCGCCTTAAGAGTGGACGCAAGTGTGTGATGTGGTCGGCAAAGTTCGGGAAAGACCGGTTTGAATATGGCAAGATTTTAAAAGATATGCACACTTCACTATATGAAGATGTCGGCAGCAAATACGGTCTTGAACGTGGCGACAGTATTGACGGACGCAATGTGCAGCACCTCAACAAGCGCGAATATATCCGCAAATTGACCAAAGAGGCAAAGCAAGCGGAGAAAGCAGTCAAAGGGCTTCAATCCATGATGCGGCATCTGGAATCAAAGATTTTCAGTTACAGCCGCCAACTTGAAGAGGCGGAAAAGGAACTGGTTTCCGGCAGGATAACCCTCGACAGGTATGAGGCGCAGAAAGCGGATATTCAGAAACTCATTGCCGAGTATCAGGCCAAACTTGAAGACAAAGCCGACAAACTCAATGAAAAGGAGCAGGAATTGGAACGGCTTACAAATGATGCGATAAAGGTACATTCGGTTCTCCAACCGTTCCGAAACTACAAAGTTGATTTCACATTACCTCAAATTACAGAGAAAGTTCCCTTGTTCGGTACGGATAAGTGGGTCGAACGGCAGAACCGGTACATCGCCAAGCAGTTTACCGAGATTATCCGCAAGATAGAATCACTATACAAGAGTGATGCAGTACGGCAGGTCGATGCCGCCCAACGCAATGTTCTGGCTGATTACGGTGAGTTCTACCGGCTGAAAAGGGAGAACCAGACCCTTTCAGAAATCAACCAAGAACTGGAATCCGAACTAAATACTTTGCTTGGCCAATTGGCTGTACCGTCAATCCGCAATATAATTTTTGCCGTTGCCGATGCACTTATCGGTGGCCAGCCTGTACCGATTTCCTCCGGCGGCGGAGGAAATTCCGACTCTGACCTTCGTTGGGATGGACGCAGACCTGACGATGAGGACGAAGCGTATCGGAGGAGGTGTTTGCTTCATGCCTCACGAATAGTTAAGTCTGAAAGAAACGGATATAGGAGAAGACGTTGAAAACCAGTGAAATTAATTGATTTATCCCGATTGAGTTGCAACTTAACCGGGATTTTTCTTCTTTATTATATCAGAAAAGTAAGAACAATATTAATATAAAGATTATGATTTACGGTTACATTCGTGTCAGCAGTGACAAACAAACAGTTGAGAACCAACGATTTGAGATCGCCAAATTTTGTGAAGCACAAAATTTGGTGATTAACGACTGGATAGAAGAAACTATAAGTGGAGCAAAAAATTACAGTAAACGACAACTTGGCCGATTGCTTGGGAAAGTGTGTAAGGATGATATTATCATTTGTAGTGAATTATCCCGACTTGGTAGAAATCTCTTTATGATTATGGAAATCTTGAATATCTGCATGACAAAAGAGTGTCGTGTATGGACAATCAAAGATAACTATCGGCTCGGAGAGGATATACAAAGTAAAGTTCTTGCTTTTGCTTTCGGATTATCGGCAGAAATTGAACGAAATTTAATCAGCCAAAGAACGAAAGAAGCATTGGCAAGGAAAAAAGCGGAGGGGATTGTATTAGGGAGACCGATTGGTCGGAAAACAGACGAGTCTAAATATAAACTATATCCTAAAAAGACTCTGATAACAGAACTTTTGAAAGAAGGCATATCACGGCGAAAAATAGCCAAGATTTGTAAAGTGGATAGAAATACATTGTGCCGTTTTATCAATACTTTTTTGTTGGAATAATAGGAGCGATTATGTAAGGACACATA
>CAXHRY010000039.1:0-20625 GCA_964018965.1 uncultured Alistipes sp.
TTTATTCCGCTGCTTAATATTCTTGAATCCTCAAAAATAGGGCTGCCTAACTTTTATTGTTAGACAGCCCCTTTCGTGCGAGCCGGTGTTCGCCGGGTTGCATCGCACGGTCTCCGGTATGTTTCGGTCTTCGGTCGGATGGTCTGCGTTCCGACCTGCCGGCCAAGGGCGCTGTCGGGCGGTTATTCTCGCCGTTGCAGTCTCCCTGTCGCTCAGAATTTCTTCTCGAGTATGTTGCCGCTCTCGGAGAAGGTGAGCGTCTGATCGCTGTTCTGACCGTTGATGTCGGCCTCGTAGGTCGTCATGCCGCGGCGGTAGAGTTTGCGGGCCTCCTTGATTTTGAAACCCGGGAACTGCTTGCCGATATAGGCACGTGCGGCTTCGGGCAGTTGGTCGGTGGCGATCTGCGAAATCGAGCTGATGAGTTTGCCTGCGGGCGAAATGTTCAGATCGTAGTTCGCACCGTCGATCTTGAACTGCGCGTTGTAATAGTTGCCCTTCTCTTCGTAGTTCCATTCTACGGTTTCGACGGGCGGATAGGTCTGCTCGATGTAGCTCTTGACGACCGCCGGGACCGACGAGCTTTTGATGTTGCCTGCGAATACGCCTGCCGAGACGAGTAGCGAGAGAGCCAGCGTGACGAAAACTTTTTTCATAGCGTTACCTGATAATAAATTGGTGAATAACTTCTTGCGAGGTTTCTCAATTCAGTATCAGTTGCAGGGTCAGTTCGTCTTCGAAGCCTTCGGGGGTTAGGTTCCACTCGCGTTTGACGCCCGCCTGCGTGAAGCCTGCGTTGCGGAATAGACCGATGCTGGCTCTGTTTCCGACGCCGACGTTGCACCACAGCTGGTGTAGCGCGAGGACCCTTCGGGCGTAATCCGCCACCGTTGCGATCGCATCCGAGGCATACCCGCGTCGCCGCTGCGACCGGTCGTAGATCAGAATGCCTACGCCTGCGCGACGGTTCCGGGGGTCGAACTCGAAGAGGTCGAGTGTGCCGACGGGCACTCCTTCCGGGTTTTCGATCATCAGGCGCAGCTGTCGGGTCTGGTAAATGTCGAACTGCTGCTCCTCGACGAATCGCGAGAGTATGTGTCGCGAAAATGGTGCCAAAGTGCCGCTCACGCGCCATACGCGCGGATCGTTCTCCCAGGCGTACATCGTCTCTACGTCGTCGGGCTCTACGGCGCGCAAGCGTACGATCCGGCCTTCGATATTCATCTCCGGATGTTATAAACCGATGATCTTGTTGCGAATGAGCATCGCGACGCCCCAGGCGTTCGCGCTTTCGGTCATTTTCGAAACGCGGAACTTGGTGTCTTTGTAAACCAGGTTGAGCGAGTATTTGTTCGTCGCCGACTTGAGCGGCAGCATGATGTAGTCGCCTGCCGCCGCGAGGTTGCCGCCGACGATTACCGTCTCGGGATTGAACGTGTTGATGAGGAACGCGATGGCTTTGCCGACCTTCTCGCCGGCCTCCTCGATGAGTTCGATCGAGAGGTTGTCGTCGTTTTTGGCTGCTGCGATGATGTCGTCGATGTGGATGGTTTTCTGCTGGTCGTATTTTTCGCGCAGGATCGTGTTGACGCCCTTTTCGATCAGGTGGCTCATGCGCTCTTCGAGGGCGATGCCCGATACTTCGGTTTCGAGGCATCCTTTTTTGCCGCACGAGCAGATGATCTCGTTGTCGAAGAAGGGGATATGTCCGAATTCGCCTGCGAAACCGCTTTTGCCGTAGTAGAGTTTGCCGTCGACGACGATGCCGATCGCCACGCCGCGTCCCATGTGGAGATAGAGTACGTTGCTCTCGTCTTTCGACTTGCCGCACGTGTATTCGGCGTAGCAGCGTGCGCGGGTGTCGTTTTCGAGCAGCGTGCGGATGCCTACGCGCTCCTCGATCTGATCGCGCAACGACTGTTCCGAGGTGGTGAAGTATTTGTAACTCCGACCTGTGGCGGGGTTGACGCGTCCGGTCATGCAGACACCCAGTCCCAGCAGTTTGTTGCGGTCGACGCCGCACGAAGCGATGAAGTTTTCGATATTCGTGCAGATGCGTTCGATGCACTGGGGGCGGTCTATGAGTTCGAACGTGTAGTCGTTTTCCTCCTTGATGATGTTGTTTTGCAGGTCGGTAATCATGAAACGCATGTTGTCGCGTCCGACGTTCACGCCTGCGAAGTAGATGGCCGAATTCGCCAGTCCGAAGATATTGGGTCGGCGTCCGCCCGGGGTCTCCACCTTGCCCAGATCGGTCACGATATTCTCCTCAACGAGTTCCTGTACGAGTTTGGTGATCGTCGGGACGCTGATGTGCAACTCCTTCGTGAGCTCCGAGAGCGTACATTCGCCGTTGACGGCCATGTGCGCGATGATGTTGCGCTTGATGATGCTGTTCTTGTGAGTAATGCCCTTCAGAGCATCGTCGGCGTGTTTGTTGAAGAATTCGGTGAGTGAAGCCATCTTATCCGTGTGTTTGCTAATAGCTTCGCAAATATAACGAGTTTTTTTAAAAACTCAATGGATTTTTAATAAAATTTAATATGGTGTGTTTCGTTCGAGTCCCGATGAAAAAAGAACATTCTGGCAATCAGAATGTTCTTTTCAAGCAAGTCCGTCGGTTCGGGATGACTACCCGTCGGATAAAGAGCGCCTTGGCGTTTTTCATAGGCCGGAGGCTCAGAGCGTCGATTTGGACTCTACGGCGGCGTTGGCGTCGACCTTCTTGATGAGGCCTTGCAGTACCGTGCCGGGGCCGAGTTCCGTGAATTCCGTCACGCCGTCGGCGAGCATGTTCTTGACGATGTAGGTCCAGCGTACCGGAGCGGTCAGCTGTGCGATCAGATTGGCTTTGATCTGTGCCGGATCGGTGTAGGGTTTAGCGTCGACGTTCTGATAGATCGGGCATGCGGAGGTCTGGAACGGAGCCTCGGCGATAGCCTTCTCCAGCTCCTGACGTGCGGGTTCCATCAGGGGCGAGTGGAACGCACCGCCTACGGGCAGACGCAGGGCGCGGCGTGCTCCGGCCTCCTTGGCCTTTGCGCAGGCGGCATCCACGGCCTGCTCGGCACCCGAAATGACGAGCTGTCCCGGGCAGTTGTAGTTGGCGGCTACGACTACGCCTTCGGTCGTGTCGCAAAGTTGCTCGACGGTCTCGTCGGAGAGTCCGAGTACGGCGGCCATCGTTCCGGGCTGCACTTCGCAGGCGGCCTGCATGGCCTGTGCGCGCTTCGAAACGAGCTTCAGACCGTCTTCGAACGAGAGGGCTCCGGCAACTACCAGTGCCGAGAATTCGCCCAGCGAGTGTCCGGCTACGGCATCGGGTTTCACACCCAGCGCCTTGGCCATGATGACCGAGTGGAGGAATACGGCGGGCTGCGTGACGCGGGTCTGCTTGAGTTCATCGGGCGTTCCGGCGAACATGATGTCCGTGATGCGGAATCCGAGGATCTCGTTGGCTTTCTCGAAGAGCTCCTTCGCTTCGGGAACGTTGTCGTAGAGGTCTTTGCCCATGCCTACGGCCTGAGCTCCCTGACCGGGGAATACGTATGCGTGTTTCATGTTCGTTGCAATTTTATCGTTTGCGCAGCAAATATACGAATTTATTTTATAACTTTGCAACCGCAATGGTTCGCTAAGGGTCGAGAGGCCCTGCGATTGAAAGGGAATGCCGTGTGATTCGGCAGCAGTTCCCGCTGCTGTAAGTCCCGACTGTTACCGCAACTTGCTCTGAGCCACTGGATTCATTCCGGGAAGGCGTTGCGGTAGGGACGAGCCAGAAGACCTGCCTTGCGCCTTCTCGGGAAGGAATCTTCGATTTTAGGACGCACTCTGCGGAGAACGGATTGCGTCGTGCGGCGGCTCATGGAAGCCGTGCGGAGAGTCGTATGGAACCATACCTCTTTATATATTATCGGAGATCGGAAATCGGAAGGCTGGGTGGATTTTTTGCGGGATAGCTTGCCGGAGGCATGGATTTCCGGGCGGTTCGACGAATGCGGACAGCTTTGAAACCCCGGCTTTTTTTAATTTTAATTCATATGAAGAAAAACATTTTTTCGCTCTCTCTGCTGCTGCTCGCAGCATCGGCTTTCGTCGCCTGCTCGGACGATGAGGGCTCCGAAACCCCGAAACCTCAGTTCGATGTCATATCATTCGAGGGGGATGTAACGGATTTGGAAGGCAATCCCGTCATGCTGGGCGACATCGAGGTCGTGGGCGGCTCTACGGCGGCCGTGCACCACGGTGTTTTCTGGGCTCAGCCCTTCGCCGAAGCGTACGGCGATCCGGATGCCGTTATGGGACTCACTTACGACGGCCCTCTGTTTACGTACGACAATAATATTTGGTTCGGCTCTTATTACTGCGATAATACCGGCTGGGGTTCCGGCCGAGCGGATTCGTGGGGCGGTTTCGTACTCTCCTCGAATTGCAACACCACGGCGGACGCTTTCGACTACAAGGATCAGTTCTCCGTCTATGCGAAATCGGGTGCCAATTCGACGCGCAACTTCGCGGTTTGCTACTGCAACGGAATGATGGGAGGCGAGTACGGCGATCCGGTCATCGAGTTCGCCTCGGAGCCGAGAGAGGTCGATCACCTCTACGTTGCGGCTTCGACGATGCTTTATACCTATTATAATTACGATCTGTCGGCTGTCGAGGGACGCACCTGGGGGATAAAAATCACCGGTTCGCTCGCCGGCGAGGAGACCGGCAGCGTGGTCGCTACGCTGGTGGCCGACAGCGCTCCGATCCGGGATTGGATGAAGGTCGATCTTACTTCGCTGGGACGCGTGGACCGGCTCGCATTCACCGTAGACGGATTGAATCCCATGATCGATTTCGACCCGGTATATTTCTGTATCGATGAAATCGCTCTGGTGAAATAACTGCCGAAGATGAATAGAGATTAGTATTCGGTATGCCGAAAATCCCCGCAGGAACTGCCTTTCCTGCGGGGATTTTCCGTTTTCGGGGAGTTTATTTCGCTGCCTTTGCCCGGATCGTGCGCAGGCGTCCGGTCATGAAATACTGGAGTACGCCGCGCAGGAACATGTAGAGCGTGAAGGCGAGCCAGAGGGCGTTGTTCCCGATGAGGGGATATCCGGCATAATAGATCGCGAAATAGGCTGCCGTGGACCAGAACATCGAGTTGCGCATGACGCGGGTTTCGGTGGCGCCGATCATGATGCCGTCCATGATGAAGGGCATGGCCGAGGCGATCGGGATGAGGATGATCCATACGATGTAACGTCCTGCCAGGTCGACGATCGTCTGTGCGTCGGGGGCGTCGTGGTCGACGAAAATTCCCACCAGTTCGCGCCACCACCCGAGGTAGATGCCGACGAAAGCTACCGAGATGAGCGTTCCCCAGACGATGCACCGCTTCAGACAGTCGCCCAGCGACGCTTCGTCGCGAGCCCCGATGAAACGTCCCGTGAGGGCTTCGGCCGCGAAGGCGAATCCGTCGTTCATGTAGGAGAAGAGCGTGAAAAGTTGCAACAGCAACGTATTGACGGCCAGTAGCGCGGGGTTCTCCATGCGGGCCGATGCTCCGGTGAAGAAAGTGTAGACCGCCACCAGACAGAACGTGCGCAGGATGATGTCGCGGTTGATGGCGAAAAAGGTGCGCAGAACACCGAAATCCAATACTTCGTGCCAGTCGATGCGGGTGAGCGAGTCGCGGAACCGCATGACGAGCAGCACGGCCGAGAGCGCCACGCCCGTCCATTGGGCGATGACCGATGCGTAGGCGATGCCGACGATGCCCATGTCGAATCCGAATGCGAACCACAGGCTGCACAGAATGTGGATGATGTTCACGACGATGGCTGTGCACATGGGGATTACGGCGTTCTGCATGCCCGTGAACCAGCCGTTGAATCCGAACAGCAGGATACCCGCCGGTACGGCCCAGATGCGTGCGTAGAAATAGTCGCGCGTCATTTCGCCGCCGTTGAGCATCCGCAGCGCCGTTTCGCCGATCGGATATTGCAGGGCGATCATCGCTATGCCCATTACTCCCGCTACGGCCATCGCTCGGGCAAGCATGTTGGTGCATTCGCGGCGGTCTCCGGCGCCGAAGGCCTGGGCCGTGAGGCCGCTCGTGCCGCTGCGTACGAACGAGCAGTTCCAGTAGATGAAGTTGAAGATCGACACCCCGATGGCCAGGGCTCCGATCGTGGCGGCCGAATCGGCGCCCCAGTGTCCTGCAATGGCTGTCGAGACGATGCCCATCAGCGGCACGGTGATGTTCGAGACGATGTTCGGCAGCGCGATGCGCAGTATTTCGCGATTCATGTTCATAGTCGGAAGTTCACAGCCCGCAAAGATAACGCAAATACGCCGAATTCGGAACCTTCCGCATTATTTATCCGTGAATTCGGGCACGCATTGTGCTTCAATCCCGAAAAATGAATTACCTTTGCTGCGTAAACTTCTATAAATATATGAAAGATTCCAAAAACGACTCGACAGCAGTGCTTACGCGCTTCGGACGCGACAAGCGCAAACGTACCGTGACGGCTACGGCAGAGCGTGTCGAGCGTCGCCCGCGTGTGCAGAACGATGCTGCCGATGCGGAGCATTCGGCCTCGGAGAGACCTCGCAGGGCTTCGTACAACCCCAATTTTACGGAGGACAATCGCCCTGCATTCGATAAACCGCATCGCACCTTCGGCGAGCGGCCCGCTTACGATCGCAAGCCTTACGGCGAACGCCGTGAGGAGGGCGGCAACCGCTACGGCGACAAACCGCGCTACGGCGAGGATCGTCCGCGCCGGCAGTTCGGCGACAAACCCGCTTACGACCGCAAGCCTTACGGCGAACGACGCGAGCGAGGGGGCAACCGCTACAGGCGGACAAACCGCGCTGACGGCGAGGATCGTCCGCGCCGGCAGTTCGGCGACAAACCCGCTTACGACCGCAAGCCCTACGGCGAGCGTCGCGAGGAGAGCGGCAACCGCTACGGCGACAAACCGCGCTATGGCGAGGATCGTCCGCGCCGGCAGTTCGGCGACAAACCCGGTTACGACCGCAAACCATACGGCGAGCGTCGCGACGACAACAACCGTTTCGGCGACAAACCCGCCGGGAAAGGCAATTTCGGCGGTAAGAATTTCGGTGACAAGAGATATGGAGACCGAAAATTCGGCGACAAGAAATTCGGGGGCAAATCCGGTTATGCGCGTCGGGACGACAAACCGGTTTCCTATCCCAAGTTCTCGCCTGAGAAGCAGACGGGCGAGATGCGTCTGAACCGTTTCATCGCCCAGTCGGGCATCTGTTCGCGCCGCGAAGCCGACGATTTCATCACCGCAGGACTCGTGTCGGTCAACGGCGTGATCGTCACGGAACTCGGCACGAAGGTGATGCCGACCGACGAGGTGAAGTTCAACGACAGCCGCGTGCAGGGCGAAAAAAAGGTCTACCTGGTGCTCAACAAGCCGAAGGGCTACGTTACCTCGCTCGATGATCCCCATGCCGGAAAGACGGTCATGGAGTTGGTACAGGGCGCATGTACGGAGCGGATTTATCCGGTAGGACGTCTCGACAAGAACAGCCTCGGGTTGCTCTTGTTCACCAACGACGGCGATATGACGCGTCAGTTGACGCATCCCTCCTACAAAAAGAAGAAAATTTACCAGGTGACGCTCGATAAACCGTTGACGCGGGCCGATATGGACCGCATCGCGGAAGGCATCACGCTCGAGGACGGCGAGATCTTCGCCGATGAGATTTCCTACATCAAGGAGAACAAACAGGAGGTCGGTATTGAGATCCACTCGGGACGCAACCGCATCGTACGTCGTATTTTCGAGTTCCTCGGATATACGGTGACCAAGCTCGACCGCGTTTACTACGCCGGTTTGACGAAGAAGAACCTCAAGCGCGGAGCCTGGCGGTTCCTTTCGCGCGAAGAGGTGGAGCGTCTCCGTTCGGGCATGTACGAATAATCGAGACTGGTCCCGTTGGGGAGCGCATTTTCGAAAAAGCAGCAAGGGCTGTCCGATCCGTCGGACAGCCCTTGTCGGTTTCAGATTATCTGCTTATCTGCGAACGACGGCATTCGTACCGCCGTCGGAGGCTGGGATCGCATTGAAATCCGGGTTGCGAAGAATCTCATGCCGAAATTCCGCTCCCTCAGCTGCGCGTGTTCGGCGCGATGCTCCCGATCGTCGAAGATGCGCGGAGCCGCGCGATCGGTCCGGCCGTATCAGTGAGTCGCTCGGTGCCAATTGCTCTGCACGAAGGGAATGCGGTAGCGGGTCGACGGTTCACTGGTCGTTACGCCCGTGTAGGCCTCGTCGCGCACGGCATTCTTCACGCCGTTGTAAGCCGAGTAGAACGACGACGTGTGCAGCCGACAGGCCGTGGGGAATGCAGCTTCCATGCGTTCGCGGAATTCGTCGAGCAGCGCCGCATCGTCGTAGGCCGTGCCGATGAAGTCGCCCAGGTCGTAGAACAGATGGGTCGGCATTCCCTCGTAAGTCTGAATGGCCTTGGGGTCGAAGTTTTTCATGGGGGTGGCGTACAGCCGTCGTATGACATCCGTCAAGGCATCGAGCTCGGAGAGCACGGCGAGCGATATGCACCCCGACTGTTCGGTGCGGGCTTCCTGCCAACAGTACTGATAGAAGTCATAGTAAGCCTTGCAGACGGCCTCCAGGTCGTAGTTCGTACCCCGCTGGCCGAAGAGGAGGGGGATAATCATCTTATAGGGGAACCCGGTGCCCATGATCTCGCAGGGCGAGGCGACGACGAAGTCGAAGGCTTCTCGCAGGTCGTAGAGCGTTTCGATATTGGCCATGAAGCAGGCGTCGAAGATCACGTAGTCGAAGTGTCCGGGTTGCGAAGCTACGGCCCGGGCGAAGTCGGCGATGTCGATTTCGTGGCCCGTATCGCCGAACGAGCGGGTCTGCAATGCGCCCGGTACGGGGGTGCCGAACGGCTCGCAACTGCTTCCGGGGCGGATCGTTCCTTCTGCTGCGGGGCCCATGTTGGGCATCGCACCTTCGGATGCCGGAATCCATGCCTTGCCGTGGCAGCCTATGATCATGCCGTAGCGGTGCGCCGGTGCGAGTTCCTGCACTATGGCGAGCATGTGAGCGACGCTCTCGGTCGAGGAGGGCGAAAAGTCGTCGAAATCGCGCAATGTTTTCACCGCGCAACCGTGAGTCACTTCCTCGCAGTATATTTCGTCGATGCGGGCCGTCGTGTGCGACTCGGGCTGGTAGCAGACCAGCAGACGGCTGTCGCCCGGTACCGTGGTGCCGATGGCTTTCTGGATATCCTCGATGTTCTTCTTGTAGTAGCTCAGCAGAGAGCGCCCCGGCATGTAGAGCAGCACGGTCTGCGGTGCCGTAGCGGGCCGTTGGATCACGGGCAGGGTGAAGGTCTTGCCGCCGCGGGCCCGTGCGGTGAGTATGCCGATCGTGCGGCGCTCGGGAGCCTTGTTTTCCTGGGTCGCCGTGATCTTGATGGTCGTGGTTCCGATGCCGCCTTTGAGCGGCGAGGCCGTGAAACTGTCGTTGTCGACGGTGATTTCCCACTGCGTCGAAGCGGTGAGCGTGAAAGTTGCCTGGCTGCCCGGATCGCCGGCAAGCACGATGCCTTCGAACGAAGCGTCGGGGCTCAGCGTAACGGGGTCGTCCTTTCGGCAGGCGGACATGGCTGCGATACCGAGCAGCAGAAAAAGATATCGGGTGGGTAGTTTCAGGATCATACTATTTATAGACTTTGGGTTTCAGATTGTTGAACTGCCAGGTGCGATCCCGTTTGTAGGTGTATCCTTCGGGTTTGTTGCGATAGATGCGGCTGAAGTCGAAGTAGAATCCCTTGCGCTTCTTGCCCTCGACGGTGTAGGGGACCGTGAGGGGTACGAATTCCACCGAGCGGCTGACGATGCGTGCCTTGTCGTGGGAGAGTCCTTCGGCCGTAAGTGCGTCGAGTGCGTGATCGAACATCAGAATATGTCTCGGCGATTTCTGCGAAAGTCCGTCGCCCGACTGGAGGATTGTACGCAACACGCCGTTCATGCGGTTGAAGTAGGTTTTTTCCTGCTTGCGGTCGCCCAAGGCTCCGTAAGCGAAAGCCATCATGTTAAGAACCTTGGGGCTGAACGGATCGCGACGCAACGATGCTTCGCCCGCTTCGACGATCGCTTCGAGCGTTTCGACCGACGGGTTGTCGGGATCGAGCGTGGCGCTCAATTGCAGCAGGCGGTCGAGGTCGGGATCGGTATCCAGCGGCCGATATCCCTCCTGGTAGGCGTAGCCGTAATAGAGGTAGTGGTAGTCGGCGTCGGTCAACGTTTCGTCTCCGGCGTCGTAGCGCATCTTCAGTCCTGTGTAATAAAAGGGCGATGCGGTGTCCATCGTGCGGTCGATGATATCGTCCTCGTCGGGAACCTTGGCCTCGACGGCCGACATGCCGAGCAGCAGTGTCCCGACGAGAATTGCTGCGAGCGTTCGGAAGAGTCGTTTCATGATGTTTCGATATTCGTTCGACCCCGGGAGCATCCGGGATCCTCTCTTTTAAACGTTACGTCAGCGCAAATCGTATTTCGCGATGAGTTTTTCGAACTTCGCGCGCAGCGCTGCCGAGCCCGGTACCAACGGCAACCGCATCGTGTCGCCGATCATCCCCATGACCGACAGTGCGCATTTCACACCGACGGGGTTGCCCTCCTCGAAGAGTGCGGCGACGGCCTCGGACAACGATCCGAACACCTTGTCCGCACGGTCGAAGTCGCCCGCTTTGGCCAGATGTACGCACTCCATGAAGCGTTTCGGGAAGGCGTTCGCCGCCACCGAGACGATGCCGTCGCCGCCGCGCCGCATGAGGGGCACGGTCATGGCGTCGTCGCCCGACAGGACGAGGAATCCTTCGGGGCGTCGGTCGAGGATGCGCTGCATCTGTTCGATGTCTCCCGAAGCCTCCTTGACGCCGATCACGTTGGGCAGATCGCGGGCGATGCGCAGCGTCGTTTCGGCCGTCATATTGACCCCCGAGCGGCCCGGGATGTTGTAGAGGATCACGGGCAGGGGCGAGTGTTCCGCGATGGTGCGGAAGTGTTGGTAGAGTCCCTCTTGCGAGGGCTTGTTATAATAAGGCGTGACGCTCAGAATGGCGTCGGCGCCCCGCAGGTCGAATTCGCGCAGTTGGTCGAGTACCTCCGAGGTGGAGTTACCGCCGCAGCCCATTACCAGCGGTACGCGCCCGGCGATGTGATTGGCGATGTACATGGCGATTACGGCCCGCTCGGGCATGTAGAGCGTCGGGGTCTCGGCCGTCGTGCCCAGGGCGACGATATAATCGATGCCGCCGTCGATCACGTAATCGATCATGCGGGCCAAAGCCGGATAATCTACGCGGCCGTCGGGTGTGAACGGGGTAATCATGGCGGCGCCAGCGCCTGCGAGTTTGGTTCTGTTCATCATGTCGGGTCGTTTTTATGTTGCGTAAACGTGCGTTTTCAGTACTTTTTCTTGCTTCGGCATCGCTCGGACGGGTCCGGCTCCGCCACTCGGCTTATCGGGAACGTTTCGTTCAAAACAGTTCGCCCTGTCGGGACGAGGTGGCGGTTTTCGTCGCGGGTTCCGGTTCGGGGGCGATCGTTGTTCGGCCGGATTCCGGTGCGGGACCGTTCTGTGCGGGTTCGTCGCCGAGCATGTCGATGAACTCCTGCTCCGAGATGATTCGGATGCCCAGCTTTTCGGCTTTTTTCAGTTTCGCAGGTCCCATGTTGTCGCCCGCGACGAGGTAGTCCGTATTGCCCGATACGGCGGCGAGGTTCTTGCCGCCGTGGCGTTCGATGAGCTCCTTGAGCTCGTCGCGGCTGTGGTCCGAGAACTTTCCGGATATCACGAACGAAAGTCCCGCGAGTCGTTCCGACGAGCGTTCGCGTTCGGCCGCGCGGAACTGCAATCCGGCTTCGCGCAGCCGTTCGAGGATGCGCAGGTTGTTCTCGTCGGCGAAGTAGTCGAGGATGGCGTCGGCGATTTTTTCACCCACTTCGTCGGCCTCGACCAGCTCTTCGCGCGAAGCCTGCATGACGGCCTCCAGCGAACGGAAGTGCTCGGCGAGGTATTTCGCCGTGGTTTCGCCCACGAAACGGATGCCCAGGCCGAAGAGTACGCGGTGGAACGGCACGCGGGTCGATTCGCGGATCGACCGGACGATGTTCTCGGCCGATTTTTCGCCCAGGCGGGGCAGGGGTGAGAGCTGTTCGGCTCGCAGGTCGTAGAGATCCGCGACGTCGCGCACGAGTCCGTTGGCGTAGAGCAGTTCGACGGTCTCTTCCCCCAGCGATGCGATATCCATCGCTTTGCGGCGGATGAAGTGGACGATGCGTCCGACGATTTGCGGCGTGCAGCCGCTCTGGTTGGGGCAGTAGTATTTGGCTTCGCCCTCGTAGCGGACCAGCGGGGTGCCGCATTCGGGACAACGGTCGAGATAGCGGAACGGTCGGCTGTCGGCCGGACGCTCGGAGAGTTCCACACCCGTGATTTTGGGGATGATTTCCCCGCCCTTCTCGACGTAGACCATGTCGCCCGGGCGAATATCCAGCAGTGCCATCTGCTCGGCGTTGTGGAGCGTCGCACGGCGTACGGTCGTTCCGGCCAGCAACACCGGTGCGAGGTTCGCTACCGGCGTTACGGCGCCCGTGCGTCCTACCTGGAACGAAATGCTTTCGAGTCGCGTAAGCGCCTGCTCGGCCTTGAATTTGTAAGCTACGGCCCATTTCGGAGCCTTGGCCGTGAAGCCCAGGCGGCGGCGCAGGGCGAAGTCGTCGACCTTGACCACTACGCCGTCCGTCGGGAAAGGCAACTCGCGGCGAGCCGTGTCCCACAGTTCGATGAAGGCGTCGATTTCGTCGATCGAATGGCAGATGCGCATCTTGTCCGAGACTTTGAATCCCCATTCGCGGGCTTTCGCCAGACTCTCCGAGTGGGAGGCGAAGGGAAGTCCGTCGCCCGAGAGCTGGTAGAGCACGCAATCCAGGCCGCGCCGCGCCACGACGGCCGACGACTGCTGTTTGAGCGTTCCGGCCGCGGCGTTGCGGGGGTTGGCCAGGAGCGGTTCCCCGGCCGCCTCGCGTTCGGCGTTGAGGCGGTCGAACGAGGCGTAGGGCATCAGTATTTCGCCCCGGATCTCGAAGTAATCGGGCCAGTCGTCGCCGCGCAGAATGAGGGGTACCGAACGCACCGTGCGGACGTTGGCCGTCACGTCGTCGCCTCGTTCTCCGTCGCCGCGCGTCACGGCGCGCAGCAGCCGTCCGTGCTCGTAGGTGAGCGATATGGCCGTGCCGTCGAACTTCAGTTCGCATACGTAATCGGCCTTTCCGACTTCGCGTTCGATGCGCTGGATGAATTCGTGAAGCTCTTCGAGCGAATAGGTGTTGCCAAGAGAACGCATCGGATAGCGGTGACGGACGGTGCGGAATTCGGTCGTCAGGTCGCTGCCCACGCGTTGCGTCGGCGAATCGGGATCGGCGAACTGGGGGTGCGCAGCCTCCAGCTCCTGTAGTTCCCGCATCATGGCGTCGTATTCGAAGTCGCTGATCTCCGGGGAGTTCTCGACGTAGTAACGATGGTTATGGTATTCGAGTCTGCGTCGCAGATCTTCGATTTTCTCGCGTATCATATAGGTGTGTATTCTGCGTAAAGTTACACAAATTGTCGGGAACAGCGGACGAAAACAAAAAAAATGCAAAAAAAAATTGCAGATGTGGTGCGATATATAAATTTTGCGTATAATTGCAGAAAATTTCGACACATTTATGGTGACTAAACAGAATACGAAGAAGAAACATATCGTTACGAGTTTTCATAATCTCGCTCCCGAATTGCAGGAGGCCGTCAAGATACAGTATCCGCTGGGATTTACCGATGCGATGATGCGGGTGGATAAACCCAACGGCGATTTTTTCTATGCCGTACCTTACGATACGGACGAGGTGGCCTACCTGGTGAAGATCGACGTGAAAATCGACGACGGTCAGGACGACGATGACAAGGATTATTACGACGACGATCTGAAGGGGGCCGACGAGTTGTCGGGCTCCGACGACGATACGGTTTCCGACGGCAGCCGTACGGACGACGACGTCGATATCTGATGCGCTATGTTTCGCCCGCACGTTTCCCGATCCGATATTTCGCGGCGGCCCGACGGTCGTCCGCTGGATTGCGGGCGAATTCGATACGGCGGTTCGCCGTCGCAGCACGGGCGATGTGCGGCCCGGTGGCTTTCGCAAGCCGGACGTTCGTTGCGCGTCTCGGTATCGACTTTCGTGCTGGCTGCTTTCGCGGCGTGCGGACTGGCCGATGACGAGCGCGACGTGAAGGATCGTTATGTCTACGTGTCGCTTTCCGATGCGTCGTTCGCCTCTTTTTGCCTCGAGAAGTTCGATACCGACGGCGACGGGCGTCTGTCGCGCTACGAAGCACGGTGCGTGGCGGATATCGACTGTTCGGGACGTGGTATCGCGTCGTTGGACGACCTTTCGGTGTTCGAGAACCTTCGGACGCTCGATTGTTCGTACAATAAACTCATGACGCTGGATATTCGGCGTCTCTATCGGCTCGAACGGCTCGACTGCTCGAACAACGAACTCGAAAAGCTGGAAATAGGGACCTCCTCGACACTCACCGCGCTGTGCTGTTCGCACAACCGGCTGCAACTCATCGACTTGGGAGCCGCATCGTCGTTGCGCCGGCTGGATGCGTGCGCGAACGACTTCCGGACGCTCGATCTGCGAAAATGCTCCCTCGCGTTGCAGGCCGATCTGACCGGCAATCCGTCGCTCGCGACGGTCTACTGCCTCACTTCGCAGGAGGTGTGGGCGAATGGCCCGACCGAGATTCTGCGGGATTGATTCTGCTTTTTCCTTTTTTCGATTCGGAGCCATGTCCGTTCTGCTCTGCCGGACGCGGAAATCGGGCTGAACGTATCGTTGCCGCAAATCGAAATCTTCGCGTATCGCGATGTTCCCGCGGGCGGAGCCGCGACGCATATGCTTTCCGGGGTGCTTTCGGCGATGCCCGGCCCGGAATTCTTGGGTTGAAATGGTGGATTCTGCTTTTTTTTTCGTACCTTTGAATGCAAAAAATGTTTTTTGCGGCAAAAAACGATAATCGAAAAACAATGAAAAAAGTCGATGTGATCCTCGGCCTGCAATGGGGCGATGAAGGCAAAGGCAAGGTTGTGGATGTTCTCACTCCTAATTATGAGGTGGTTGCACGTTTCCAGGGTGGTCCGAACGCCGGTCATACGCTGGAGTTCGGCGGCGAGAAATACGTACTTCGCTCGATTCCTTCGGGTATCTTCCAGGGCGGCAAGACCAATATCATCGGCGGCGGTGTCGTGCTGGATGCCATTCTCTTCCGCGCCGAAGCCGAAGAGCTGGCCAAGAGCGGTCACGACCTGACGCGCCAACTGGCCATTTCGAAGAAGGCCCACCTGATTCTGCCGACGCACCGCATCCTCGATGCCGCACTCGAAGCGGCCAAGGGCAGCGCCAAGATCGGCACCACGGGCAAGGGCATCGGCCCGACCTATACGGATAAGGTCAGCCGCAACGGCATGCGCGTGGGCGATCTGCTGAGCCCCGATTTCGAACGGATATACGCCGCAGCGAAAGCACGCCACGAGCGAATGCTGCGCAGCCTGAATTACGAATACGATATCACGGAGCTCGAGCGGCAGTGGTTCGAGGCGGTCGAATACCTCAAACGTTTCCGCATTCTCGACAGCGAATATTTCGTCAACGAAGCGCTCGGCGAGGGCAAGAGCGTTTTGGCCGAAGGTGCGCAAGGCACGCTGCTCGACGTCGATTTCGGCTCCTATCCTTTCGTTACGTCGTCGAACACGGTGTGCGCCGGAGCCTGCACGGGTCTGGGCGTCGCGCCGAACCGCATCGGTGAGGTCTTCGGTATCTTCAAAGCCTATTGCACGCGTGTGGGTAGCGGTCCCTTCCCGACGGAACTCTTCGACGAGACGGGCGACGCGCTGTGCCGCATCGGCCATGAGTTCGGTGCCGTGACGGGCCGCAAGCGCCGTTGCGGATGGCTCGACCTGGTAGCGCTGAAATATTCGATCATGATAAACGGCGTGACGCAGCTCATCATGATGAAATCCGACGTGATGAACGATTTCGAGACGATCCGCGTCGCTACGGCCTACGAGATCGGAGGCGAGCGTACGGAACATTTCCCCTATACGGTTACCGACGACCTGCGTCCGGTATATACCGATTTCGAGGGGTGGCGCTGCGACCTGCGGGGCTGTCGCTCCTACGAGGAGTTCCCGGAGGCATTCCGCCGCTACGTCGAGTTCATCGAGCGCGAGACGGGGGTTCCCGTGAAGATCATCTCGGTTGGGCCCGACCGCTCCGAGACGATCGTACGCTGATACGGAACGCGATGCCCGGATGCCCGACTCGTTCGGGCGTCCGGGCAATCTGCATTCGACGGCCTTTTCGAATTGTATCAATACCTATACAGTAAACCATAACACCAATGAAACAAAACCTTAAAATTGTCGTCCTGGCCAAGCAGGTACCCGATACCCGCAATGTGGGTAAGGACGCGATGACCCCCGAAGGAACGGTCAATCGTGCCGCCCTTCCGGCCATCTTCAATCCCGAGGACCTCAATGCGCTGGAACTGGCCCTGTCGCTCAAGGATCGCACGGAGGGTTCGACGGTGCATATCCTCACCATGGGCCCCCAGCGTGCCGCCGATATCATCCGCGATGCCATGTTCCGCGGCGCCGACGGCGGATATCTCCTCTCGGGCCGCGAATTCGCAGGCTCCGATACGCTGGCCACCTCCTACGCACTGTCGTGCGCGCTGAAGAAGATCGCTCCCGACGTCATTATCGCAGGCCGTCAGGCCATCGACGGCGACACGGCGCAGGTGGGTCCGCAGGTCGCCGAGAAGCTCGGTCTTCCGCAGGTCACCTATGCCGAGGAGATCGTCGAGATCAAGGAGTCGTCGCTCGTCGTCAAGCGTCGTATCGAGGGCGGTTACGAAGTCGTGGAGTGTCCCGTTCCGGCCGTCATTACGGTCAATGCTTCGGCCGCACCGTGCCGTCCGCGCAATGCCAAACGCGTGATGACTTATAAGTATGCACTCTGCCGTTCGGAGATCGCTGCGGCACCCGAATCGGAGGCCGCGCGTCGCGTCGCCGCGAAACCTTATCTTCAGATCGTGGAGTGGGCCGCCGCCGAGGTCGATCCCGATCCCGCGCAGCTGGGTTTGCAGGGTTCGCCGACGAAGGTCAAGCGGATCGAGAACGTCGTGTTCCAGGCCAAGGAGGCCAAGTGTCTCACGGCTGCCGACGAGGATATCAATTCACTGATGGTCGAACTTATCGCGAGCCACACGCTCGGTTAATGCGTTTGTAAGAAGATGAACAACATATTCGTATATATCGAGTTGGAAGGCGGCAAGGTCGCCGACGTAAGCCTCGAACTGCTGACCAAGGGCCGCGAACTGGCCGCTACGCAGGGCGTGCGCCTCGAAGCCGTCGTAATCGGCTCGGGTGTCGCCGGCCTGGAAACCGAACTGGCCAAATACGGTGCCGACACGGTATGGGTGGCCGACGACGAGATCTTCGCGCCGTTCCGCACGCTGCCCCACGCGGCCGTGATGTGCGGCCTGATCGAACAGGAGCAGCCGCAGATCGTGCTTTTCGGTGCAACGTGCATCGGCCGCGACTTCGCGCCCCGCGTATCGTCGGCGCTGCACAGCGGTCTGACGGCCGATTGTACGCAGTTGGTGATCGGCGACCATAAGGATGTCAAGACGGGTAAGGAGTACACCGATCTGCTCTATCAGATTCGTCCGGCTTTCGGCGGCAACATCATCGCTACGATCGTCAACCCGGACCACCGTCCGCAGATGGCTACCGTCCGCGAGGGCGTGATGCGCAAGGAGTACGCCGCACAGCCTGCCGCAGGCGAGGTGCGCGCTATCGACTGGAAGAAATACGTCAAGGATACGGACCTCGCCGTGCGGATCGTCGAGCGGCAGATCGAGGAGCGTAAGATCGACATCAAGGGTGCTTCGATCATCGTTGCGGGCGGTTACGGCATGGGCTCGAAGGAGAACTTCAAGCTGGTGCACGAACTGGCCGACGTGCTGGGTGCCGAGGTGGGCGCCAGCCGCGCCGCTGTCGATGCCGGCTTCACGGAGCACGAGCGTCAGGTGGGACAGACGGGCGTCACGGTGCGTCCGAAGCTCTACATCGCCTGCGGTATCTCGGGCCAGATCCAGCACACGGCCGGTATGGAGGAGTCGTCGATGGTCATTTCGATCAACAACGATCCCGAGGCGCCGATCAACAAGATCGCCGACTACGCCATCACGGGCGATGTCAACGAAATCATCCCCAAGATGATTAAATACTACAAACAAAACTCGAAGTAGACGACAGATTATGGCTAATTTCTTTTCAGATAATAAGGATTTGCAGTTCCACCTGGAGCATCCTGCGATGCGCAAGATCGTGGAGCTGAAGGAGCGCGGTTTCGCGGAGAAGGACCTCTACGATTATGCGCCGCAGAACTTCGAAGATGCGATGGATTCCTATCGTCGCGTGCTCGAAATCGCAGGCGAGGTGTGCGGCGAGGTGATCGCGCCCAATGCCGAAGGGGTGGATCACGAGGGTCCGCGCGTGGTCGACGACCATGTGCAGTATGCGTCGGGTACGGTCGAAAACATGAAGGCCATCGTCGATGCCGGTCTGAGCGGTCTGACGCTGCCGCGCAAGTACGACGGTCTGAACTTCCCGCTCGTCTGCTTCGTGATGGCCAACGAGATGGTCGCACGCGCCGACGCCGGTTTCGAAAATATCTGGGGCTTGCAGGATTGCGCCGAGACGCTCAACGAGTTCGCCTCGGAGGAGATCAAGCAGAAATTCCTGCCGTGGGTCTCGGCCGGTGCTACGTGTGCGATGGACCTCACGGAGCCCGATGCCGGTTCGGACCTGGGCGCCGTGATGCTGAAGGCCACGTGGTCGGAGGAGAAGCAGACCTGGCTGCTCAACGGCGTGAAGCGTTTCATCACCAACGGCGACGGCGAGGTGTCGCTGGTGCTGGCCCGTACGGAGGAAGGTACGACCGATGCGCGCGGCCTTTCGATGCTCGTCTACGACAAGCGCGATGGTGGCGTGAAGGTGCGCCGTATCGAGAATAAGTTGGGTATCAAGGGTTCGCCTACGTGTGAACTGGTCTTTACGAACGCTCCGGCGCAGCTGGTCGGCGATCGTAAGATGGGCCTTATCAAATATGTCATGTCGCTGATGAACGCCGCCCGTCTGGGCATCGGCGCTCAGTCGGTGGGTACGTGTGAGGCCGCTTATCGCGAGGCCTTGAAATATGCCCACGAGCGCGAGCAGTTCGGCAAGCCGATCGTGCAGTTCGCCGCGATCTCGGAGATGCTCTCCAATATGAAAGCCAAGTTGCAGGGTGCCCGTGCATTGCTGTACGAAACAACGCGTTTCGTAGAGATCTACAAGCAGTATACGCACATCTCGCACGAGCGTTCGCTCGAACCGGAGGAGCGTCAGGAGATGAAATTCTATACGCGTTTGGCCGACGGCTTTACGCCGCTGGTGAAACTCTTCTCGTCGGAATACGCCAACCAGTTGGCCTACGATGCCATCCAGATTCACGGCGGTTCGGGCTTCATGAAGGATTATCCCTGCGAGCGCCTCTACCGCGATGCACGCATCATGAACATCTACGAGGGTACCTCGCAGTTGCAGGTCGTCGCGGCGATCAACGCCGTGACGAAGGGCACTTTCATGGAGCAGATCGAGCGCTATGCCGCCGGTGAATACGTCGAGTCGATGCGTCCGATCGTCGCGAAACTCAAAGAGCTCACCGCACGACTCTCGGAAATGATCGCCCATGTCGAGGCCGGAGACAAGGAGTGCCGCGGATTCAAGGACTTCCATGCCCGCCGCCTGGTGGAGACGGCCGGACACATCATCATCACCTACCTGCTGGCCCGTCAGAGCGGCGAACGCGAGGAGTACGCTGCTTCGGCCCGCATCTTCGCCAAGTTGGCCGAGGGTAAGATCTCGGAAGCCTATACTTACGTCATGAACTCCACGCTCGAGGACGTCGAGCTGTTCAAAAGCGTAGAGACGGAGTGCTGATTCATGCGGGTTTTCGACCCGATTTATTGAGCGGAGCGCCCTTGTGGGTGCTCCGCTTGGCTTTTGCGATTCGGCGGCAGGAGGGAGGTGAACGGTGAGAGATGAAATGTTTTTGCGGGTTGCATCCTGTGCCCGGCTAAGAGTCGGTTGTTGTGAATTTAGGCGTAAATGTTTCGTGCGGTTTGTGCGAGCCGTTGCCTGCGGAGGTCTACGCGAACGAAGCGAGCGATCCTCCGTTCGGGGGGGGAGACTACGGCTCGCGCGGAGAGCTTTCAGTTCGCATTTTGCGGGGAAAACACAAATCCCTCCTTTTAGTCTGGGTCGAAGATACTCCCGCTCGGCAAACTACGAATAAATTTGGGTTTGTCCTCGGCTTTTTCGTATCTTTGGTTGCGCCTTAGATACTGCACCTCGGAAGAATGCAGACGAGCATGCTTTTTTTCTCGGCTT
>CAXHRY010000040.1:0-18665 GCA_964018965.1 uncultured Alistipes sp.
GCTTGCTTACACCTTTCGTGATCGGGTACAATCGTGTCCCTGATCCTCCTGCCAGTACAATGCCTTTCATGTTGGTTAACTTTTTATTTCAATTATTTTTTCTTCCAATTTTCGGGTCAGTAAAAGACGCACGGCATCCTTTGCTGCATGTAATGAATGCATGTCGCTTCCTGCGAAATCGTACATTCCGTCCTTCAGCAATCGTTGAGCATTTTGTTGCACACGAACACCGTAACGACCTGCCAGCGACAGCAGATTCAACTGCAGCTTCACGCCGAGCATCTTCAATTCGCGGTAGTCGACCTCACCCATGTAGACATACCGTTCCGGATGTGCCAACACGGGATAATATCCCTTCGACATGATGCGCTTCAGCATACCGGACAGCCCCATCGGCGGGTTGAAATAGGAGGTCTCCACCAAAAGATGGTCTCCCTTTTCGCCCAGAGGAAGCAGGTCGTTCCTCTCCAGACGCTCTTCGAAAAGAGTGTCGAGCATGTTCTCGGCTGCAAGGTGCAGCTCGACCGATCCGGCATAAGCCGCCTGCAACGCCTTGAAGCGCTCACGCAGAGCCGAGGTTTCATTGGGGATATCCTCCATGATGTGCGGCGTGAGCCACACGGCACCGATCCCCGACTGCTCATACAGACGAAGAATGGCCAGCGACTCCTCCGTCGTCTCCACCCCGTCGTCCACCCCGGGCAGAATATGGCAGTGCCAATCCGTGAACCCCCGGAAAAAACCGGTTTCAGCCAATGACCGGCGCTTGCTGAAAGGCCACAAAATCGATAGTCTTAATTATTCGACACCCATTCGGACACCTCTCTCTTCTTGTCGGAGCCATAGCCGTAATGGTAGCCGTAACGATATCCGTAGCGGTAACCGTAACGTCCCGTATTGCCCACCGTTCCGTTCAGAATCAGAGATATGTTCTTATACTTCTTTTCGTTGTAGATATTCTCCAACTCCTGCAGCATGCTCCGCTCGAACAGACCGGCACGAACGACGAAGATCGTCCGATCTGCCAGTTTTTCGATAATCTGCGTATCAGCCACCATTTCGGCGGGAGGACAATCGATCAGTACATAGTCGTAGCACTCCCGAACCTTGTCTATCACCTGCCTCAGACGGTCGTCGAAAAGCAGCTCGGTCGGGTTGGGAGGAATCGTACCGACGGGCAGAATATCGAGCCCCTTATGGTTTTTGTCCGGAACGATGAGTTCATTCAACCGGTCCATGCGGCCGCTCAGATAATCGCTCAATCCGATACGGGGAGAGTTCACGTAGGAAGATGCCGAACCGTGACGCAGATCGCCGTCGATTACCAGCACCTTCTGCCCCTTGATGGCGAGGCTGACGCCCATGTTTATCGTCAGGAACGACTTTCCGCTGCTCGGATTGAACGACGTGACGACGATCACATTCGATTTCTTGCCCTTCTCGGTCATGAACTCCAGATTGGTTCGCAGGACACGGAACGCCTCGTTGATGACATCGCGGCTTCCCTCCTTTACCACTACGGCCTTCAGATCGGGTACCTTCTTCGTGAACAGGCCGGACTTTTTCTGATCGAACTGAGGTATTTCTCCGATGAGAGGCATGCTCAAACCCTCCAGATCCTTGCGGCCGCGAACCTTGTTGTTCATCGTTTCGCGAAGGAAAATGATTACAAGCGGGATTAACATACCCAGAGCAAACGCCACAAACAGAATGTTTTTCCGAATCGGAGCCGTCGGTGCCGAGCTGCCGCTGGGAGGTGCGACGACGCGGGTATTGTAAGCCGTAAAGGCTTGCGACAATTCATTCTCCTCACGCTTCTGCAACAGGAAGAGATAGAGCGACTCCTTCACCTTCTGCTGACGCTCGACCGAAAGGAGGTACTTGGCCTGCGTAGGATTGGCGGCGATACGCGACGTCGCCTGCTGCTCGGTCTGCTGCAAGCTCTTGATCTGGGCGTTCAACGCCACGACCTGGTTGTCGATGGAGCGAATGATCGCTCCGCGCATTGCCGTCAACACCTGATCCATATCCACAACCAGCGGATTCTCCGTACTACTGTTCGCCACCAGGCTGTTCCGCTGGAGCTGTTTCGCATTGTACTCTGCGATCTGCGACTCGATATTGGAGCCTTCGATACCCGTATTGGCCGGGAGGAGCTGGTTCCGGTTCGTATCGCTCGTCAGGTAGTTGCGGATATAGCGGATCATGTAGAGCTGATTGTTCAGGGCCAGGATCTGGGCGCTGGTCGCAGAACTCTGGGCCATGTACATGCTGGAGGCAGCCTGCACGTCGGGCAGCAGATGCTCGCTTTTATACGAGGAGATGTCCTCATCCACATTTCCCAGCTCCCGCTCGATGACTCCCAGACGTTCGTTGATGAACATCGACGTGCTGATGGCGATCTGATTCTTGTCCTTGACCCAGTTTTCGTTGTAGACGGAAATCAACGTATTCAGCACATCCTCGGCCCGCTGACCGGAATAATCCGTCAAGGACAGAGCGATAACCGATGTCTTTTCATTATTCAGAGCAACGGAGAAGCGTGCGGCATAGGAACCTACCGCACTATAGAAAGCTGAACGATAGACGTGTATGGTATAGGGCTTGTCCGCCTTGAAGTGGAGGGTCGGTTCCACAACAAAGGCTCCGAAGGGGGTCGGAACCGTGTCGAACAGACGCCCGGTTACCTTCTCGCTGTCCAAATCCTCCCCGTTCCGGACGAACTCGGACAGACTGATCGTGCTGTCGGGTTCGATTCGCAGCGTGAAGTTCGCCGTTTCGTTTTCGGGGAAATCCGCCATGACGACCGTAGCCGGCAAGGTCTGCCCATACGCTACCTGCTTATGGAACCGCCCCGGAACATAGTAGTTCATATCCAGATTCAGCCGCTTCACTACCTCGGTCATCAAGGCCGGAGACTTGAGGGCGATCAACTCGTTGTTGACGTTCGTATTGGACTGGAACAACCCGAGATTGGAGAACGACTCCATGTCGGATACGGACTGCCCCTTCGAATCGTCCTTGATCAATACCAGAGCCGTTCGGGTATAAATGGGAGGAGTACGCAAAAGATAGACTATCGCTCCTCCGAGCGTCACTGCCAACGACAAAACGAACCATTTCCATTTCGCAAGGCAGAGGTATAGCAAATCTTGAATCCGGATGAAGTCATCCGACTGTACGGGTCGCGAACTTTTTTGATTCATCGCCATAATGTTATGAATGGTACTATTTTACAATCAATACGGTAATGGTTACCAGCAGCGAGGCCAGCGACAGCCAAAAAGTGGCCGAACGCACATTGTTGCCGTTCACGGTAGCCTGTCGCGCCTTCATCGAATTGGGCTCGACATAGATGATATCGTTCTGTTGCAGGTAATAGACCGGAGAGGCGTACAGATCGAGACCGGAGTTCAGATCGACCTGATAGAGCACCTTCTTTCCGTTCTCCTCGCGCTGAACCATCACGTTATCGCGCTTGCCGAAAACCGTAAGGTCGCCGGCCATGCTGATGGCCTCCAGCAGCGACAGCCGGTCCTTGTCGATATTGTATCGTCCGGGCTTGCTAACCTCGCCCAGCACGGAGACCGTGAGGTTCTGGAACTCCACCGTGACGATCGGGTCCTTCACCAGATTCTTATCCATCAGCTCCTTCTTGATATAGGAAGCGATCTCCTCCCGGGTCATTCCGGCCACATGAACCGATCCCAGGACGGGGAAATCGATATCGCCGTTTTTATCCACCGTATAACCGGGCGCATTGCCCTGCGACCCACCGGCAGATCCGGACGAGGAGACGCTCGATAAATTGAACAGACTTACGAGCAGCGGATCCTTGCTGCTGACAAGAATCGAGATCTTGTCCTCGGGACGCACCCGAATATCGAGCCGATTGAGAACCTGCTCGGCTTTTTCGGGCTGCACATCCTGAAAATAAGCGACTTTGGGCGTTGCACACGACCCCAGCAGAGCCGCTGCCGCCAGTACACGTAAGAATTTTACGATTTTCATCTTAATACTGTATATTAGGTATTTTCTTAATTACTACTCGTCCAGCTTTTCGCCAGATCCGACCCGTTGCGCTTGATGCGGCTCGTCAGCCAGATGTTGAAAACCGTCCACAACACGATGTCGATCAGCGCCAGAATCGTCACTTCGATGTACCGCGAAATGAAGATATTCAGGAAGGTCAGCACCACGGTGCCGAAGACGATCACCAGCATGACGCCGCGCTGCACCATGCCGGCCGCCAGCAACTTGTGGTGAATATGGCTCTTGTCGGGCATGAACGGATTCTTGTGAAGCCGCTTGCGGTGGATGAAGACCCGCAACACGTCGAGACTCGGAATAGCCAGCGGCGAGAGCATGATAAGCAGCGGATTGGGCAGCCCCTCGTCGTCCGGAATACACGTAATCAGGCGAATGCCCAGGAAACAGAGCAGGAAACCGATCGTGAGCGAACCGGTGTCTCCCATGAAGATCTTGCGCCGCCGCTCCGCACGCCCGAAGACGTTGTAATAGAAGAACGGAAGCAGCACGCCGATGGCGGCGAAGGAGAGCATGGCGAAAATGTATCGTTCTTCGAGCACGAAGAAGTACCCGTAGAACAACAGCGCCACGCTGCTGAGGCCCGATGCCAATCCGTCCACGCCGTCGATCAGGTTGATGGCGTTGATGATGAAGACGACGAACAGAACCGTCAGCAGCCAGCTGATCCAGTCGGGCAGGATGTAGATGCCGAGAATGCCGTGCAGGTTGTTGATAGTCAGCCCGCCGGCGATCAGCATCACGCTGCACAGAATCTGTGCGACGAATTTCGCGCTGTATCGTATACCGATCAGATCGTCCGCGATTCCGACCAGATACAGAACCAGAATCGAGCAAAAGCCGAAGCAGAGCGCACGCGCATTGCTGGCGAAGAGATCGATAAAGGATTCGTTGCCCATGGCGATATGGATTCCGCACAGCAGGATCGTCGAGAAGAAGATCACCGGAACGAATGCGATACCGCCCAGTCGCGGTACCGTTCCGTGGTGGATCTTGCGCTCGTCGACCTCATCGAAAAGATTCCTGCGGAAGGCGATCAGCAGAATCTGGGGAATCAGAATTCCCGCACACAACATGCAGATGGCAAATACCAAAAGACAATTCAGTATCCAAAATATCATAAGCGAAAGTTTTTTATTTCAGGTGTTGCGTAACGAATCAAGGTATTTCATCGCATCCGAACCAAGGCGGAAATCTCGGTCGGAACCGGTGGATATAACAAAACGAAAGGTCCTTATTGATGCATGCGTCCGGAAATCAGATCGGCTCCAACTGGACGAAATCGGGATTGATCTCGATAGCCACCGATAACACGGAAGGAATGCTCACGACAAGCCGGCGCCTTTTAGAACCTCTGACAGTCAGCAGTTTACCCTCGAATCCATCCATTCCCCCCCCCACTATCCGGACCATACGGCCGTACATCTTGGGAGTAATCTCTTCAGGAAGATAATAGCACGGATCGCTCGTCTGGTTCACCGCACAGAGGAATAGATCCATATCGGCATCCGCCACGACCATCGGACGGCAGTAGGCACCGCGCACGTAGCGGTATTGAAGCGTCGGAAGTTTATCAACAACCTCGTCGAGCGCACTCCGGGTCGAGCGGACGAAAAGCAAGTCCGGGAGTACGGGTATCCGTTTCCGGATCTTTTTTCCGTGCTCCTCCACCAGGCTCCACTTCATGGGCGTGAACACATCGAACCGATTCTCTTCGAGAAATTTGTAAGCCGGAAGTTTGGCATTGGAACGTTTGAGATCACGCATCACATACCAACATATCGACTGGCATGTCTTGTTTTGTAGCTCCATACGGCTTTCGGCTTTGAGGTAAAGCGATCAAATACGACTTCAGACGGTGATTTTCACCGGACAAACTTCGATTAAAGAAAATTCCTCTAATCCCGGAAAATTTGCAATTACATGCAAATCAACCGATTAAAACACGAATTGTAAAAGTTGGGGGATTTCCGCTCCCCTCCCGATGACTTAGCCTTGTTCCGTTGGATCGTGCTGTTCATCCAAATCCTACCATTACGCACCGGTGTTTCGAACAGACCGGCAAACGATCTCTGATAACTATCTATCTAAAAGTGATGCAAAGGTATATAAAAAAAGGGGATAAAAAAAACAATAGAGCAGAAAGAAATGCAGTCTGCTCCGCCTGGCCTCCCCTGCCACGCCGAATTTACCCCCCCCCTCAGAATACATCATAAAGCACTAATATACATTCATTTATAATTCATAACAGATATCGAATATCTGTTATGAATAGAGAATATAAAAATAAAAAAAATTGTTCGATCAGGCTGTTATCTTCCTACTAATGTGCGTCTTTCCGTCGTACCTACGCATCCTCCTTCAGGGTTTCTGGGGATCGAAAGGATCGGCCGATCGTGGCAGAGAACCGCATGAATCGTTGCGGAAGGGGCGGGGCCGAGGCACAGCCGGCAGCCGCTTTCCGGCCCGGCACTCGAAAAAGGAGAGGCCCGCCGCATAGTCGCGCAGCTCCGCACGGGTAGCCAGGCGCGCATGGAGATATTCCGACGGCAGGAAGTGCCAGAACCGGAAAACGAACAGATCCCGGCTGCTCGTCTCCAGACAGACGACACCGTCCTCTGCCCAGGCGACTACGCCCCACAGACTGCTCTCCGACGGACAACTCCGGTCGTCGCAATGATAGAGATAAAGTTCGCCCGGAACGATCTCTTCCAGGCCGGGCCGATCTATTTCCGATTCCCGAACCGGAACTCCGGCAAAGGCTGGATTCGAATGATTATTCATGGCACGCTCTTAATTATTCATAAAAAAAGCGCGGTTCCGGAACCATATATTTCACACGAATTGAAACATAAGAGATAAAGAAAAAAACACGAAACCGGAACCACGCAAGGCAGCTCGGCTGTTTTCATTTATTTTCGTATTTATCTCTTTTTCGTGTGAAAGGAATGGCTTTTCAGCCGTTGCTTCGACAAAATTAAATATAATATTGGTCTTTACAAAAAATTATAGCGATTTTTTATTATATTCCGAAACGACCGATAACATAAGCCTCGCGGGGCGGTCGCAGCGACCGCCCCGCGAGGCCTCCTGAAATGCGGGTTACCGGAAATCGATCAGCTCGAAACCGCCGTAGTTCTCCGGCCGGAATACCGGCAGAGGGTCCGTTTCAGCCTTGAAATCCCGAATACGGACCGTAACCGATTCTCCGTCGGCATCGTACACCAGGGTGCGCGGCCGCATGGAACGGGTATCGAGCTCCAGCGTCACCCGGCTGATGCCGCTCTTCGCCGCGGCAGGCGAGAGAAGCAGCGTGGCGACGCCCTCCCGCTCGCCGACCGTTTCGTGGACGAAAGCCCCGTCGAGCAGCGTAAAGGCACGCGTCGGGTTGTTCAGGATATTGCGCGACGAGGGGTCGACCATATCCACGACGACCTCTCGCTTCACCGGATCGATCTCGCGGCGGACCGTGCCGTCGCAATAGACCTCGGCCTGCCCCAGTTGCATGTAGTAGCTGTCGCCGCAGACCCGATAGTAGCCCGTGAAGGTGTGCCCTTCCGCCTCGACCGCAAAATCGACCCGGTAGCCAGGCATCGCCCCGACCGACTGTTGCAGTCGGGCGAGCAACTCCGCAGAGCGGTTGTCTGCGTGGGCTCCGACCGCCAGGCAAAGAGCCAGCAGGCTCCATATCCATCTCTTCATCTTCATCCGTCGTTTCAGTTAAAATACCCCCAGATCCTGCAATTTGGCCTCGAGCGATGGCAGGTCGTGGAAAAGAATGTCGCGCGGCTTGGCTCCCATCTGGGGGCCGACGATCCCGGCAGCCTGAAGCTGCATCATGATGCGACCGGCCCGGTTGAAGCCCACCTCGTAGTTGCGCTGAATCATCGACACGGAGATCGACCCCTGCGAAACGGCCGTGCGGGCGATCTCCGCGAAGAGTGCGTCGTAGCGAATGGCCTTGCCCGAGGCGGCGCTCTCCTCGCTGCCCATTCCCGCTCCGTCGCCCTCGGGGGCGTAGTCGGGCAGCGGATAGGCCTCCGAATAGCCCTGCTGGCGGGAGATGTAGTCGACGATGCGCTCCACCTCCTTCGTCTCCACGAGGGCGCACTGCACGCGGGTCAGCTCGCCGTTATTCGAGAAGAGCATGTCGCCCCGACCGATCAGCTGCTGGGCTCCGGGCTGGTCGATGATGGTGCGCGAGTCGATCATCTGCATGACACGGAAGGCGATTCGGGCCGGGAAATTGGCCTTGATGCCGCCCGTGATGACCCGCACGTCGGGACGCTGGGTCGCGATGATGAGGTGAATGCCGATGGCGCGGGCCTTCTGGGCCAGACGCATCACGGGGCGCTCCACCTCCTTGGCCGTCATGATGAGATCGGCGAACTCGTCGATAATGACGACGATATAGGGCAGATAGCGATGCCCCTTCGTCGGCAGCAGGCGCCGGTTCACGAACTTCTCGTTGTACTCCACGATGTTACGCGTTCCGGCCTTCTTGCAGAGCTCCAGCCGCTGCTCCATCTCCATCTCCAGCGCATGAAGCGTGTTGACCGCCTTTTTCGGGTCGGTGATGATGGGCTCCTCCTCCGACTCCATCTTGGCAAGGAAATGCTTCTCCAGACCGGCATAGAGCGAGAACTCGACCATCTTGGGGTCGATCATCACGAACTTCAGCTGCGCCGGATGTTTCGTATAGAGCAGCGAGGTGATGATGGCATTCAGACCTACCGACTTGCCCTGTCCCGTGGCACCGGCGACGAGCAGGTGGGGGGTCTTGGCCAGGTCGAAGACATAGGGCTGGTTCTGGATCGTGCGGCCGATCACGACCGGCAGTTCGGCCTTCGAATTCTGGAACTCGGGCGAACAGATGGAGGCGGACATCGGCACGATCTGCTTGTGGATATTCGGCACCTCGATGCCGATCGTCCCCCGGCCGGGAATCGGAGCGATGATGCGGATACCCAGCGCCTTGAGGCTCTGCGCGATGTCGTTTTCGAGCCCCTGTATCTTCGAGATGCGCACCCCCTCGCCCTGCACGATCTCGTAGAGGGTCACCGTGGGGCCCGTCGTGGCGTTGATCTTCTGGATCGGGATGCCGAAGCTGTTCAGAATCTCCTTGATCCGGTTCTTGTTGTCGAAAATCTCCTGATCGGTCACCTTCGAGTCCACCGGATAGTTCTCCAGCAGGCCGGGCGTGGGCTTTCTGTAATAGATCAGGTCCTTGAGCGGATCGTAGAGCGACTGGTCGATCTCGGCCTCGTCCAGCACCTTCACCTCGTTGTCCGTCACCGTCACGACCAGTTCGTCCTCTTCGGGCTCGCTCTCGGATTCTTCGGTCCGGAGCTCCTCGACCGGAATCTCCTCCGGCTCGTCGACTTCGGGTCGGAGCGAGACCTCGCGGAAAGGATCCTCCTCGTCCGGCTCCTCATTCGGCGACGGCACCTCGACAGGACCGGCAGGCTCTTCGGGGCTCGCTTCGCCCTCGACGGGAATCTCCCGGAAAGGGTCCTCCTCGTCCGCAGCGACCGCAGCGCGCAGCGGGGCCTCCATCCGGCGAAGCTCCTCTTCGAGCTGGTCCATATCGCCCCGGCGCTCCTCGAACAGGTCGATCGGCTCCGAAGGCTCCGCAACGACCGGATCGGGCATGATGCGGGGTGCGGGCGGGGGCAGCACGACCGTCGGACGCTGCTCGTCGAACGGCTCGGGATCGGCCGGCGGCATCGGAGCGGGCTCCGCCGCAACCTCGGGACGAGTGAGGGGCACCGGGGGGTCGGCCGCGGGCTCCGGCACAGGCTCGGGCTCTGCGGGAAGCGGCTCACCGTCCCGCCGCAGGGTCTTGCGGCGCAGCGTATCGACCAGCTTGCCGCCCTGTCCCACCACGGCGTTTCCGGCCGAGTTGACCGTATTGATGAAGTTGCGGTTGATGAACACCCCGATCAGAATCCACCCTCCGGCCAGCAGGATAATCATTCCCACGCTTCCGATAACCCCCTCGAGCATCCTCGAGAGCTCGATGCCGTAGGCACCGCCCCACCCCGAGTTGAAGGTATTCCACTGCACGCCGAAGGCGAAGCCCAGCGTCAGCGACCCCAGCACCAGAATCAGAACGGCGCTGAGTAGCGAGTGGTTGATCCGGAGCCGGCGGCCGCGGATGATCCGCAGCCCCAGCGTCGCGACGATCAGGGGCAGGATGATTCCGAACAGTCCGAACGACCGGCCGACGATCTGCTCGGCCAGCCAGGCCCCGGCATATCCGCACGGGTTGTCCACCGTCTCTTCGTAGCGGGGATCCTCGCTGCCGATACCGTGCAGCACGCTGAAGTCGGCCTGCCAGTCACCGAAATAGAAAAGGACGGAGGCGACGGCGAAGATGCCCGTGAAGAAGAGGGCCAACCCCGCAGCCCACCTCAGACTGTCGCGGTTCGAACGTTCGACCGTCTCCCGCGTATTTTTATCGGAAGTTCTGTTTTGAATAGCCATACTTGTCAGAAGATTCTATCGAGCGAAGGTAGGAAAAATATACGAGAATCGAAAATCGGCCGAGGCAAAAACTACCGCAGCGGATCTACCGCCTCGGCCTTTCGCTTCAGTTTCAACCGGTAATCCTCATCGGCGAAGGTGATGAACTCCAGCACGGGTTCGGCGTCGGGAGCGGCTCGCAGCGCCCCCTGGTCGAGCAGCTGCTCGACCCGACGGGCGACGGCCGTCGACGGATCGACGATCTCGACCCCATGTCCGGCGGCTATGCGCTCTATCGTAGCGCGCAGAAAGGGATAGTGCGTGCACCCCAGCACGATCTGGTCGGCCCCGCGGCCGATCATCTCCTCCACCAGCGGCCGCACGCAGGCCTCGGCGGCGGGCGAATCCTCCAGATCGCTCTCCACCAGCTCCACGAACCCGCGGCCCGGCAGGGTCACGATCTCCACGTCGCGGCCGTATCGGGCCGCCGTCCGGCGGAACAGCTCGCCGTCCAGGCTCCGCTCGGTAGCCAGCACCCCCACCACCCCGCTTCGGGTGTGCAGGCAGGCGGGCTTCACGGCCGGCTCCATGCCGACGATGGGGAGCGAAGCGTATTTCGCGCGCAGGAAATCGATGGCGGCAGCCGTCGCCGTATTGCAGGCGACGACGATCAGTTTGCTCCCCAGTGCGACCAGCCGGCCGACCGCCTCGTCCGCCAGCCGGCAGATCTCCTCGCGCGGACGGGCGCCGTAGGGGCAGTTCTTGCCGTCCCCCAGGAAAAGAAGCGACTCGTGCGGCAGCAGACGTCGCAGTTCGCGCCAGACGGTCAGTCCGCCCAACCCCGAGTCGTAAACGCCTATGGGAGAGTTATTCATCGCTATCGATCCTTGTCCGTATCCGTTCGACCATCTCGGCATCGGAGAGGCGGTCGCCGTCCAACACCAGCTGCGCCTGCTCGTAACGGGGCGCCCGCTCGGCCATGTTGCGCTTCATGAAATCGACGAGCTCCCCGTCGCTCAACCCGCGCAGCTTCGGCCGCTTGGCCCGTCCGTAGGGGGTGAGCCGCGAAGCGATCCTCTCGGCCGAGCGCCGCAGATAGACCGTCAGGCCCGCGGCGTTCATCCGCTCCATGTTGTCCCCGTACATCGGCAGACCGCCCCCCGTGGAGACCACTTTCGGCTTTCCGGCGGCAATCGCCGCATCGAGCACGCTCCGCTCGCACTGCCGGAAATAGGCCTCGCCGGCGTAGCTGAAGATCTCGTTCACCGAGGCCTCCTCGCGGCGTTCGACCTCCTGATCGGTGTCGAGGAACTCCCACCCCAGCCGGGCGGCCGTTTTCCGCCCGAGGGTGGTCTTGCCGCACCCCATGTACCCGATCAGAAACAGCAGCTTCGGTCGCATCGGTCTCGTCTCGTTTCAGAACAGA
Organism: uncultured Alistipes sp.; assembly: GCA_964018965.1. Lineage (GTDB taxonomy): Bacteria > Bacteroidota > Bacteroidia > Bacteroidales > Rikenellaceae > Alistipes. Next base: position 11,939 of record CAXHRY010000040.1, read on the forward strand.
TCGAGCTGTTCGGGATCCACCGCGGCGTCCGGACCGTCACCGGCCGGCTCCTGCCGCTCTTCGGCCGCGGCGAACTCTACGCCCTCCGTCTCCCCGCCGTCGAGGGTTTCGGGCTCCTCCTCTTCGGGTTCGTCCGGCAGCTCGGGCTCGATGAACTGCAGCGTGTCGATGTCGTAGTTCGAAATGCGCTTTCCCTTGGCCCGATGGCTCTTGATGCCCACGAAGTCGTCCACCGCGATCTCTTCGGCCGGGCGGGTCGCCTGAGCCCCCTTGAAGGTGATCCGCAGCGTCGCGCCGCTGCGATCCGTGAGGCAGACGAACTCCGCCTGCCCCTCCTCGTCGAGGAACGACTGCATCCGGTCGCTGGTCTCGGCCTTGAAACGCTTCAGGTAATAGTAGTGCTGCGAACGGTCGAAATAGCAGACGCTGAAGACCCGTTCGGGCCGGAACTTCTCCACCCGGACCGTCTCGTCGGGGAAGTGCTGCCCCAGATCGAAATTGGTGATGTAGTAGAGGTTTTTCGAAGTCCAGACGATCAGTTTGTCCTCGCCCTTGAACTCGCCCAGCAGGAGCCCGCGGCCGTCGGCGTTGAGCCGGCGGACATCCTCGTCGTACCAGATGTTCTGGCCGCCGAGCGTGGAGGTGCCGCGCTCCTTGAGGACGATCTTGTGGATACCGTATCGCGAAAAGAGGTTGCCCTGGCTCTGGCGCCCCTTGATGGCGAGCGTCGAGAAGTCCAGATCGACGATCACCCGCTTCAGGCGGGGACGCGGCTTGAAATAGACCTTCAGCACCTCGGCCTCGCCGTTGGGGTTGACCGACATGTAAAGAATCTCGCTCTTGGGCGTACCCTTCGTGATGTCGTACTCCTTGTCGCGCGTAATGCTCTTGATGGCGCAGCGCTTCATCAGTATCGGACCGTTCTTGCCGTCGCGGTAGAGGACGTTGTAGATCGTCCGCTCGTCGTTGCGGCGGAATACGCCGATATGGCAGATACCCCTGTCGAAGAAAGCCTTGTCGCTCACCTTGGTAATGACGTAGCGCCCCTCCTTCGTGAAGACGATCACGTCGTCCAGATCGGAGCACTCGCAGACGAACTCCGCATCCTTCATCGCCTTGCCGATGCCGAAGAAACCCTCGGTCCGGTCGACGTAGAGACGGGCGTTCGTCACGGCCACCTTCGTGGCCTCGATCGAATCGAACTCGCGAATCTCGGTCCGGCGCTCGCGGCCCTTGCCGTACTTCGCGCGAATCCGCTCGTAGTAGGCGATGGTATACTCCACCAGATGCTCCAGCTGGTAGCTCACCTGCTCGGTATCGGCCTCGATCTGCTTGATCTCGACGTCGGCCTTTTCCGCGTCGTAACGGGTGATGCGGATGAACTTCAGCTCCGTCAGGCGCTGCACGTCCTCGAGCGTCACCTCGCGGCGCAGCAGCTTCTTGAAGGGCTCCAGCCCCTTGTCGACGGCCGCATAGGCCTCCTCGCGCGTGCGGCACTTCTCCATGAGCTGGTAAAGCTTGTTTTCGATGAAGATCCGCTCGAGCGACGCGGCATGCCAGGCGGCATTCAACTCCTCCAGCCGAATCTCCAGCTCGCGCCGGAGGAGGTATTTCGTGTGGTCGGCCGAACGGCGCAGAATCTCCGACACCCCGAGGAAATGGGGTTTGTCGTCGTAGATCACGCAGGAGTTCGGGGCGATCGACACCTCGCAGTCCGTGAAGGCGTAGAGGGCGTCGATGGTCTTGTCCGAGGACTCGTCGGCGGCCACCTGAATGATGATCTCCACCTTCTCGGCCGTATTGTCGTCCACCTTGCGGATCTTGATCTTCCCCTTCTCATTGGCCTTCTTGATCGACTCCTTGATCGACTCGGAGGTGGTCGTGAAGGGGATCTCGGTGATAGCCAGCGTCCGCTTGTCGATCTTCGAGATGCGTGCGCGCACTTTCACCGCCCCGCCCCGCAGGCCGTCGTTATAGCGCGTCACGTCCATCGTGCCGCCCGTCGGGAAGTCGGGATAGAGGACGAAATCCTCCCCCTTCAGATAGGCGATGGCGGCATCGAGCAGCTCCACGAAGTTGTGGGGCAGAATCTTCGACGCCAGACCGACGGCGATGCCGTCCGTGCCCTGCGCCAGCAGCAGCGGGAACTTCACGGGCAGCGTGACGGGCTCCTCCTTGCGGCCGTCGTAGGAGAGCATCCACTCGGTCGTCTTGCGGTTGAACACCACGTCCAGCGCGAACTTCGACAGCCGGGCCTCGATATAACGGCCCGCCGCGGCATCGTCGCCCGTGAGGATGTTGCCCCAGTTGCCCTGGCAGTCGATCAGCAGCTCCTTCTGGCCCAGCTGCACCAGCGCATCCTTGATCGAGGCGTCGCCGTGCGGGTGGAACTGCATGGTCTGTCCCACGATGTTGGCTACCTTGTTGTAGCGGCCGTCGTCCACGCTCTTCATGGCGTGGAGGATGCGGCGCTGCACCGGTTTCAGTCCGTCCTCGAGGTGGGGCACCGCGCGCTCCAGAATCACGTAGGAGGCGTAGTCCAGAAACCAGGTCTTGTACATGCCCGTCAACTTGCGCACGCTGCCCTCGTCGCTCATCAGCCGGTCGAACTTGCTCCGACCGCCCCGCGGCGAACCCGGGCTCTGCGACTCTCCGGCAGCTTCCGGAATCCGGTCCGGCTCCAATATCTCTTTTTCGTCGTTCATAATCTCTTTTCGGTCGGGTTATTCGAATTGCAGGTCGCGCTCCACCAGGTCCTCCTCGATGCGGAGGTTGTCGATGATGAATCCCTGACGTTCGAAGGTGTTCTTTCCCATGTAGAATTCCAGCAGGTCGTGAATCGGGTCGTCTTTGGTCAGGCGCACCTTATCCAGCCGCATGGTCTCGCCGATGAAGTTCTTGAACTCGTCGGACGAGATCTCGCCCAGACCTTTGAAACGGGTGATCTCGGCCGCCGCTCCGCACTTCTCTATCGCCTTCAGCCGCTCATCTTCCGAATAGCAGTAGTGGGTCTCCCGCTTGTTACGCACGCGGAACAGGGGCGTTTGCAGGATGTAGAGGTGTCCCGAACGGATCACGTCCGGGAAGAATTGCAGGAAGAACGAAGTCAGCAGCAGCCGGATGTGCATGCCGTCCACATCGGCATCGGTCGCGATGATGACCTTGTTGTAGCGCAGGTTCTCCATGTCCTCCTCGATATTGAGGGCCGCCTGCAGCAGGTTGAACTCCTCGTTCTCGTAAACCACCCGTTTCGTCAGTCCGAAGCAGTTCAGCGGCTTGCCCCGCAGCGAGAAGACCGCCTGTGTCCGCACGTCGCGGCTGGCCGTGATGGAGCCCGAAGCCGAGTTGCCCTCCGTGATGAAGATCATCGACTGTTCGGCCAGCTCGTGCTTATCCGTGAGATGGACCTTGCAGTCGCGCAGCTTCTTGTTGTTCAGCGACACCTGCTTGGCTACCTCGCGCGCCTTCTTCTGCACGCCCGAAATGGCCTTGCGCTCCTTCTCGTTGTCGACGATCTTCTTCTGGAGCACCTGCGCCGTCTCGGGATTCTTGTGCAGGTAGTCGTCGAGGTGCTTGCCCAGAAAGTCGACCACGAAATTGCGCATCGATACGCCCGGCTCGATCTCCTTCGAACCCAGCTTGATCTTGGTCTGCGACTCGAAGACCGGGTCGGTCACCTTCACCGATATGGCGGCGATGATCGAGGTGCGGATGTCCGACGGATCGTAATCCTTATGATAGAATTCCTTGATGGTCTTTGCGATGGCCTCGCGGAAAGCCGCCTGATGGGTGCCGCCCTGCGAGGTGTACTGGCCGTTCACGAACGAGAAGTAGCTCTCGCCGTAGCCCGTGCCGTGGGTAATGGCGACCTCGATATCCTCGCCCGAGAGGTGGACGGGCTTGTAGAGAGGCTCCTCGGTCATGTTCTCGTTCAGCAGGTCGAGCAGACCGTTTTTCGAGACGTAGGACTTGCCGTTCAGCCGGAAGGTGAGGCCGAGGTTCAGATAGGTGTAGTTCTTCACCATCTGCTCCACGTACTCCATGTTGTAGGCGTAGGGGCCGAACACCTCCTCGTCCACGCGGAACGAGATGAAGGTGCCGTTCTTCTCCTGCACGCCGCTCTCCCAGCGGTCGCTCTGCTCGATCCCTTTGGCGAAGGTCACCGTATGGGCCTCGCCGTCGCGCACAGAACGGGCGGTGAATTCGCTCGAGAGCATGTTCACGGCCTTGACGCCCACGCCGTTCAGACCCACGGTCTTCTTGAAGGCCTCGCCGCCGTACTTGCCGCCGGTGTTCATCTCGCTGACGGCCGCCGAGAGCGACTTCAGGGGGATGCCGCGTCCGTAGTCGCGCACCGAGACCCGATTGTCCTCGATGGTGATCTCCACCTGACGTCCGGCGCCCATGATGAACTCGTCCACCGAGTTGTCCACCACCTCCTTGATAAGCACGTAGATACCGTCGTCGGCCTGCGAGCCGTCGCCCAGCTTGCCGATATACATGCCCGGACGCAGCCGGATATGCTCGCGCGGCGAGAGGGTGACGATGGCGTCGTCGCCGTAATTGTTGTTCGTATTATTCAATAAATCAGCCATATATCCTCAACCGGAGTATCTCTACCCCACTTTATTTTCGTTTCTGATCGCCTCCAGCGCTCCGACCATCCGTTCGCGCACACCGGCCATCAGCTCCTTCGTATCCGTTGCGGCTACCTGCCCGGCGGGCACGGGAGCCAGCACCTTCACCCGGATCGTGTTGCGCCAGTTGAACAGCCGGTTCCGCTTCACGAGCGTCGTCGTGCCGTCCAGCACCACGGGCAGAATCTCCACCCCGGCCTTGCGGGCCAGCTCGAAAGCTCCGGCCTTGAAGCGATGGATCTCCCCGTCCTTCGAGCGGGTCCCTTCGGGGAATATCGCCACCGACGCCCCGCGCGAGATCCACAGCCGGCCGTCGCGCAGCAGCTGCTCCATCGCCTCCGAGGCGTGTCCGCGGTCGATGCAGATATCGCCGTGCAGACGCAGGAACTGGCCGAAGAAGGGGATGCGGAACACCTCGCGCTTGGAGACCCAGCGGAAGTTGAGCGGCACGCAGTAGAGGGCCGGAATATCGGTCATCGCCTGATGGTTCAGCACGATGACGTAGGAGCGGCTCCGGTCGACATGCTCCAGCCCCTCCACCCGGAAGCGCCAGAAGGGGGGCACGCCGAAAAAGAGGTGCACCAGCACGCGCGAAAGTTCGTGCACCGCCCGGCGCGACTTGTCGAAAGGCCACGTCACAACCAGCACGAGGGCCGACACGATCAGAAAGAGCGTGCAGACGACGATGGCATAGAGGTATAAAAGCAAACTGAGCATGATCCGAATCTATCGTTATCAGTACGTCCGCCCGATTCCCGCGAACGCATTTCACCCGAATAGGGCAAAATTACGCATTTTTAACCGAAAAAACATCTTTTCGCCGGCAAAAGTTTTCAACAATCGAATATCTTCCCTATTCCAATACCCAAAAACTCTTTTCGAATTTTATTCACGGAAATTTCAGATTCCCCATTCAAAAACAATAAATAATTTTTCGTAACTTTGCCATAACGACATTCGACCAAACGGCACACATTGAATCCAATAGCGAAACAAACCGACATTCTAATATCGATAAAAACTACCACGACATGAAGAAATTATTTTTATTCGTTTATAATCGCGAAAACGAAACGTACAACTTTCTAAAACGAAACGTACAATTTTCACTGTTTTTCACCCCATCAAAGCAAAGGCATTTAATCACCATTTAAGCGGTAATTAAATGCCTTTTGAACATCTGCAAAAAGCGCGGAAAATGTTGCTTTTCAGCTGCATTTTGTCTACACTTTATTTGCTCAATTCGTAGAAAATCACTATCTTTACATAGTAATTAAGAGGTTATTTTGCGTCGGTTTGTTCCGTTCGCAAACCTTTCATGCAACCAGCTTGTCAAGCAGGCTAATGATATTTGCCTTTATCTTGCGCCTGTCTCTTTCCCACTCTATTTGTTCCATCCCTTTGTCATATTCAGGATAAGGCTTTTCTTTCGTCTTAAACTGAAAATGCTTGCACAAAGGATAAATGTAACGATAGGTTTTCACCACGAACACCTCCAAATCACCAAGTAGAAAAGCAACATTCGAGCGAACATAACCAGATGGAGATGTCGTGTTTGTGAGTATCTGTTCGTGGGTAAACTCACCTGTTCGCCTGTTGCGAAGAAAGCGCGTGTAATGAAAGCCGTAATACTTGAAATTGGCTGCTTTGTAGATTGTTCCGCAACCCAAACGACCGTCGGCAAAACTTTGTATCGCCACGACGTTCTCGTCCATCTTTCGGATCAACTTAATGCTGGCAGCAATTAACACCGTTTCTGCGTTCTTTCCGAGGCAATCATCAATCCACAGACGATTTAATTCACACATCCACGCTTTCGGGTTCGGATGGGTAAACAGCTTTGCGTTCATGTTCTTCATGTACCCGTAAACTGCAACACCGAGGCATCTGTCTGGCTCATCAGCGCGGAAGATACCGAAATTAAACACCCCAAAGCCGCCAAAGTTCCATTTATGGGAATAGTGGTGTTCTATCACCATTTGGCGGGCAAGTTCCTTTTCCACGGGTTTGATAAGCAGGTCGCCGAGCGACGAGGTTTGTTTCAGGACAAACAGATTTTCTTTAATCATTCAGCATACTAACAATGTTTT
>CAXHRY010000041.1:0-17944 GCA_964018965.1 uncultured Alistipes sp.
GCCGGGGTCGAACCGGCACGACATTGCTGTCATTGGTGTTTGAGACCAACGCGTCTACCGATTCCGCCATCCGGGCTGGCCGCTCGTGTAGAACGTGGGTGCAAATGTACAGCCTTTATTTGCAATTTGCAAATTCCGGACGAATAAAATTGCAGGCGATGCGCAATTTATCGCTCGAAATACGCTGCGGCGGCTTCCGTAACGGTGAACGACCGGGGACTATTCCTGCGCGAAGAGTGCCGTCGAGAGGTAGCGTTCGCCCGTATCGGGTAGCAGCACGATGATATTTTTACCTTTGTTTTCGGGCTGTCGTGCCAGCTCCGCCGCTACGTGAAAGGCTGCTCCGGACGAAATGCCGGCCAGAATGCCCTCCTCGCGGGCCAGACGGCGTGCTGCGGCGAAAGCCTCCTCGTCGGTGACGGTGACGATCCGGTCTACGACACTGCGATCGAAGGTTTGGGGGACGAATCCCGCACCGATACCCTGAATCTTGTGGGCGCCGGCGCGTCCCTGGGATAGTACGGGCGACGAGGCCGGTTCTACGGCGACGATCCGCACGTCGGGATTCTTCTCCTTGAGCAGGCGCCCTACGCCGCTGACCGTACCGCCCGTGCCGACGCCCGCGACGAAAATGTCCACGCGACCTTCGGTGTCGCGCCAGATCTCCTCGCCTGTCGTCCGATAATGCCGTGCGGGGTTGGCCGGATTTTCGAATTGCTGAAGGATGACGGCTCCCGGGATCTCGTCGCGCAGCGCTTCGGCCCGGGCGATAGCCCCCTTCATACCTTCGGTTCCGGGCGTCAGCACTACGCGGGCGCCGTAGGCCGCCACGAGGTTGCGCCGTTCGATGCTCATGGTTTCGGGCATGGTGAGGATCAGCCGATAGCCCTTCACGGCGCTGACGAAAGCCAGGCCGACGCCCGTATTGCCGCTCGTCGGTTCGATGATCGTAGCGCCGGGGCGCAGGATGCCGCGTGTTTCGGCGTCTTCGATCATCGCCAGGGCGATTCGGTCTTTGACGCTGCCTGCGGGATTGAACGATTCCGTTTTGGCCAAAAGGCGCGCTTGGGCATCGGGTACCGTGCGAGTGATGGCGACCAGCGGTGTTCCACCGACCAGATCGAGTAAAGATTTTGCGATTCTCATGATGGCTGTTTTTAATGGTGAGTGCAAAAAGGGCGGCAGAACCAGTCTGTCGCCCGAGCGATTGCGAAAAATCAGGAAAACGAATACGACGGAACTAATCCGTCGCTATTTTCGGCAGCAGACACGACACCTCCCGACAACAACAGATTGCTGCCGCGAAGGAAACGATATGGCTGCTTGCGCTCGACATGATTTTCGTTACGAGACAAATGTAGGATAAATTTCCGATAAATCCAATCGCGAGGTTGGAATTTCTCCGAAAATGCGTTATTTTGCGCGCCGTTTGGCGAAAATGGAGACATCTCGGTCCTGCGCGAAATGACCGTCGCAAGCCCGATGCCGTGTAAAGTTGTATAAATATATAGTAAAAAGCCTCCCATGATTCCCGAAAGCACGATCCGCAGCCTCGCCGATACGCTCGCCGAGCGTTGCGACCATATTCCCGCCACGCACGGCGGCATCGATCCCGAGTCGTTGCGCGAAGCCGTGCGGCTGTTCCGCGCGACGGTCTTCGACGGCTATTTCGGTGCCGGTGATACGGCTGACCGTCTGCGCCGCCTGGGCGATATCCTCGCCTGTCAGATCTCCTGCGCCTGCATGACGTTCTGCGGTCGCACGTCGACCGATGCCGAGGCTTGCGGCCTCGAAACGGCTGAGCGGTTCCTAACGGGGGTACCCGAATTGCGTCGCCTGCTCTCTACCGACGTCAAGGCGGTTTTCGACGGCGATCCGGCTGCCGTGAGCTATGAGGAGGTGATCCTGTGTTATCCGGCGCTGACGGCCCTGACCCATTATCGCTTTGCCCATGCGCTGTTGCAGCTGGGGGTTCCCGTGCTGCCGCGCATCGTCACCGAACTTGCGCACTCCGCTACGGGAATCGATATCCATCCGGGAGCCCGGATCGGCGAATATTTCAGCATCGACCACGGCACGGGCGTCGTCATCGGCGAGACGTGCGTCATCGGTCGCCACGTGAGGTTGTATCAGGGGGTGACGCTCGGCGCCAAGAGCTTCAAGTTCGATGCCGACGGAAATCCGATCAACGAACCTCGCCATCCTATTCTGGAAGACAACGTGGTGGTTTACTCCAACTCCTCGATTCTGGGCCGCATCCGCATCGGCCACGATACGGTGATCGGCGGTAATGTCTGGCAGACGACCGACCTGCCGCCCTATTCGCGGGTGGTGCAGGGACGCGCTACGGTCTCGGTATTCGAAAACGGCGGGGGAATCTGACCGGGGTTATTCGCTCGGGTGGAAAAAATCGCAGACTTTCCGGGCTTTCGCCGGGCCGATCAATGCCGTCAGCTCGCCGATATTCGCTGCGCGGACCTTTTCCACCGTTCGGAAATGCTGCAACAGGGTCTGCACGGTCTTGTCCCCGATGCCTTCGATCCGTTCGAGTTCGCTGTGGATGAAATCCTTGCTGCGTTTCTGACGGTGGAACGAAATGGCGAAGCGGTGCACCTCCTCCTGGATGTGCGACAAGAGGTGGAAAAGCTGCGAGGCGGGACGCACCCCGACCAGCAGCGGCGGGAATCCGCAATAGAGTTCAGCCGTGCGGTGCCGGTCGTTTTTGGCCAGTCCGGCGATGGGAATATCCAATTCAAGCGCCTCCAGCACTTCGTGGATCACGCCCATCTGCCCCTTGCCGCCGTCGGCGATAATCAGATCGGGCAGTTCCGCACCCTCGGCCAGCAGACGGCTGTAACGCCGAAAGACGACTTCGCGCATCGAAGCGTAGTCGTCGGGACCCTCTACGGTCTTGATGTTGAAGTGGCGATACTCTTTGCGGGAGGGTTTTCCGTTGCGGAATACGACGCACGACGCCACGGGGTGCGCGCCCTGGAGGTTGGAGTTGTCGAAACACTCGATATGCCGCGGCTGGCGGTCGAGTCGCAACTCCTTGCGCATGGTCTCCATCAGACGGTCGGTATGCCGTTCGGGATTCTTGATTTCGAGGTTCTTGAGTTGCTCGGCCCGGTAGATGCGTGCGCTTTTCTGCGAGAACTCCAGCAGTTCGAGTTTCTCGCCGCGTTTGGGTACGGTGAAGGTCACGCCGTCGAAAAGCAGCGTCGTCGAGGGCATGAAGGGCACGATCACTTCGCGGGCCAACCGGCCGCCGGCGACCTGTTCGACGATATGCTGGATGGCCAGCGTGAGCATGTCGGCCTCGTCGGCCCCAACGCCCGTCGTGAGGCGTACGGTCTGCACGCCGACGATCGAACCGTGGCGTATGCGCACGAAGTTGCAGTAGGCTACGTCGTCGTCCGGCAGCAGCGAGAAGACGTCGACGTCCTCGATCTTCGCGCTGACGATCACCGATTTGCCCGCGTAGTGGTCCAGGACGTCGAGCCGCTGTTTGTAGCGCTGCGCCTGCTCGAACTTCAGTGCTGCGGCGGCCCGTTCCATCTCGCCTGTGAGAAACTGCCTTACGGGGCGCAGGTCGCCCCGCAATACCGCCACGACCAGTTCCACCTGCCGGGCGTACTCCTCTTCGGTCTGCGCCCCGATGCAAGGTCCTTTGCAGTTGCCCAGGTGGTATTGCAGGCAGACGGTATAACGGCCCTGCGCGATCTTCTCGGGCGAAAGGTCGAGTTTGCAGGTGCGCAGCGGAATCACCTCGCGCACGAACTCCAGCACGCTGTGCTGCATCATCACCGAGCCGTAGGGGCCGAAGTACTGCGAGCCGTCGCGGACCAGCTGCCGTGTGGACTGCACGCGGGGAAAGTTTTCGCGTCGCACGACGATCCAGGGGTAGGTCTTATCGTCCTTCAGGAGGATGTTGTATCGGGGTTGCAGCGTCTTGATGAGCGAGTTTTCGAGCAGCAGGGCATCCGTTTCGCTGTCGACGACGATGTGCCGGATCTCGGCGATCTGACGGACCAGTACCCGCACCTTGGGGCTATGCTCCTTGCTTTGCACGAAGTAGGACGACACGCGTTTGCGCAGACTCTTGGCCTTGCCCACGTAGATGATCGTCCCCGAGCGGTCCAGGAACTGATAGACGCCCGGGGAGAGCGGCAGCAGTGCGACCTGCTGGCGTAGTATGTCCTTTTCGGTCTTAGCCATCGCAGACGCAAAAGTAGCAAATAATCTGCAAAAACGGAAAGCAGGGCAGGACCCTTCCCGTGGCTGAATGGTGCCCGGGCACGGCGGAACGCGTCCGTAAGACTGTCGTTCCGTGTCCGGGCGGGAAGTCGCTATTCTTCGGGATTCGCCGTATGGCGGGGCGTATGGCGGAGTTGCATTCCGGCATCGGCTCGATGTACTGCGCCCGTATGGTCGCGCAGAATCGCTTTGTCTTTCAAGTTGAACGATAGATCGTTCCAGATCATGACGTAGGCCTCGCCCTCGGCCTCGACGGTCGCCCGATCGGCGGCGAGCACGTACGATTTCGAAGCGCAGTTTACCCGGGCATTGTGGCGGGCTTCGACGCGGGCGTAACCGACCGCTCGAATCCGGCTGTCGTCGCATGCCGTGACATAGGATCGGCTGTCGGCCCGAACCGTCGCCGTGTCGCAAGCCGTTATGTGAGCATGGCCGAACGCCGAAATCTCGCTTCGGTCGAATGAGGACAATGTCCCTTCGTCGTAAATCCTTATCGTGCTACGCCCGAAAGCGCAGCCGGTCGACCGGGCTCCCATCGATACCTTTACGCATCCGAGAGCTGCTACGGTAGCGGTTCCGCCGATCGCGTACGTCGTTTCCGAGGTGATATCGTCGTTTTCGAGCAGCACGAATCCTTCGTTTCGATTTTCGTTGTGGAATATTCCGTGCTTGGCGAATTCGTCCTTCGCCGCATCGATGATCCGCCCCGTGAGCACGTTATAGCGACAGTACATTTCGAAGTTTTCTTTCAGCGCATGGCATAGACTCGCGAAATTCCTCGACTCATCGATCGCATTCAGATCGCGCAATTCCGCAGGCGAGTCCCCGCGATATTCGATGCTATTCCGAAACAGTTCTTTTTTGATGCGGTGAAACGGCAGTGAGGGGACCATAGTCGAACGATTTGGTTACAAATATAAGATTTTTTTCGATGCCGCGCTATTCGGTCGGTCCGAAAGGGGGATCGTAGAACGGAAATGTGTGGGAATAACGGGCGTTTTGTTGTATTATTCGGTGCCGTTGTTTATATTTGCGCAATTAAAAACCCAAATCCACATCGAATGCGTATGAGAAACTTTCCCCTGCTGCTTCTGTGCGGTATTATGTTGACTGCCTGCGTCGATAACGCTTACGATCTGGCGGCGTTAGATACCGACAACGTGACCATCGGCGGCGACCAAAGCACCTTCACCCTCCCGCTGGCGACGATTCGCATCTCTACGAACGAAATCGCGGAGGCCGATTCCGACATCCGAACTATCCTCGACGAAGCGAAAGTATGGCTTCCGACCGAACTCGACGGCGGTTGCGCCGATATCGCCCGTTTGCAGCGCGAGGGCGCCTACCTCGATGAACTGCTTTCGGACCTGGTGTCTGAAATGTCCGTTTCCGATGCGAAGATGCGCGCCGTGACCGATCTGATCTGGGACTGTTACCGCAATCGGTTCGGCAGTTTGCTGCCGGGATTGACGGGCAACGAGACCGCCGACCAGTTCTACGATGTTTTCCGGACGGCATTCCGCGACAACGCTGCGTTGCGGGGACGATTGAGCGCCGAAATCCGTACGCTCGCGAGCGAGTATCTGAACGATCTTAAGATCGACGACATGCACTACGAAGTGTCGGGCATCGATCTGGACGACGACGTCGTCGACATGCTGGTCGACAACCTCGATCCCAAAGGTACGCCCGAAGCCCGGAACGTGCTGTTGCTCACCGGGACCATCGAAAACCGCCTTCCTGCGACGCTGACGCTCGATCCGCGGTTCGCACCTACCGATATCTCGTGCAGCATCGAGGTCGATGCGTTGCGCGAGACGAATGCGATTCCGGAAATGCGGGTCTACGCGGAGGATTTGCGGCAGATCGTGAACTACCTCGACATCGTCATTCCGGCCCGCATCGAGAAGTATTATCCGGGAATCGATTTCGACGCTTCGGCTCACCAGATCGTCATCAAGCTGACTCTGATTAAGAAAGGTGGTCTGTCGCTCAACCTTTAATTCGCTATGACCATGAAAAAGATAAAGATATTCGTCCTTTTTGCCGCGCTGACCGTTCTCGCCGGTGTTTCGGCCCAGAATCCTACGGCCTATTTCATGGAGGGTACGACCTTCCGCAGCCAGTTCAACCCTGCCTTTGCGCCGCTGCGCGGCTATGTCAACATCCCCGGGTTGGGCGGTGTCCAGATCGGGCAGGTCAATAACCTGGCCTTGAATAATATACTCTTTTCGTGCGAAGGCAACCTGGTGACATTGCTCGACAGCTCCGTGTCGGCGGCCGATGCGTTGTCGGGACTCAAAACGAATAACCTGCTGGGAAGCGATGCTCGCGTGAACATCATCGGTTTCGGTGCCTTCACGAAGAACCGGAAGAATTTCTGGTCGTTCGACCTCACTTCCCGGACCAATGCCGAGGCGAACCTTCCCTATTCGCTTTTCGATTTCCTCAAGACCGGACGGGAGGGTTCGATCCGTAATATCGGCATCATGCTGGAATCCTACGTCGAAGCCGGATTCAATTATTCGTTTCCGCTCGTCGGCGACCGGCTCTATGTCGGTGCCCGGGTGAAATTTCTTATCGGTGGCGGACGTACGTGCCTGAATTACGACCGCTTCGACGTAACGCTCGATGAGGACCGCTGGAAGGTCGATGCGAGCGGTACGTTCGATGTGATCGCTGCCGGTACAGAGGTCGACATGCAGTACGACGATGCCGGGGATCCTTATTACGAGTGCGGTGACCTGGATTTCAGTCCCACCAAACCTTCGGGTTACGGTTTCGCCGTGGATCTGGGTGCTACGTACGACATCCTGCCCAATTTGCAGGCGTCGCTGGCAGTCAACGACCTCGGCTTCATCAGTTGGAGCAAGAAATGCTCCGTCTCGGGCCGTTCGGTCAAGTCGGTGGAATTTACGGGTGTGGAGATCGAAAACGGCGAGCAGACCGAGCAACCCGATTTCGACTTCGATATCCTGCAATTCTCCCCGGCGGAGGCCCAAGGGGGCGCGAAAGCATTGCGCGCCTCGGTCAATGCAGGTCTCGAATACGAGGTTTGGCGCCATAAGGTCGGTATCGGTCTCCTCTATGCGGCTCGTTTCTGGGAATATAAGACGTTGCACAACATCACCGGATCGGTCAATTTCCATCCCGTACGCTGGGCTACGCTCACGGGCAGTTATTCGGTCGGCACCAGCGGTGGTGCATTCGGCCTGGCCCTGAACCTCAATCCCAGTTGGATCAACTTCTTCATCGCTACCGATGTGCTCACGGCCAGACATACGCCGCAGTGGATTCCCATCAAACAGAAATCCATGAATCTTACGCTCGGTCTGGGCGTGCCCATCGGCAAGCGCAGCCACCGTGTCGATGCTTATGTCCGCCCGGTCGACAAGCGATAGCCGTCCTGCCGGTTTCTTCCCGTACCTCCCCGACTGCATGATTCATGCGGTCGGGGAGGTGCTTTTTCTGCGTGAGAACCGTAGATCCCGTTCGGGGAAACAGCTGCGAACCAATACGTAATCGCTTTCGAATTCCCGGTTTGGAGAGTCCGGTTTGCGGAAAAAAACGGGGATTCGTGATGAAAAAAGCCCTGTTCGTTGAAAAAAATTGCTTTCGAAGTCGCCCGAATCTATTTTTGCAATCATGAATTGTCATCTTATGAACATGTATATCCGGTTATATTTCATACTGCTAACGATGTTCGTTGCGACTTCCTGTTCCGACGAAACCGTTTCCGTTACCGGTTCGCCCCGGTCGATGCGGGTGTGGCTCGATGCCGAACGTTCGGGTACGACCCGGGCATCGATTCTCGACGCCGAAGTAGTTGCGGGCGATCCGAGTGACGAAACCTTCGTGCAAACCCGTACGGAGCTGCTGGAAGAGGGCTTTTCCGTGAAATGGGGCAGCGACGATCGAATCGCTTTATGGGCGCGCACCGAGAATGGCGCTTACGCATTCGCAGGTCAGCCGTTCGGGCTTTATTCGTACATTCTTGCGAACGAAGCCCGGTTTACGGGTACCGTTCCTGCGATGTCCGACGGTCGTTACAGTTATTTCGCCTCCAGCCCCCTGCCCGAACGCATCGAGGGTTCGAAGGCGATCTATACGATTCCGGCCGTGCAGGACGGTGTTTACCGTTCGGAACGCGATCTGCTGGTCGCCGCTCCGGTCGAAGGTTCGCAGCTCGGTGCCGATGCCGCTGACAATCCGCGGTTTGCCATGCGCCACCTGTGCCATGCGCTGCGAGTCCGTATTCCCGAAGGGCGCAATCGCTGGGGGAAACCCGTGAACCGGCTGTTGGTCGAATTCCCCGTTCCCGTGGCGGGCGAACTTTCGTTCGATGTCTCCGATCCCGATGCGACCGTGACCCTCGCAGGCGGCAGCAATGCCGTCGAACTGCGATTCCCGGAGGGCTGGGACGAGAGTTCAGCCGACGAACCCCGTTATGCGTGGGTATTCGTCGCTCCGGGCGAACTCGACGGACAAATCTCCTTTACGCCGCTTTTCGACGACGGCTATTGCGCCGAGACGCTCTCTACTCCGGTGCTTTCCAAGACGATGGCTGCGGGACATATCACCCCCGTGACGCTGACTATCTCCGATGTCGAACAATCGGTTACGTGGATCGATTTCGCGATCGACCATTCGCAGCTGGGCGAACCCGTCAATACGCTGAGCGTCACGGCTCCCGCAGGAGCTGTCTTCCGCGGAAACCTTGCGTCTGCCGATCTCGTGGCCCAGGATGGCAAATACAGTGTCGGCTACTATGCCAAGTTCTACCAGGCGGCGTTCGACGGTGCGACGATGGAGGCGATTTACGATTCGGACAACGCCGTGGTTTCGAACACGATCGCGCTCGGTTCCCTCGCGGCCGACCGCCGCAATACGGTCGCGATTCAGACGCCGTGGCTGTTCTACGAGGATTTCAGCAATACCCGCTACAACGAGGAGTATTTCGATAACGAAGGTCGGGTGGCGACCAACCATTCGACATCGACCAAATGGGCCGACGAGGCCGGGCTACCAGGATGGAGCGGCAATCAATACTATATCGCTATCGGCAAAGCGCTTGCGATCCGGCACAAAACGGAGCGTGTGTTCCTGCTCGGTACCTATCGCGGACGTGTCGACTCGCATCCCATTTCGCATCTGAAAGAAGGGGCGGCGGTCAAGGTAAACGTCGCTTTCAATTATACGGGAAATTCGACGAACAGTAATAGTACCCCCGTGCTCAACTACGGCAGTACGACCGATCAAAGTGCATTGGCCGGTTATTATCAAGGTGGTAGCGGCGCCATCAAAGGCGGTTCTACGATCGAAAACGTGGCTGGCTCTAAGAACTGTTCCAAAAGCGGCTCCATCGATAATATCACCGAAACCGCAGAATTCTCGATCACGGCTTGCACGAACCGACATCGTCTCTCGTGGGATTGTTATGTAAGTACGAGCCGCAACAATACGAGCAATCAATGGGTATTCATCGACAATATCCGCGTCAGCATCGCGCGGTAGTTCCGGCCCGGACGAATAGGACGAAATAGCAATACAAGGAATTATAAACCAATTTTACTCATTATGAAAAAACACTTAATCACGTGTGCGGCAGCGGCCTTGCTGTTGTCGGGCTGTTCGAAGGAACAGGTATCGGGAGAGAGTAACCCGTCTGCGGATTCCGGTCGGGTGGAGTTCGTCTGCACGCCCGAAGCACAGGTGGAAAATCTGACTCGTGCGCAGATCGAATTACCTGCGGATTGCGTTCCTGCGTCGTCGCAGTTCCAGATCACCGTAACGAACGACAAGGGCGAAAGCCAAAAATGCGCCGTAGGATCGGAATATACCCTTTCCGAGGGTACCTATTCGGCAACGGCGACCTGCGGCGATTCCTCGAAGGAGGGTCCTGCGGCATATTGTTACGAAGGATCGGCCGCTTTCGAGATCGCTGCGAAAGAGAGCAAGACGGTGACGATCGCTGCGAAGCTCGTCAACTCGGTCGTCACGTTGACGACCGGCGAGTGGTTCGACAAATATTATAAGGACGCTGCATTCACCGTGACGACTTCGGCCGGCAATGCGTTCGAGTTCTCGGCAGCATCCAATTCGTTGGTTTTCGTGAAGGCGGGTTCTGAGCTCAAACTCAAAGGTACGGCCGTCAAGACGCAGAACGGTGCGGCCGTCGAATTCCCCGAGACTGTTATCGGCACCACGAAGGCCTGTGCGCAGTATACGATTCGTATCGACGCCTCGCAGGTGGGTAGCGGTACCTTGAGCATCGCATTCGACGATGCGCTGACCGAGGTAGCTCCGTTCGAGTATGAACTCAACCCCGAGGCCTAATCATAAACGCAACGATATAAAACAGAAAACGATATGAAACGATTCTTGAAAATCATGACTTTCGTGCTGGCACTGGGCCTTACGGCGACAGGTTGCAAGCGTGAGAAGGTCGACTTCCAGGGCGGCGGTTCCGAAGAGAACGAAATGGGCTACCTGGTATTGTCGGGCATGAACCTCGACGTCAACGTCGACGCCGAAATTCGCGAAACGCGTGTCGCGACCGCGGCTCCGGGCTCCTATCTGGTGTCCATTACGAATGTCTCGACGCAGAAAGAGGCCTATTTCGGCACCTACGACGACGTGCAAAGCCTCACCGAGCCGATCGCGCTGCAAGCCGGCACCTATCGCGTCGAAGCTCGTTCGCAGGTGTCCGAACCTTGGGCCGAATTCGACAAACCGGTCTACAAGGGTGCTGTGGACGTTGAGATCAACAGCGGAGAGACTTCGACGGTTCGCGCTCTGGTGTGTAAACTCGCCAATATCAAGACGACGGTCTATCTCGACGATGCGTTGAAGGCCATGTTCCTCGAGGACGGCACCAACGATCTGAAGACCTATGTCTCCTTGGGCGACAATACGCTGCGTTTTACGAAAGACGAGACGCGGGCCGGATATTTCAAGGCGGTCGATGAGGACAATACCCTGACCGTCGTACTCCAGGGTTCGTATAATACCGGTACGGCCGCAGCTCCGAATTACAAACCCCTCACCATGACGAAAACCATCTCCGGCGTGCGTGCCGGTCAGTGGCGCAAGATCGCGATTTCGGTAAAACATACCGACGAGGGCAGCGTAAGTTTCGATATCACGGTTCAGAACTGGGTGGATGACGAGCAGATCGACGTAGACGTGATGTCGGGAGCCTATACTTTCGGCGAGGAGGTGATTCCCGATGACGGCGGCGAAGAACCCGATCCTGCCGCCGGTCTTTCGATCGTATGGGAAGGCAAGGATATCAAACAGCGTTATTCGACCAGCGAGTTGACCGGGGACGGAAGCGTCGTAATCAAAGTCCACTCGGATAAGGGTATTCGGGAGTTCAAGGTGAAGATCGCCGGCGATGTGCTGTCGGCGGACGATCTCAATGGCCTCGGTCTGGCTCAGGAGATGGATCTTATCAATCCCGAGACGGAGGAGATGAACGGTATGCTGCTCAACCTCGGTTTCAAGACCAAGGACGATGTGAAGGATGCCCACGATCTGACGTTCGACATTTCGCAGTTCATGCCGATGCTCGCCGCTCTGGGTATTCCCGGTAACTGCGATTTCGAACTGACGGTCAAGGATTCGGACGAACCCGACGGTACTGTCGTGGAAACCATCATGCTTAACGTCGAGTAATAGGCCGACTTTTAAAGAAATTTGAATTATGAAAAGAATATCAGCATATATTTCGGCCGCAGTAGGCATGGCGCTGCTGGCGACGTCGTGCAGCAAGGATGCGATGGTTTCTGCGACCGATGCCGGCGAAGGCTGCCTTCGGATGACCGTAGCCCTCGATAATACGACGCGTGCCTACGATCCGCTCGCACTCGGAACTCTGCGTATCTACAACGCTTCGAACGGCCTGATCCGCAAGTACAGCCCCGTGAGCGAAATGCCCGACAACCTCTACCTCGTGGCCGGAAACTACAAGGTTACGGTCGAGGCCGGAGACCGGAGCAACGCTACGTGGACCAACAAGAGCTACTACGGCGAGCAAACCTTCGCGATCGCACCCAATCAGACCTCCAGTGCCGAGGTGGTTTGCAAACTCTCCAATTCGGCCGTGCGGGTCGTTTACGACGCATCGGTTGCCGAGAAACTCGCAGCCGGATACGCTACCTACGTAAGCGTACGCGATGAATTTTCGAAGGACGAGGCCGAGAGCGGTTCGGCTCCGACGCTGAAATACGAGGCGGACGAGACCCGTAACGGCTACTTCCTCTTGCCCCGAGACGTGGCGAAGATCAGCTGGGGTTTCTACGGCACGAAGGCCGAGGACGGCAAGGCTGTCGAACTGACCTCGACGATGAACGGCGGCGAGATCGCGCCCGAGGCCGGCAAGCTCTATACGCTCCGCTTCAAGTTCACGGATGCGCCGAGCGGAGGTTTGGATCTGAAAGTCTATGTGGACGAAGACGATATCGACGACTATAACGACTCTTTCCTGTTCAGTCCCGAACCGACCATTTCGGGAGCGGGTATCGGAAGTGTAGCTCCTTATAACGGCAATGATCTGCAATTTACGATCGCCGCGATGAACGCTCTGAAGACGGTGACGGTGGCCGGCATAACCGTGTTGGCCGACGGAATGGCTGTTTCGACCGACGGTATCGCCTATACGGCAGTCGATGAGTTCAACGGCGTGGTGACGCTTTCGAGCGCCTACCTCGATACGTTGGAGTCGGGCACGCAGTCGATCGAGATCTTCGCAGCGGACGAAAGCGACGGTACGGCCAGTGCTACGGCTCAGGTGCTCGTACAGGGTCTGGACGGTGCCGAGTACGATCTGTGGAGCAATACCGCTGCGTTGAAGGCCGTAATCACCGATCCGAGTGCCGAGATCGCCATCCGTTACCGCAAGCAGGGCGATGCCGACTGGACGACGGTTGCTGCCGTCGCCGAGGACGATTACAGCTTCGTTGCGACCGTAACTCCGACCTGGAACGAGGACGAGAGCGAAAGCGGCCAGACCGTTTATACGATCGCGGGCGGCATTACGGCCGGTAGCACCTACGAATACCAGTTGGTCGTAGCGGGCGTTGCGCAGGGCGACGTCATGAGCTTCACGACCTCTACGACGCAGGTCGTTCCCTACGGCGATATGGAGGATTCGAGCCTCTCGTGCTTCGGCATCGAGAACGCCGACGCACCGTTCTGGGGCAGCGGCAACAACAACTATTTCGGTATTTCGAAGCTGAAGACCCTTTGCAACCAGGCGTCTTTCGCCGGTCAGGGCGGTGCTTATTGCGCGAAACTTTCGTCGCAGAGCGCCGTAGGTATTCTGGCTGCCGGAAACCTCTTCACGGGAACCTTCGTGAAGCCTTCGACGCAGGGTACGGTTAGCTTCGGCGTGCCTTTCGAGTGGCAGGCTCGTCCCAAGGCTTTCCGTCTGAAGTATCATGCTACGCTGGGCAACGTCAACCTGACCAAGTATGCGGATGCTTCGGGCAACGATCCCATCGCGAAGGGCAAGCAGGACAAGGCACGCATCTACGTCGCCATCGTCGATTGGTCGAAACGTCACGAAGTGTCGTCCGGTCTGAAGACGCCTACGGGCATGTGGGATCCGGCGTCGCAGAGCTCCGTGGCCGAAGGCGCCATCATCGGTTACGCCGGACTGTGGATCGATGCTTCGACCGAGGGCAATTCGATGATCGAAGCGGAACTTCCTTTCTACTATTACGATACGGAGACGAAGCCGCAGGGTGCCTATACTCTGGTCATTTCTTGCTCGGCCAATGCTTACGGCGACTACATGTGCGGTTGCGATTCGAACGTGCTGTACGTCGACGACTTCGAATGGGTTTACTAACGACGGTCGCTGACTGTCAGACCGCTCCACGGGGATACACCCCGCGGAGCGGTTTCAACGAATGATTGTTGTATGCGAAATTCCTGTATAAGACAACTTCTGACGGCAGTCGTGCTGCTGTCGTGTGCGAAGAGTCTCTGCGCTGCCGAGCCCGTGAGGGCGGGCGGTGCGGAGTCGCTGCATATGGCCGTGGATACGATGTCCGTAGCACCTACTATCAACGACTTGCGCGAAGCCCGCGGCTTGACCTCCAAATCGACGCTTTTCGTCCCCAGAGGACAGTGGATCTTCGGAGGCACGGTCTCCTATTCGACCCATACGAACGATAACTATTCGTTTCTGATTATCGAAGGAATCGGTTCGGAGGGGTACAACTTCCGCGTCAGTCCCATGATCGCCTATGCCGTGGGCGACAATTCCGCCGTCGGCGCCCGTTTCATCTACGAACGATCGTTGTTGCGGGTCTCCTCGGCCGACGTCAACATGGGCGACGAGGAGTCGGGCGTCAACCTCTCCGTGGATCATTATTATGCCCTCGAACATGCCTATACGGGCGCCGCGATCTGGCGGCAGTATATCCCGCTGGGGCACAGCAAGCGTTTCGCCATTTTTACCGAGATGCAGCTCGCGGCAGGCGGCACGCAAGCCAAATTCGCGATGGATCAACCTGTCAAAGGTACCTATCAGACGGGGTATAAGGTAGCGCTGGGCGTTTCGCCGGGGCTGGTGGCTTTCGCTACGAACAACATGGCCATCGAAGTGAGCGTCGGCGTGATGGGCGTGAATTATTCCCATACGAAGCAGGTGCATAACCGCATCGTGACGGGGGAACGCTCGTCGAGCAGCATGAATTTCAAAGTCAACATATTTTCCATCGGGCTGGGTATGGCCTTTTATCTCTAAATGGCGGACGACATGAAACGAATAACCACTTTTTTGTTCGCACTCGCCGCCCTGTCCGGGGCGTATGCCCAAGTGCCCGATTCGCTTTCGGTCGCAGCGGTCGGCTTCGAAGACGAAGAATCGCGGAATGTGCGGCCCGATTCGACCGCCTCGGGGTACGGTGCCGGACCTGCGTTGCGATATGACGATTTTTCGCTCGACAGCGATCCTCGACCCGCGACGTCGCGTCAGCGGTTCCTTCCGATGCGCAAACGCATCGATCGTGAGATCGGATCGATCAAATATGCCTATAAAGGCGAGGTGATGCTGGGTTTGACGGCTTCGTACGGTACGCTGAAGAGCGATGACACGGATTTCATGCTTATCCTCGACAATATCGATGCCGACGGATCGATCACGACCATCAAGCCTTTCTTCGGATACTTTTACCGCGACAACAACTGCATCGGTGCCCGTTTCGGTTACCGTCATATCGACGGATCGTTGGGGAACGCGGATCTCGATCTGGGGGAGAAGAACGATATTTCGTTCTCGATGTCGGACATGGGACTGTCGAGCGATCAGTTTTCGTTCGGTTTATTCCACCGCTCCTATGCGGGCATCGACCCTAAGGGGCGTTTCGGGCTTTTCGCCGAACTGGAGCTCTCCTGCACGACCGGTTCGTCGCGCTTCACCTACAAGTCGGGCGACGAAGTCAAAAGCACCGAGAGCGACATGGTGAAGCTCAAACTG
This sequence comes from uncultured Alistipes sp., assembly GCA_964018965.1. GTDB lineage: Bacteria > Bacteroidota > Bacteroidia > Bacteroidales > Rikenellaceae > Alistipes. The sequence continues at coordinate 15,746 of CAXHRY010000041.1, forward strand.
AGTTTCAATCCGGGTGTGGCGGTCTATATTTTCCCCAATGTCTGCGGAACGTTATCGTTCGGACTGGGAGGTATCCAGTACTCTTCGGTCAAACAGTACGACGATCACGGTGCGAAAACCGGATCGCGCACGGCATCCGCCATGCGTTTCAGGCTCAACCTCGCCGATATCAACATCGGCATGATCGTTCATTTGTGGGACAAAAAAAAGAAGTAAGCCATGCGTAACCTCATTACAATGTTCGTCCTGTCGCTCGCGCTGACTCTGCCCGGCTGTATCGAAAACGACATTCCCTATCCGGTCGTCGAGTTGGAGATTCTCGGCCTGGAGGGCGACGGATTCACCGCGACGATCGACCGCCTGAACCGTAAGGTGATCTTGTCGTTGGACGAAACTACCGATATCAGCCGGGTGCGGATCACCTCCGTGTCGCTTACGGACGAAGCGAGCCCTTCGATTTCGCTTACGGGAATTTTCGACATGCGCAATCCGATTCGGGTCACATTGTCCCTCTACCAGGATTATCATTGGACGATTACGGCCTCGCAGTCCATCGAACGGACTTTCACTGTCGAGGGCCAGATCGGCCAAACGGTTTTCGACCTGCAAAACCGTATCGCCACTGCCTATGTGGGTAAGAACACCGATTTGAGCGATATCCGGGTGCAGACGCTCAAGCTCGGTCCGCGTGATATCACGACGATGAGCCCTTCGATTTACGAACTCACGTCGTTCGAGTCTGTGCGTTTCGTTACGGTGCATTATCACGATTTTGTCGAAAATTGGTCGCTCTATGTGTTGCATACCGACGAGGTCGTGTCGCTGACGCAGGCCGACGCCTGGTCGCAGGTGATCTGGCTCTACGGTGCCGGAACCAGCGGCCGTGAAATGGGTTTCCGTTACTGCCGCCAGGGCGACGACCGCTGGATCGAGGCGGATGACGTTACGGTGACCGACGGAACCTTTTCGGCCGTGATTCCAGCCGAAGCTCAGACCGTTTACCGCGTCAAGGCTTACTGCGGCGAGGATGAAAGCGCCGAGCGGATCGTCACGACCCAGGGTGTGCGGCAGTTTCCGAACAGCGGTTTCGAGTCGTGGTGTACGCTCAAGGATATCGTCTATCCCTTCGGCGAGTCGGACGATCGTTTCTGGGGAACGGGTAATCCGGGTGCGAGCGTCGCCAATGCCACGCTTACCGAAGGCAGCGCCGATGTGCGTCCCGGTTCGTCGGGCCGTTTCTCGGCTCGTTTGGAGTCCAAGTTCGCCAATGTTTTTGGTATCGGCAAGTTCGCTGCCGGCAACATTTTTGTCGGCAGTTATGTCCGCAATGCCGGTACCAACGGAATTCTGACCTTCGGACGTCCTTTCGCGCTGCGCCCTACGGCCCTGCGCGGGTGGATGAAATATACGTGCGGCGAAATCGACCGTGTGGGTAAGGTACCCTCCGGCACCTCGCTGAAAGCGGGCGACAGCGACAACGGCTCGATCTATATCGCACTGGGTACGTGGACGCCCGAAGAGTACGGGCTTTGCAGTGCGGCCGAAACCGATCCTCTGCGGCGTCAGTGCGGCACGGAAGAATCGCCCTATTGCGTCGATACGCGCGACGAGGCGACTTTCTTCGATCCTGCGGGAAAGGATGTCGTGGCTTACGGAGAATTGATTCTCGATAGGAGTCATCCCGAGTGGGAGGAGTTCACGGTGGAGCTGAAATACGTTCGAACGGATGTCGAGCCGACTCACCTGTTCGTCGTTTGTTCGGCTTCGCGCTGGGGCGACTATTTTACGGGCAGCACGAAGAGCGTCATGTACCTCGACGATTTCGAGTTGCTCTATGATTACGATTATCGCAAGAAGTAGGGTAGTGCTCGATATCTGAGCGGCCCGGGGGATTCCCCGGGCCGCTTTTTAAGACAAACCGTCATCGGCGGCAGTTCGGTTAAGAGCCGGAGCCTATGCCGATGAGAAATGAACGGTTAAAGGAAAAGGTTTCAGCGAAAACTCATTTCCGACAGAGGTGTGAGTCTTAACCAGCGGGGTGAGCGTAGCGAGCCGCGTGAACGTCCCGGCCGGAAGCCGCAAAGCACAAGCCTCGCCGTCTTCGAGCCCCGGCTAAAAGCCGGGATTTTATTCACCAAAAACGTTCGCCTGTAAAATCGACGCCATAGGCGTTGCATCTTCGGCGGCTCGCACCAAAGG
>CAXHRY010000042.1:0-2122 GCA_964018965.1 uncultured Alistipes sp.
AATACAACAATGTAGTGATTCCTGTTTCCGACATACTCTACATCGAAGCAATGGAAAACTATTGCAAAATTTTCCGTCGCAAGGGACGCTACACGCTTTCGCGCATGAACCTCAAAGCGGTAACGGAACTGTTGCCGCCCCGGAACTTCATCCGCATACATCGTTCGTTCATCGTCCAGCTCGACAGCATTCAGCATTTCAACAAACAGGAACTTCGGCTTACCACCGGGCAGACCCTACCCATCGGCAGGCAATATGCCGAAAAAGTGATTTCCCGGTTGCACTCTCCGGGGAACAAGAAAGGACTCAACATGACAGAATAGTACATATAAATGAACAAGAAAGAACTGATACGCACCATCTCACGCGAACTCGACCCGCCCATGTCGCAAGAGAAAATCGCCTTGGTACTCGGCAAAGCCGTCGAGATTGCCAAGCGCGCTCTTGCATCCGGTCAGTCTGTGAAATGGTCCGGTTCCGGTTCTTTTGTATTGAAGAATAACAACTCGTGCGATTTCGAGCGGAATAAGGTGTTGTATTGTTATCCTATTCTTCGCGAACGGTTTGTCGTGACGAAAGATGTTCCGGCTTATACGATCGTGGGCGGAGTGCCTGCACGCGAGATCCGTAAGCGGTTCGATGCGGATACGATCGAACGCCTGCTGCGATTGCGATGGTGGGACTGGCCGGTCGAAAAGATACGGGAGAATATTTCGCATATCACGAATGGAGAACCGGATGCATACTGTTCATCGGATATTCGCAGATACTTATGAATCCGTTAATCGACACGCCTTTCATAAACTTATTATTTACGCTTCGTCCTTGTCGTCGAGAGGAATTGGAATCTGCCTACGACGATTTTCTCCGCACGGTCATCGAAGTCTGCGACAATACGACCGATTATAAACTGCTTTTTCGGATTTTGACGCATACGCAAGTACGACTGGAAATGTTGTACCCGTCGCGTACACGGGTTAAATCGAACGTTGGCGAGGTATCTGCTTCCCGTTATATCGCAGCCGCCAAACGAATCGTCGAATCGGAGTTGAGCCTTTTGAATGAACGGGTCGTGCATCCGTCGTTGTTTCAGCCGCCCCGTAAAAACGATATTCCGGATTTGTTTTGGAGTTCGGAGTTCACGAAGCGGGATTTGGTAGAGCTGCTCTCTGCTTTGGAGTATCTCGGTCCGATTTTGAATGCCGTCGGTAAATACGCTCCGTTTTCGGTGTTGGTGGCATTCGCCGAAAAGACGCTCAATGTTTCCTTGCCGAATGCCTATAAAATCCGCGAGGAGGTGTTGAACCGCAAGACGAAGAGTACGGATTTCTTGGAACGGCTGATCGATGCTCTGATCGAAAAGAGCGCGAAATAGACATGCTGAATAGCAGACGAATAGAAATATTCTTGCGGGTAGTAATGCGGGTACTGCCCGCATTTTATTTTTCGACTATTCGGAACTTTGTCCACGGAAATCGAAACGGAAAGATTATGAAATTAGACGCTATCATCGAAGATATGCAGGGATGCATTTTCTCGCTGCAACAGCGGGTTGAAGAGTTGAAGACGATGGATGACAAGTCGGCCGAAACGATTCTGATGACCCGTCAGGAGGCTGCCGATCTGATCGGCAAGTCGCTGCGGCAACTGGATCGGGATTGCCGACGATACGGCATCCGAAAGGTCCATGCCAACGGAGGGATCCGAATTCCCAAAATCGACCTGCTCGTGCATATGGGGCTGGTCGCACGACCGGAGGAGCCGCGCCGAAGCGAATTGCAACGGGTATTGGGCAGATTCGGACGACGATGAACTACCTCACGGAGATAAAACTTTTCAACGAGTGGCTCGAAACCGAACAGCTGCCGTCCAATGCCATCGTGCTGTGGTACGCCTTGATGTTCACGGCGAACCGCTGCGGCTGGCGCGACGAGTTCGCAGTATCGTTCTCCGTCTTGCAGAGCCGCACGAAACTCGACCGATCGACTGTCTGGCGGATGCGTAAGGTTTTGGCGGATAGAGGTATTATCTCCGTGGAGGAAAGAGGCGGCAATCGGAGCGCGCTTTATCGGCTGCATTCGTTCGAGCAGCTGTTTGCGTCGCAACGTACTACGCTGACTGC
>CAXHRY010000042.1:2132-12058 GCA_964018965.1 uncultured Alistipes sp.
GGCGGCAATCGGAGCGCGCTTTATCGGCTGCATTCGTTCGAGCAGCTGTTTGCGTCGCAACGTACTACGCTGACTGCAATGCAATCCGACACGAATCCGCCCGAAGCGTTGCAAAGTGCGATGCTGTCTGCAACCGTACATAGACTGAATAGGGATTCTTCTGAAAAAGAAAAAACAAGCAAAAAAGAAAAAGGGGATTCGGCGGGCGAAGAGAGAAAAAGTTGCGCGAAAAAGAGAGAAATGCTGCGTCTGAACCAGGCGCAGTTCCTCTCGACGCTCGATCCGGCGTGGCGGGAACCGATGACCGTATGGCTGGAGTACAAGCGTTCCCGGCGCGAGAGTTACCGCAGCGAGTCGGGAGCGAGAAAATGTCTGTCGCTGCTGCGCAACCTCTCGGGCGAGGATCCGACGGTAGCCGTTGCCATCATCGACCGCAGCATTGCCAATAATTGGGCGGGACTGTTCCCGTTGCCGCCGATACAACCAGCGAGAGGACAACACCCCGGGCAAATCATCCAGCCTGCGACCGACGAACGTACCCGACGGTTGTTGGAAAAACTCGACCGCAAATGAAATGTGGGACAATGACCTCTTTGCACAAATGCCGCCCGACCTATTTTCACACGACAAAAACGACACATCGCATGAACCGAATCGCATCGCTTATCGACCGCATGGTCGCAGACAAACGCCTCGTCGTCCGCTCGCCGCACGACCTCTCGTGGGGCGACAAGGACTATTGCGAGGGGCTGTTCTGCGAAATCTTCCGGAGGGTCGATACTTCGATCGTGCGCTACCGCCACCTGCCCGAGTATGCCGGGATCATCGACTGGATGACTTCGACCAAAGGGCGGGGGCTGCTGCTCTACGGCGATTGCGGACGCGGCAAGAGCATCATCCTTACGGGCGTCGTTCCTGTGCTGCTGGCGATGAAGGAGCGGATGACGGTCGCCATTCACGCCGACGAACTTTCCAAACCTTACGACCTCGCCTTGCGGACAGCCGGCTACGACCCGAAAATGTCGAACCTCGACTACCTGACCCGCGCGGCTTATCCCATTATCGACGAATTGGGCGTCGAGCCGCTCGTGAACGACTACGGCGAGAAGTACGAGGGCTTCAACCGCGTCATCAACGCGGCCGAACGCTATCTGCGGCCGTTGTTCATCTCGACGAACCTGACCCGAGAACAACTGCTCGGCCGCTATGGAGAGCGGACTTTCGACCGATTGACGCGCTTGTGCCGTCCGGTGAAGTTCGAAGGCGAGAGCCTGCGCTGACAATCGAAAAACAAAACACGATATGAAACTGCAACGAATCATTCATCATTTGGAAGACGGCCGCCGCAAGTATGTGACCCATAACGGCGAGATGGAGAAATGGACGGAGGTCGAGATCGAGAACCTTCGCCGGAATACGGAACAGTACGGTCCGGCAGCCTATACCGCCGACTTCGCCAAGTACGGCATTTCCACTCGCGAGCTTCGCGAACGCTATCCCGAGGCGAAGATCATCCGCATCGTCGGCTTCGAGACCGAGGACCACGACCGGCCGTTGAACCCCGAAATCATTTTCTGACGATGCCGCATCTCAAACGCACTGTACGCCGTCCGTGGCTGCCGGAGCATAAGCCGCAGTCGGGACGCCGCCACGCCAACACGGAGTTTTACCGTTCCGCCGCATGGCGGAAACTGCGCCTCGTCAAGTTGGAGCAGCAACCGCTGTGCGAGGAGTGCCTGAAACACGACCGGCATACTCCGGCACAGATGGTAGACCACATCGTTCCGATCAATCGGGGCGGGGCGCCGCTCGACCTGCAGAACCTGCAATCCCTCTGCAACTCCTGCCACAACCGCAAGAGCGCTCGGGAGCGAAGATAACACGATGTCGAACCTCTAAAACGAATGCCTATGATGTAAAGCGAGCAGGCGGTACGAAGACCTTGAATCGATATTGTAAATCGAATATGGGAGAGATTGGCTGTTGGAAAAAATCTTTTCGTATCGCCTGCATTTTTATCATAGACCTGACGACTATGCGAACGACCCTTAACCTGAATGAAATCATCTCCGAATGGATTTCGGAGTGCGACATACTCCCCGCCACCAAACGGGACTACCGACGCAAAATCGCGCTGTGGTTCCGATGGCTGTCGGCGCACGATGTCGATACCCGTTCACCGGAGCGTCGGCACGTTTTGGAGTACAAACAGCAACTGCAAGCCGAAGGTAAGAGCGTCTATACCGTGAACAGCCTCGTTACGATCCTCAAGCTGTTTTACGACTTCTGCGAGCGACAGGGCTACTACGGCAATATCGCTGCCGGGATCCGCAGCAGCAAACGCCATACGGAGTACAGCAAACTGCCGCTGACGGCGGAGCAGGCGTTCCGGCTGTTGGACAGCATCGATCCCTCGACCGCCATCGGGCGCCGCGACCGACTGATGATTTCGCTGATGCTCTTCAACGGGCTTCGCACCTGCGAGGTGGAGCGCATCGATATCGGCGACTTCTCCGAACGCGAAGGGCAGCCGATCCTCCGCATTCAGCGCAAAGGGCGCACGGACAAGAACGAGATCGTCGTGCTGCATCCCGACACGGTCGCGTGGCTGGGGAAGTATATCGCCGATCGGGACTTCGACAGCGACTCTCCGCTCTTCGTATCCCACAAGGCGCAATGCGACAATCGGCTCGTGCGGCAGACGATCGGGCGGATCATCAAACAACGTCTCGCCCGTATCGGCATCTCGCATCGGAAGATCTCGGCGCACTCGCTGCGGCATACGTTCGGAGCGCTGATGGTCGAACAGGGCATAGACATCGAGACGATCAAGGATATGATGGGGCACTCCGATACGAAGACCACGCGTATCTATATCGAGATGGCGCAGCAGCGACGGCTGCTTCATCACTCGCCGTCGAAGACCATAGGCGATGCGATACTGAAAAACGGCGATAAAACGAAATGATGATTGAAGTACAGTGAATTAATGAATTACGCTATATGTTTAACTGACAAGACATTGCGATTTTCCGTAACTCGCTGAAACCCGACAGTGGGTATCAAAGAGTTGCGTGATCGAGGTACGCTCCCGACCGAAGACGGGTAGGGGTCGAAAATCCTTCGGGCCCTGCGAAAAGCAATCGCGCCCCAAGTCTTCTGTACGCGCGTGCAGAATTGAGGAAATAAGAAATAATTCTCGGATGCGTTCTTTGAAATATTGTACGGAAAAATTGGCGATTTGGATTTTTATCACGATATTTGCGTTACGACAATATCGTAACGATAAAAATGAAAAAACAGTATGAAGCCGAATAATCCGTTTTTGATTTCGGGCTACTACAGCCCCGCATATTTCTGCGATCGCGAGCGGGAAACCGCAACGATGATCGAGGCGCTCCACAATGGTCGCAATCTGACCTTGATAGCGCCGCGCCGTATAGGCAAAACCGGATTGATCAGGCATGTCTTCTACCGATTGCAGGAGCGGCAGCCGGATACGGTAACGCTTTACATGGACATCTACTCGACGCAGAACCTCGGGGATTTCATTCGGCTGTTCGCCAATACGGTGTTGGGGCGATTGGATACTGTCCCGCAGAAGGCGTTGGGCCGTGTCGCGCAATTCATCAAGAGTTGCCGCCCGGTTTTCACGTTCGATGAACTGACCGGACTGCCCAAGGCGACGATCGATGTCGCTCCGACAACGGAGGAAACTACGCTCAAGGAGATATTCGACTACCTGCAATCGGCGGATAAGCGTTGCTATATCGCCATCGATGAATTTCAACAGATTGCCGAATATCCCGAAAAAGGCGTCGAGGCCTTGTTGCGTTCTTACATTCAGTTCCTGCCGAACGTGAACTTCATCTTTGCGGGGAGCAAACAGCATGTCATGCAGGAGATGTTCCTCTCGGCTAAAAAACCGTTTTACCAGAGTACGCAGACGCTTTCGATCGATCGAATCGATAAAACGGCTTACTATGACTTTGCCGAGGCATTCTTCGCCGGGCAGGATCGTGCGCTGGAGCGAACCGTATTCGACACGATTTACGACCGGTTCGACGGGCATACTTGGTATATTCAGGCGATCTTGAACCGACTTTACGGATATTCGGTCGCTATCGACTCCGCAACAGTCGATTTCGCCATTCGGGAGATCGTCGAGGAGTCTACCTATGCTTACGAAAGTCTGTTGGCTGCCTACCCGACGGGGAGCGTTCGCTTACTCAAAGCCATCGCTCGCGAAGGGTGCGTCAAGGAGATTCAGGCCGGAGAGTTCATTGCCAAATATAAACTTCGGGCTGCCAGCAGCGTGAACAGCGCAATCAAAAAACTGCTTGCTAACGAACTGGTATACAAAGCTCCGAATGGATATATCATATACGATCGCTTCTTGAACGAATGGCTGCGCAGTCTGGCATTCTGACTTCTCGTACAATATTTCAATGTTACTGCATCCGGGTTCGCAAGACTCGGATGTTTCGTTTCGTGCGAAATAGGAATGCAATTGTAAAACCGTATAAAAATGACGAAAGGTCGCAAGAAAATACCTGATGAATTGAAATCCTTACGGGGTACGGACCAGCCGTGCCGGATGACCGGTGACGCCATTCCTGCCGGAACTGCCGTCGCAGCATTGCCGCGTTCCGGTCTGAAAGGTACGGCGAAGAAGGTGTTCGAGGTCGTGGCGACGGAGTTGATCCACAAATGCCTGTTGGACGTCGTCGGCGTGGACTTGGTCGTCGCCTACGCTCGCGAGATGGGGCTGTACCACGATATGATGCGCGAAACCGAAAAGGAGGGATACACCATCGAAGTAATGACGAAACACGGTACGGTGACGGTCGTCAACCCCAAGCGCAAGGTCGCGGAATCGGCACTCGCTAACGCCAAGGCACTGGCTGCCGAGTTCGGATTGACGCCGTCAAGTCGCAGCCGTGTGGCGGCCTTGCTTTCGGATAATACCCCGAAAGACGATTTCACCGAGTTCGAGGAGATAAAGTAGATTATTGCAATATGGCTGCCGTTAAGAAATATCCGGCCGAACTTTATGCCGAGCAAGTGCGCTCCGGCGAGATTCTCGTCTGCGAGTATGTCCGCCTCGCCGTCGAGCGTTACTACGCCGATCTCGACCGTGCGCTCGACATGGGTCGGTACTTCGATAAGAAAGCCGCAATGCGCGCTATCCGCTTCATCGAAAAACTCAAACATACCAAGGGCGAGTGGGCGGGACAGCGGTTCCGACTGGAGCCGTGGCAGCAGTTCGTGCTGTGGAATATCTTCGGGTGGAAGAATGCCGACGGCACGCGCCGGTTCCGATACGCTTATATCGAGATCGCCCGCAAGAACGGCAAAACCGCACTGTCTGCCGGCATCGGGTTGTATATGCTCTTCGCCGACGGCGAGAGCCGCCCGGAGGTTTATTCGGCCGCGACGGTCAAGGATCAGGCTAAGATATGCTTCTCGGATGCTGTGGAGATCGTCAAGGCGACCGACCTGAAAAACTACCTTACGCCATACCGCAATTCGATCGTCTATGACCTCAAAGGCGGTATGATGAAGCCTCTTTCGTCGGATTACGGTACGCACGACGGTCTGAATCCGAATTGCGGCATCATCGACGAGTTCCACGCCCACAAGGACAGCGGAATGTTCGACGTCATCAAGTCGGCTTTCGGCGCACGGCGGCAACCGCTGATGTTCATCATCACGACGGCGGGCTTCGACAAGTCGGGAGTCTGCTATGCCTATCGGGAGAACGTCATCAAAGTGCTGCGCGGCGTGAACGAGGACGATTCGTTGTTCGGGATCATATATACGCTCGACGATAAATCGGAGTGGGACGACCCGAAGATGTGGATCAAGGCCAATCCCAACCTCGGCGTGAGTTTGAGCGCCGACTACCTCGCCGACCAAGTGAAAGATGCCAAGAACCGTCCCGAAGCCGTCCGCAACGTGATGACGAAGAACGTCGATCTGTGGGTCGATGCCGAGCGGACGTGGATACTCGACGACGTTTGGCTGAAGTGCATCGGTACGACCGACCCTGCCGACCTGAAAGGCTGCGCCTGCTGGGGCGGACTGGACCTCTCGAACGTGTCGGACATTACGGCCTACGTGCTGCTCTTCCACGAGAACGACTGTTTCCAATTGCTGCCGCACTTTTGGATTCCCGAAGAGAAGATGCTGGAAAAGGTCCGCAAGGAGAATATCAACTACGACAAGTGGGTGGCAGAGGGTTATGTAACCGTTACGCCGGGCAATGTCATCGATTATGACTTCGTCAAGGCGGATATCCTGCGTATCGTAGCCGACTACGACCTACGGACATCGGCCTACGACCGTTGGAACGCTTCGCAGACGATCATCGACTTGCAGAACGAGGGGATGGAGTGCAACCCCTTCGGACAGGGCTACGGCTCGATGTCGGCACCGACCAAGGAGTTCGAGAAACTGGTGCTGACCGGGAAGATCGAACACTTCGGCAATCCGGTCTTGCGGTGGATGCTCGCATCGACGCTCGTCAAGACCGATCCTGCGGGCAACATCAAACCCGACAAGGAGAAGTCGACGCAAAAGATCGACGGCATCGTCGCGGCGATCATGGCACTCGGGGAGTGGATGACCGCACAGGCCGACGACGAGAGCAACCCGTATGAAAACAGAGGATTATTGACCTTATAACACGATACGATTATGAGCAGCAGAAAAATGAATCGAAAACAATACAAGCGTTATCACTCGCCGGTCATCGCCGCCGAGCGCGAGAAAGTCGAGGCTGAACTGTCGGCGATGAATCCGCTCGAACCCGAAGTACGGCATTTTCTCTCGTTCGAGGGCTTCGCGGAACTCTACCTCCGTATGCGCGATCTCTATCCGACGCAGTTGGAGGCTTACGAACGGTTGGAGGATTTCTACATCACCATCACCGGAAAGCGCAGATACTCCGAATTCAGTTCATTCAGGAGGGTTTTGAATAGGTTATTACACAAGACTTAAATTTGGATATTCAGAATTTTGTAGTATATTTACATTCTAATTTTCTTAATTGGCATGGATTGGTACGAGAATTTACCCAAAAGTTGCCCACCAAAAGACGCAAAGGAGCCTTCTGGTGGTTCGTACTATCGTATCCTCAATTCTGAACATCCTTCCAATACTGATTTTTTATCATATAGGGCTTTAGATCCCAATAAACGGTTTGCTGTCAGTGAATGCCAAGCTATGGCTATATCTTTGTTTACAGATATTGCGAGTTGCCAAGCGATAGCCAAACTTCCAAAATTCAAAGGAAAAGATCTACATATTGGAGAATTAACATTAACTAAATCAGACGGATTAATAGCGCATACGCCAAATAAAAATTCAACCAACCATTATTCATGGTGGCGCTCGAAATGTTTTGACATAAAATCAGTAAGACTGGTAAATGAATAAAGTAATATACATAGATCAAATTTTACTGTATTACGATACAATACAGTTATTTGTAGGTTTGGATGCTGTCCAAACTCGTTATCTATGTATGTTATATGCAGATAATGATCAAGATAAGTATTTGGCAATACGAACTTCTACGAATAAACTTGCCTCATTATTTTCTGGCCAGATTGATTTACGTTCATTATACTTAAATCCTGAAATATCTAACGAATATTATTCTTTGGCCATAGTTAAAGAACAAGAATTTGAGATCATTGATAAATTTGAGAATGTGGAAGAGTACATGCTTCCAGAAGAAGATGCATTTGTGATTCCACAATCAGGATATGCAGATATAATACAAGAACGTATTAATTGTCGGAAACCCATTATTCATTTAGGGTTTATTGATGCTAATAACTCACATGATATAAAAGCAAGTATACTATCCCCCTTAATAGCAAGTTACCAAGAGTTTGTCATTAACACCCATAAAAAAATATCTAATACGCCAGAAAGCCGTCAAATCAATCCGGAATTATATATTTTTAATACTTCGGCAGCCTCTTTTAACTTACATATGTATATTCAAGATAATCTCGACTTATTTGGCGGGTCAAATATGGATCATACATTAAATTATATTGATGAAATACTTAATTTTAAAGATGAACAATCTTTGACTAATCACCTAAATGATATAAAAGGGTACGCTATTACACACTATAAACGATTTATAAAAGGCTTAATAGATAATAATATTAGTATTAAAACAGCTTGGACTACTTCCGATATTGATAATCCTGTTGCGCATAATCATGTTTCAACTGAAAAATTGCAACAGGCGTATAATGTTATTCAGCAATCTATAGAGTTAGAAAAAGAGACACAAGAACTCACAGGCTATTTCTTAAAAGTAGACAGTACAAATGGTGATTGGAAATTATATGATGAGATTAATGAACAACTTTATAAAGGAAAGTGTTTAGATCCAGGTATTTTGTCCGGTATTAGAATTCGATTAACATACTATAAGATATATTGTTCAAAAACTGCCGAGAAACAAAATGTTACAAACAAACTGATCGAAACTCTTTATATTGAGCAAATTGAAGAGTTAAAAAAAGATTAGGACAGTGTCTAACTAAAAACGAGAATCACTTCATTAAGTTTGCCGCAAAGCAAGTTTAATGAAGTGGTTTTCTTTTTTGCGGGGCATCAGCCAGCGGCAACTTACCTCAGCCGAGTTCGAGGCTGCGGTAAATAAAGTCATTACCGCCGACACGGTCGCCGATACCACGCACCAGCCGTATATCACCGAGGAGGGCGCATTGAACCTCACGGCGGTTTGGGCTTGCGTGCGAATCCTCTCCGAAACGGTCGGAACGCTCCCGTTGCATCTCTATCGCCGTACTGCTCGCGGTCGTGAACGGCAGTACGACCACCTTTGCCACCGACTCGTGCAGGCTCCCAACACCTATTCCACACGTTTCGACCTGATGCATCACCTGATGGTCTCGTGTGCTCTGTGGGGCAACGGCTATGTCCGCATCTTTCGGGACAAACGCTACCGCCCTGTTCGGCTGAAGTTCATCCATCCTGCCCGTATCGAGCCGATCCTTACCGACAACGACGAGCTCTTTTACCGATCGGACACGGGCGAACTGTTCCCAAACGAAGACGTCATCCACTTGCGCGGACTCTCGACCAACGGCTATAAGGGTAAAAGTCCGATCGCCGTCCATCGCGACAACCTCGCACTCTCCGTCTCGGCACAACTCTACGGCAAACGCTTTTTCGATCAGGGCGGCAATATGTCGGGCGTCTTCAAATATCCCTCGACGCTCAAGCCCGAAGCCTACCAGCGGCTCAAAAAAGACCTCATCGCCCAATCGGTCGGTTTGCACAACGCCCACGTCCCGCTGCTGTTGGAGGGCGGTATGACCTACGAACGTATCTCCATTCCTCCCGAAGATGCGCAGTTCATCGCTACGCGCAAGTTCCAAAAGACCGAGATCGCCACCATCTACGGCATTCCGCCGCATATGATCGCCGATTTGGAACGTGCCACGAACAACAACATCGAGCATCAGGGAATGGAGTTCGTGCAGTATTGCCTGATGCCGTACCTCGTCCGCATCGAGGAGGAGTTCAACCGCAAATTGCTACGCGAGGAGGAGTTCGGGGAGTATTACTTCCTCTTCGGTCTGAACGGACTGCTGCGCGGCGATGCCAAGACCCGCTCGGAATACTACAAGAATATGAATATAGTCGGCGCGATGTCTGCCAACGAGATCCGCTCCCTCGAAGATATGAACTCCTACGATGGCGGCGACGAATACTTCGTACAAATGAACATGCAGCCGGTAACGAATGCCGTAAAACCTGAAACGAATGGAACCGAATAATGAAATAGAGATCCGGAGCCTTGTCGGCGATCTGCATATCGAGAGCCGCGAGGAGGGAACCGTCAGCCGGACGATCGTCGGCTATGCCGCGAA
>CAXHRY010000042.1:14164-15660 GCA_964018965.1 uncultured Alistipes sp.
CGTCGTGCCGAGGAGTACCGCACCGCTTTCCGCGACTACCTGCTGCGCGGCGCTGCGGATATTTCGCCCGAACACCGGACCCTTTTCGAGCAGCGTGCCGGCATCACGGGCTTGTCGGGCGGCGTGATCGTCCCTTCGTCGCTGGCCGAAAGCATCGAGGTCGCGCTGAAAGCCTACGGCGGGATGTTCGAGGCGGGTTCGATCCTCACCACGAGCAAGGGCGGCGACCTGATCATGCCGACGGTGAACGATACCGATGCGAAGGCCACGGTCGTGGCCGAGTACCAGCAATCCACCAAGTCTGCACCGTCGTTCGGCTCCGAAACGCTCAAATCCTACACCTACCGCACGCCCATCGTTCCCGTGTCGTTGGAGCTGTTGCAGGATTCGGCATTCGACCTCGAATCGCTGCTTTCGGGACTGCTTGCCGAGTCGTTCGGGCGAGGCATCAACTACGACCTCACGTGCGGCGACGGCAAGGGCAAACCCAAGGGCATCGTCGAGTGGGCTACGGCGTCGGATGCACAACCGGCCGCTGCCGCCATTACGTTGGATAACATCATCGACCTCGTGAAGGGCGTGGATTCCTCCTATGCCCGGCACGGGCGGTTCATGTTCAACCGCAATACGCTCTACTCGCTCGTCAAGATCAAGGATACGACGGGACGCTACATCTGGCAGGAGGGTGCGAAGGACGGCACGCCTCCGACGTTGTTCGGTAAACCTTATATCCTGAACGACGACCTCGCCGATGCCGCAGCAGGTAAGACCTCGGTGCTGTTCGGCGACTTCTCGAAGTTCAAGATCCGTATGGTCAAGTCGTTCCGCGTGATCCGCCTGAACGAATTGCTCGCCGAGTATCTTTCGATCGGGCTGTTCGGCTTCGCCCGCGTGGACGGCATCCTGTTGGATGCCGGTACGCATCCCGTCCACAAGTTGGTGCATAAATCGGCGTAGGGTATGACGGTAATCGAGATGCGGGAGCCGCCGATCGCGTTGGAACTCGCCAAGCAGCACCTGCGGGTAGGCAGCGCCACCCATGACGATACTTTGATCGCTGCGAAACTCGACATGTCCGTTGCCGTGGCGGAGGATATGACAGGACGGACCATTCGGGAGAAGAGGGTACGGTTCGACGTATCGATCCCCTCCGACGCTCCCATCGTCCGCCTGCCCGTCCCTACGACGCGCATCGAGCGGCTCTCCGTTTCTCGAACCATCGTTCCCGAATCCGATTATATGCTCTTGGAGGACGACTACGACCCGATGCTGGTTGCCGAACCGCAGTACGGCGGACTGACTGCAACGGTTACGGCCGTCGTCGGCTACGACAAGGAGAACATCCCTCCGGCAATCGAGGCGGCTATTCTGCTGATCTTGGGCACGCTCTACGACAACGAATCGGACAACCTCGTCGGCCGCTCCGTCTCGGAGCTGTCGCTCACGGCCGAGAAACTCCTGCTTCCGTGGCGGGTAACCCCTTACGGCGATGTTTG
>CAXHRY010000043.1:0-15364 GCA_964018965.1 uncultured Alistipes sp.
GGCCGCGCCCCTGGTTACCGGAATTGGCCGAGGAAACGCATGTCGCCCTCGTAGAGAAGACGCATATCGGGGATGCTGTAGCGCTGCATGGCAATGCGCTCCAGACCGATGCCGAAGGCGAAACCGGCGTAGCGGGTGCTGTCGATGCCGCACATTTCCAGCACCTTGGGGTTGACCATGCCGCAGCCCAGAACCTCGATCCAGCCGGTGCCCTTGCAGACACGGCAGCCCTTACCGTGGCAGTTGACGCAGGTGAGGTCGACCTCCGCCGAGGGCTCGGTGAAGGGGAAGAAGCTGGGGCGGAAGCGCGTGGTGATGCCCTTGCCGTACAGGCGCTCGGCAAAGGCGTTCAGCGTGCCGCGAAGATCCGCCATGGTCACGTCCTCATCCACCACCAGGCCCTCCAGCTGGTGGAACACCGGGCTGTGGGAGGCGTCCACCTCGTCGGCACGGTACACGCGCCCCGGACAGATGATGCGGATGGGCGGCTTCCGGCTGAGCATGGTGCGGGCCTGCATGGGGCTGGTATGGGTGCGCAGAACAATGTTGTCGTCAATGTAGAAGGTATCCTGGGCGTCCCGGGCAGGGTGGTTCTTGGGGATGTTCAGGAGCTCAAAGTTGAAGTGATCCAGCTCCACCTCCGGGCCTTCCACCACCTCGAAGCCCATGCCGGTGAAGCAGTCCACCACCTCGTCCAGCACCAGGGTCAGGGGATGCTCGCTGCCCTGGGCGGGCATGGCGGCGGGCTGGGTAACGTCGATGGTCTCCCGGCGGAGGGCCTCCTCCCGATCCCGGGCCTTGATGGCGGCCAGCTTTTCATCCAGCAGGCTGGTGAACCGTTCCCGGGCCTCGTTGATGAGCTGGCCCGCGGCGGGGCGATCCTCCGGCGCAAGCTGCCCCATGGAGCGCAGAAGGGCCGTCAGTTCACCCTTCTTGCCCACGATCTTCACCCGCAGCGCGTCCAGCGCCTGCAAACCGTCCACCCGATCCAGCTCGCCGGCCAGCAGCTCGTGAATCTGCGCGATTTTCTCCTGCATACCCATGATACCGATCCATCCTTTCATCTGCGGCGGGTACAAAAAAGCCCTCGCCCCCCTTGCAGGGACGAAGGCTTATCGCCGCGTGTTACCACCCTTGTTCCGCACAGCCAAAAAAACGCGATGCGCTCGATGCCTGTCACGGGGCCGACCCGGCGCAGCCTACTGGAACCAGCGTTCGTTCAGCAGCGCAGCTCAGGAGGGAATTTCCGGACGATCCGCCAGAGCGCTTCCAGCATGCGCGCCCCTCTCTGAGACCGATCGTACCTCCGGCGTTGTCCTCCGTCACAGCCTTTGGTGTATGGGAGGATTATAGCACGGTTCGCCTTGCTTGGCAAGACCTTTCGTCCAAGTGGCATAGCCACTTGGACGAATGTTGCACGTCCTCACTGGTCGAACAGCATTGCCGTTCTCCCGGCCGTTCGTCCGTGTAAGGAAGCTTTTTCTTGCGAAAAAGCACAAAAACAGACGCACAGGGGCTTCGCCCCGTTTAACCGTCCCGAAGGGACTCGCCAGCTTTTGATTGGAAGTCGAAGGGGCTGCGGCCCCTCCGACGCCTCCCCGGGTTCAGTTCTTCTTCAGATAAACGGACGCGCTGGCGCCCAGGGGAGCCTCGGCAGACAGGCTGATGTGTACGGTATAATAGGCGGCGTTCTGCCGGGTGACGCCCAGGGCGGAAATCTCCGTCACCGTGCCGTTGATGACGGTATCGGCATCCATGTCGAGGGTGATGGGCAGGCTGTCGCCGACCTTCAAACCGTTCAGGTCCACCTCGTCCACCTCCGCCACGACCTCCAGGGCGTCGGTGAGGTCGATGCGGGCCAGAAGCTGTCCCTTCCACACCTGCTGACCGGGGGAGACGGCCACGCTGACCGCCACGCCGTCGGCAGGAGCGGCGATCCTGGGAGAGGCCCCGGCGTCCGCGTCGGCAGCCACGAGGGTCAAAAGCGGCTGCCCGGCGGCGACGGCTGTGCCGGGCTGTACCAGCCATTCCGCCACCCGGCCCTGGCCCTGAATCAGCACGGGGTCGCGCCGGGTCACCACGCCCTTGCCCACCTTTTCCTTGGCCTTGTAGGCGTCGGAACGGTACAGGGTCAGGCTTTCGTCCGCGTCAAAGACGCCGTCCTGAATCTCCACAACGTAATTCTTGCCCTCCACCGCGATAACACGACCGAAGCCCTCCGTCTTGTCCTCCTTGGCGGAACGGAAATACAGGGTTTCGCCCATACGGATGGTGCGGTTGTCCTCGTCGTCATAGGCTCCGGCGGTGCTGGCGTGGATGCGCTGGGCTGCCGTGGGGGTGATGGCGGCCAGGGCGCCGTAGCGGCTCATGACGGCGGAGGCATCGTCGCCGTCAGCGGCGAAAACGGCCTCCAGCACGCCGTCCTCCGGCGCGTAAAGGGTGGTGGTCAGCATTTCCAGCAGGGTTTCGTCCGCCGCCACCCGATCTCCGGCCTCCAGGGTGAAGGGCAGGAGCGTGCCGGAAAAGGGCGCGGTGACATCCACATGCTCCACCGCCGCCACGTTGCCGTTGGCGATGGCGTAGCCGGACCAGTCGCCCTCCGCCAGGGCCGTGGTGCTCAGCAGGGTCAGCAGCAGGAAAACAGCAATCAGCTTCTTCATCAGGATCAGTCCTTTCGCTTATTCGACGCTCTTGAGGGCTTCCACCATGTCGATGGAGCGCACCTTGCGGATCAGCAGCCCCTCGATCAGGAAGGAGAAGGCATAGGTGATGGCGCTGGCCCCCAGGATGGCCAGGGGCGATACCGTCGCCACGAAGACCATGGATTCATATTCGCACATCTTCATGATGATCTGGGTCAGCAGCACGCCCGGGTACGCGCCCAGGGCCAGGCCCAGCAGGGTCACATAATTGTTTTCCCGCAGCATCAGCCGGCGGATCTCCTTTTGGTGGTAGCCCAGCACCTTGAGGGTGGCATAGTCCCGGGTACGCTCGGTGAAGCTGAGCAGGCCCATGTTGTAGTTGATGATAAAGGCCAGGAACAGCGCCGCCAGGCTGAGAATGGTGAAGGCCAGGGCGGTGGAATCCATGATGCGCATGGTCTGCTCATACTGCTGTTCGGGGTACTTGATGGTGCTGACCTCGTCCATTTCCGTCAGGTGCTGAAGGGTGAGGGCGTCCGGCTCCTTGACCAGCAGCGCCGTCACCCGGAAATCGCCCTTGCGGCAGCTTTCCCAGGCGGCCTTGCTCATGTAGGCGTTCTGGCCGATGTTGGTATCCGCGAAGGCGGCGACGGTCAGATGCAGGGGCTCGGTGTCCCCGGTAAGCCAGACCTCCACCGTGTCCCCCAGGGATACGCCCATGATGGCGCCCAGCTTGCGGCTGAGCACGACGCCCTCCGTGGGCAGGGCCATCAGGATCTGATCCTCGCCCAGGTAGATGGAGGACTGATCCTCCTCCAGGACGGTCAGCAGCACGGTGCGGCTCTTGAGGGCGGAGCGCAGGCTGACGCTCTGCTCCATGATGCCGTCGATGTGTCCGGCGGTCAGGCGGGCCCGGTAGCCTTCCACCGTGTTGCCCTGGCCCTGCTCCAGATCCGCCCGAAGCTCATAGCGCAGGGTGCCGCCGTAGTACTGGCCGATGAAGTGGCCGATGGACTCCTGCAGGCCGAAGGTGCAGATAATCAGCATGTTGCAGCAGAAGACGCCCACAATGGTCAGGAAGGTGCGGCCCTTGTTTCGCAGGAGGTTGCGGATAATCATCTTGGTGTTGAAGGAGAAGCGTCGCCACAGGAAGCCCACGCGCTCCAGGAGGATGCGCACGCCGGACTTCGGGGGCTTTGGCCGGAGCAGGCTGGCGGTGGTTTCCCGGGCGGCCCGGTTGTAGGTGCGCAGGCAGATGAGCACGCACAGGATGACCAGCAGCGCCGTGATGCCCCAGGTGAGAGGCGATATGGGCGCCCGCAGCTGCCAGGGATAGCGCAGGTTGGTGCAGACCATGGGCCACACCACGTCCGGCAGGGTGTACTGCCCCGTCACCGTGCCGATCAGCGCACCGGTGAGGGAGGGCACCAGGGCGTAACACAGGTAGTGGGCGCGAATCTGCCCATCCCGGAAGCCCAGGGCCTTCAGGGTGCCGATCTGCACGCGCTGGTTCTCCATCATGCGGGAGAGGGTGGAGACCACGATCATCGCGGCGACGGCGAACACCAGCACCGGGAAAAGATAGCTGAGGCTTCGGAACATGCTGATGTAGTTCCGGGCGCTGACCGTGGGGCCGTGGGCGGCCTGGGTGATGGTCAGCGCGCTGGGCACGGCTTCGCGGATGGCGGCCTCCACCGCGGCGGCGTCCGCGCCCTCCTCCAGGTCGATGAGCACATCGTTGAAGGGAAGCTCGGGCATGGCGCGGCTGGACACCAGCATAAAGCCGTAATGGGCCGGGTCAGGGGTCACGTCCCTGGTGGTGAGGATATATTCAGGGGACAGGACGATGCCGCGAATGGTGAAGGTCTTGCGCTGACCGCCCACCTCCACCGTCACCGTGTCGCCCACATTCAGGCCGTGGCGCTGGGCAAACTGTTCCTCCATTAGGCAGCCCCGCAGGTCGGCGGGCGACAGCGCCGCGCCCTCCCGGATCAGGGGGATGTTGATGGTCATTTCCCCCTGGTAGGCGTTCACCTCCAGGGTGACGCCGCCGGGCAGGTCAGGCGCGTCCAATTCCAGGGAAGAGCGGGGCAGCAGGGCCTTCACCCCGTCGATGGCCTTCAGCCGGGTCAGATCCTGCTTGGAAAATCCCGCGCCCTTCACCCAGAAGTCCGCCAGGTTGTACTCGTCAAAGTATGTCTCGGTGGATTTTTCCAGCAGACGCCAGTTGGCGTCCAGGCCGCTGAACACCCACGCCCCCAGGGCGCACAGGAAAAACATCGCCAGGAACTGCATCGCGCTGCGGCGCATGTCCCGGAACAGCTTCTTGGTCAGCGTCCCCCGCCGGCGCTTCGGGGGACGGCGCGGCTCCATGCGCACTACCATGTGATGTCCTCCACCCGGGCAGGATGCTCGTTCAGGGTCATTTCGCTGACGGCGCCGTTCCTCATGCGGATGACCCGATTGCCCAGGGGCGCGATGCTGGCGTTGTGGGTGATGACGACCACCGTGGTGTTATAATCCCGGCACAGGCGGGTGAGCAGCTCCAGCACCTGAGCGCCGGTCTTGCTGTCCAGCGCGCCGGTGGGCTCGTCGCACAGGAGCAGGGCGGGATTTTTGCACAGGGCCCGGGCGATGGACACCCGCTGCTGCTCGCCGCCGGACAGCTGGGCAGGGAAGTTGTTCATCCGGTGCTCCAGCCCCACCTGGGCCATCACCTCCCGGGGATCCAGGGCATTGGGGCATACCTGCTGGGCCAGCTCCACGTTTTCCAGGGCGGTGAGGTTGGGCATCAGGTTATAAAACTGGAAGACAAAGCCCACGTCCAGACGGCGGTACTCCGTCAGCTGCTTGCCCCGCAGACCCGTGATAACCTTGCCGCCCACGGTGATGGTGCCGCTGGTGGCCTTGTCCATACCGCCCAGCAGGTTCAGCACCGTGGTCTTGCCCGCGCCGCTGGGCCCCAGCACAACGCAGAACTCCCCCTGCCCAATATCAAAACAGACATGATCCGCGGCATGCACCACCGTATCGCCCGTGGGATAATCCTTGCACACCTGGTCAAAGGAAATATAACTCATAAGGCCTCCGCAAGCTGTCCTTTTCTTTTTACAAAGCGAGTATAGCACCGCTATTTTAACTGACTGTGAACAAAGCGGCGAAAGGGGAAAATAAAAAACGCGGCTTCTGCCGCATGCGCCGATATGAACGTATGATAAGGCGGCGCTTGCTTTTCGGCCCTTCCTGTGCTATCCTGCGGTCAGAGAGCGCAAATATCGGCTTTGGAGGCATGCTCATGAAAAAAACCGTTTTTGCGGAGGATACCATTATTTCCATCGGCAAATCAATCCCTATGGCTGAATATCGAGCTTACTTTCAGG
The DNA here is from genome assembly GCA_964018965.1 of uncultured Alistipes sp. Classification (GTDB taxonomy): domain Bacteria; phylum Bacteroidota; class Bacteroidia; order Bacteroidales; family Rikenellaceae; genus Alistipes. Next base: position 6,023 of record CAXHRY010000043.1, read on the forward strand.
AAAAAACGGGTCAGGATTTATCGGGCTGGGTATTTCAGAGCTGGTTGAATACACAGGCCGGAAAAACGCTGAAGGAGGCCGCGGCAGCGTACTGCCAGGCATCACGTCCCCTGCGGATGGAAGAGCGATTGTCTGAGGAACGCTTCTCATCAATGGCTGCCGCCGATAAGGCGTTTATCATTGGCTTTGACCAGGGAATCCAGCAGTTGGGCTATGATTTCGGCGGATTCATTGGCGATGGTTACTGCTGGGGGCAATTCATGATCGTTTATTCAAAAACCGGGGTGAAAGCGAAAAAGGTGGCCGCAAGAATTTATCTTCGGGAAAACAGCATTGCTTTGCGGCTGTTCCTCAGCAACGTTGACAAGCATCGCGCCTACATCGAACAAGCGCCTGCGCACATTAAAGAGGTCTTCACCAACGATCAGGGAAGGTGCAGCTGCGAACCGAAAAAAGCAAATTGCCGCATGAGAAAGACCTATGTGGTGGATGGCCGATCCATCGAAAAGTGCAGCGGGAGCGTCTTTGAATTTTCGCAGCCCTCCCTTGAAAAGCTGCCGGACTATGTGAATCTGCTGAAGGAATTCTACCCGATCAAAAGCAGATGAAGCAATGGGAGACAGGCCTTCATGCTTTTCGGCGTGCTTCATCAGAGCGTGTCGGCATTTCATATCCTGTGATACGATTTGTCAAGAGTGTTTTTCAAATTTAAATTCCAATACTCCTTATACTAGAACACCAGCCTGAAAGTACATTTCTTTCAGGCTGGTTCTTTTAGTTTGGAAATTCGATTGTGACAGTAGTACCTTCTCCATTTCTGCTACGGAGTTTTACTTCCGTATTGTGAATCTGAGCAACATGCTTCACGATTGCCAGCCCCAAACCCGTTCCGCCTGTCTGCCGGGAATGGCTCTTATCTACGCGGTAGAAGCGTTCGAAAATATGCGGCTGATGTTCCTTCGGGATGCCGATGCCATTATCGGAAACCTTGCATACCATATGGTTTCCGCTATTCTCAATCGTTACATTGATCTTGCCACCTTCGGGCGTATACTTGATGGCATTGTCAATCAGATTGAAGAACATCTCCCGCAACAACAGCTGATACCCCTTGATTTCTCCGTCATCACCTGACAGCGAAAGCGTCAGGTTTTTCTTTTCTGCTGCAATGGAAAAATCATTTACAAGGCCCTGTATCATAGGCTTCAAGGATATGCATTCCATCTGGCCGAGGTTCTGCCTTTCGTCCAGTTGGGAAAGCTCCAAAATATCATTGACCAGCGCGATCAAGCGGGAGGCTTCCTTGCAGATCATACCGGCAAAATGCTGGATATCCTGGGGCTGGGCGATACCGTCGCGGATGATTTCCGCAAAGCCGGAGATGGAAGTCAGAGGCGTTTTCAGCTCATGGGAAACATTGGCGGTGAATTCGCGACGGCTTTCCTCTACGGCAAAGCGCTCAGTGATATCCAGCAACAGCAGAACCACGCCGCATATCTGATCGTTCTGAGAAACGGGACTTACATAGATGCGGTAGTGTCTGCCGCTGCGCTGCATGGTTTTGCTGCCGCCTTCACCGCGCAGTGCGGATTTTGCCAGATCATGCAGCTCTGCATCGCGGCTGACAAACAGCAGGTTTCGCCCAATGGATTCTGTAACCGATACCTCAAAGATACGGCCTGCGCTGCCATTCATGGATAGAATGTTTTCCTTCGCATCCAGCAGGATCATACCCTCGCGCATGTTGGCCATGATGGCGGCAAGCTCAGTACGGGCGTTTTCCAGAGCCTTCACATGCTTGTGGATCTGCGTGTGCTGCTGCTGCATGCGGGTAAGCAGCGGAGCCAGTTCATCATAAGCGTCGTTTTCAAGGGGCTTATCCAGATCCAGGTTGTTAATGGGGGCGACGATGCGCTTTGCGGTTCCTTTGGCAGTCAGCAGTGCCAGCAGTACCAAGCACAGCAGCATGCCGACGATCATCGGAAGCACATTTACAAATGTACCCAACATGGAACTGCGTGTGTTTGCAATGCGCAGCACGGAGCCGTCATCGGTCAGACGGGCATGGTAGATGGTGGTTCCCGAAAGGGTATCGGATGTGCGCGTGCTTTCGCCGCTGCCGCTGGAGAGCGCCTGGATGACTTCCGGACGCGCAGCATGGTTTTTCATCTGCGCAGCGTCCGCTACACTGTCATAGAGCACATTGCCGTCTGCTGCCAGAAGCGTAATTCGGCTGTCCATATTCAGGCTTTCAAGATACGCCAGATCATCATCAGCGATTTCCAGTGCAAGAACGATGCAGTCCGCTTCCTGATGCAATTCACGGCTCATGCTTTTTTCGTGAACGGTATAGAGGGAAGGAACGATGATGGCCACAGTGAGCAGCACGGACAGAATGACTGCCAGCACCACATTCCGGAAAATGCGTTTGGCCATATCATTCACCTCCGAAACGGTAGCCGATGCCGCGCACGGTTTCGATCATACTGCTACATTCGCCCAGCTTGGCGCGCAGGGTCTGGATATGCACATCCACGGTGCGAGTGCCACCGTCATAGCCGTAATCCCAAACTCGTTCCAGCAACTGTTCGCGGCTGAAGGCCATGCCCTTGTTTTCCATCAGCAGGCTGAGCAGATCGTATTCCTTCAGGGTGAGCGCAACGGCTTCGCTGTTGACGCGCACAACATGTCCACGGCGATCCAGTGTAATTTTTCCGATGGTCAATACATCCTCATCGCCCTTGGGAGCAATCCTGCGCAGACGGGCACGCACACGAGCGATCAATTCCGCCATGCCGAAGGGCTTTACGATGTAATCATCTGCGCCTAGATCAAGACCCTTCACTTTGTCAAATTCCGTACCTTTTGCGGTAACCATTACCACGGGAATATTCGTGGTTTTTTGATCATCATGCAGCCTTTGCAGGATGTGCAGACCGTCTTCTCCGGGCAGCATCACATCCAGCAGGATCAGTTCCGGCAACTTCTTTTCCATTGCAGACCAGAATTCATCTCCGCAGGTGAAACCCTGAGTTTCCATACCCATCTGATTCAGCGTATAGACCACCAGTTCGCGGATGCTGTCATCATCTTCAACATAATAGATCATGTGAGAAAAACTCCTTTGTGTTTGCCAGTCAGAGCATATTCTACCCACTCGGCAATGTTCTGTGCATGGTCGCCGATGCGTTCATAATACTTGGCGATCATCAAAAGGTCGATGGCTTGGGATCCGGAGGACGCATCGCTGCGGATATGATCGATCAACTCATTTTTGACCACATCAAACAGATTGTCGATAGCGTCATCCATGCCCATGATCTTACGGGCAAGATCCAGATCCTTTTTCATATAGGCGTCCAGACTGCCGCGCACCATGGCGATGGCATATTTTCCCATCTGGGGAAGGTGTACAAGTTCCTTGATGTAGGGTTCGCCAGCAATGTAATTTACAATACCGGAGATATCCACTGCCTGATCGCCGATGCGCTCCATATCCGTTATCATTTTAAGCGCTGCGGAGATCAAACGCAAGTCCTTTGCTACGGGCTGCTGCTGTAAAAGTAGTTTTAAACACAGGGATTCGATTTCCCTTTCCTTTTGGTCAACCTCCTGATCGGCGCCGATGGCGGCTTTTGCAGCTTCCACATCCTGATCGATCAAAGCCTGAGTTGCATTGTCGATGGAGCTTTCAATCAATGCACCCATTTCCAGCAGATGATTATTCAACAGCATCAATTGTTCATCAAAACGATTTCTCATTAGCCGAACCTCCCTGTAATGTAATCCTCGGTTCTCTTATCCTGGGGGATGGAGAACAGTTTCTGGGTTTCATCATATTCAATCACTTCACCCAGCAGGAAGAATGCGGTTCTGTCAGAAATGCGCGCCGCCTGCTGCATGTTGTGGGTGACCATGACAATGGTGTAATCCTGCTTGAGTTGCAGGGCAAGATCTTCAATCTTGCTGGTGGAAATGGGATCCAGGGCGGAAGTGGGTTCGTCCATCAGCAGCACTTCCGGTTCCACAGCCAGCGCGCGTGCAATGCACAGTCTCTGCTGCTGTCCGCCAGAGAGCCCCAGCGCATCTTTCTTTAGCCTGTCCTTCAGTTCATCCCAGATGGCGGCGTTGCGCAGGCTGCGCTCGATAATGTCATCCAGTTTGGCCTTGCTTCGGATGCCGTGGGTACGCGGCCCGAAGGCGATGTTATCATAAATGCTCATGGGAAAGGGATTGGGCTTCTGGAATACCATGCCCACACGCTTGCGCAGGAGGGTAGCATCCATATTATGGTAAACATCCACACCGTCCAGCAGGATTTCACCGTCGATTTTGCAGCCCTCAACCAGATCGTTCATGCGGTTGATGGATTTGAGCAGCGTGCTTTTGCCGCAGCCGCTGGGCCCAATGAAGGCGGTAATTTTCTTTTCGTGGATATCAATTTTTATATTTTTCAGGGCATAGAAACTACCGTAATTCAAATTGAGGTTGGAAATTTCGATCTTGTTCATGCGGTTCTCCTTCCGATTCTCCTGGCAATGAAGGCTGAAAGTGCGTTGATGCTCAGCACCACCGTCAGCAGTACAACGGCCGTGGCATAACTCTGGTTGATGTATAATCCTTCAGTGGAAATGGTATACATGTGTACGGCGAGGGTGCGGGTGGAATCCAGCAGACTGTCGGGAATTTTTGCAACCGTGCCTGCGGTGTAGATCAACGCGGCGGTTTCGCCCACAATGCGACCGACTGCAAGGGTTACACCAGATAGGATGCCAGGAACAGCGCTGGGCAGCATCACTTTGAAAGTAGTACGAAGCCTGCCTGCACCAAGGCCGAAACTTCCTTCACGGAAGATGTCCGGAACAGCCAGCAGCGCTTCTTCAGTGGTGCGCATGATGGTGGGCAGCACCATGATGGAGAGCGTCAGTGCGCCGGACAAGAGAGAAAGTCCCATCTTCAGCGCCACCACGAAGAAAAGAGAACCGAACAGACCGTAGATGATCGAAGGAATGCCGGATAGGGTTTCTGCCGTCACGCGTACGATCTTAACCAAACGACTGCCGCGCTTGGCGTATTCCGTGAGGTAAATCGCCGCGCCGATACCCAGCGGTACGCACATGATCAGGGAGATCAGGGTCATCAGCAGGGTGTTGATGATGGAGGGCATCATGGATACATTATTAGAATTGTATTCCCATGCAAACAGTTCCGGGGAAAGGTGCGGAATGCCCTTGATGAGGATGTATCCCACAATCAGGAGAAGCACTGTCACGGAAAAGAAGGCTCCGGCATACACGGCAATGCGGTACATGCGTGACTGAATCTTGGCGGACATTAGCGCGACCTCCTTTTCAGAATTGAAGTCAATATGTTTATGATCAATATGAATACGAACAATACAACTGCGGTTGCGATCAGGGCTTCCCAGTGCAAATCAACTGCGTAGCCCATCTCCATAACGATGTTGCTGGTCAGTGTGCGCACGCCCTTCAGCAGTCCCTTGGGCATGGAAGTGCGGTTGCCCGCAACCATCATCACCGCCGTAGCTTCGCCGATGGCGCGTCCGATACCGAGAATAATACCGGCCATCACGCCGCTCTTCGCTGCAGGCAGCACCACATGGAAAACACTGCGTTCATGGCTTGCACCCAGTGCCAGCGCGCCTTCATAATAACTGGATGGCACGGAATTAAGCGCGGATTCCGATACGGTGATGATGGTGGGGAGAATCATCATGCCCAGCAGTATGCAGGCCGTAAGGAGTGAGGAACCCGTACCTCCGAACATTTCACGCACCAGCGGCACAAGCACAACCAAACCGAAGAAACCGTACACAACGGAAGGAATACCCGCCAGCAGTTGTACTGCAGGGCGCATGAATTTCACGATCTTCTTCGACGCAAAGCGGGACATGAATATAGCAGTCAGCAGTCCTGCAGGAACGCCCACAATCAGTGCGCCTGCAGTCACATAAATAGAACCCAGGATGAAGGGGAGAATACCAAATACTTCATTGCCCGGCTTCCATTTCTGCCCGGACAGGAAATCCCAGGTACCGATCCTCGTCATGCCGGGTATGCCGTTGGCAAATAAAAAAACGCAGATCAGGGTGACGGCAAGGATAGAGATGCAGGCAGTCAGTGTGAACACAAAGCGCGCTGCAGCTTCCTTAAAAGCCAGTCTACTCAAAAGCGGCTGGGGACTTACCCCAGCCGGATGAATGGATTTTCTCATTCAACTTCGCTCCAGTCGGTGATTTCACCCATGTAGATTGCGCGAACCTGATCGCTGGTTAGACCTTCCACGGGATTATCATTGCTTACGATTACGGCGATGCCATCCATGGCGATGGTCATAGGGATAAGACCTGCTTCCAGCTCAGAATCCTTCAGTGCACGGGAGGCCATGCCGATATCGCATACACCGTCCAAGGAAGAGGTCATGCCGGAGGAAGAGTCGCTCTGCTGCAGTTCGATTTCTGCATTGGGATTGATGGCCATGTAGGCCTCGGCCAGCTTTTCCATCACAGGCGTTACGGAGGAGGAACCCGCAACCACGATCTTGCCTGCAGTCTTGCCGCCTGCAAAGGCTTCGGCATTTTCAGCAACGGCGATGTATCCGTTGGCTTCGATCACAGCCTGACCTTCTGCACTCATGATGTAGGCGATGAAATCCTGTGCGACTTCGCTGGTTTCACTCAGCGTTGCGATGTTGAAGGGACGGGCAACATTGTAGGTTCCAGCCTTGATGTTTTCAACGGAAACTTCCGCGCCGTCAATCGCCAGGGCCTTTACGCTGTCATTCAGGGAACCCAGGGAAATGTAGCCGATAGCGCAATCGTTGCCGGACACACTGGTCATCATAACGGAAGTAGAGTTGGTGATATCGCACTCGTCGGTGGTGTAATCCACTTTTTCACCGGCTTCATTCTTCTGCTCTATACCGAAGAGTTCGATGAACGCGCCGCGGGTGCCGCTGCCGTCCTCGCGGGAGATGACGTTGATCTCCTCTGCCAGAGCAAAAGCACTGGTCGTAACCATTACCATAGCCAGAATTGCACAAATATACTTCTTCACAATTCATACCTTCTTTCTTTGTCCATAGTTCCTTGGGACAAGAATAGAATAACATTGCTGCGTATGAGTCAAATACGGAAATTGTAAAGAGTTTGTCATGCAGATAAAGGGCATTGCATGAATTACGCTCAATCAACGTTCTCCGCGATCATAACTGGAATTAGTAAGCGTGCCCTTCACAGGGAAAGAAGAAAAACGAGGCGCTCCGGTTGATTCCGAAGCACCCCGCCTGCCGTTGGGTTATTCCCGTAATTTGGTCTTGAGATAGAGTTCCAGTTCGTCCATATCGACGCCCTTGATCTGCGGCAGCACCCGTTCCAGCGCAGCGCCTTCGCGGATCAGCCGATGCGTTCTGGCCCTGCGTTCCTTCTGGCGATCGTGCGCCTGCGCTTCTTCCAGTCGGTGCTTGACCTGTTCCAGTTTGATTCGGTCTTCCATTTATATCGCTCCTTTAATTATCATTGGCATACGAAAAGGACGGCCTGTGCTATCACAGACCGCCCTCGAATCACGCCGATATATGTTCCGTATTCTGTTCTTGAAGCCGTTGTCGTTGCTCTGCCTGACGCTTCTTTTCCGCATACTTCCATGAGCTCTTGCGGTTCGCCGCACGCTTCTTCTGCTGTTTTTCCTGTTCCGCCAGTTCTTCCTCCGTCAATTCCGTCTCCGGTGCCTCAAACTTTATTAGAAAATTCAGATAAATCTCTACCTCTTGCACTCTTTCGCCACTGGATTTATCCGGCGCATGGACAATGATCTTTTCGATAAACTCGTTGATCATCACCGGCGTCAGCTTCGAGAAGTCCGTATACCGCTGCGCCAGTTCCATGAAACGGTCTACGTTGATACTGTCCGCTTCATAGGCTTGCAGACTCTGTTCCTGCTCCGAAAGCTGCGTTTCAAGTTCTGCCTGTTCCTTCTCGTACCCTGCTGAAAGAAGTTCGTATCGTTTCTCCGGAATCTTTTCAAGGGCGTAGGATTCGTACAGCTTTCGGATCAGCGTATCCAGTTCGGAAACGCGCCGTTTTGCTGCGTTGACTTTCCGCTTCAGTTCTTTCGCTACCTGCTCGTGCTGCACCTGTGAAGCCCGCCGTACCTGCTGAATGAAGGCTTCCTCATTCTCTATGGCATATCGGCTGACGCTTTGGATGGTTTCTAGAATCAGCATCTGCAAGGTCTTTGTGCTAATATAGTGGGATTTGCAGGCCTTGTTGCTGCGGCGCATGGTTCTAATATAGCTGGAACACTGGTAATTGTCAGTCCTGCCCGCATGACGGTGATTGTACATCCTCGCTCCGCAATCCGCGCAGAACACCAGCCCCGTCAGCGGATTAGCCTCTCCTAGGGTGTCCGTCCTGTGGGTGACGGTGCACAGTTTCTGCGCCAGATGCCATGTGTCCGAATCAACGATGGCTTCGTGGGTGTTCTCAAATACCTGCCAGTCCTCTGGCTTGTTCGTCTTGTTAGTCTTATCCTTGTAGGATTCTTTGTAGGTGCGGAAGTTGACCGTGTGTCCCATGTATTCGGGCTTGGAGATAATGCTGGCCACGGTCACGCCCTGCCAGAAATAGGGTTCCGACAGGTCTGCGCAGGTCTTGTGCGTGCCTATGCCGCGCTTCGCCTGATACACGGAAGGACGTTCGATTTTGTCCTTCCGCAGCACATCCGCGATAGCGTAAGGGCCTTTGCCCTCGATGCACAGCCGGAATATGCGGCGCACGACGGCGGCGGCTTCCTCGTCGATCAGCCAGTGATTCTTGTCCTCCGAGTCTTTCATGTAACCGTAGATCGGATGGATGCTCAGCGGCCTGCCGGACATTCCTTTCGTTCTGAGCGACGCGGTGATCTTCCGGCTGCAATCCCTGAGATACCATTCGTTCATGATGTTCAGGAACGGCGCAAATTCGCCGCTGGACTGGTTTTCACTGTCCACGCCATTGGCGATGGCGATGAATCGCACGCCATGCTTGCGGAAAAACACCTCCGTGTAGAAACCGGTTTGCAGATAGTCTCTGCCCACGCGACTCATGTTCTTCACTAATATCGTTGCAATTTCTCCTGCCTCGATGTCGGCAATGAGCCGTTTCCAGTCGGGACGTTCAAAATTGCCGCCGGACCAGCCGTCGTCGGTATAATGGCGGATGTTCTCAAAGCCGTGCTGTCGGGCGTAGTCTTACAGCATGGCCTTCTGAGATGTATTGTGTAAAGGGTGGTTTCACCATCCAAATACACATTGGCTGATGGTTCATTTGTGGCAAAATGACAC
>CAXHRY010000044.1:0-15228 GCA_964018965.1 uncultured Alistipes sp.
AGAGGGATTCGAACCCCCGGTACAGTTGCCCGTACACCGCATTTCGAGTGCGGCCCGATCGACCACTCCGGCATCTTTCCTTCGGTCTTTTTCGGTTTCCCTGAAACCTGCGTTTCGGGACTGCAAATATAGATATTATTTTTTGTTTTACCACGATTTCGGACAAAAAAATCGTTTTTCATGCGATTTTTTTACACGCACAGCATCGTACGAGCCTTCCGCGGCGGCCGTCGAAGCTCGTCAAATCGCCCGAGAGCCGCAATTAGGACTCCGGATGCGTCGCTGCCACGAAATCGAGAATCGCCGTGGCCACGGCTTCGGGTTCTTCGAGGAAGCCCATATGTCCGCTCTCGGCGAGCCATACCACACGCGCCTGCGGATGCGCGGCAACCATCGCTTCGGCCGTCTCGACCGAAATATATCCGTCCTTGCGGCCGAGGATGAAGAGCTGCGGAACAGCGCTTGCGCGCAACATATCGTTGCGGTCCTTGCGGGCGATCATGCCGTTCAGAAGCGCGACGATACCGTCGTCCTCGGTGACGAAAACCTGCTCGGTGAGGTCCTCGACAGCCTCCCGCATACGCCGCCGATTCTCGGGCGCAAAACCCGCTTCGGGAGCCACACGCGCCAGGAGATCTTTCTTACCCGCCTGTACGAGTGCGATTTCGCGACGTCGTGCGGCCGCCTTCTCCTCCGTATCGGCATTGGGCGTCGAGCTGAGCAGCACCACGCCGTCGAGCATCCCGGCATGCCGTTCGCAGAAAGCCAGCGCGACATAACCGCCCATCGAATGTCCGACGAGCGTGCAGCGCGCGATGCCCAGGACCCGGAGCGCCTCGGCCACCGTATCGGCCAGGAACTCCATGGTATGGGTCTGTCCGGCAACGACCGAGATGCCGTGGCCCGGCAGATCGAGCGTCACCACGCGCACCTCCTTATATAAAAGAGGTACGAACTCCTCCCAGACCAACATCGACTCCAGATAACCGTGCAGCAGCACGACGCACCGGTCGCCCTGCTGCGAATCGCAGACATGCAGGGCCGTATTCCCCGCCATGATGAATTTTTCAGTCATAGTTTCCAACGCCGCGTCCGCGGCTGCAATACATTACTCTTTTACACGATAAGCCTCCTCGCGGGAGGGCCGAGAATCAGAAATTTTCGGGGTCGAAAACCCCGGCGAAAACCCGACGCGCCGGGCCCGTCAGGCGGATGTCCGTATATCTTCGGGTACCGGGCTCGTGGGCGAATCGCACCCGCAGAAGGCCGCCCGGCACCGAGACCTCGAACACACGGACCGCGGGCTGAAAACAGCTGTTCGCGGCGATCGCCGCAGCGACGGCACCCGTGCCGCACGCCAGCGTCTCGTTCTCCACACCCCGCTCGTAGGTCCGCATGCGAAGCCGTCCGGGGCCTTCGATTTCGACGAAATCGACATTCGTGCCCTGGGGAAAACGAGCCGTATCGTAGCGCAGCGCACGACCGCGGACCAGAAGATCGATCCGTTCGACGTTCGGCACGAACTCGACGTAGTGGGGAACGCCCGTGTCGAGCGACATGCCTTCGACCGACTCCTCGATCGCACCCACTGCGGTCATCTCCAGCTCGACCACGCCTTTCGTCGCGTCGACTTGACACAGAACGGCCGTATGAGGCCCGTCGGCCGCCACGAAGCGGATGTTCTTCTCTCCGATACCCAAGTGGCTGGCGAAGAGCGCGAAACAACGAGCCCCGTTGCCGCACATCTCGCCCTCGGAACCATCGGCATTGTAGTAGCGCATGGCACAGGCGTATCCCTCCGCCGCACCGAGCGTAATCAGGCCGTCGGCACCGATGCCGAAATGCCGGTCGCACAAGTGCGCGATCACGTCACCGGTGGGTACGAAAACCCCTTTTCGGTTGTCGATCAGGATGAAATCGTTGCCCGCGCCTTCGTATTTCGCAAATGGTATCGGCATGGTCGAAAGTGTTTGTTATGTCCCGGCAAAAATAGTAAAACTTCTAAAAGTTTTCGTATTTTTGCGGAAAATATGCGGCGATGCCCCGAGGGACGAACGCCGTGTCGGCAACGTATAACAGTTCATAAAAGGAAAATCCATGAAAAACGTGCTCATGAAGCATCGTTCGATTCGCAAATACCGCTCCGTGCCCATCCCCGAGGAGGTGCTGCACGAGTGTCTGGAAGCTGCCGTGCGGGCCTCGACCTGCGGCAACATGCAACTCTATTCGCTCGTCGTGACGCGCGACGAGAACCTGCGTCGCCAACTCGCGCCCTGTCACTTCAACCAACCGATGGTCTGCGAAGCCCCCTGCACGGTGACCGTCTGCGCCGACGTCCACCGCTTCACGATGTGGTGCGAACAGCGCGAAGCCGATCCGGCCTACGACAACTTCGCATGGTTTCTCAACGCGGCGACCGACGCCCTGTTGGCGGCACAGAACCTCTGTATCGCGGCCGAAGCTCACGGACTGGGCGTCTGCTACCTCGGCACGACGATCTACACGGCAGGCGACATAGCCCGCATCCTGGAGCTGCCCGAAGGGGTGATTCCGCTGACGACGATCGTCATGGGATATCCCGCAGAGACGCCCGCACTCACGGACCGACTGCCGCTCGAAGCGGTCGTCCACTACGAGAAATACCGGGATTACACCGCCGCCGAGATCGACGAACTGTGGGCCGAACGCGAGGAGTCGCCCCTCACCAAACGACTGCTGGAGGAGAACGGACTCCCGAATCTCGCGCGGATATTCACCGAACGACGCTACGTACGCAAGGACAACCTGGCCATCTCGGCATCGTATTTGGCATTGCTCAAGGAGAAAGGTTTCTTCAACAACTGATACCCTCATGTCGGGACGCTGCCGCATACTCCTCGCCGCAGCGCTGGGCTTGCTGAGCTCGGCGTGCAGCGTCACGCGGCATATCCCCGAGGGAGAGTATCTGTTGCAGAAGGTGAAGATCGAAGCCGACAAGAGCGTTCCGCGCAAAGAGCGCATCACGTCCGAAGAACTGGAGAAATACGTGCGGCAGACACCCAACAAACGACTGCTGGGTACCAACTTCTACGTATGGCTTTACGAATTGGCCGATCCGGCCAAGGAGAATGCGTGGAACAACTGGAAACGTCGCATCGGCGAGGCTCCCGTACTGCTCGACATGGAGCTAACGGAACGGAGCCACGAAAACCTGAAGGTCTACATGGATACGCGGGGTTTCTACTCGTCGTCGGCGACGTTCCGCGTCGATACCACCTCGCGCCGCAAACGCGCCACGGTAACCTACCGCACGCACCAGGGCGAACCCTATCGCATCGACTCGATATCTTACGAATTCCGAGACAAGTTCCTCGAACAGATCGTGTTGCCCGATACGGTCCATACGTTGCTGCATCGCGGGGAGATCTTCGACATCACGGTGCTCGACGCCGAACGCGAGCGGATCACCGCTTACCTCAAGGAGCGCGGCTACTACAACTTCACGGTCAACAATATCGAGTATGCCGCCGACACGCTGGGCGGCAACCATCGGGTCGGTGTGCGGGTGATCGTCAAACAGTTCCTCTCGGGCTACGACGAACGCGGAAAAGCCGTCATGGACAACAATATGGTCTACCGCATCGACCGCATCAACGTGTTCCCGAATTACGATCCGACCGTCGCCCGGACCGATTCGACATTCGCGGCCCGGCTCGACACGATGTACTACCAGGGACTGAACATCATCTACGAAGGACGCCCCAACGTTCGTCCCTCGATTCTGCGGCAGGCGATCCCGCTCTATCCCAACTACCTCTACAATTCGGCGCAGGTCAACCGCACCTATTCCGACCTGATGGCGATGGGGTATTTCAAGAGTTCGCGGCTGACCTTCGTGGAGAGTCCGCGGGCGGTCGACGTCACCGATTACGTATCCTACATCGGCGAATCGGCGGACTCGACCCGGTCGATCTTCACGAAAGAGGGTTATCTCGACTGCAATATTCTCTGCACCCCGACGCTCAAACAGGGTTTCAAAGCCGAACTGGAAGGCTCTACCACTTCGAGTTTCTACGGTCTTAAAGCCACCGTCGGCTATCAGAACCGCAACATTTTCCGGGGAGCCGAGGCGCTCGACATCTCCTTCGCCGTAGGATACGAATTCATGAAGGCACCCGACGCCAAGCGCAAGCGCGCCACGGAGTTCGGCGTCACGGCGGGACTTACCTTCCCGCGTTTCTGGGTCCCCTGGCGCAGATCGCGTTACCGGACGGTCAATCAGCCCAAAACCAAGGTCGAGCTCTCGATCAATTTCCAGGACCGGCCGTTCTACAACCGGACCCTTTCGAGCGCCGGACTCACCTATATGTGGACCAACAGCCGTTACTCCTCCTTTTCGCTGCGGCCGATCGATATCAACGTGATCGACGTTTCGCGCCTGGACGAGTCGTTCATCCAGATCGACGAAGGAACGGACGGTTCGCAGGGCGACGGAAGCACCGCCATGGTGCAGAACCGCTATTTGCAGGAGAGTTTCAAGACGCAGTTCGTCGGCGGTCTCTCCTTCGGCTACACCTACAACAACCAGCGTAAGAACCTGGGCGGCAATGCGACCAACATCCGTTTCAACCTCGAAACGGCCGGTAACCTCATCGACGGCGTGGAGCACCTTTTCTGGGGCGACCCGAAAAAGGGCGATCAACGCCGGATTTTCGGCATTCCCTATTCGCAATATTTCCGTACGGATCTCAGTGCCAGCCGCAAAATCATGCTGGGCGAGGTGACGGCACTCGTCGGGCGCCTCTACGGAGGCGTCGCGATGGCTTACGGCAATTCATCGGCCGTGCCGTTCGACCGCCAGTTCTACTGCGGAGGCAGCAACGGCATGCGTGGCTGGACGCCCCGCACGCTGGGACAGGGTTCGGTCCCCGATCCCCACGATGCTTTCCCGATCCAGACGGGCGACGTCAAACTGGAGGCCAACCTCGAACTGCGATTCCCGATATGGGGCATCGTTCGCGGCGCGACCTTCTTCGACCTGGGCAACATCTGGTATATCCGCAAGAGCGACAACTACTCGGACGATGCGGTCTTTTTTTTCGACCGTTTCTACAAACAATTGGGATTCAATACCGGTTTGGGACTGCGCTTCGACATCAAGTTCTTCGTGCTGCGTCTCGACTGGGGCATCCAGCTGCACAACCCCAACAATCCGGCCGGCGAGCGGTGGATCCACAACTTCCGGTGGAAGAACACGGCGCTCAACTTCGGCGTGGGATATCCATTCTGATGAGAGGCTCCGAACGGCAAGATTCCGCTTTGCAGCTTCCAGGTGAAAGGCAGAACGTGAAAGGTGAAAAGTTTTTAATGATTTGCGAAAAACCTTTCATGTTTTTTCTGCGAAGCTGCTATCCTGCGGCCCGCGCGGCTCAAAGAGCCGCAGTTCGCTGAAAAAGTTACCGGACGCTGACGGTGAACTGCAAAAAACTTCTCTTTCAACTTATCGCCTTCAACAAAAAACTGCCGAACCTTCCGGTCCGACAGTCTTTGCCGTAAAGAGAAAAATGCCTTACTCGGCTTTCTTCTCGCAGTTGCCGCAGCACTTGCCCTCTTCCTTGCAAGCCTCGGCGTTTTCGCACTTCTGCTCGCAATTGCCGCAGCACTTGGTCGAATCGGCCTCCTCGCAGCAGGCTTTCTGCTCGCAGCAGCCCGAAGCGTTCTCGCACTGCTCGCAAGCAGCAGCACCTTCGGCAGCCTTCTTATTCTGATTGCCGCAGCAACCGACCATGGCGACAGCCGCCAAAACGATAACGAAAGAGAAAATCTTTTTCATGGCGTTAAACGTTTAGATGATAAAATTTAATAACGCCGCAAATATAAGTATTCGGCGGGAAAAGGCAATATAAAAAAGTGAAAATTCTTAAAAATGCCGGTTTTTTAACGCAAAAGGTCGGCGAGCGACACCTCCTCGTTCTTCACGAACGCTTTCGGGAAGGTCGCCGACACCCGGCCCTTCAACACGATAGCTTCCTCGGCTGTCAGACAGTCGCCGACCGTAACCTTGAAATAGGGCGTATCGTAAACCATATAGGCCTGCGTGGAGGGATAGGTCTCCACGAAAAGTCTCTTGGCACTCTCGGCACCTGCACGCGCATCCTGTCCGTTATCGAAAAAGATGCAGACGCGGTAGCCGCGCAGTCGCAACCGCTGGCCGGCATGCGAAGCCTGCGCCACGGCGCGGGCCGCATCGCCGTGTTCCGTGACGGTCACGCGCGTCTGTCCCCATTGCAATCCGGAAGTCGCGGGAGTTGCGAGACGCTCCTTGAATGCGTCGAGCGACTGGGCCGAAGCTACCGAAAAAGCGCCGACGGCGAAAGCGATCGCTAAGATATATCTGCGTAAGGTCATTTGAGAAAATTTTTCACGTCCTGCAAAGTCAGGCCAAAGTTATTCAATATATCCGACAGCGGCACCATTTCGCGCGAAATTTTTACCGGAGCCGGCCCTCCGCGTCCTTCGGCCGCGAACGACACGGCGAACGGCGAAACATCGCCCGCGCGCAGTCGCCCCACGGCGCCGAGCAGCGCCAACGGATTGGATATCCGGAGATCCCAGAAAGTCGCGACGCTCGCGGTCGTGCGGGCGTCGATCCCGACGCCTTCGCGCAGTGTCGCCGTTCCGATCCGCGATCCGGAGTAGTAAATATCGGCCTGCGCGGCGTCGAGCAGGAGCCTGTATCCCGTACCGTTCTGGATGCGCACCACGATTTCGGCAGCCGTCAATCCCTGGCGCTGCACCTTCTCGATCGCTTCCAGACGGATTTTGCTGCGGGCCTTCTCGACCGCGCGGCGGCAGGAGGTCATCGGCAGGACGGTCGCCAGCATCATGATAATCAACAACAGTCTTTTCATCAGCGTATAACGTATAAATCGTTTCGTTTATTTCGTACCCGTAAAGATCTGCGCGATGCCGCAACTCAGACTGCGGGCCCGGCAATCGGTGAAACCGGCCCGCCTCATGGTCGCCAGGAACGCTTCGGGCGCCGGAAAAGCCCCGACCGATGCGGGCAGGTATTTGTAAGCCTGCTTGTCGCGCGACACGGCACCGCCGATGCGCGGCAGGATCCGGTAGGAATAGAATTCGTACAGCGCACGGAAAATCCGGTTGCGGGGTCGTGAGAACTCCAGGATGGCGACCTCTCCGCCCGGTCTCAACACCCGATGCAGCTCTGCGAGCCCCGCATCGAGGTCGGCGAAGTTGCGCACGCCGAAGGCTACCGTCACGGCATCGGCCCGGTCGCTCGTCGCCGTCAGATGTTCGGCATCGCCCTGTTCGAGTTCGATGCGGTCGGCGAGTCCCGAAGCCTCGACCTTGCGCCGTGCCACAGCGAGCATCTGCTCCGAAAGGTCGACGCCCGTCACCCGCACGCCGTCGATCCGGCGCGCCAGGGCGATGGCCAGGTCGCCCGTCCCCGTAGCGATATCGAGCACATGCCGCGGATGTCGCCGTCCGACGATCGAGACCACGCGGCGACGCCACAGGCGATCGATGCTGCACGAAAGCGTGTGGTTGAGCAGGTCGTAACGCGGAGCGATGCGGTCGAACATCGTCCGCACCTCCTCTTTCTTGCTTTTCTGCGTATTGTAAGGTTTTACCATTATCTATCCAAATTGCATACTTTCACCCCCCCCCATTTCGGGATTGCAACCGTCATATCCGACCGTTGTTGCTCGCAGCCCCTGGCTGCATTCGCCCCCCCCCGAATACCTTGGAGGGGACTTCGGATACGCCCCTCGAACAACCGGGAGCAACGGTCCGTCGGCACGGATCGGTCGGCGTCTCCCTTTACTCGTACCGAATCGATTCATCGGGTTTCACGCCCGAAACGATATGTGCGGGAATCAGCAGCAACGCTACGATCGTCGCGACGAATCCGACGTTGAGTGCCGTCCACCATTCCCATCCCAATGCCACGGGCACTTCCGTCAACAGATATCCGTCGGCATCGAGTTTCACGACATGTCCCCACCGTTGGATGCCGCACAGCAGGAGCCCCGCGGCATTGCCCCACGCCAGTCCGCGCAGAGCGACGAAGGCCGCACGGTAGAGAAACACCCGTCGCAATTGGCCGTCCTGCATACCCAGAGCCTTCAGCAGCCCGATCATCCGCGTTCGCTCGAGCACCAGCACGAGCAACGCCGCCGACATATTGAAAAACGCCACGGCCAGCATGATCGCGATCACCACCACAGCGTTCACGTCGTGGGCCCGCAGCCAGTCGAAAACCCCGGGGTAGCGCCGCACGATGCTCGTGGCGGCGAGGTTTTCGGTGCCGTCCGTTTCGTCGTAGAGCAACGTCCGCCCCAGCCGGCGAGCGAAATCCTCCGCCTCGCCGACACTGCCGACGAAAACTTCGTAACCCGAAATCTCATCGTCCTGCCAATCCGAAAGGCGCTGAACGTTGCGCAAATCGGTCACGACGACCGCAGCGTCCATCTCTTCCATGCCCGAAGCGTAAAGCCCCGAGATCCGGAATCGGTCGCGACGCGGCAGGCGCTCCTGCTCGACGAACAGCATCTCGATGCGGTCGCCGACCGCGAGCCGCAGGCGTTCGGCCAGGCGGCGCGAGAGCAGCACGTCTTTCGTGCGAACCGTATCGCCGATGCGTGGCAGCGACCCTTCGACGAGCCACTCCTCGAGAAACGAACGGTCGTAAGCGGTATCGATGCCCTTGAGCAGCACTCCTTCGACCGCCTCGTCCGTGCGGACGATGCCTCCCTTGACCGCATAAGGCGCCATCGAAACGAATCCTTCCGTAGTGCGGATCAGCGAATCGAGGTGCGCCGTACGGCGCACGGGCGACGAGTCGAGCGCCTCGATGCCCCGCACATCCGTCACGGCGACGTGGGCCGCCATGCCGGTCATCTTCCGTGCGACCTCCTGCTTGAAGCCAGCCACGACCGCCACGGCCAACAGCATCACACCGATACTCAGTGCCACCGAGATCACGGCGATACGCTCCATCACGCCGGGTTTGCGGCCCGGCGCCGACTGTGCCATGCGGCGCGCGATGAATAACGGAAGATTCACGGTCGTTACGTAAAATTCGATATCGCATGCAACTTCGCACCGAACCGGCCCCAAGCCCCTATGGTCCAAAGAACCGCGTTCGAATTCCGTCGAGGGGCATACGCGGCTGCATGCCGCGAACATCGGCACTGCCGGGCGAAACGGCAGTCGGAAGGCTACGATGGTGTAAAGTTATATATAGTTCCTAAAATTTATGCAAAGTAAAGCAATATTTCGTATTTTTGCCCGAAACAAAGGCAGTTTTATGAAAAAACAGCTTCTCATCACGGGAGCGACCTCGGGAATCGGCCGCGCGACGGCCCTGAGAATGGCCCGCGAAGGTTATGCAGTGACGGCCACGGGCCGCCGGGCCGACCGTCTCGAAGCTCTCGCACAAGAGATCGCGCTGGCGGGAGGCGAGTGCACGACGCTCGCGTTCGACGTGCGCGATCGGGAGCAGGTACGCCGCTTTCTGGAGCCGATCGGGCGGATCGATATCCTCGTGAACAACGCCGGGCTGGCCGCGGGGCTGGAGCACATCGACCGGGGCGATCCGGACGACTGGGATGCGATGATCGACACCAACGTCAAGGGATTGCTCTATGTCACGCGCATCGTCGCTCCGAAGATGGTCGCGGCGGGTGGAGGACACATCTTCAACATCGGTTCGATCGCCGGCACGGAACCCTACGAGAACGGTGCCGTATACTGCGCTTCGAAGCATGCCGTGCATGCTTTGTCGCAGGCCATGCGCGCCGACCTGCTCGCCAACGGCATCAAAGTGACCGAGATCCGCCCGGGAATGGTCGAAACCGAATTCTCCCAGGTGCGTTTCCACGGCGACCGCGAGCGTGCTGCGAAGGTCTACGAGGGGGTCGAACCCCTGCGCGGCGAGGATATTGCAGAGGCGATTGCCTGGGCGGCGCAGCTGCCCGCACACATGAACGTGAACGATATGGTGCTGATGCCCGCGCAACAGGCGGGAGCTTACTACACGCACCGCAACCGATAGATAACCTTTTCGATAAGCCGAGTGCAAAGCCGAACTCGTTCGGACTATGCCGAGGCGAGAAAAGGCGCAAGAAATTGAACCATTAATTCGACAGATTATGATACAACCGCTTTTCATACTGCTCCAGGCAGGATACCGCACCGCTGGAGAACCGGCACACTACTCCGCCGCTACGGGCGGCATGTTCCTGCTCATTATCGCGATCGGCATCATCGGATACCTCGTGCAGGCCCGATTGCAATCGGTCTTCCGCAAATACTCCCGGGTGCAGTTCCCGGGAGGTCTCACGGGAGCTCAGGTCGCCGAAAAGATGCTGCGCGACAACAACATCCACGGAGTGAAGGTGACGCATGTCAAGGGCCACCTGACCGACCACTTCAACCCGCAGACGATGACCGTCAACCTCAGCGACTCGGTATATTCGTCGACGAGCGTCGCGGCGGCAGCCGTCGCGGCCCACGAATGCGGCCATGCCGTGCAGCACGCCCGCGGATACGCGCCGCTCGTGCTGCGTTCGCAACTGGTGCCCGTCGTGCAGTTCGCCTCGTCGGCCGCCACGTGGGTCATTCTGCTCGGACTGGTGATCCTCGCCTCGACGCAAAACGAACTGCTGTGCTGGATCGGCGTGGGGATGATCGCCATGTCGGCCCTCTTTTCGCTCGTGACCCTTCCGGTCGAATACAACGCTTCGGCCCGCGCCCTGGAGTGGCTGCAAGCCAGCCGCACCATGTCTGGCGTCCAGCTGACCCAGGCCCGGGAAGCCCTCTCGTGGGCCGCACGCACCTACCTCGTAGCCGCACTGAGCGCCATCGCCTCGGTGCTCTACTACGTCTTCCTGATCCTCGGACGACGCGACTGATAACCCATGAAGCACGCCCCGCAACAGGATTACGGCAGCAGAAGCCGGATCGCCGTGCTGGCGCTCGTCGCCCTGCTCTGCGGCGTGAGTTTCATCCCGCCGCAGACCGTCGGCAACGTAAAACTGCGACGCGCCAACATCCTCTCGGAGATTCTCGTTTTCGACGATGCCTCCCTGGAGGAGACGCAGGCCGAACCGCAGCTCTTCGACGCCGAGGAGTACGAGGTGGACATGGAGGAGGTCGCTCAACTCATCGTGGCCGACACGCTGCCCGCCCGGGCCGAGACGACTTTCGAATGGATCGTCGGCGAGGCTCCCGAGAACGGCTCCGAAGCCGCCGCACCGGCCGATATCCTCCCCGACGACCGGTATCCGCAACTCTCCGAATCCCTGCCCGGCGCCCGGAGGAGCATTTCGACGCTGCGTCCCGATACGACACGGCTGAGTACTGCACGGATTCCCATCGAGGCCTACGATACGACCGCTACGCACTCCTTCCGCGCCTTCTGCGACACGCTCCTCGCGGCGCATCGCCCCGTGCGCATCGCTGTGCTGGGCGATTCGTTCATCGAGGGCGATATTCTCACGGCCGACCTGCGCGAACTGCTTCAGAAGAATTACGGCGGCGGTGGCGCCGGCTTCGCGCCGATAGCCTCGCCGCTGACGGCTTTCCGCCGCAGCATCAAAACTCAATCCAAGGGGTGGACGGCCTACAACATCATGCAGCGCAAGGCGGCGCCCGAGGCCTTGCGCAGCAACTTCTATGTTTCGGGATGGGTTTGCCAACCCGCCGCGGGCGCCTCGACGCGTTGGGAAACGACCGATTTCCGCGAAAAGCTCGACGACTGCACGATGGCCCGCATCCTTTTCCTCTCGCCCTGCGACAGCCGCGTGGAGGTGACGCTCGATGATTCGCTGCGCCGCGAGTTCGCGGTCTCGGGCGACGGGGCCGTGCGCCAGATCGTCGTTCGGGCGCCTCGCATCCGCTCGCTCGCGTTGCGGCTGCTCGAAGGCAGCGAAAGATTCGTCGGCTACGGCGCCCAGTTCGAAGGCGACGGAGTGACGGTAGACAATTACTCCGTACGCAGCAACAACGGGCAGGCGATGTTCTGGACCAATCCGTCGATCAACGCGCAGATCGACGCCCTGCTGCGCTACGACCTGGTGATCCTCCAATACGGACTCAACATCATGCAACAGGGTGTGAAGAACTACACGACCTACGCCGCGCAGATCGAGAAGATGATCGCTTTCGTCCGCGAATGCTTCCCTTCGGCCGCCGTGCTGGTATTGGGTGTGAGCGAACGTTCGGTGAAGGGCGACACGGGATTCCGACCGATGGACGCCGTAGCTCCGATGACCGCCTTCCAGCGGCAGGCGGCACGCAATGCCGGAGCGGCATTCTGGCCCACGAGCGAGGCGATGCGCGCCGAGGGCGGTATGGAGCGTTTCGTCCGCAACGGCTGGGCCGGGAAGGACTTCACCCACATCAACTACGCCGGAGGGCGTTGCGTCGCCCGGGCGCTCTACGACGCCGTGACGGCCGAGCTGTGCCGCATCTGCGACGAACAGGCAGCCCGACAGCGACAGGCCGAGCCGGGCATCCTCGACTCCGCACGGCGTGCCACGCTCGACCGGCAGCTGCTCCCCTCGGCCGAGGAGCTTTTCAACCCCGCGCTATGATGACGTTTCTGGACGGAACCTTGCCCGAAAAGCTCCGGGCGCTGGCGCTCTACGACGCCACGCAGCCGCTGATCTTCAGCAGCGGGCTTTTCCTGTTCCTTTTCGCAGGGTTTCTGCTTCTCTACGGAGCGTTGCGCCGCGCCACGACGGCCCGTATTCTTTACGTCATCCTGTTCTCGCTCTACTTCTATTACAAGTCCAGCGGCATCTATTTCCTGCTGCTCATCGCTGCAGCGACGAGCGACTACTGGATTGCCCGGGCGATCGACGGCACGGCCCGAAAAACGCTCCGCCGTCTGCTGGTGGCCCTGAGCGTCGCCGTCAATCTCGGGATGCTGGGCTACTTCAAATACACCAACTTCCTGGCCGACATCGCAAACCGGCTTTTCGGCGAAGGATTTCTCCAGTTCCGCAACATCTTTCTGCCGGTCGGCATCTCGTTCTTCGTCTTTCAGTCGATGAGCTACACGATCGACGTCTACCGTCGCCAGCTCAAGCCCCTGCACCGTTGGTACGACTACCTGTTCTACCTCTCTTTCTTTCCGCAGCTGGTTGCCGGGCCGATCGTCCGGGCGCGCGACTTCATCCCCCAGATCCGGCGCAATCCCGTCGTCGTGACCCGCGAAATGTTCGGCATGGGGGTTTTCCTGATCCTCACGGGACTGTTCAAGAAGGCGATCCTCTCGGACTATATCTCGCTCAACTTCGTAGACCGCATTTTCGACGAACCGCTGCTCTATACCGGATTCGAATGTCTGATGGGCATCTACGGCTATGCGCTGCAAATCTACTGCGATTTCTCGGGATATTCCGACATGGCCATCGGCATCGCCCTGCTCCTGGGATTCCGCTTCCCGAAGAACTTCGACGCCCCCTACCGTTCGGCGACGATCACCGAATTCTGGCGGCGGTGGCATATTTCGCTCTCGTCGTGGCTGCGCGACTACCTCTACATCTCGCTGGGCGGCAATCGCAAAGGGCGGCTGCGAACCTATGCCAACCTGCTCCTCACGATGCTCCTGGGCGGACTGTGGCACGGCGCTGCGGTGCGTTTCATCCTCTGGGGCGGATTGCACGGCGCAGCCCTCGCGCTGCACAAGCTGTGGATGTCCGTCGTTCCGGGGGCCCGGCCGACCGGCGAGGGGATGAACCCCTTGAGCCGCATTGCGGGGACGGTCCTCACGTTCAACCTCGTATGTTTCGGATGGCTGATGTTCCGCGCCGACACGATGCAGACCGTGACGCTGATGCTGCACCAGATCGTCGAGAATTTCAACGCTGCGACGATCCCCCAGGTGCTCGAAGGCTATCGGATCGTCTTCGTCATGATCGCTGCGGGTTACCTGTTGCACCTGCTGCCGGATGCCGTCGACCGGCTGGCCCAGCGGATCGTGATCCACGCGCCGCTGGTGTTGCAGATCGTGATGGCTGCGGCGATGATTTGGTGCGTCATGCAGGTCAAATCGAGCGACGTGCAGCCGTTCATCTATTTCCAATTCTAATCCTGTAGACCCATGAAAGAAAAAACCTACAAAGCCGTCAAGATCGTGTTGTTCGTCGTCGCGATCCTGATCGCCTACCTGTTCGCGCTGAACGGTCGCTACGCGTTTGCTCCGGAGAGCGATCGCGTGCTGGACAAATGGTCGTGTCGCCTCCGGGTTTTCGACAGTGACGGTAACCAAGTGAAATAGAGTCTGGTATGTACACTTTCGATCACGATCTTTTCCTGCTGCTGAACTTCGACGGAGGACCTGCGTGGGACCGCGCGATGCTCACGCTCTCGGGCACGGCCGTGTGGCTGCCGCTCTATGCTGCGATCGCCTGGCTCGTATGGCGTCGCGACGGGTGGCGCGGGCTGGCGCTCTTCGTCGTGCTGATGGGCTGCGCCGTAGCGCTCGCCGACATGACGGCCGGAATCTTCAAGCACAACGGCTTGCTCGGGGGACTGCTCCCCGATTTCGAACCGCGCTGGCGGCCGATGTTCACCCCCTCGCTCGAAGGACTCGACATCGCACCCGACTCGCTGCGGACGTTGCGACGACTCGCGCCCGACACTCTCGCGGCTGCGGGTTATGCGGATGAGTGGCAGGTGCATGTCCCCGTCGAAGCCGTGAGTGGCCGCTACGGCACCGTTTCGGCCCACGCCGCGACGGCCGTAGCCCTCGCGACGTTTGCCGCGACGACGATCCGCCGGCGATGGTTCACCCTCGTGATCGTCCTCTCCACGCTCGCGATCTGCTATTCGCGCATCTACCTTGCGAAACACTTTCCGATGGACCTCGCGTGGGGCGCGCTGGCGGGCCTGACGCTCGGATACGGGGCCTACGGGCTTTACCGTCGTGCGATCCGCACCCTGCACGGCGATTAGCCATGATCCTCTGGCGTGGGCGGCAGGCGATCCGCAATGCAATTCATGATTGCATTGTAGTATCATATATACGGCCGCAAGGCTATTGCCTTGCCATCTTCGGCGGTACACCGACCGCTTTCCTCCCGCAATGCAATTTATGATTGAAATATACTACGTGCATACGGTCGCAAAACGATAACCTTGCCAACTTCGGCGGCTCGCGCTTTGAGCGCGACCGGCCCAGCCGCCGAAGATGATCTTTACCGCAGAGTCAAT
>CAXHRY010000045.1:0-13745 GCA_964018965.1 uncultured Alistipes sp.
GAGTGGTCGATCGCGGCGGTCTTGAAAACCGTTGAACTGCAAGGTTCCGGGGGTTCGAATCCCTCTCTTTCCGCTTCGTGGGACATGCGACGACAGAACTTCGGTTCTGTCGTTTTCGATTACTCCACCTCGCATCGTCGATATCTACGGTCCGCTCGGCAAAATGCAACCAGGCTTGCTTTTGCTCTCGCTTATTCGCAACTTTGACTTCGCCTTAAATACTCCCGCTCGGCAAAATGCAACCAAGCTTGCTTTTGCTCTCGCTTATTCGTATCTTTGCCATGATTAAACAGGCGAAATATGAAAATCACCGAAGAACAGATCAGTAAACTCCGCGGGTTGCTCGCGCAGCCCGGACGCAATATCGTCATCGTAGCACATACCAATCCCGACGGCGACGCCATCGGTTCATCGCTGGCTTGGGCTGCGATTCTGCGCAACATGGGGCATTCGGTGACATGCGTAGTACCCAACAAATACCCCTATTTCCTCGATTGGATGCCCGGCATCGAGGAAGTGGTGATCTTCAAAACCGACACCGAACGACGCGCCGAACAGGCCATCGAGGCTGCCGACATGCTTTTCTGCCTCGATTTCAATGCCATATCGCGGCTCGAAATCCTCAGCGAAACCATCGAGCGTAACACCGGGGCCGTGCGCGTACTGATCGACCATCACCTGGCACCCGCACCGGGTTTCGACCTCGTATTCTCCTATCCCGACGAGTCGTCGACCTGCTTCGTCGTCTACTCGATCATCGAAGCGCTGTGCGGCACCGATGCCATCACCCAACGCATGGCCGAAGCGCTCTATGTCGGCATGATGACCGATACGGGTAATTTCGCCTTCTCCTACCTGACGCCCGAACTGTTTCGCGCCGTCGCGGTGCTCGTCGAACGGGGAATCTCGATTCCTACCATCCACAACAGCGTCTACAACGCCTACACCGAGGGGCGCGCACGGTTGTTCGGCTACGCCATCAACCGCAAGATGCAACTCATCGAGGACGGTACGGTGGCCTACATGTCGCTGCTCGAAAGCGAGATGCGCCGCTTCCAGTTCCAGCAGGGCGACAGCGAAGGATTCGTCAATTATGCACTGACGATCAAGAAAGTGAAGATGTCGGCCATGTTTCTGGCCCACCGCAAGTTCATCCGCGTATCGCTGCGGTCGCGCGGCGATGTGGATGTCAACCTTTTCGCCCGTCGCTACTTCAACGGCGGAGGTCACCACAATGCCGCCGGAGGCAAATCCTACGACACGATGCAGGAGACCATCGACCGTTATGTGCGATCCGTGCGCGAATTCGCCGAAGAGGGATTGCTCGGATAATCGACATCGGGCGGTCGACCCGGGTTTCGCACCAAGACATACATAGTTTCTACATACATGACGATGAATTCCGACAACCGGACCGCCGCGAAGAAGACGGCTTTCGTGCTGCTTTTCGTGGCGGCGTTCTTCTGTTCGCCCGCCGTGTCGCTCTTCGCGGGAATCCTCTTCGCGCTGACGCTCGGCAACCCCTATCCGCAACAGAGCAAGACGCTCTCCAAACAAATGCTTCAATACTGTGTCGTGGGGCTGGGTTTCGGCATGAATTTCCACGCCTCGCTGGCCGCCGGTCGCGATGGAATGCTCTTTACGATCGTCTCGGTCGTTACGGTGATGATCGCCGGCGTGCTGCTCGGCCGGGTGCTGAAGGTAAGTCGCAAAGGCGCCTACCTGATCTCTGCGGGTACGGCGATCTGCGGCGGCAGCGCCATCGCAGCGGTGGCTCCCGTGATCGACTCCGACGAGAACGAAACCTCGCTCTCCCTGGCTACGATCTTCGTACTCAACGCCGTGGCGTTGTTCGTATTCCCGCCCGTCGGCCGCTGGATCGGGCTCTCCGAGGCCCAGTTCGGAACATGGGCCGCCATCGCGATCCACGACACCTCGTCGGTCGTCGGAGCCGGAGCCGCCTACGGCGAAGAAGCCTTGCTGGTCGCCACGACCGTGAAGCTCACCCGCGCGCTGTGG
Source organism: uncultured Alistipes sp. (assembly GCA_964018965.1). Lineage (GTDB taxonomy): Bacteria > Bacteroidota > Bacteroidia > Bacteroidales > Rikenellaceae > Alistipes. Next base: position 2,020 of record CAXHRY010000045.1, read on the forward strand.
ATCATTCCGCTATCGCTGGTCTCGATGCTCTTTTTCCGCTGCAAAGGGACGAAAATCCGGATCCCGTGGTTCATCGGCTGGTTCGTCGCTGCGATGTTGGTAAACACCTACTTCGAGTTGCCCGCATGGTTGTCGCACGGCATCGCCCTGTTGTCGCGCGGCGGACTCTCCGCCACGCTGTTTCTCATCGGCGGCGGATTGTCGGCCGCTGTGATCCGTACCGTCGGCGTACGGCCGTTGCTGCTCGGCGTGGTGCTATGGTGTGTGATCTCGGTGTTGTCGCTTACGGTAATATTGGCTGTATAGGCCGCACGTGATCCGAATAACGGAGCACTTTTTCCCTCACGAAATCCGCCAACACCCGGGCTTCGTCGTCCGACAACGCATCGGGGTAGCTCATCAACACCAGGGGATGCGCCTCGAACGGCTGCGCATAGGAGGGATGGACATATTGCTGCGGATTGCGTACGAACCCTGCGCGTTCGTAGAAGCCGAGCCGCCGGATCGATATTTCGTCTTCGGGAGGCTCGATCTCCAGAATCACCCTGCGTGCGGTGCAGAAGGCTGCGAGAATCTGCGATCCGAGGTGACGGCCCCGCAGCTCGGGCGATACGGCCAGGTGTTCGATGTAACGACTGTCGCCGCACTCCCAATGGTAGAGAATTCCCGCGAAACGGTCATCGAGCCATATGCCGTCGGCCGTGAACAGCGGATCGTCGAGGGCGCACAGATGAAGCTCCGCAGTGCGGCGTTCCTTGGCGGGAAATGCCGCGAGATAGAGCCGCATAGCGTCGTCCCAGCCCCGGTCTTCGGACGAACGGAAAGGTATGAATCGCAGGATCGGTGTCATGGTCGCGGTCGTTTTCGGCAAAGGTAACACAAACTCCGCAGTCGTCCAAATCGCTGCGGGGAGATCGACGGAACGAAAGATTGTCTATCTTTGCATCTCGAAAAAACATACCGACCATGATCGATGAAATTCTCGAATTCAACCGTCGTTTCGTAGCGGAGAAGGGCTATGAACGCTTCATCACGGACAAATATCCCAACAAACGCATCGCCATCGTCACCTGCATGGATACGCGGCTGGTCGAACTGCTCCCCGCAGCGCTCGGATTCCGCAACGGCGACGTGAAGATCATCAAGAACGCCGGGGCGACGATCACCAATCCGTTCGACAGTACGGTGCGCAGCCTGCTGGTAGCGATCTACGAACTGGGGGTGCAGGAGGTGATGATCGTCGGCCACACCGGATGCGGCGTACAGGGGATGGATAGCGCCGAGATGCAGCATGCCATGCGCGAACGCGGCATTCCCGACCAGCATATTACGTTGATGAAACATTGCGGCATCGACCTCGACAATTGGCTGCACGGCTTCGACGACACCCCTTCGGCCATTCTCGAAACCGTCGACCTGGTGCGCAACCATCCGCTCGTCCCGAAGGACGTCGTGGTCAAGGGCTACATCATGGATTCCGTGACCGGAGCCCTCGATCCGATCGGGTAGCGATTTCGAATTCCTATTTTCGGGTACCGTCGATGCGGTTTCGCCTCGGGAAGCATGAAATTCATGCGCCTGCGAAGCGTTTCCGATCAGCGTGCCGGAACTGTGGCGGGAACCTCGCCGACTTCAGCGGCAGCCGGGGTGTCGAATTCCGCGCTGACCCGACGTGCGAGCAGTTGACGCAGGAGCGTATTCGTCGCCTTGAGTTCCTCGTCGAGCATATCGATCTTCGGGCAGCAGCCGCGCAGCATCGTCATCGTGGCGGAGAACTTGCCGAAAAGCATCGTGGTCGGCAGGCTGTATCCGTGTGTCTTGTGGTAATCGACCAACACGCGCAGCACTGCCGTGTAATATTGCCGTTTGGTCTCGCGCATGCGCTGGAGTGCCGGGGTATAATCGGGGTTACTCTTCCGCAGTCGGTCGTACATGAGGTTGTACTGCTCCTTGTTGAGATTATCGCGCTCCTTGTCGTTGAGGCGTTTGATCGCCACGTATTCGCGGTGGACGGCTTCATATTCGGGATCGGTGCGCAACACCTCGGTGTAGGCGTCGCCAGCCGTGCGCATGGCCTGGTGGAGCGCCGCGATGGCGGGAATCGTGTCGAGGCGTGAAAGGTTGTCTTCGTTGCACAGTTTCGTTATGTCGGGGGTGAGGCCCTGTTCCTCTACATATCGGAGATAACAATCCCACGTGAGGTAATTCTGTTCGCGCGTAAGCTCCCCGATGCGGTTCTGAATACGGGCGATCTTCGAGTCGAGACTCTCCTCGGCCGCGGCGGGTTGCTGCACCGGGGCGGCAGGTCGTTTGGCTGCGGCCGGAGCGGCTAAAAACAGCAGCAGGACGAAAGCGAGTTTTTGCAGAGTAGGATTCATGGCATGTCTTTTTTCGGATTCGAAATTATGAAATTCTTGCGATCTTTGCATCTATAAGATGACAAAAGACCGAGAATTCCACAAAAAAACACAACACGATGGAACATCCTGCGACTGAGCCAGGCGACGAGGAACTGCTGGACCGCTACCGGATCGAGGGACGTATCGAGGTGCTGGCTGCGCTCTATATGCGCTATGCGGAACTGGTCTACGGCGTCGCGCTGCGCTACCTGCGCAATCGTGCCGATGCCGAAGACGCCGTGATGCAGCTTTTCGAGGAGCTGGCCGGGAAGATCCGGCATCACGACATCCGTTGCTTCCGTACGTGGCTGCATACGGTCGTGCGCAACCATTGCCGGATGCAATTGCGCCGCGCAGGCAAGATGCCGCCGGGGGAATTCCCGTCCGAGCGGGAGGAGGATGGCGCATGGATCGAGACGCTCTGCGACGACGAGCGGCGCGAGCATATCGCCGCGAGGCTCGAGGCGTGCATGGAACGCCTGCCCGAACCGCAAAGACGTGCCATACGCCTCTTTTTCTATGACGGATGTTCCTATGCCGACATCGCCGCCACGACGGCGTGGCACCTCAAGAGCGTCAAAAGTTATCTCCAGAACGGCAAACGCAACCTGAAAATCTGTCTCGAAAACCGCCTGCGATGAAAATTACGGACTATATTTCGGGCGATCGCCGCGGACGCGAAGCCCGAGATCTCGAAGCTCGGGCCCTGCGCGATCCGTTCCTGGCCGAGGCGCTCGACGGACTGGAGCAGCACGGCGAGGAGTTCGCCGCCGTGTCAGCGGACTTGCACAGACGCATCGCTTACCGGGCACGACGGGCTGCATGGCGGCGAAGATTTCGACGTGCGACGACGGCCGCAGCCGCATGCCTGGCCGTTGCGGCCGCTCTGTTCGCCTGGCGGTATGCTCCGCAGGAGGCGATGCCGCCCGAGGTGCCTCCGGTGCTGGCCGAAAATCTCTGCTGCGAACCCCCTGCCGACTCGCTGCGCAATGTCGTGCCCGAAACGCCGGTCGTATCGTTGCCTGCCCCCCGACCCTCACAACCGATTGCCGTCGAATCCGGCGAGCCGGAGACCTCTGATCCCGAAGACGAAGGATCGTTCGATGATCCGGTCGAGCCCGATCCGCAGGATGAAAACGCGGCGAATAAGGACAATCCGGAAAACATCGTGGTCACGGCTTATGGTTCGGGACATTTGTCGCAAACTACGGGAGCGATTCATATTCGCGGGACCCAGAGTTCGGCCCCCGAGGCTCCCAAGAAGGATGCGTTCAGCCACAGCACCACGCCCGCGAAATTCCGGGACGGCGGGATCGTCGAATTCCGCAAATGGGTGCAGCGGCGGGTCCGCAAGCCCAAAAAGCCGCTGCCGGACAAGGCTTCGGGACGCGTCGTCGTTTCGTTCGTAGTCGACACCCTGGGGCGCGTGACGCAGATCGAACTGCTTCGGGTGCCCGACCAGGCCCTCGCCGACGAGGCGGTGCGGGTATTGCGGCGGGCACCGCGTTGGAAACCGGCACGGCAGGGCGATCGGCCGGTACCCATGAAGTTCATCACACCCGTGGATTTTCAATAAACAAGGGGGCTGTCTAATAAGTCTTAGGCAGCCCCATTTTGTTTATTATCTAAGAGTAAATACGAACCAAATAAAAAAAGCAAAATAACAACAGGGATATTTGGAAAATAAGTCTAAAGTTCCTATTTTTGAGAAACGAAAGATACGCAGACCAAACTGTTTATCTTAGCAGAGATCAACTAAATATTACTAATAACCATCGATAAACAGTCGAGGTGCGTGCACATAGTGCGCGGTCCTTGACCAAAATGGTTATTACATTAGTTGATTGATCTCTGCTAATTGTGAAAGTTCCGCGCACTTTATTTTGGAAATGTTTTATTCAAAATAAATGCCGAACTATGAAGAAACATCGTCAAACTCATATCCCGCATTACGGGTATCAAGGACGAATATCACATTCACACATTCCTTTTTCACAGACATCGAAAACATTTTTTCAGGCGGGAGAGTTATATCTGTTCCACCGCAGCAATATCCGCTGTCCGTCGAGAAATTCGCTGTGGGGTCAGTACGATAAACACGAACAAGACCGATTGTATCTGGAGTCGAGCAGTCTCGACCTGCGTACTTTCCGCAAATGGCATGTGTTGCCGTCGGAGTATTGCTATTGCCGCAAAGCAAACCGCAGCGAACTACGAGATTATTTTTTTGCTTTATCCTGGAGTGAACAGCGCGTGGCACGCAATTCTCCATTCCCTAATTACATCCCATAGAATCCTCTGTCCGAGGAGGCAGTGACGCAACAACTGCAGGAGGGAGAGGTCGGTTCGGATCTCTCCCGTTTTGTATTCGCATGTTTTTCTGGGGGGGGGTAAAATATAGGCTTTTATCCTGATTTACAGAACAAAAGCCTTTGTTATACGGTAAAAAATTCGTATATTTGTTTTGCCCAACAATAATAAACGCCCGTATAACTATGACGAAGATAACATTTAAATCCGACAATCAAAAGCAAAGTTTGCTTTTACCACCCAGTTTGGATGAATTAATACCCGCGACACACAGTGTTCGTGTGGTGAATGCCATCATCGATCGTTTGAATGTAGACGTAATTCTGCACACCTATCGCGGCGGAGGCAACAGTTGTTTCCATCCGCGACAGATGCTCAAGATTCTGGTCTATGCCTATCTGAACAACATCTACTCATCACGCCGCATTGCGCAGCAGCTTACGGAGAACATCCACTACATGTGGCTTTCGGGCGGTGCGAAGCCGGACTTTAGGACGATCAACTATTTTCGGGGGAAACGGTTGAAGGGCATTTTCGATGACCTGTTCCGTCAGGTCGTGGAACTGCTCCACAAGGAGGGCTTCGTATCGCTGGAAGTACAGTACATCGACGGGACGAAGATCGAATCGGCAGCCAATAAATACGGTTTCGTCTGGCGTGGCTCGGTGGAAAAACACGACAAGCGGCTGCGGGAAAAAACCGATGCCGTATTGCGCGAGATCGAACAGGTTATCCGCGACGAGCAGCAGCAGACAGATACGGAATCGACGCTCTCGACCGAGGAGTTCGCTTCCCGTGTAGAGCGTATCAAGGAGCGGATGGATGAGGAAAATCTCACCAAGCAGCAGTACCGAGTCGTCAGAGACGTAGAGAACAAGGCGCTGCCTAAAATGAAAGAGTACGAGCGGCATATCGCTACGATGGGAGATCGTAACTCCTATGCCAAAAGCGATCCCGACGCGACATTCATGCGCATGAAAGAGGATGCCATGCTCAACGGGCAGCTCAAACCCGGATACAACGTACAGATCGCCACCGAGAATCAGTTCATCACCAATTACGGCATCTTTCAAAGACCTGCGGATACGGGAACGCTGATCGACTTTCTGGAATCTTTCCATAAGAAATACGGAATGCACAGCCGTGAGATCGTCGCCGATGCCGGATACGGAAGCCAGCAGAACTACGAGTATATGTTCGGCAAGGGAATGATACCTTACGTCAAATACAACTACTTCCATAAGGAACAGACCCGGGCGTTTCGAAACAATCCCTTTCTGCAACAGAACCTCAAATACGATCCCTCGACAGATCAATTTACCTGTCCGGCGGGGAAAAGCATGGTACGGATTTCGGGTAAAAATCCCAAGTCTGAGTTAGGATACCAAGCTCACACACATCTGTATCAGGCCTCCGGCTGCTCCCGATGTCCTCTCCGAGAAGAATGCCATAGTGCTGAAGAGAACCGTATCATACGCGTGAATCATGCCCTAAACGAGTACAAGCGTACGGTCAGGGAATTGCTTACATCCCAGCGGGGTATGCTTCATCGCTCCCGAAGACCCATAGAGCCCGAAGCTGTATTCGGGCACATCAAAGCCGACCATATGTTCCGCAGATTCCGATTGCGATCGTTACCAAAGGTCAATATTGAATTCGGACTCGTCGCATTGGCACACAATATACGTAAAATAACGTCGATCACATTGCTTGATAAGCGCAGTGACGATGATCCCGGAAAAAATCATAAAAGTTATGTGGTGAAATGCCGAATATGGGCAAATTCTCTAATTTATTCCGCTGCTTAATATTCTTGAATCCTCAAAAATAGGGCTGCCTAACTTTTATTGTTAGACAGCCCCGTTTCGTTTTCGGTGATGATCGTTCCGATCCGGGTGGGAAGCGAGTTACTCCCCCCCCACTCTTTTATTCCGTATTCGCGGAAACGCTCCGTTCAGACCTGCTTATCCAAATCTTCATCGGGGGGGGGCATCGCCGACGCGACTTCGCCTCCGCACGAATTTCCGGTCCCGGATCTCCCGTCCGACTTACTCGGCAGCCTCCTCGGAAGCCGGAATCTCGGCCTGCGGCATGGCTGCGGGAGCCTCATTCTCCAGCAGACGCTCCTGCAAAGCCTTGGCGTCCTTCGAGATCTCGGAACTTCCGGCGGCAACCGTCCCCCGATCCATGGCGAGCGTAGCAGCGAGGCTCAGCACGACGATGGCGACAGCCATCGCCCACGTGAACTTCTCGAGCATGTTCGTCGTTTCGCGTACGCCCATGACCTGGTTCGACGCACCGAAGTTGGCGGCCATGCCGCTCTTGGGGCTCTGCACCAATACCGCGAGGATCACCAAAACGCTCGCGATGAGAATCAGAGCAATGCAAATCGTGTATAACATATCGTTAGGTTTTTAATTAGTTTCTATTTTACTCATCGTTTTCGCGGCTTCGATTACGCCCGGAAGCGCTGAAGCCTCGCGGCGCCGCACTTACCAGCCCCTCGATCTTCTGCTCGGAGGCGGACTTCCGAGCAGAACCCGCGAAGTCACAAGGTCGAACGACGTCGTTCGTATAAATTCAACCGCCTTTGTTATCGTTTCTCTATTTCGGCAATCAACTCGGCAAAGTAAACACTTTTTTCGGGATTTAGCAAACTTAATCGACGATAAATCACTACGGCTCGATCGCGAAGACCCTGTGCGAGATAAATCGCCGCCAAATCTTCGCTCACAACCTCATCTTCCTCGTCCAACTGCGCTTCGGTGCGCACCTCGCCTTCGGGCTCGCCTTCGCCCGCGACGATGCGCAGGTCCTCCTCGCTGAGGAAACGGTCGATCACCTCGTCGGGACTCACCGCCGTGAGCGCCCCAACATCGATCGGCGAACGTACGAGCGAACTTTCGGACCGCCAGGGACGCACGATCTCCGCACGCGGATCGGCTTCGCCCGTCGCTGCGGCCCGCAGGATGCGCGCCGGGGCGAACCAAGGGTATCGGGTGACCAGCTCGTCCGCCGCCTGCGCCGCGGCTCGCTGTTCCCCGTCGCTGCGCAGACAGAGCGGCGTCGGACAAAACGCACTTTTCAGATCGTTCATCGCGGGACTACCAGTTGGAGGCCGAAGCCTGGAAAATATCGGTCACGAGTTTGTCGACGATCTCGGGGATCAGCGTTCCCGCAGCCTCGGTCAGCGGAATCGAGGTGTCGTAATCCTCGAACTGGGTAAAAGACTTGTTCCACGACGCCTTTTCATCGAGGGCATTGGTAAAACGCACCTTGATACTGATCGTCAATCGGTTCAGCACGGCCTGATCGTTAGCTCCGGCGCCCGAAACGGCAGCAGTGGTCGAGGTATAGTTGGTGATCTCGCCCTCGAACGCGAAGTCTCCGCCCTCGTCCACCTGCATCAGGCGCGTACGCCGCGAGAAGATGTCGACCAACGCGTCGGTCAGCGTCGACGACAGAATCGGGTCCACCATCGTGGCGTTGTTGGGGAAATAGGCCACCGAAAAGGTCTTGGCATCGGGCGGTATCGAGGCGCCCGAGAGCGAATATTTGATCTGCACGCCGCAGCCCGCGGGCACCAGAAGCGCCGCGAGAAGCAGGCAGCCTGCAATCCGGGAGTAGAATCGTTTCATCGTTTCGTATCTGGCGGGCTATTCGATGCCCAGTTCCTTGATTTTACGGTAGAGCGTACGCTCGGACATGAAGAGCTCGGCGGCCGCTTCGCGTCGGCGTCCGTTGTGCCGGCGCAAAGCCCGCACGATCTGTTCGCGTTGAATGTCGGCCTTGGTGCGTCCCTGCGTCGGGAGATCCGTGACGTCCTCGCTCTCGGCGAAGACAGGCGCCGGAGCGCCGTAAGCGCCGCCCGCACCCCCGTAATCCGGCCCGGCAGAGCCATAAGCTGCATAACCGCCACCGCCGGGCATCTGCGCCCGGGAGAAACCCTCGGCCCCGGCCGCATAACCCTCCGAGACGTAGCCCGAAGCCGTCCGGCCGAACTCGGAGCTCGGATCCTGTCCGTGCGAGGGCAGCAGCGCACGCACGTCTGAGCCGCCCGCAGCGGCACGGTACGTCCCGGCGTTCTGCATCAGTTCGGCCATCATGCGCTTGAGGTCGTTGATATCCGAACGCATATCGAAAAGCACCTTATAGAGCAGTTCGCGTTCGGTCGACGCCGAAGCCGCATCCTCCGGACGCATCGCACCGGCCGGCGCAGGAGCGCCCGCATGCTGGTCGGGAAGGTATTTCGCCAGCACCTCGGGGGTGATGAGCCGCGTTTGTTCGATGGCCGAGATCTGCTCGGCGACATTCTTCAACTGACGGACATTGCCCCGCCAGTAGTAGTTCATGAGCATTTGCCGTGCCGCGTCGTCGAGCGTGACGGGCGGCATGCGATACTGCGTGGCGACCTCCGAGGCGAAACGGCGGAAGAGGAGCGGAATATCCTGCGGCCGTTCGCGCAGCGCGGGAACAACGACAGGCACCGTCGCCAAGCGATAGTAAAGGTCTTCGCGGAAGCGACCCGATGCGATGGCTGCCGGGAGGTCGACATTCGTCGCCGCGACGACGCGTACGTCGGTCTTCTGCACCTTCGACGAGCCTACGCGCATGAATTCGCCCGTTTGCAGCACGCGCAGCAGACGCGCCTGAGTCGGAAGGGGCAGCTCGGCCGCCTCGTCGAGGAAAATGGTCCCCCCGTCGGCCTCCTCGAAATACCCCTTGCGGGCTTCGAGCGCGCCGGTGAACGAACCCTTTTCGTGCCCGAAGAGTTCCGAATCGATGGTACCTTCGGGAATCGCCGCGCAGTTCACGGCGATATATTTATTGTGTTTGCGGGCCGAATAGGCGTGGATGACCTGCGGAAAAAACTCCTTGCCCACGCCGCTCTCGCCCGTCACGAGCACCGTCAGATCGGTCGGCGCCACACGCAGCGCCACCTCCAGCGCCCGGTCCATGGGTTCCGAGGTGCCGATGATGCCGAAGCGTTGTTTGACTGTCGTGATATCCGTCATGGTTCAGTAGGATTTGAATGGGTTCGGGCCTCCGTCAGCGTTGTTCCGCCGCGGTTTCGTCCGGCTGCGACGACGATTCTTCGCCCTCGAATTGCGGCACTTCGATGACCTGTTCCGCCTCGACCTGCTTCTTCTGCATCTCGCGATACCAGCCGAAAAGCATTGCCGCGAGGGCCAGGGCCGCCGCGATGATCGCGACACGAATGAACCAATCGCCTCTGCGGGGACGCGGCGGACGATCCACGTAGGAATAGGCGTCGGTCGTCTTCGGTGGACGTCCGTAGCGCAGGCCGCGCACCGAAGGATCGGGCTGCATCTTGGCCGAAGGCGACACGTAAGGCTCCGAGAAAGCCGTTCTCACCGCTTCGGCGACCCGCTCGGGCTGCACGTGGGTACGAGCTGCGGAGGATGCGGACGCCGCTTTCGAATCCGGATTCTCCGAACCGCCCGTTCCGCGCGGAGTCGCAGCGGCCGAGGTCGTGGGATCGTACGTAAAAGCGATCGTTCCGTTGGGACCGGGGTGCATCGTGCCGAACCCGACCATGCGGTATTCCGTTCCGCGCTGCACGGCGTGGCGGATTTCGAAGGCGAACCGGTCGATCTCGCCCGCCGCTTCGAGCTCGCTCATTCCGCGCTCGCGAAGCAGCCCGCGCAACACGCCGTCGTCGCGGCGCAGCAGTTCGGAGAAAAGCACGCTGCGACCCGTCTCTTTCACGACGAAAGCGCCGAGTTGGGGTACGACGAGCCGTTTGTGTACGGCAAGATATTGCGATATGACAGTAATCAGCACGGTTGAAATTGCTTTAAAATCCGGTTCAAAATTACCGCTTTTTACGGGAATAAGCAAAAACTCGCCCCGATAATTCAAAATAATCGGGCAAAGTGTTGGCCGATCGAAAAATATTCGCCTACTTTGCATCCTCATATCGGAAGAAATCCGCGCGAGCTACTTTGCTCCGAAATTTGCAATGTAGCGAAGACGGATTTACCGAAACCACACGAAGCGCATTATGAAAGACAAGTACATCGACCTGATCGAGCAATCGTTCGACTTCCCGCAAGACGAGTTCACGGTGGAGGACTTCGAATTGAATTTCCACGACATTCCGCTCATGGAACTCATCAAACAGTACGGAACTCCGCTCAAGATTACCTATCTGCCAAAGATATCCCAACAGATCAACCGGGCCAAACGTATGTTCAACGTGGCGATGGCGAAAGTCGACTACAAGGGATCCTACAATTACTGTTACTGTACCAAGTCGAGCCACTTTTCGTTCGTGCTGGAGGAGGCGCTCAAGAACGATATCCACCTCGAAACCTCCTCGGCCTACGACATCCATATCATCAATGCGCTCTACGACGGCGGAGTGATCGACAAGGACCGTTATATCGTCTGCAACGGCTTCAAGCGTCCCCAGTACGTCGAGAACATCGCCCAGCTGGTCAACGCGGGTTTCACCAACACCATTCCCGTACTGGATAACAAGGAGGAACTCAACCTTTTCGAGGACGCATTCACCCAGAAATGCAAGGTCGGCATCCGCATCGCCTGCGAGGAGGAGCCCAAATTCGATTTCTACACCTCGCGCCTGGGTATCCGCTACAACGACATCGTGGATTTCTATAAGGCGAAGCTCAAGAACAGCAAGAAGTTCCAGTTGAAGATGCTCCACTTCTTCATCAACACCGGAATCAAGGACACGGCCTACTACTGGAACGAGTTGTCGAAGTGCATGAACGTCTACTGCGAACTGAAAGCCATCTGCCCCGAGCTGGACAGTCTCAATATCGGCGGCGGATTCCCGATCAAGAACTCGCTGAACTTCGAGTACGACTACGAGTACCTCACCGAGGAGATCGTCGCACAGATCAAGAACATCTGCCAGCGCAACGGCGTCGACGAACCGAATATCTTCACCGAATTCGGATCGTTCACCGTGGGCGAAAGCGGCGCTTCGCTCTACTCGATCGTCAACCAGAAGCAGCAGAACGACCGCGA
>CAXHRY010000046.1:0-12832 GCA_964018965.1 uncultured Alistipes sp.
CGTGGGAGGCTACGGCTAAGAGCCGGGTCTTTGGGAGGTAGCAGCAAGAGTTGCTTATTGCGTCATCTGTCCCCGGACAAATGCGAGTTTCCGCCCGTGGGAGGCTACGGCTCGCGCGATCCTGCGGATTGCATTTTGCAGATAAAATCATAACCCCGGCTCTTAGCCGGGCGTTGCAAGTCAATCTCCTCCGATCCGGACGATCGTTCCCTCGGCGAATGTGACCCATATCGAGCCGTCGGGCGCCCGTCGGAAGTCGTTGGCCGCCGATACGGCCAGTTTGATGCACTTCACGAGCGTTCCGTCCGCTCGCACGATAGCTATGCGCCCCGTGCGGTTGGCCAAATAGATCCGGTTGCCGTATACGGCTACGGGACACGAATTGTGGTCGTAACCCCACCCTATGTCGACGATCAGCACCTCGCGGTAGGTGTCCGCCGTGGTGTCGATGCCGACCAGTTCGCCATCCATCGTTTTGAAGTAGAACGTTGTTCCGTCGGGACTTATTCCGGTCGATTCGCGGGCCCTCCGTTGCTTGACACGCCAAATTTCCCGTCCGCTTTCCAGGTCGAGACAGGTGACATAGCGATCCGGTGCCACGATGAAGACCCGACCGTTCGCGATTCGAGGTACGATGTGCCCCGGTGAAAAGAGGCGCTGCGACGAACCGTTGTTCCACGTCCAGCGGAGTTCGCCGTTCTTGGCGTCGAGACAATAGAGATGCGTATCCCAAGCGCCGAAAACCAGCTTCCCGTTGCAGAGCGTCGGGCGTCCTTGCGCCTGACCTTCGCCGTAGTCGAACCGCCATACGATTCGCCCGTCGGCAATCGAAATCTTCGCCATCGTCCCGTCGCCTGGCCCGATGTAGAGCATATCGCCGTCTACGAGCCCGTCGCCGATGACGGGACCGCGCGTGGGCAGTTGCCAGCGGTCGGCTCCCGTTGCGATGTCGTAGCCTCGAAGCCCTTGGGTCGTGGTGCCGACGACCACTACCCTGCCGCGGTGGCAAGGCGTGGAGTAGATCGCACCGTCCGTTTCCCGTTGCCATACCGTTGTTCCGTTATGCGTGTCATAGGCCTTCAGGGTGCCCTGCGAGGTGGCGTAGAAGAGCGTGTCGCCGACGAAATCCACCCCCGTGAATACCGATGCCGCTTCCCGGATGACGGTTTCGTCCGTCGATTCGTCGGGCTGCTCGGTCGCGGGGGCGCACGGCAGTGCCAACACCTGCGGATCGGCTTTCTGGCGGATACGATACACCGTGCGCGGAGCTCTGCCCAATCGCTTCTCGGCGATGCGGAGCGAGTCGCCATAGAACTCCAGACGGGTGTAGCCGAAACTCTCCTCCCCTTGGAGCAAGGCGCGGCCCTGCACCCCCGTGATACCGTCGAAGTTACGCAGGTCGAGCTTATGATAGTGGCCGCAGAGCGAGAGACCGATGCCCGAGCGGCGGAGCACCTCGACGATCGCCGGGCGGTTGGTCAGGTCGTCCGTCAGCGGATAGTGGCAAAGGCTGACGATCCGTTCGTCGGGGCGAGCCGCTGCGACTTCGCGTTCGATCCAGGCGAGATCCTCGGCGCGGATGCCTCCGTCGGCCATCTTCATGTAGGGGCCCGAGGCATATCCGAGAAACAGGTAGCCGCCGATTCGGAATGCCATCCGGCCGTCGTGGCCGAACAGCCGTCGGAAAGTCGCTCCGGCGCTTTCGGACCAGGTCGTTTCGTGATTGCCCGATACCGTACACCAGGGAGGGTTCAGTCGAACCATCTGTGCGTGGACATTTTCCAGCTCGCGGTCCGACCCCATGTTTGTCAAGTCTCCGCCGAAAAGCACGGCATCGTAATCCGCCGTATTTATTTCGTCGATAGCCACGCGCAGCAGCGAATCCTGCCGGTTGCCGGGGGTGACGTGTATGTCCGTGAGAAAAGCGATGCGCAGTGTGTCGGGGACTGAGATCGTCGCGGGGGAGGTTGCGGCGAAAATTGCGGTCGCAATCGGGCCGAGGAGGGCCGGCAGGAGGAGAATCGCGCGGCGGATCATTGCAGCTTGGGATTCGCGAGATGCCGGTCCTTGTCGCGAGCGGTTTTCTTGGCGAAGTTCGCCTCCAACGCGGCCGTGAGGTCCACGCCGGTCTGATTGGCCAGACACACCAGCACCCACAGCACATCGGCCATCTCGTCGGCCAGGTTCTGCCGTTCGCCCGCCTTGAACGATTGGTCGCCGTAGGTGCGGGCCATCACGCGAGCCAACTCACCGACCTCTTCGGTCAGGATGGCCATGTTGGTCAGTTCGCTGAAGTAACGGACGCCGTACTGTTTGATCCAGGCGTCGATGCGTTCCTGCAATTCGTTGATTTCCATAGTTGTTTGCGTTGGTGTGATTGGATGCTTTACTTGTTTTTCTTGACCGGACCTTCGCTTGGACAGGTCGGAGTCTCGCAACGTTCAGTCGCGTTTACGAACCCGATCCGTCCCTGAATCCTCTCCGAGGAGGGGGCTTTCGAGCAGGTACTCTACTTTATCCTTATCAGGTTCAGTCCGTCGCGCAGCGGCACGATGACATTCTCCGTCCGCGGGTCCTCGGCGACCATGCGGTTGAATTCCAGCAGTGCCTGCGTATGGCGGTCGCCTCGGGCTACGGACTGCACGACTTTGCCCGACCACAGGATGTTGTCGGCTATGAGGAACGTTCCGCTGCCGACCAGTGGGGGCGTGCCGTCGTCGCCCAATAGCATCCGGTAATAGTCCGGGTATTCGCGTTTGTCGCCGTCGATGAATACGAGGTCGAACCGTCCGCCTAACTGCGGCGCGATGTCGAGCGCCGAGCCGATGTGGAGCCGGATCTTTTTCCCGTGGACGCTGCGGTCGAAGAACGACTGCGCCAGCTCTTCCAGTTCGTCGTCCACTTCGATCGTGTGCAGCTCGGCCCCGGTGTCGAGTCCCGCAGCCATCGAGAGTGCCGAATAACCCGTGAAAGTGCCGATTTCGAGCACCCGTCGCGGGCGTATCATCCTTACGAGCATCTCCAACAGGCGTCCCTGGATATGTCCCGAGAGCATGCGCGGCGCCACCATCCGGCGGTGTGTCTCGCGGTCGAGTTCCCGCAGCAGCTCCTCCTCCGGTGCCGAGAGGTCGTGTACGTATCGTTCGAGTGCGTCCATACCCTACTCGCTGTAAAATCCCTGTTTGTTGAATGCGTACGACGCGGCGATCGCCTCCGGTGCGTCGGCTTCGAGCGCCAGCAAGCATTCGCGCGTAAACTCCAGAAAGGCCGAACCGTTGGCTGTCACGATTCCGCTGTCGCGCACCGCCTGCCGTTCTTCGTAGAGCGCGCCTCCCGTGTAGCGGTCTCCGCCCCAGGCTTCGAGCATATCGCGCGTATTGCCCGTATGGCGCACGTCGTTGAGGAAGCCATGTGCGGCCAGGAAGGCCGTAGCGTTGCAGATGGCTCCTACGAGCAGACCGCGCTTCAGCGCCTCGGCTACGAGTGGCACGATCTTCTCGGCCTGGGGCTTGTCCCAGCTCATGCCGCCCGCAAGGATTACCCCTGCGCATGTCGTAGGCAGCACGTTCGCCGCATAGTCCGGAGTTACCTGCATGCCTCCGAGCGAACGCACGGGTTTCCCGTCGGGCGTCAAGTATTTCACTTCGCAAAATCCCTCGTGGCCAGGCATCGTGCCGCAGCGCAGCGCCGGAGCCAGAAAAGCTGCCTCCCAGTCGGCGAAGGCGTCCAGCAGAATGACGATGATTTCCTTGTCTCGCATCTCGTTAATATGTAAGTAATTTTTCGCGATCGTGCCAGTCGCCGTAGAGAACATTCCGGCGGGTATGGTCGATGAATTTCGATAGCCGATTCTCGAAGAGTTCAGCGTTGCTTCGGACGCGCTGGATGTTGTCGATCCTCACGCGTCGATAGAGAGCGGGCAACGCCTGGAAATTCCGCCATACGGTTTCGTCTTCTTGCAGCCGTCCCAGAATATCGGCGGCGATCACGAATTCGTCTGTGTTCAGGTCCGGCAATACCTTCCGTCTGTGTTCGGTCATCCGCCCCAGCTTTTCCAGCCTGCGGCAACGTTCTTTGTTCAGTTCCGTCCATCGGCTTCCTTTTTTCCGTGGCGAGAGCCGTTGAAGCGGGATGCCTCCGTCGTTCTTGCAGGTCGAATCGATCCAGCCGAAGCACAAAGCCTCCTCCACGACATCCAGGTAGCGCAAGGCGCCGGGGGGTGTGTCGGTAGCTCGTGAGCATACTATCCAGCACTCCTTTTCGGTTCGGCTGTGTTCTGCGAGCCACTTCCTGAGTTCCTCCCGATGCGAGAAACGGTAAATCCGAGTGGGTTGCATATCTATTTGTACATCAATCTCGATCGTTGTGCGAATACCTCCTGTGCAACGTCGGTCAGCTCCGTGGCTGTGAGTGCTCGGATCTTGGCATAGACTTCTTCCATGGTATACATACGATCGTGTGTCAGCAGGCTTTTTCCCGCACCGAGCATGTAGCTCTCGTTGCTTTCGCCCGAGATTGCCAACTGGGCGATGAATTGTTTCTTGGCCATCGAGAGGCGCCGGGCCGTGAGGGGTGCCGTGCGGAGGCGGTGCAACTCCTCCTCGATGAGTTCGACGCAACGGTCGGCATTCGTATGTTCGCAGCTGAAATAGATCGCCGTGATGCCCGTATCGCCGTAGGGCGTATAGGTTGCTTCGATGTTGTAGGAGAGTCCGTGTTTCTCGCGAACCACGACGTTCAGCAGCGAATTGGCACACGGACCGCCCAGCAGGTTGACCAGCAGAGCCAGGGGCAGCCGGCGCGCATCGTCGATGCCGTAGGCTCGGCTGCCGATGATGCAGTGGGTCTGATGCGTGTGTTTCGAGATGTTTTTTTCGAACGCTGCGCATGGTTCGGGTGTCGTGCGACGGAATGCGCGCACCGTAGCAGGTTGTTCCGCGAAATAGCGGGTCGCGACGGATTCCGCCGTACCGACGGGGAAGTTGCCGATCGACGAAAAGACCATCCGATCGGTCGTGTGCGTGCGTGCGGTGAAGGCGCGGATCGCGTCGCCGTCGTAGCGCATCAATGCCGCTTTGCGCCCCAGGATGTTGTGCCCCAGTTCCGACCCTTCGAACATCAGCTCCTCGAACGTGTCGTAGATAAGATCGGCCGGTGAGTCCTTGTAGGTGTTGATCTCGTCGGCGATCACCTCCTTTTCGCGTTCGAGCTCGCGTTCGGGAAAGGTCGAACGGAACGCCACGTCGGCGATCAGCTCCGCTGCCTTGGCGAAGTCGCCGCGCAGGGTCGTGGCGTGGATCGTCGTGTCCTCTTTGGTCGTGAAAGCGTTCAATTCGCCGCCTAAGTTCTCTAAACGGCAGTTGACCTGCCAGGCTCGGCGCTTGCGGGTTCCCTTGAAGAAGGCGTGTTCGGCGAAGTGCGCCAGTCCGTATTGCCCGGGCAGCTCGTCGCGACTGCCCGCGTCGATAACCAGTGCGCAGTGGGCCACCGAGCTGCGCACCTGGCGGTGGATGCCGCGGATTCCGTTGGGCAGGGTGTAGGTCTGAAACTCTTTCATCGCGGGGTCTGTACTGCGAGGTGTTTGAGCAGGAAACGTCCCGTGTGGCTCGCGCTGCATTGCGCCAGCTCCTGCGGGGTGCCTTCGAAGACGATCTCTCCTCCCCCGCTTCCAGCCTCCGGACCGAGATCCACGACCCAGTCGGCGCACTTGATGATGTCCATGTTGTGTTCGACGATCACGATCGTGTGGCCCCGCTCGATCAGGGCGTCGAATGCCGCCAGCAGCTTCGAGATATCGTGGAAATGGAGTCCCGTCGTCGGTTCGTCGAAGATGAAGAGCACGCCCCCTTCGGAGTTCTCTTTCGTGAAGAACGATGCCAGCTTCACGCGTTGGCTTTCGCCGCCCGAGAGCGTCGAGGAGGACTGCCCCAGTTTGATATAGCCCAGTCCGACGGCTTGCAGGGGTTGCAATCGCTCGACGATACGTCGGCAGGTGGCGTTCTTGGGCTCAGCGCCGAAGAAGTCGATCGCCTCGTCGACGGTCATTTCCAGCACGTCGTAGATCGACTTGTCGCGGAAGCGCACTTCCAGCACCTCGTCGCGGAATCGTTTGCCGTTGCAGGCTTCGCAGACCAGTTCGACGTCGGCCATGAACTGCATCGATACCTTGATGACGCCCTCTCCCTGGCACTCCTCGCAGCGGCCTCCCGCGACGTTGAACGAGAAGTGCGCTGCCGTCAGCGAGTTGTGCTGCGCATAAGGCTGGTCGGCGTAGAGTTTGCGGATTTCGTCGTAGGCCTTGATGTAGGTCACGGGATTCGAACGCGACGACTTGCCGATGGGGTTTTGGTCGATCATTTCGACGGAGCGCAGGAGTTTGACATCGCCTTCTATGCCGTCGAAATCGCCGGGTTTGACACCCGTGTCGAAGAGCATGCGCCGCAGTGCCGGATAGAGAATACCTTTGGCGAGCGACGATTTACCCGAGCCGCTGACCCCCGTGATGCAGGTCATGGCGCCCAGGGGAATCCGTACGTCGATGTTCCGCAGGTTGTTTTCGCGCGCTCCGCGTATCGTGATCGAGTTGGACCATCCGCGCGGCGTCGTGCGCGGTGCGATGCGACGGCGTCCGGTGAGGTAGTCGGCCGTGAGACTCTCGCCGCTTTCGAGCAGTTTTTTCAGCGTGCCGCTGAAGACCACCTGCCCGCCGTTGTAACCCGCTTCGGGACCGATGTCGACGATGTAGTCGGCCGCGCGCATCACCTCCTCCTCGTGTTCGACGACGATCACCGTGTTGCCCAGGTCGCGCAGCTGCTCCAGTACGCGGATGAGTCGGTGCGTATCGCGCGGGTGAAGTCCGATCGAAGGCTCGTCGAGGATGTAGAGCGATCCGGTGAGGTTGCTGCCCAGCGACGTCGAGAGATTGATGCGCTGGCTTTCGCCGCCCGAAAGAGTCGATGAGAGACGGTCGAGGGTCAGATAACCCAATCCGACGTCGGCGAGGTATTGCAGGCGGTTGCGGATCTCCGTGAGGATGCGCGCCGCGGTCTTCGCGTCGTGCACGTCCAATGCGAGATCGCGGAAGAAAAGAATCAGTTTGTCGACGGGCATGCTCACCAGGTCGGCGATGGTCTTGCCGCCGACACGGACATAGAGGGCCTCTTTGCGCAGGCGCGAACCGCCGCATTCGGGGCATACGGTCTTTCCCGTGTAGCGGGCCTTCATCACGCGGAACTGGATTTTGCGCCGTTCGCCGTCGATGTAGTCGAAGAAGTCGTCCAATCCGTGGAAATATTCGTTGCCGCGCCACAGCAGCCGTTTTTGCTCCTGTGTGAGGGCATAGAAAGGCGTGTGGATCGGGAAATCGAACTTATAGGCGTTGCGCACCAGCTGCTCTTTCCAGCGTCGCATCGTCTCGCCGCGCCAGCAGGCGACGGCGTCGTCGTAGATCGTGCGGCTCTTGTCGGGGATCACCAGGTCCTCGTCGATGCCGATCACCTTGCCGTAGCCCTCGCACCGCGGGCAGGCGCCCAAGGGGTTGTTGAAGCTGAAAAGATGTTCCGTGGGGGGCTCGAATTCGATGCCGTCGGCTTCGAAGCGGGACGAGAATTCGCGGATGCCCTCCTCGGTGACGATGCGGCATACGCCCTCGCCGTAGGAGAAGGCGCGGGCCACCGAATCGCGGATGCGTGTCTGCATCTCGTCGTCCTCGGCTACGCGCATACGGTCGATGACTACGAGCATATCCTCGGCTCGGGTTTCGGGCTCCAGATCGGGCAGAACGTCTTCGATCAGGCGCGTACGACCGTCGACGTGCACACGCAGCAGACCGTCGGCCAGCAGCAGCGTGAGTTTTTCGATCACTCCCTGCCCTGCCCCCAGCCGGATCGGCGCCGCGATCTCCACGCGGCGGTCCGTCTGGGCATAGACGTATTCGGCGACGTCGTCCACGCTGTAGCCGCGTACCTCCTCGCCCGAGACGGGGGAAAAGGTATGCCCGGCGCGTGCGAACAACAGCTTGAGGTAGTCGTATATCTCGGTCGTGGTTCCTACCGTCGAGCGAGGATTGCGCGTGTTGACCTTCTGTTCGATGGCGATAGCCGGGGCGATGCCCGAAATGACGTCGGCATCGGGTTTGTTGATCTTTCCGAGGAACTGTCGGGCGTAGGCCGAGAGACTCTCGACGTAGCGGCGCTGTCCTTCGGCGAAAATCGTGTCGAAAGCCAACGTCGATTTGCCCGAGCCCGAGAGTCCGGTGACGACGACCAGTTTGTCGTGGGGAATTTCTACTTCGATGTCGCGCAGGTTGTGGACCCGCGCTCCTTTGATATATATGCAGTTTTCGTGTGCCAATTGCGGACTGTATTAGAAAATCTCAGATTGTCTTCTCCGGGTCGATGCTGCCGCCTGCTTTGCGGAGTTTTTCGATCAGGCGGTCGGCGAGGCTTTCGCGGATCGCGAGCTCCATCGTGCAGAGGTTGTCGAATTCCTGACGGCGGATTTCGGGTTGCAGTTCCTTGATGGTGCGCATGACGTCGTTCATCGCCACATAGGGAAAATCGACTCTGACCGTCCTATCTACGGTGCGTTCCACGATCCGAACTGCGGCGATCGCCTCGGCGGCCGACTCCTTATAGGCTGCGATCAATCCCGGGACACCCAATTTCGTGCCGCCGAAGTAGCGGACGACGACGATCAGGCAATCCGTCAGTTCGTGAGACAGCAGCTGCCCGAGGATCGGTTTTCCTGCCGTTCCCGAGGGTTCGCCGTCGTCGTTGGCGCGGAATTGTTCTCCGTGCGGCCCCAGACGCCAGGCATAACAGTGGTGCGTGGCGTCGTAGAAGCGTTTGCGCAACGGTTCGAGCGCTTCGCGGATCTCCTCCTCGCTGCGGACGGGATAGATGAAGGCGAGAAACTTGCTGCTGCGTTCGCGGCATGCCGCCTCGGCCGGGCTCTCGACGGTCAGATAACTGTCTTCGGCCACCTCAGCGAACTTTTTTGAAAAGTCGGTTCCAGCGAATGTTCGCCGGGAAACTTTTGTTCGATTCGAGCGACAGCCAGATGAACGACGCCTTGCCGACGATATGATCCTCCGGCACGAAGCCCCAGAAACGCGAGTCGGCCGAGTTGTGGCGGTTGTCGCCCATCATCCAGTAGTAGTTCATCGCGAAGGTGTAGGTGTCGGCCGGGGTGCCGTCGATCCGGATTTCACCGTCGCGCACTTCGAGCGTGTGGCCTTCGTAGGCCGTGATGATCCGCTCGTAGAGCGGCAGATTCTCCGGAGTGAGCACTACGGTTTCGCCTTTGCGGGGAATGCGGATCGGACCGTAGTTGTCGGCGCTCCAGCGGGGTGTATCCCATTGGGGGAAGACCTCCGTGGTAGGTGGTGCGATGTAGCGGCGCACCATGATGACGTTGCTCAGCGAGCGCAACTTTTCGGCCGTCTCTTCGTTGAGGAGCATGTAATATGACGATCCGTTGCCGCTGTATTCGCGCACACCGAGGTTTTCGAGTGCATATTGCGAGATGGGCGTCGAGGCCTGTACCACGTAGCGATGCTGAATTCCCGGAATCGGCTCCTGGGGTGCGCCGTTGACCCACACCTGTCCGTCGCGCACTTCGAGCGAATCGCCCGGAATGGCGACGCAGCGTTTGATGTAGTTTTCGCGTTTGTCCACCGGGCGCGAGATGACGGTGAATTCGTCGTTGAGCCGCCGGCGTCCCTCCTCGGGGCCGAAGGTCGTCTCGAAGTCGCGCAGCACATCGTAGTAAGTTACGGCCTGGTTCTCCAGCAATACCGTGTCCCCCGCCGGGAAATTGAAGACCACTACGTCGTTGCGCTCGATCTGCTTGAGACCTTTGAGCCGGTGATACGGCCGCCGGATCGCCTCGGAGAAGGATTTGCGTGTTGTGGAGAAGGGCATCGTATGGTGCACGAACGGAAACGAAAGCGGTGTGTTGGGCATCTGCGGTCCGTAGGTCACCTTGCTTACGTAGAGATAGTCGCCCACGAGCAGCGATCCCTCCATCGAGGAGGTGGGGATGACGTACATCTGGAAGATGAAGATATGGACCAGCGAGGCTACGACCGTAGCGAAGACGATCGCGTTGACCCATTCGTAAGCGGTTTTGTAGACCTGACTGCGTTCGCACAGACGGGCGTTGCGACTCCCTACGAAACGGTAGAAAAACCGCGAAATGTAGAGGTCGTAGATGACGGGTATGCCCAGCAGAAACCAGAGATTTCCCGTCCAGACGACGAACCAGAGGGTGTAGAGCAGTGTCGCGAGCGCGAATCCGGTCCATTTGTTGCGAAAAAACGCTTTGATTTTTTCCATTCTTAACTTTATGTTCGGGGCGCGATCGGGCGTCTGCCGATTCGTCGCCGTTGTTACTTCGTTATCAGGCGTCCAGCAGGTCGTCCATGCCGAAAACTCCCGTTTTGCCGCACAGGAATTCCGCTGCGGCCACCGCACCGAAAGCCAGTGTGCGGCGGTTTTTGATCGTGTGGCGCAGTTCGATCGTATCGTCCTCGGATTCGTAGGTCACGGTGTGGATACCCGGTACGGAGCCTTCGCGCTCCGAGCGGATGCAGACCTGCTCCGGTGCGATCTCCTCGGGCGATGCGACCCGCTGTGCGGCCCGTTCGATTCCGGGGGCGTAGTTGACCCATGCGTGTTTGCTTCCGAGGCGCGCGATCGCCTCCTCGGCTAAGGTGATGGCCGTGCCGCTGGGGGCATCCTTCTTCTGCGTATGGTGCACCTCGGCGATTCGCAGGTCGTAGCCGCCCACGCGGTCGATCATCTCGGCCAGCTGCCGGTTGAGGCGGAACAGCAGGTTGACGCCCAGGCTGTAATTCGAGGCGTAGAACATCGCGCCGTTGCGTTCGCGGCACAACTGCTGCAACTCCTCCAGCCGCCGTGTCCATCCCGTCGTGCCGCTCACTACGGGGATACCGTGCATGAGGCAGCAGCGTATGTTGTCGTAAGCCGTCTCCGGCGTGGTGAACTCGATGGCGACATCGATTCCCGCCAAATGAGCGGCATCGAGATCGGCGCGGTTGTCCGCATCGATGATCAGTGCTACTTCGTGTCCTCGGTCCCGGAGTATCTTTTCGATTTCACGGCCCATTTTGCCGTATCCGATGATGGCTGTTCTCATAAGAATTTTCGGTATAAATCGTACAAAGATAATACGTTTTTGCGTAACACTCGCCGTTTTCGGGATGAAAACGAATCTTGCAAGGCGATTATTGTCCGACGACCCGGTCGGGTGCGGGGTTTTCGTGGTGATGGTTGTCGCGATTCGCCGCCAGCGGCGGCTACCCGAGCCTTTAGTCGAGAGGCAGTCCGCTGGCGGCGGTGAACTGCGCGATCCTGTGGACCGCGGTTTACCGGTTGGAAGTTAAAGGTGAACGAGGTATCCTGAAAAACCTTTTGACTTTTCACGTCTCGCTTTTCACCTGAAAACTGCAAGGCTTTGTCTTGCCATTTTTTTCCGCCCTGTTTTGCCGGTGTGGCGGAAAATTCGTATTTTCGCAGGCATTACAGAATGATTCATGCGTTATTTTCTCGAATTGCGTTACCGGGGCGCGGCTTACTGCGGATGGCAGCGCCAACCCGACCAGCCCTCCGTGCAGCAGACGCTCGAACGGGGGCTCTCCACCCTACTGCGCGAACCGGTCGCCGTGACCGGCGCCGGACGAACCGATACGGGGGTCAATGCCTCCTATTACGTAGCGCATTTCGACCTCGCGACACCCGTCGTCGATGCGCAGCAGACGGTCTATAAACTCAATTTCCTGTTGCCGGGCGATATCGCGGTCAGCACGCTTACTCCGGTGGCGGATGGTGCCCATGCGCGTTTCGATGCCCGAGAACGCGAATATCGTTATTTTATCGAGCCTCGTAAGAATCCCTTTACGCGCGATAGTACGTGGCAGTATTATGTCCCGTTGGATGTTGTGCGGATGAACGAAGCGGCTGCCATGTTGCTCGAATACGACGATTTTACGTCGTTCGCCAAACTCAATTCGAATAACAAAACCAATATTTGCCATGTGCGCCATGCCGCCTGGCAGGTGGGGGCCGACGGTGTACTGTGTTTTACGGTCCGTGCGGACCGGTTTTTGCGGAACATGGTTCGGGCGCTCGTCGGCACGCTGGTCGACGTAGGGCGCGGACGCCATACGCCGGAGCGATTTCGTGAGATCATCGAGGCGCGCGATCTGTCGTTGTCGAGTGGCGGAGCACCTGCTCAGGGGTTGTTTCTGAGCGATGTGCGTTATCCCGCGGAGGTGTTCGGGCGCCGAACCTTCTGATGCGTGCGTAGCGGCTTAGATTTGTGAATTCGGAATATCAACTTTAAAAATCGAATGAAAAAATGGTAGGATTCGTTATTTATCTGATTTGCCTGGTCATCCAGATTTATCTGGCGATCGAGGTTTTCAAGCGTAAGGATGTGGGAATGGCCGGAAAGGTCGTCATGGTACTCGTGATAATCCTCGTTCCCTATATGCTGGGTGCGGCGTTCTATTATTTTTACGGACGCTATCATATGACCGAATGGTTTAAGTAGAGGCTGTTTATACGGCTATATGCCGTCTTGGTCTCTTGATGGCAGTTCCATTCCAGGCTGCTGAAGTCTCGCGACGTTCCGCCGCATCGATAGCCCCCCCCTAAATTTCTTCCTCGAAGGGGATTTAGGGGTACGACCCATAAACGGATAGGGTGAGGAAATGTCTTTCGAGCCTTGATCGAAAGGGGCTGTCTAACAATAAAAGTTAGGCAGCCCTATTTTTGAGGATTCAAGAATATTAAGCAGCGGAATAAAT
>CAXHRY010000047.1:0-12563 GCA_964018965.1 uncultured Alistipes sp.
GCACTCAACATGCTCTTCGCCCTGCGCACCATACAGGAACGCACGGGGCGCGATCTGGGGGCCACGTTCCTCTCCGGCACGACCGTTTCCAACTCCCTGACGGAGCTGTACCTGCTGTTCAAATACCTGCGTCCGAAGGAGCTGGAGCGGCAGAACATCCGCACGTTCGACGCATGGGCGGCCATCTTCGCCAAGAAGACCATCGACTACGAGTTCTCCGTAACCAATGAGGTCGTGCAGAAAGAGCGGTTCCGCTACTTCATCAAAGTCCACGAACTGGCAGCGTTCTATTCGGAGATCACCGACTATCGTTCGGCCGAGGACATCGGCATCGACCGCCCCGAGAAAAACGAGATTCTGCACAACATCCCGCCGACACCCGACCAAGAGGAGTTCATCGGACGACTGGTCGAGTTCGCCAAGACAGGCAAAGGCGAGTTGTTGGGACGCGCGCCCTTGTCGAAATCCGAGGATAAGGCGAAGATGCTCATCGCTACCGACTACGCCCGCAAAATGTCGCTCGATATGCGCATGATCGACCCCGACCTATACGGCGATCACGTGGACAACAAGGCCAGCCACTGCGCCAAGATGCTCGCGGACTACTATCGTCGTTTCGACGAACAGAAAGGTACGCAGTTCGTATTCTCCGATCTGGGAACCTATAAAGGCGGCGACGACTGGAATGTTTACTCCGAAGTGAAACGAAAGCTGGTCGAAGATTACGGCATACCCAAAAGCGAGGTGCGGTTTATCCAAGAGGCGACCACCGAGAAGTCCCGCAAGGCCATGATCGCCGACATGAACGCCGGCCGAATCCGCGTGCTGTTCGGCTCTACCGAGATGCTCGGCACGGGAGTGAACGCACAGAAGCGGTGCGTAGCGATTCATCATCTGGACAGCCCGTGGCGCCCCAGCGACCTCGAACAGCGCGACGGCCGCGGCATCCGAACCGGAAACGAGGTGGCGAAATACCATGCCGGCAACAAGGTGGACGTGATTCTGTATGCCGTCGAGAAGTCGCTCGACGCTTACAAGTTCGGACTGCTGCACAACAAGCAGCTCTTCATCCGGCAGCTCAAGACCAATAACATGGGCAGCCGCACGATCGACGAAGGGGCTATCGACGAGAAGTCAGGCATGAACTTCTCCGAATACGTCGCCATTCTTTCGGGCAACACCGACCTGCTGGAAAAAGCCCGTTTGGAGAAGAAAATCGCCACGCTCGAAAGCGAGCGTCAAGCATTCGTGCGCGGCAAGTCGTCGAGCCGCTACAAGCTGGACACCATACTATCTGCCATGAAGAAGAACGAGGATAAAATCGCGGGAATAACCAAAGATTTGGAGCATTTCAAAGCCTCCGTACAGTTGAACGAGGACGGGTCCTATCGGAATCCGATCAAACTGACGTCCATCGAGACCGCCGATCTGAAAGCCATTGGCAAGCAACTTAATCATATTGCCGAAACAGCCCGCACACACGGCGCTTTGGAACCTGTCGGCACGCTGTACGGGTTCGACCTGCTCGTTCAAAGCGAAACGACGGAAAAAGACGGATTCGAGTTAGTCCAGAACCGATTTTACGCGCGCAGAGAAGCCGATTACCTCTATTCCTACAATCACGGCAAAATCGCCTCCGATCCTCGGCTGGCAGCCATGAACTTTATAAATGCACTCGGGACAATTGAAACCGTGTTAGAGAATTTCAAAACCAAGAATGAGGAACTTGCGCGCGACATCCCCATCTTGAAAGAAGTGGTAGAGGGGACATGGCGTAAGGAATCGGAACTCTCGGCACTGAAAACGCAAAAGACGGAGATAGACCGTAAGATTCAGCTCTCGCTCAAACCCATCGAACAGGGCGAAGATGTCATGGAACAAGAGGAAGCGAGTTCGGTCGAACGGAAAAACGAGGTCGCATCCGAGAATGTTCGCCCCTTTGTACCCAACCGGCTGCAACAGATAGCTGATGCCTCGAACGGACGCATCGTTATCGGACGTATCGGAACGCAGGCAAAGGTCGAAACCGCCCCCTGCAAGAAGCTGAAAATGTAGCAAGAAAGCCGACGGTGTTTCCGTCGGCTTTTATCATGATTTATATGTTTTTACTCTATAATAGAGCTGCGACATTCCGAATCTGCTGCAACCGAGCCATCAACTTCGGGTCTTGTCTTGCCGTCTGCATGTTATAACGTGTCTGCATATTGGTAAGCATTTCCGCTTCGATACCCAATGCAGCCTCGAAATACAAGGCGAGCGTTTCGGTTACAGGACGTTTGGCATTGAGAATTTCATTCAGCATCGTATAGGATATACCCATCTGTTCGGAGAGCTTTTTCTGCGAAATGCCCCGATATTCGATCTCCTCCTTGAGTACCTCCCCCGGATGAGTGGGAGTGTACGGATAACCTAAATTGCCCATTCGCATCTATTTCTTATAATGGTTCGACAATTCGATAATATTGCATATCGTCAACATCTTTTTCCCATCGGCCTGCTGCGAGACGAGAAACTCGATTCTATATCGGTCATTTACCCGAATCGAGGAAACGCCGGCCTTATCTCCGGCCAATACCTCGTAATTCAACGAATGAATCCGATAAAGAGTTTCGATACACGAAGCCTCGTTCAGCGTATCGATACGTTGCTTATAACGTTTGACGATTTCCGGCTGGTAACGATGTTTCTTATCCTTGCATTTACCTTCATAGTACAACTCCGATAAATAGTCCTTATCAAACGTTACGATCATAATCATGACAATTATCGATACAAAGATAGTGCTTATTCTCGAATATTCGCTAAAAAAGTGAATATTTTCAAATCGGAGTAAGGTCGCCGATGAAGTGGCAGCGCGGCATTTACTCTCCGATTCGGTTTTTCAACTCCATACATTCGTGCTGGATTCGGACGACCTCCACCACACACTCGGAAACCGACCGATAGAAAACGATGTGTTTGTCCGTTCGGTATCCGTATAATTCGGCCATGTTTTTTGAACGAGCCGTCATTCCCGTTTTTTCATTTTCCGAAATTCATTGAAATGACGAGCTATAAATTCCAGAACGTCTTTTTCTTTATAAAGTGTTTTATGATAGATCATTTGGTATGGAAGATCGCCCAACGAACGATAGCGCTGCAACGTTCGCTTACTGATGTTCAACATCTGGCAAACATCGGAATTATCTAATAGTTGGCCCTCATTGTCCGACACTATCTTTCCTTGTCCACAGCGTTTTTCGATCTGCTCCAATTTCTCGACGAGACGTTGCATCCATGTATCGAAATACTCCTTGTCCAAAATCATGGCTGCCTATTTTTTACGTCGGTTCACGGAACGTTCTTGCAGCACTCGTTTAATATCGCCCAATGTGTAATAGAGCTTATGATTCAGAGCAGAATAGGAAATTACCCGATCCGACCGAAGTCGCTGCAACGTTCGTGGACTGATACCCAAATACCGGCATATCGTCTCACCATCCACCCAATCGTCGTCGGACGAAATAGCGTGCGTTCTTTCATTAGCAATGGCCCGCTCTACTTTCTCGATGCGTTCGACGAGTTCCTTATAGGCCTTCATTCCGATAACAATCATTTTCATAATCCTTTGTATTTTTATCTTTTACAAAGGTCGAGGCAGATCAATGAAACACATACGAGGTCGGGGTATCTTTATTTTGGTATACAGTTAAGTCTTTGATTTATGTACGCTTTATCGCCCCATTTTAGAATATACAGTTAAAAATACATGTAAATAAACTCGTATTTTTCATTCTGCGCCCCTGATATTTAGTTTTATATAACATTGTCTCCAAAAGCAAATTCTCTGATTTTACCATTATTTTTGGTAAAATCAGAGAATTCAAACCTGTTATATCCTCAATTACCTCACTCGGTATTATTCGGTATCACTTCTTTTTTCGCGGCTTCCATGTCCGCATACGCTGCAAGAGAGCCTGTTTCGCCTTGTCGATCCACGGCGTGGGATTGTTGCGCAGTTTCATATCGCAGAATGTGCGCGAAAGGTTCGTGTCGAGTTGAGTATTGAAGACGTTGGCGATATAGGCCGCCAACTGCGTAAGCGGAACATTGCCGAAGCTGCGCTTGCTGTCGAGCAGATAGATCAGCTCAGTCAAATCCGTCTTGCTATCCTGCCATGTCAGCCGAATCGAGGGTAATGAATCGTTTGGGGTGTTATGCTTTGCATATTCCAATGCCTCCAATTCTCCTTTCAGATAAGTGAACAATATTTCGTTGGCCAGTAATTTCGCCACCTTGAAATCTGCATTGGTCGAGAATTTCGGGTCGCGCTCATAATGGAATGATTCCAGATAAAGTGCCGTGTCGATACGGCCTCGCACGTAATAAAGCGAATCCAAATGCGTCATACCGGAGCGATAGTAACGCACGAAATCGGAGTGTTTAGTATTATAGCGGTTGATTGCTTTTATTTCGTCGATCAAATATGCCTTTTGTGATTCCACACCTACGGGCCGGTTCATTTCAATGTTATGGATTTTCCGATAGTAAATCAGCCGATGATATAAGCGAGGTTTGATGACCTTAAAAAACTCGATCTCCTCAGCGTCGTTCCGAAATGTATAGGCAATGATAAATTCTTTCAACCGTTGAAAGGCATCGCCCAACACGAGCGATGCCTCCAACGATTTTTTCAATATATTAAGATCTGAATTTTCAATCTTTTTTATACGTTTTTCGGTTTCTTTTTCAAGAGAGACGACAAATACTTTCATTCTATATAATCAATTATCTATTTAATTGATCCTACGACTTATCCTCCAAACGAATGATGCCAACTTATTCGCCAATTTTCAAGCGGATGATATTCATACACTTGTCGAATATCATTTCCGCAAATGCAGCCCGCACTCTTTGTGGTCGGGCGATTCCCACCACCACCGCCCTGCACGAATATCTTCGCCCGGTTTCACTGCCCGCGTGCAGGGCTGGCATCCGATACTCGGAAATCCCTATTCGTGCAGCTTGTTATACGGGACGTGATGACGGCGGATATATTCCCAGACCTGCTCCTCATGCCAGTTTATCAACGGATTGATTTTCACCAGCCCATGTGTCTCGTCCCATTCGATCGCCCGCATCCCGCTGCGTGTAACCGACTGTTCGCGCCGAAGGCCGAATATTCAAGTGTCCAACCCCTGAAAGGCCCGTTCGAGCGGTTCGAGTTTGCGTACCCGACAGCAGCGTTTGCGCTTTTCCAGACTCTCATAGAATCCGTTCATACCGCAGTCGGCAACCAATTGTTCGACTTCGGTACGGTCGGGAAAGAAAACCTGCAAACGAATACCATAGCGCATGGCCGTCCGATCAATCAGACTGTACGTTTCCGGAAACAGACGTCCGGTATCGAGCGTGAATATTCGTGCGTCGGGTTTCAACTTGCAAATCATGTCTGTCAGCACCTGATCTTCGATGCTCAGACTGGACGATAAGGCGATGCGGTCGCCGAAACGGTCGAGAAAATAGCTCAGAATTGTTTCAGGCGTTGCGTCGGCGAACTCTTCGTTCAATCGCGTTATTTCGTTTTGTGTCATGCTATTGCTCGATTGTGGTTATCATGCCGGCACCTACCGTATCGTTGGTGTCGGGATCGATGAAAATCAGGCTGCCAGTCGTGCGGTTCTGCGCATAGGCATCGAACACCAACGGCAGGGCCGTGCGAATCCGAATGCGGGCGATATCGTTGACACAAGTCGTGTAACGGAATAGATCCGTTCAAGCGAGTTGATGTCCAGTTTGTATTCAATTTCCTTGACGACACCCACGGTTTCTGCCGCTGCCTGTCGGATGACATAGCGTTTGCCAAGATGCTGCGGTTCGTCGCGCAGCCAGCAGACCGTCATGGTTACATCCTGCGATACTTGCGGCTGCGGTTCGTCGCTGCGCACGATGAGGTCGCCGCGACTGATGTCTATGTCGTCGGCAAGACACACCGTTACCGATTCGGGCGCAAACGCCTCGTCCTTCTCTTCTTCCGCGAAACGGATCGCCTCCACGGTCGAGCGGTTCCCCGACGGAAATACGATAACGGCATCGCCCCTATGCAATACACCGCCGCACAGACGCCCCGCATAGCCCCGAAAATCGTGAAACCGATCCGAGATCGGACGGATGACGTGCTGGACAGGCATTCGCATGGGTCCCTCGGCAAGCGAGTGTCCGACAGGGACGGTCTCCAACAGATGCAATAACGTGCCGCCATCGTACCATGGCATGTGTTCGGATTCCGTTACGACATTGTCGCCTAACTTCGCAGAAATAGGAATGAACGTTATCCCGCCGATCCGCAGCTTCTCTGCCATATTGAGGTATGCCGTGCGAATGTCGTCGAACGCCTGTTGCGAAAATCCGACCAGATCCATCTTGTTGACACATACGACGATGTGAGAGATTCCCAAGGTCGCTGCAATGAACGAATGACGCACGGTCTGTTCCAGTACGCCGTTGCGGGCATCGATCAGGATAATCGCCAGATCGGCGGTAGAAGCGCCTGTTACCATATTGCGCGTGTACTGAATATGTCCCGGTGCGTCGGCGATGATGAACTTGCGACGCGGCGTGGCGAAGTAACGGTATGCCACGTCGATAGTTATGCCCTGTTCTCGTTCTGCACGCAGACCGTCTGTCAGCAGGGCAAGGTTCAACTCTTCGTTGCCTCGGTTGCGCGAGGCCGTTTCGACCGCTTCCAGTTGATCTTCGAAGATCGACTTGCTGTCGTAGAGCAATCGGCCGATCAGTGTGCTTTTGCCGTCGTCAACGCTTCCGGCCGTAGTGAAGCGCAGCAGCTCCATATCCAAATATCCTTTTTCCATAGCTTTGTCCTCGTTAAAAATACCCCGCTTTCTTGCGGTCCTCCATAGCTGTCTCCGAACGTTTGTCGTCGGCGCGTCCGCCGCGCTCCGTCACGCGGGTCGCGGCGATTTCGTCAATGATCTCCTCCAGCGTATGCGCCCGCGAGAGCGTCAATCCCGTGCAGCTGATATCGCCGATGGTGCGGCAGCGCACCTCGCGCTCGACCACCTCCTCGTCGGGTTTGAGCCGCATGCACGGTTCGGCCGCCAACCACTGACCGTCGCGTTGAAAGACACGGCGCCGATGTGTGAAGTAGATGCTCGGCATCTCGATATGCTCCTGATAGATATACTGCCAGACGTCCATCTCGGTCCAGTTGCTGATCGGAAAAACGCGGAAATGTTCGCACATGTTCTTACGCCCGTTGAAGATATTCCACAGCTCGGGCCGCTGGTTCTTGGGATTCCACTGCCCGAACTCATCGCGGTGCGAGAAGAAACGCTCCTTGGCACGGGCTTTCTCCTCGTCGCGGCGCGCTCCGCCGATCGCTGCGTCGAACTTGTATTTTTCGATGGTATCGAGCAGGGTGGTCGTCTGCAAGCGGTTGCGGCTGGCATTGTAACCCGTCTCCTCCTTGACGCGCCCCGTATCGATCGACTCCTGTACGGAGCCGACGATGAGCTGCGCCCCGAGGCGTTCGACCAAAGCGTCGCGATACTCGATCGTTTCGCGGAAATTGTGTCCGGTATCGATATGCAACAGCGGAAATGGATCCGAGCCGGATAGAAAGCCTTGTAGGCCAAATGAGTAACGACTATCGAGTCCTTCCCGCCGGAGAACAGGATGACCGGACGATCGAACTGTTCCGCCACCTCGCGGAGTACGTAGACGGCTTCCGACTCCAACTCTTTAAGATGTGTCAATTTACGATTGTTCATATATTTCGATTGATTCGTTAACTGAATACGCCGGACAAATAGTTGCGGGTCAGCTCGTGCTGCGGGTGATGGAACACCTGCTCGGCATCGCCGGTTTCGATTACTTCTCCCATATAGATGAAAACGACGTAATCGGCGATGCGCAATGCCTGCCGCAGGGTGTGGGTCACCATGATTATGGAGTAATGCTCTTTGAGTTTGACGAAAAGATCTTCGACGGTCTTGCTCGACTGCGGGTCGAGTGCCAATGTCGCTTCATCGGCGAGGATAAATTCCGGCTCTACGGCCAGACTGCGTGCCAGACAGAGACGCTGCTGCTGTCCGATCGAGAGGCCGGGCGCCGGTTCGCGCAGCCTTTCTTTCACCTCGTCCCACAATCCGACCTCACTCAGGTAATGTTCGACGACGACGTCGAGTTTACGCCTTCCTCGGATACCATAGATGCGGCAGCCATAAGCGACATTGTCATAAATGGACATGGGCAGCGGGCAGGGACGCTGCGGAACGAGCCCGATGCGACGGCGCAGGTCGATGAGCTCGGCACCGTCGCTGCGGAGAATATCCTGCACGCCGAGCGTAATGCTTCCGCGCATGCGAACCCCGTCGACCGAATCGATCAACCGGTTGAAACTTTTGAGCAGCGTGGATTTGCCGCAGCCCGACGGGCCGATGATGCAAGTGATTTTGTTTTCGGGGATTTGCAGGCTGATATCCTTGAGAATCGATTGATTCCCGATCGACAGATCGAGATGCCGTACTTCCAGCCGGGCACCGGTATCGGGATGTCGGAACTTGACGTCGGGAGTAAATGCTTTGTCCTTCTGCAACAAGTCGTCCATATCCGGTTCTATGACGGAGAATCCTATGTGGCGCTTAAAAAAATCGGATAACATATTTTCAGATTTTATTTTTCGAGAAACGGTGCATGATGAATCGTCCGACAAGACTGACGACGAGTACGATCACGGTCAGTACGAGTGCGGCGGCATAGGCCCGGTTCTGCACATCGGCCTGCGGAGCGCTCAGCTGAAAGAAAATCGAGAGCGGCAACGTAGCGGCCGGCTGCGAGAACGACGTAGGTATCGAATCGGAAAAGCCTGCCGTGAACATCACGCCCGCGGCATCGCCTATGGCGCGTCCTACCGACAATAACGTCGCTGTCGCAATTCCGGGCATGATCTGCCGTAGGACGATCCCCATGGTTTCGAGCCGCGTGGCTCCGAGCGAGTACGAAGCGTCGAGCAAATCGCGGGGGAAAGTTTTGGCCACCTCGTCCATCGAACGGATCAGAATGGGGATGATGAGCAGCGTGGTGACCAGAATGCCGCCCAGCAGCGACGTGCGCAATCCGAGCCAGATCATCAGCGTGAAAGCGAAGGCTCCGTAGACGATGGACGGGATGCCGAACAGCACGTCGTAGGCCAGACGGGCGACATAGGCGAATTTCGAATCGCTTTTGAGAAATACGTTCAGATAGAATACTACGGGAATGCTGACCAGGAACCCCAGAAAGGTCGAGGCCGCAACGATATAGACCGACCCGACAATGGCATTGAGAAATCCCCCCCCTCCTTGCCTATGTAAAATCCGCCGCCGGGAAGCGAACTCACCATCTCCCATGTGATACACGACCAGCCCCGATGAAAGATGACGTAAACGATACCCGCTGCGAATCCGACAACGGCAAGCAGCGACAATGCCATCAGAATTTTGACGATAATCTCTTCTATATACTTGGATTTCATGATTTCTTAAGCCGATAAAGGATGATTCGCAATAGCAGGTTGAACAGCAATACCACAACGAAAAGAATCATTGCGGCGAACATCAAAGCCGCTTCGTAGAGCGGCAGCGAAAGCATTTCGCCGTAGTTGTTGGCAATGAGGGCCGGAATGGGATAGCAGGCATCGAAAACGGAGTGAGGCACTTGAGCCAGGTTCCCGCAAACCATAAGTACGGCAATGGTCTCGCCCAATGCCCGGGAAACGGCCAGCACCACGGCGGCGAAGATACCCGGCAGCGAACGGCGGATCACCACCTTCTTGGTCGTTTGCCAACGTGTTGCGCCCAGCGCCTGCGAAGCGTCGCGCAACTCTTGCGGTACGGTCGAGAATATCTCGACGAACAGGCTGACGAGCAGCGGCAGAATCATAACACTCAGCACGATGCCGCCCGCCAGTACGGTATATCCCGACGAGAACTCGACGAAATGCGGCGCCAGCCATTCGGAAATCCACGGAACGATCAGCAGGGAACCCCACACGCCGTAGATGACCGACGGAAGTGCAGCGAGGATATCCAGTGCCGGATAAAACCACCGTTTGACCCATGCGCGCGAATACTCGGTCAGAAAGACGGCGGTCAGCAGCGATAAAGGCAAAGCCAGCACGAGAGCGATACCCGTCACCCACACCGTGCCCATGATGAACGGGAAAAATCCGAACCGGTTCTTGAACGGTTTCCATTCGCTGGCCGAAAGCAATTCCCACAGGGAATGATCCTCGAAGATCGGAGCCGACTTCATATACAGTCCGATTCCCATGATCAGCACCAGCAACAGTGAGGCGCCTGTCAGTAGGAACATGACGGCGCCGGCTGTTTTTTCCCTTGTTATTCGTTGTGTACTCATCGGTTATTCCGATTGGTTCGCAGATTCGAGCAACGCTAACGATTCCCAAATTTTATTTTCCGGAATATCGATATAGCCTGCCGGAATGTTTTTTGCCTGTCCGTCGCCGAGAACATATTCGAGGAAGGCCACCGCGACGGGATTGCTGGGAATCCCCTTGGTAACCAGATATAGATCGCGCGCCGGCGGAGACGGATATTTCCCTTCGGCAATAGCTGCGACAAGACGGCCTTTCGTATTGTAGAAATTTTCATCGGGGGCGATCCGGCCGTCTCCGTCGATATCGATGGGCAGCACCACGATCCCGTCGTTGGGCAAATGGGTGTCGTTGTCATAAGCATAACCGATATTGTTGAGCCCGATTCCGTATATGTCTTTCTGGACGGCGGCTGCGACACCCGGATCGCCGAATACGGCTGTACCGCCCAAGTCCTCTTGTTTGGCTCCGAACCACAAGGCCCAAGTTTCGGCGGCCCCGCAGGCATCGGAGCGGGTATAGGCATGCAGGGGCGTCGCGTCATCCGTGCCGAGAACGTCGCCCCATGTTTTCGCCTTGCCCGTAATCCATATATCGATAGCCGCATCACGGGAAAGACCGTGTGCGAAGAGTTTCTTGAGTTTTGGATTGGAGGCGTTGATTGTCGGGACTACGGCATCCTTCGCCACAGCGAAACCTACGGCACCCTTTTCTTTTTCGGGCGGATATACTTCACGCGAAACCATGCCGAAGTCGACGACTCCCGCTAAAGCATCGGTCATTCCTTTGCCCGCACCTCCTGCCGAAATATCGATATGTACACCCGGGTGCAAGGTCTGGAACTCTTCCGCCCACTGAACGGCTACGGGATAGAGCGCAAACGCACCCGAAAGCGACAACTCGCCGCTCAAATCGTCATTTTGGTTTCTGTTCCCATTTCCGCAGGAAACACTGCTCAAGGCAAGGGTGCCGAAAAATAAGGTTGTAATAATTTTCATAATCGGTAAATTCTTATTTCATCAGGACATGGCGAGAGATTGCGATATCAAATATTCGGCATCCGGTTGTGCGGGCAGCAGACAATACATGACCGATCATAAGGCAATGGCAATGGTTTTCCGCATCCGATTCTTGAATTAGTTCATACTACATCGCAAAAGTAGGGATTGCGGTATTGTTTTCAATAAGTACTTTTATTTAATCTACATTATACGAGTGTAGATTAAAATGAAATGTTTGTATGCAAAGGATGTTTTTCTTTTCTCAGGATGATATGTCGGGAAAAAGACTATTTTTGCGAAAGACAATTGCCACAAGAATCCATGCTTTCGAAGAAGACAAGATATGCCATGCTGGCACTCAGCGTATTGGCTGCGGAGTACGGAAAAGAACCCGTACAAATCAGGCGAATTGCCGAACGGGAGAAGATTTCCCGGCGCTTTCTGGAAGGAATACTGCTTACGCTTAAAAATCGCGGAATGCTGAATAGCACGCGAGGCAAGAGCGGCGGCTATTATCTGCTGAAAGATCCGCGGGAAGTGGCATTGTTCGATGTGGTAATTTGTTTCGAAGGCTCGGTGAGCATGTTAGCATGCGTGTGCGAAGATCAATATATGCCATGCGAATTTTGCAAAGACGAAGATAATTGTCCTATTCGCAAACCGTTTTCAGAGATTTATCGGCATATTATAGACGTATTGCGTCGAACGACATTGGCCGATTTGGTAAAAGAGCAGCACGTCAACAACGATAAAAGTAAATCTTGCATGCTTTCAGAATAATAAATCACAGATTAAATCCCACTCTATGAATTATTGTAGGTTAACCGAACTGATAGCAATTATTCGATTATTCAAAAAATAATCATATTTGCATAGAATTAAAAGAATTGCTTGAAAGTAAGAAAAACAAGCGGCAAAGATTTTTTTGTAACTTAATCCGTTGCTTTTTTTTATAAGATTCTCTTCCAAGTCATTCGTGCCCAGATAAATAATCAGGGCAATATCAAAGATACGATTAAGCGAGAACAAAACGCAAACTTGTTTGTGTTTTGTCGAGCGGGAGTATCTTCGACGAAGTCAAAGATACGATAAGTTGATTGCAGGTTTGCATTTTTCCGAGAGGGAGTATCTTCGGCGCAGCCAATGATACACGGCACCGGGGCAACAACGGCAACGTGCCGGAACTC
>CAXHRY010000048.1:0-12149 GCA_964018965.1 uncultured Alistipes sp.
TAATTTATTCCGCTGCTTAATATTCTTGAATCCTCAAAAATAGGGCTGCCTAACTTTTATTGTTAGACAGCCCCTCTAAAAGATATAAAAACAGATTATTGAATTATTCTAACTCATAACCAACTATCGGCATTGAGAACAAGACGATTGTTTCTCCATATACAGGCTCCAATCCACGCTCTATTACTGCCTTGACTTTCGCATACCCGTCAAAAATAATATGCTGAGCGACGCAGTCTGGTCCAACGCCTAATTTACTGCAATAAGCCCGAAATCCTGGAACCTGACAAAGACGCTTTGCCATCATTTTGATATGCTCTATCATCATGGCTGGATCATCATATGTTATTTCTGCAACCTCTGCGATGGCATCTTGTTTTTCGGTATAGGACAAACAGAGTGTCGAGATACCGTCATACAGTTTTCTGGCATTTTTTGTAACTTCCCAAAGCATTGTTTGCCAGTCCGTATCATCATCATTCGATTCGTAAATAGGCATTGCAGTTTGAGGTTTGCTAATTTCTTTTGCGATTTCAGATGTTGAAACGCCCATAGTGTCAATGCCTTGCTTGGCATTACGATTTTTCTTTGTTTTTCCCATATTTTACAAAATTATTTGTTTTATAAACACTTACTACCACTGAACATTCTCCTCTAAATTAAATCGAATGAATGCAAGTTTTAGAATGACAAGAGGGCCATACGTTTGTTCCAGACCATAACGAAGCACCTCATTTACTTTTCCGATACCTTCATATAAGATGTGCTGTGCAACTGCTTCGGGATTAACTCCTATTACGGCACAATAGCTGTCAAAATCGGGAGTATGCGTCCGCAACACCTCCGAAAAGAGTTGGAAGCAGGTATCGAACATTGTTGCATTCTCCCAAATATCATTGATTGCCTGACCGAGTGCTTCTTTCTTATCCTCGGCACTCGTCGATTCTGTTGTCAGCCCTCTATATTTAAGGTAGCTTCTGGCAAGATTGAATGTCGCCCAAATTTTGGATTCCCAGTTTATACATTCATCATTAGGGTGCTCCGAATCTACCAGTTTGTCAATGAATTGCGGGATTTCGTTCCCGTTGACGCTCTTAAACCCTGTACCTTGCAGAGTTCCAAAAGTTAATTTTGATGTTTCTATCATATAATTAAGATTAAGTTATATATCTCATTTTCTCGGCGTTAGGTCTTACTGGTGAGCTCTTGCCTGCTCTGGCGGCAGTCGGGTGATGGCTTGGGCAAACTCCCGTCATCGTCCTGCCGTGCGATTCGACCTGCGGCCTTTCGGTTCGGATTCTCTCTCCCTACCGAGAAGCGGAGTATATGTCAAAGAACCTGCGTTTGCGTTTTTAATGTTGAATACTACGAAAATCATACATAACTCATTATGGCAGAAATAGTTGGCGGATAGCAGAAAAGTGCATGATTATTACTTCCCCTTATCGGCAGAATAAAAAAAGGACGGCTCATGCCGTCCCTTATCATCCGATATGTAATTGGATTTATCTGAAATTCGCGCCTACCGTCGTCCACTCCTTATCCTTGTAAGATGTCCAGATTCCCGATATACTCTCGTCATTATCAAGGAATTTCGGATTGTCCGTATAGCCGAAGAAATAGACGATGCGCGAAATCAACAGCATTCTGTTATAGGAAACCTTATTGGGATTCGTACTGCGGTTATCTTCCTCTTTGAACTTTTCCAAAAGCGGCAAAAAACATTTGACGGCAAGCGTTATCTTGTAACAACTTTTGAGATTCACCGAAAATCCGTCCAATCCGAAAGAACGGGTGTTTGACAACTTGGCATAGAGTTCTGCCACGTTGTCAGCGAGCAACTT
Organism: uncultured Alistipes sp.; assembly: GCA_964018965.1. GTDB lineage: Bacteria > Bacteroidota > Bacteroidia > Bacteroidales > Rikenellaceae > Alistipes. The sequence goes on from CAXHRY010000048.1 coordinate 1,845, forward strand.
GCCCAACATCCGCTTTGCAAGGTCGGATTCAAGGGTCGCGCCGTGCTCGCGCCCTCGCCATGCACGGATTTTGGCATCGGGATTTTCTTGCAGGTACTTGGCGAAAGTCCGAAACTCCTCGAATACCGAGGTCGGAACCTGCTGCACATTTTCCGTCCGTTCCTGTACCACATCATAGACAAAGAGCATCGCCATCCAAAATTTCTCGGTGTCGATACCCATGGCCCGCAGGGAACGGATAATCGGAGCGTTCTCCAAATACTGCTCTTTCGTAAAGGGGCATTTCAACCGCCCGTCCTCCAACTGATGCACGAAATCCCATCCGCGGAAAGAATCGGTTTGAAAATACTCTCCACAACTATCATCGAACTCCCATGTAGGATACATTCGGTTGGCAATCTCGGAAACATAATCGTAAAGCGGGTCCATAGCAGTAACATTCGGTTAAACAAAGATAGGAAAATTCGCCTGAAATTCCTTTGAACAACCAGCTCTTAAACTTGTATTTATTAAAGATTTTTATTATATTTGTAATAGCAAATCCAAGAATAGGGAAATTCTACTGCTTCCATAGAAAATAAGTTTATAGGACAAGATAGGGACGGCATTATTGGCAGTCCTTTCCTTTGCTCCATGTTTCCACATTTTTTGAGTACGAAACGGATATTTCCTTTAATACGATCAATTCAAGATTAAAAAATATGGAAGATTTCCAATTAAAGAGATAGTAGGTTTTTTGAATGACGGGATAGAGAGTTGCTCAAATCTGTCCTGTGCAAACTGCTCAAAAGTGTCCTATATATACACTACCTACTTATACATAACCTAATAAGTCTTTCAGACCATGTACTACCATATCAAAGACCATAAATGATTCGACAACCGCAAGCAGGCCAAAGACCATTACGGCATTGCCTGTTTTCGAAAATTGTTGCATCTAAAAGAAATCATATTTACGAACAATCAAAATTCCATTGCCAACGATGAATTATACCGTAATCCCCAAATCAATCGTGAACTTTCAGACGGGCAACAGTAAACCCGTCGATATTTACGTGTGAGCGACCATTAAGTGTTGCTCCAATCACAAGACGAATATTTCCCATATAACAGAAGAAAAACTATCCTTACTGACGGGATTGGATGAACGAACTATCCGCCGTGTTATCAAACGCTTAAAGGATGCAGGTTACCTGACCGTACAGACTACCATTAAAGAAGATGCAGACAGAGGATTTATAAAGCGAAATTCCTACTATATAAAGCCAGCAAACAAAAACTATTTCTTCCTCGACAACAGTTTCTTTAAGCGGAACTATCCCGCCAAGATTGCAGGCTTTCTGCTCTTATTAAAGGCAATATGTCTAAATAACACAGATACCATTCAATGAAGCAATTCCCAAATTGCAAAGAGTATCGGTTTATCGAGAAATACGATAACAGCTCTCATTAAAGAGTGTCTGCAATTAGGGCTTATAAAGCCTATTTCTAACGGCTACGAACTGACGGCAGGCTGTTTTATCAATTCAGCAGTTAGAAAGACGGATGCAGGGATTTATAAGGAGATATGCGATTTCTGCAAGGCGAAAGGGGTTGCAGTCCCGAAATGAGATAAGCGGGCAATGTCCGTACTGCTTACCAAGTATAATGCAATAGGCTTATCGAGTATAGAGCCTATAAGCCTAACTTACCAACTCAATAAACAATGCAAGAACCTGCCCGAAAAGGTATCGTTGGCCTACTTTATAAAGGCACTCGATATGCAGGAACAATATAAAGCCGTTACGGAACGAGCAGAACAAGCAAAACAGTTTAAGGAAGAGTTCAAAGGTTTTGAGTTTTAGATAGTCAGCAAATAAATCATCCATATCCAGCCCTCATGCTTACGCATGCAGTGCTTTTCCCATTTAATAAGAATAAGAATATGACATAGTTTGCGGATATTTGATTTATATAGACCTTATTAATTGTGTCATCAGCTATTAATCAAATATTTATATAAAATCAAAAGTATCTGTGTTCTAAAATATTCACTATATTTGCAATAAAGAATTTTACTCAAACTTATCTAACCATGAGACGACAATTTATACTTGACAAAGAGATTGTCCTAAATGAGCAAACCGATTTGTTAAATACAGCGGGATATGCCAAAAATATAACTAAAATAATCCAGAATGCCCCTCAAGGGCGTGTATTTACCATCGGTCTTTTTGGAAGTTGGGGGTCAGGAAAATCATCAATTATTGAAACCGTAAGAGAGAATTTGACAAAGAATAGAAAGTCAAAAGTCAAATTCATATCTTATGATGCGTGGAAATACGTTAATGATTCTTTCAGAAGAATGTTTTTGTTTGAAGTTCAAAGAGGGCTTGGACATCAAAGAACGTCCCTAATGGATAAGTTCTATCAAAATAGTAGTCAAGATATAGATGTTAAGAATAAAATTTCACCCCTGAAAATATTTTCACTAATCGCCGCATTAATAATTACGATTATCTTGGTGCAATTTTCCGTTCAGGAAATTGATACTAAAGTTTCTATATATTCTATTATAGCTCTTGTAGGAGTGTTGGGCGGAATATTAACAGGTGCTTTCAACCAACTTAAAGTATCTGTCCAAAGACCTCATATTTTTGCGCCAGAACAATTCGAGCAATGTTTTAAAGAAATGATAGAGGCAACGCTAAAGCCAGATATATTGAAACGCGTTTTAGAGTTTATTTTACCGAACACGGACCGTCAGAAACAAATAATAATAGTAATTGACAATGTGGATAGATGTAATAATGAACAGGCGTATAATCTATTAACAGACATCAAAACATTCTTAAGTAATGAACCATATAATATTATCTTTATTATTCCTGTGGATGATGAGGCATTGAGGAAACACATATTAGGTTCAGTAAAAAACGTAACGGACGATTGCGCAAAGGAAAAAGAGGAGTTTTTACGTAAATTTTTTAATGTTGCGATAAGAATAAAACCGCATCAACCAACTGAAATGTATGAATTTGCAAAAAAACTAAACGATAAATATAATCTAGAGTTTTCTAACGCAACTATCAATATTGCATCTAAAGAGTATGCAAGAAATCCTCGTCGTATTATCCAATTATTCAATAATCTATCGGCAGAATTAAATAATTTCCCTGCAGATTTTGCAGTAAAATATGAAACTTTAATTTGTAAATTATTAATAATACGAGAGGAGTATTATGCTTATTATCAAGAGGTATTACAAGACTATTCTCTATTCGAGAAAGGTATTGTTCCAAAGAGTTTAGAGAAAAATTCGGAACTCAAACGCTTATTGGATGATACCAGAAGTTATACATCTAATTGCGATAGTTTTGTCATTTCTAAAATACTAACAAATTCGGATAGCCTATTTGCCGATATACCACAAAAAATAAAGGATATAATAGATTCGCATAATGTTACAGATGCATTGAAGGAGCTTCCAATATGGCTTGCTGAAAATGTTTCGCATTTAGACAAATTAACTACTTATTGCCTACATAATATAGATAGAACGATAAGACATAAACTATGGGATACTGAATTCAAAGCATATTTTGAGTTTATTGCAGCAGTCAATCCATCAGTACAATTTACATATAATGACAATTTAAGATTTGAAGAAAAATTCAGATTGTCATTAGATGAAATTATCGTTGTTGCAAATAACCCAGAACAGATTGTAGCCTATTCTTGTAATTTATATAGGCAAGGATTACGATACATAACAGACGGTATCTCATCATACCTTCTAAAGAACGAGCGTTCTGCTGGGATTTGGGATAGTTATTTTCATGAATGTATCCGACAATATAATGATGCCTCTGTAATAAAACCTTTAGGTGTACTATTCACCAAGGTGTATAAACAAGACCATTTCTCTTTGACCGAACTAAATCAAGCGCAAATAGATTATTTGGTTAATGACGATTTACTTTCATATGCAATAGAGCAATGGCCAGATTTAGACAATGATAATATTTACATCAAGGATGTTGTATACATATCACAGAAGCGCCTGATTTCAGAAAATGTTGTTATAAAGATTTATGAGAAAATACACCATATTTTAGGAGACTTGAGGGGCGTTTCTCAAAGTATTATTCTAGAAAAATTGAAAGCCATAAATATTGTGACAGAAAATTTATCATTAACCAATAATCTGCCCTCTATTCAAAATATTGTTACTCTAATCGCTGGAACGAGGCCAATGCCTCATCCCTCATATCCATCACATCGGAATTACGATCAAAACATTAGGTTTATAGATGAGTGTACTAATGATGATACAGCCATTGAAACCGTTGTTAAATTTGGTTGCATTACATATAAGGTGTCAAGTGGTCGAATTGCAATTGACAATATAATAGATCCATTCTTCGCTCAATCCTCAAATATAATTTTAGATCAATTATTATGGTTAAAAAATAGATGGGGATTTAACTTGTATCCTTTGGCGAATTATATTCTTAAATTCAAGTCGTATAACAACGATAAATTAATGGAATTATTTGCAGATCATTTTACAGCTAAACCTAACAATAGGTATATTCTTTCGGAAGAAATAATACAAACGAAATTAGATGAGATGTTAAAATTTGCCATTCAACATAATAGTTCCCAAATGTTTGATTGGTTGAATGCAATTTCTCTTAAAAGTGAGAGGATTAAAGCTATGTTAATTCCTATTATATCGGAAAAAACGATTGCAGATATACAAACTTTACCAAAGGACTTGATGAATCTGGCTGTAAATAGTATCAATAAAACAAACATTGAAAATTATAAGAAATATCCAGACTTCTTAACTTATCTGGCTCAAAATGGTAATATGCAACAGAAAAGTTATTTAGCAGGGATGTTCTCTGATATGCTAAATAAAAATGAGAATGTAAGTGTCGTATTAGGCATAATACAGTCATTCAATTCATTAAAACAGGTAGATTGCAAGTTGCTTACAACGCAAATACAACGCATAATGGAGGGGCTAGATAGTCTACCAGATGATAATGAATATTTAACAGCGATGAGTTACTTAAATTCTTTACTTCAACCATCAACACGCGCAAAAGAAGATAAAAAAACAGCGTAATATTGGGGATGCCATCGTTTTGGCATCCCTTTTTTATCCTGCCCACAAACAGATACATGAATCAAAGCCCCCTCCCTATTGTCAAATGTAAAACCGTTTTATAATATGAAAACACTTGACAGAAAGGCGGCGGAGATTTTCCGCGCATTGTTGGCTCTGCAAACAACCAAAATCGACAACTCGGACGGTACTTATATGCCCGTCCATGTTGAATTGATCTGCCGTATCGACAAGTACAACTTTTTCTCGCTGGCTCATTACGGACAACAGAACGGAGATGCCATGCGCGACCCCGAAATGCTCTTTGCCCTGCACAAAGAAACACAACAATTCATCCCGTACTACTATCGCAATGACTACTGCGGTATAGAGCAGAACAGCGTCAGATGGTCGGAAGATGGAATAGCGTTGAATCCTCGCTTGCAGGCAGAACACACCACATTCGCTAATCAATGGTTACGTAACATAGCCGCACAACAAGGAATCCTATGACAGCACAGCGATTAGTGGAGAATTGCGTACTGACGAATCAAACCGCAGTCGTGGATGAAATGCTGAACAAGCACTTGCTTCCCGAAGAATATATCTATCCGTTCCTGGGTGATGTTATGGAGTGGTGGTTGATTGATAGCTGGCTGGCCGAACGGCTGAAACGTGCGGGAGAGATAATCATTGAGGAATACGGTTGCTGTTGGTGGGGCAGGTTAGCGAGCGGACAGGCAATCTACATGGATAGCGTGATACAAGAGATAGCCGCAGGATAACGCGCGGAACACTCTATATACGCTGTCGGTCGGTTGGCTGATTATCGGTTACTTGCAATCCTTACGGCTATTACCAAACCGTCAAAACAGATTTTAAGTCGGCATATTCTCGATAATTGAGGGTTGGAATGTTTTGCAACTCCCGATTAGAGGGAATATGTCGGCTTATTCTTTATAACGGAATATCCCAACCAATGAAGAACTTTTTAGAATATCAATCTTGATTTTCTGAAAGTTTAGCGCGTACTTTGTAACTACAATACCCCACGAGTGTTGCGTATTGAGAAACATTTTCTAACTTTGTGGCATCGTCCCAATGGGCGGTAACATATTAGTTTAGTGAAAGTGTTTCGCTAATCCTTGTACCGAAATCTGACAGTTTCTACAAAGACGAGGATAACGACAACGCTCATCGCCGTGTATAGGCATATATCATTTGATATATACTATTCGGTGTGGGGTATTGTTTCTTATTCGTCTTTGGGTTTTGTCAGAACCTCGGTACAGATAACGAACAACTCCACACTTTCTTTTTGCATATAACTCACCGCAGTAGGAGTTGATACGGTAAAAAACCTTTACAATTATGGATTTTAAGATTGGTGATGTCGTCGTCCTCAAATCGGGAGGCCCCAAAATGACGGTTTCAGAGTATCCAATCAAAATGATTGATGGCTCTGAAAATCGTGCGCAAGTTCAATGCAAGTGGTTTAGTGATAATAATCATTTAACACACAGCTCCTTTCATATTGATGAACTGGAAAAACAAAATTGAAGAAAGTTATGAAAAAGCAATTCTTATTTACACTGGCTGTACTGATGATTTGCGGTTGTTCTGATAGTGGGGATGAAATAGACCAGCAAAATCCGAAAGAAGATACCATTGAACTTAGTCAAACCACATTATCTTTTGATGGCAGTGAAGAAAAGCAATCCATTTATGTTCATAGCAACCGTGATTGGACGTTGACAGGTGGGGAATCATGGTGTACACCTTCCCAATCCAATGGGGATGATGGGGATGAGGTAACCTTTATGGTGATGGATAATAATGACGGAAAACCACGAAAAGCAAGGTTCTACTTTAATTGCGGGTCGGCATCTGAAACACTTACAGTTGAACAGCAAAGAGGCCGTATTATTATTTCACCATCTAAAATAGAGGTGGATATATTGGGTGGTGAGATTTGTGTTTTATCTAAATTCGTTGCGCAAATTCAAATTGACGATGATTGTAAAAATTGGATTACGAAAAAAGAAAGTTCTTTGTCAAACTATCACAAAACCATTTTTGACGTTGAACAAAATAAAAGTAGAACCCCGCGGGAGGGGAAAATCACATATTTTTTTACAGATGTCAATGGATCCGAATTTTCTGAAACAGTCACCGTTTACCAAGCAGGTGCAAATTTAGATATTACGGTGAATGTTCCCCAAAAGGGGAAATTGGCGGAAACTCTTGCAGACTATAATTCTGCTGAAATAGGCAAATTGAAGATTACGGGCGAGTTGGGCGCTGAGGATTTTATAACCATTCGTAATATGCCAAATTTGATAGACCTCGATATTTCAGAGGTGAATATTACGACATTACCGACAAAGGCATTTGATGAATCTACAAATGTCGAGAATCTGATTCTCCCGAATACACTGACAACGATTGGATCTAATATGTTTTCAAAAAGCGCCTTGAAATCTGTCATTATACCAAACGGAGTGACTACAATTGAATCCTATGCGTTTTTCGAGTGCTCCTCTTTAGCAACCGTAACCTTTGAGAAAGGTTCTCAATTGAAAACTATCAATCATAGTTTTGGGAGAACTGCATTGACTTCTATTGAAATACCCGCAAGTGTAGAAACAATTGGATTCAATGCGTTTTTCGAGTGCTCCTCTTTAGCAACCGTAACTTTTGAGAAAGGCTCCAATTTGAAAACTATCGGTGAAGCCGCTTTTTCTGGCAATTTCCATCCTGTTTCTCAAGCTTACTTGAGCTGCCCTATAACCTCTATTGAGATTCCAGCCAGTGTAGAAACGATTGAACAAGAGGCATTCAAAAATTGTTCCAAACTGGCAACTGTAACCTTTGAGAAAGGCTCCAATCTGAAGACTATCGGTGGAGGTTATAATTCTTCTTATTATCATGGCGCTTTCATATCTTGCAAAGCATTGACCTCTATTGAAATTCCTGCCAGTGTAGAAACAATTGAAGCAACGGCATTCTATAATTGTACCTCTTTGAAAACCGTAACTTTTGAGAAAGGCTCCAATCTGAAAACTATCGGTGGAGGTTATGATTCTACAAAGGCATATTACTATGGCGCTTTCGCCCAGACAAAAAGTTTGGCGACTGTTGATATGTCGGAGTGTACAAAAGTGACGGAAATCGGGGACGGCGCCTTTGCTGGGGCAAGCCATTCAAGTGAATATGAGAGTCTTCAATTGCTCAAAATTGGTACAAAGGTTCCGCCGAAGCTTGGAAAAGATGTTTTTCATAACGGTTTAAGTACTTATTTTGTGCTGCAAGTTCCTGCTGGATGCGTTGATGCTTATAAGAGAGACTGGAAATTTGCAAACATTACAGAATTGGATGAATAAATATTAACCCCTCTCCCGCTGTATCTCGGCATGGCGGGAGAGGTTAAAAACAAAGTTATTATGGCAAGTGGAGATATAAAGATTTTAGAAAACTTATCTATAAATCAAAATGTAATATGCTGGGTTTTAAGTTATATAGGGGTAGCTTATGCAGAAGCGAACAATTTATGCTACTTGTCTTGCGCTGGTTGGTTTCTGTTTTTGCTCTCTTCCATTTCGATAATGATTACATTGATATTTTACACGATACATTATTGCAGGAAGAAATGGAATAAAGAGGGTTGAATAATACACAATCTATGATAGACTTGGACAGAGGGTTATTAAATCGTTCTGCCCAAGTTTGTCCTTTTTATATTGCTTGTATATTTCATAAATTTTTACTATATTTACATCATAATCAAAGATTTAATCACAATATAAATTTTAGCTAAAATGAAAAGAAAAACACCAAGTATTGATTGAAAAACAGGCAAGGAGAAACGGGATGACAACCAAATATCCTACATTGCCAAATCCGTAGCCTATGATGATGATTGCGGGGTCTGCCTATTCGTCGGAAGAAAAGAAGATGAAACCGTTCCGTTTTCCTTTTATTATTTCTTTGCGTTGGACATCGACCAACAGAAACCCGTAAAAATGACATTCCAAAAACGAGGGAAGAAGATGGTTTCGATGTCTTGCCCGTTGGATGATATAAACGGAGATATAACGCTAATCATGCCTAACATCATTGAGTTTTCAAATTCCGCAGATAGCGTAAATCTGTTTGCCGTTCACAACAAGAGCGACGCCGTTAGCTTTACATATACGGCAACGAACGGAACGCAGAAAGATTTCAAATTCCCACTCACGGGTTTTAATGAAAAATATTTAGAGCAGTTCATATAACAAGATATATCCTCGGCCATACGGTCGGGGATTTTTCTTTATAGAAATCAAAGCTACTGAAAATTGCTGAAAACAGACGAACGGCGAGAGGGGAAAATTTTCCCGCGCGTTTTTCTCGACTGATACGAGGACAGACTTTGCGAAAGGGGTATATTTATAGGCCCCTTTGCAAAGTTTGTCCTCTCTTATTCAAATATAAGATTATCAACTAATTCACTATTGTTTAACCAGCATTGAGTTTATGCAAATGTGTCAACCAATGTGTCAACCGAACGAACAGCCAGCGAAAAAAGATTTCCCAAAATGAAGCGAGGACTTGCAGGAATGATTTATTTATCATACATTTGCACTCGCAATTCAGCAAAAGGGGAGCTTAGCTCAGTTGGTTCAGAGCGTCTGCCTTACAAGCAGAGGGTCGGGGGTTCGAATCCCTCAGCTCCCACTCAATGAAAACGATTGAAATTGCTTTCAATCGTTTTTTTTGTGCCCTGTGCCGTCTGCAAGCAAGCTTGCGCCTCCCATGTCGCAAAACCTGCGCCGTGCTTCGCACGTCTTGTCGCATTTCATGGTAGTTAGACTTCTCGATTATTGGGGTTGCGGGGCGTCCAGCAGCTGCCCCGCGAGTGTTCTGCATTTCGAATCCCTCAGCTCCACTCAATGAAAACGATTGAAAGCAATTTCAATCGTTTTTTGTGCCGATTATCCTGGGAAGCAGCCCTTCTTGCCCTCGCTCCCTGTTGCAGGAGTTTTTCTGCGACGGATTCGGGGCGACGATCGTACGGCGCATGCGGCGTGATAACGAACGGGAATTTCGGAAATGAAAAAACGACTTACGGCAAGGTAAGTCGTTTTCGTTCGATGGTGGGAACATGCGGATTTGAACCGCAGACCTCCTGCTTGTCGAGCAGGCGCTCTAAACCAACTGAGCTATGCTCC
>CAXHRY010000049.1:0-11155 GCA_964018965.1 uncultured Alistipes sp.
GAATAGAGCATCTGACTACGGATCAGAAGGTTACAGGTTTGAGTCCTGTCGGTGTCACTCTCAAAATCAACCACTTACAGCAATGTAGGTGGTTTTTTCGTGTCTTGTTTTTAGCCCGTTTTCCGTCGGTTTACGCAGTTTGTGTAAACCAATGTGTAAACCGAATTTTCCCGATGAACACGACAATCGAGGCGGTACTCTACACATCCAAAACATTATCCAACGGCCAGCATCCCATCATGTTACGGCTGACAAAGAACCGAAAACGGAAGTACATCAGTCTGCACATTTCCCTCGCTCCGCAATACTGGGATGCAGAAAAGTGTAAACCGCGCCGTAACTGTCCCGACAAAGAGCGCATCGAAGCCCTTATCCAGCAGAAAACGCAAGAACTCCAAAGTCAGGTCATGGATTTCAAGACCAGCGATAAGGAATACACGTTGAACACGCTCGTTGAAAAGGCATCCCGCAAGGTCGTGCGCCAAACCGTCGGCAACTATCTGAACGGCTACATCGACCGCCTGCTGGCCGAGAAACGTGTAGGCAACGCCAAGACCTTTCAGGAACTCCGCACCTCGCTGACGAAATTCTGCCGTTCGCTGGACTTTTATTTTATCGACATCGACGCCGAATGGCTGAAACGGTACGAACAATGGTTGCGGGTGGAACGGCATTATTCCGACAACTCCATCGGCATCCGTTTCCGTTCATTGCGGGTGCTCTACAACAGCGCAATCACCGACGGCCTAATCAAGAAAACGGACTACCCTTTCGACTCGTTCAAAGTGAGCCGATTCAAGGAAGCCACAGCCAAACGGTCGCTGACAAAAGAGGATATTCGGCGGATTATGGATTGCGAAGTACGGACGCTGACCAAATACCCCAAACCGTTTCTGCAACTGGCAAAGGACTTGTTCCTGTTCAGCTACCTGTCGTGCGGCATCAATCTGACCGACATTCTGCACATCCGCTATGCCGACATCGTGGACAGGCGACTGGTTTTCAACCGTCAGAAAACGGGTAAACTCCTGTCGTTCCAACTCCAGCCCGCCGCACTCGACATCCTCGACAAGTACCGCCAGCCGAACGCACATCCGCAGGATTACATTTTCCCTGTTTTAAGGCGTTCTGTTCACGTTACGGCACAACAGCAGTACGGACGGGTGCAACGGACGAACAAGCGGATAAATCGCTATCTGAAACTAATCGGCGAGCATCTGCACCTGCCTATCACGCTCACGACATACGTTGCGCGGCACTCGTTCGCTACCGTGCTGAAAAGGTCGGGTGTTTCGACATCCATCATCAGCGAATCGCTGGGGCATAGTTCGGAGAAGATTACGCAAATCTACCTCGATTCATTCGAGAACTCGCAGATAGATGCGGCCATGCAAAACTTATTGTGAGGTGGTGACAAGGTTTGAAAAAAGGTCTATCTTATAGCCCCCGAAACCAAGTTTGTCACTACCTTTTAAGGGATTATCCGATTGAATCGGGTAGTCCCTTTTCTTTTTTCTGCGGTCGTCGGTTGCGACAGAAAGTGGAATTTTGTAAATTCGTTGAAACAATTACCGCTTATGAACGAACTTATAGGCTCGAAAGGCTGTTTGGCTACCGATACCCGCTCCTTACGGGAAATCGCCCCGTTGCTGGAAAACTATTTCGGCATTACGCTGGGTTACTTTGAAAATGAAATCGAATTGAGTACAGGCAAACATGCCGCCAAAGCGATCCAAGAGGATCACGAAATACGGTTGCCGACCAACCGTTTCGATTATGACGCTTATATGGAACTGTTCGGAGAAACGGCCCTATTGACCGACCGACTGCGTGAAGCCCTCTTATTCGTGGCTTACATCATCACCGACCGCAAATTCAGCGAGGAAGAATTAAGCGAGCACGGATATTGGGAAGATTGGAACACCTATAAGGGCGAGTGGGCGAAACTGATGCTTTTTATGGAAGAAACCGAACAACGGCATCGGAACCTATACGAACGTGTCGGAGAACAGGAAATGCCCGTAACCCTGCGCACCAACAGCCGCAAGCAGGAGCCGCAGACGATTCCTAATACGAATAACTGGCTGTTCCGTCTGATCCGAAAGGAACTCGCCGATTATTTCCCCGACATTCAGACCGCCGAAGATGCACGGCAGGAATTGGAACGACGCAAACCGTCGGCAGGAGCCAAGCCGATGAATACGCGCTATCCGATTGTCGCATACGGGATTTATCGGATGCTCCATGAAGAAAATGCAATGACTGAGAATCCCGACACGCCGAACGAACTTTGCAGGCTGATCTATGATTACACCTGCTTCGTCGGGTGCTATCCCTCCTATAAAGGCTATGACGGTTCTTTCAACCCCAAAAACATACGCGCCGACATAGGCTATATAAAGAAGAACGTACAGAAATACGGCGGGGAAAAGATACCGAAATTCCCGTCTGTCGAGTTCGGGCGAATACACATCGTAACGGACAACATCGTTCATAAGGATTTATTCTGAATAATCGACATATTTCAGGTAGAGAATGGGTGCAGAAATGCACCCTTTTTCTTTACCTGTTCCGCCGAAACCCAAGAGCGTTTTTTGCGTTATCGTAACGGAGTAGAAGAACCCGATATGAAACTGACGAGCAGGTAAATAATAGGCATGAAAACAGCCGATATTGTTTACCTCGAAAGGCTCGGAGAACGCGAAAAAATGGCTGATCTTTGCCAGCGTAATCAATAACGACAAGACAATGTACCGAACGAAAAAACGACTGAAAACGGCTCTTTGCAACGGAATGAAGAACAGAGGTAAAGAACAGGCCGAAAACAAGCCGATATTCTCTACCCCGAACCGATTAGCGAAAGGGCGTGTTCAAGTGTTTTATATCCTGCAAGCGGAGGAAATCGGAGCGTACGGCCGATGAATCCGCAGGGAGAAACCGAAAGCCCGAAAGTGGAGGTTGAACTAAAAAAAACGACCGATGAAACGCAAAACGTAACCAGTTAAAAGACAGAGGTAAAGAATAGGTCTGAATATAGCCTGCAACCTCTACCTCGAAAGGCTCGGAGAAGCAAAAAAAATCGACCACTTTTGCAGTCGTGAACGAGGTCGGAGCGTACGGCCGACCAAAGTTGCAGGGAGTAGCCGACAGCCCGAAAGAGGCGGCAACAAAACTTAATAAAAAAATAACGATTATGAAAACGCTTGTAAACACTATCGCTAACACGAATACTAATTTTAATAATACCAATAAAATGGAAAAAATTAATGTAGCAGCGGCATCGCAGCTGGTAGCTGGGAACCGCGCAGAAGAACAGGAGGAGAAAACGAACCTCCGAGTAATTAAAATCAAGCCCGCAGGGAATGCCAAAATGTTCCGCACGCTGACGAAAGCGATTGCGGCAGGGGCTACCACCCTGATCGTGACCACCCGTGTAGACGTGGCTGGATGCGGCTACGTGTGGTTCGGAATCCGTAAGGGTTACACCGAGTTGGACGGGAAGCTGTTGCTCAACGCCCAAATCTGGAACTACCTGCTGGCGTTCCTGATGGGTAAGGAATTGCCCGAAGTGACGGAGTTTGAACCCGACCGTGAAATCTGCTGTCAGTCCGAGTGGCTGGTGGAAGTGGCCGCCGAGGTGGAGAAACTGACCGCGATCACCTCCGAGGAGTACAACGAGAGCGAGGAGGGAATCGGCTACCTTGCCAAAAAGTACCACTTTTCCAACGGCAAAGTCGTAATGCCTGCCGAGGCAATGGAGGACATCACCGACCTGCTGAACTAAACTGCTGAATGAGGGGAGCGGGTTTCACCGCTCGCTCCCCAAGTTTTTTTAACTATAAATCAAATTATTAGATGAAGATTGAATATATCACAATAGATGCAGGCCAGCGGTTCGATGCCGTAATGCCCGAAATACCTACCAATTCGATCATCAACAAGACCGTCACGGGATGCGGTGCGACCTATGCAGAAATCAATGCGCCCCGACACTCCGTCATCATCGAGCCGAATGTTCCCGTTATCGAGGGCAAGATGAAAAAACACCCGCAGATACTCGGCGTGTTCGAGGGCGTAACGACAGAGGACATCATCGACTTTCTGAACACGAACTACAACGACGGCTATCTGAAAATCATGACCACGCCCGAAAGTTTCCCAAAAGTCCGCTCGGCAATGGTACAGACGCATACGGATATGCACGGTGAATGGTTCATGCTGTTCGACGAGTGCGAGCGCACGATACAGGATGCAGGCTACCGCGGCTTGATCACGCTCCCGATGGATGATTTTTTCCGATGCAAGCAAAAGGCGATGGTTTCCGCGACGCCGATCATCCCGTCCGACCCGCGTTTCGAGCAGCAGGGCTTTACGATGAAGATACTCCGCCCGACCTACGACCACAAGCCGAAAATGTTGCTCATACATACGAACAACACCGTCGGCTGGGTGCGTACCCTTATGGGACAGGTAAAAGGCAAAGGGCATCCGCTCTGCATCTTTCTGAACTCTACCGATACGATCCACCGCATGATCTGCACCTATAAGATCGAGAAACGGTGCAAGGTCTTTTGCAGTTACGAGAGTGTGAAGAAACTCCGCAAGCATGATTTTTCGCGGGCTTACTCCTCGCTCGAAGAACTGGATGAAATCAACTTTTTCACGAGCCGTTTCTTTTCGGCGGTAGACATCGAGCTGCCGACAACAGCCTGCGTGCTGATCGTAACCGACCTTTCGTTTGCGGCGCACACCGTCATCGACCCCACGACCGAAGCCGTGCAGATCGTCGGACGCTTCCGCAACGGCGTGGAGGATGCCGCGCATATTTTCAGCACAAACAAGGAGATGCCCTGCAAATCGCGGGAGGAGATCGCCACAAGGTTGGAGGAGTGCGAAGTGGTTTACAAACAAGTCCTGCAAATCGAAGCGTCGGGGGCAGGTTGCGATACCCGTGCGCAGGCGTTGGAGGGAATGGACTATAAACGGTTCATGAACGCCGACGGAACACGCAACTGGTTCATGTGGGACAACGCCTATGACGACGAGCGGATCAAGCGGTACTACACCGACGCCGAACTGGTGCGGGAGGAGTACGCGAAAGCATTTCACACGGATTGCGCCGAACATATCTATCCGTTGTCGGACTGCGACCGACTGCAACGCATAAATCCCCGACTGAAAATGAAAGAGCTGTTCCGCGAAATCGTGCGGCAGTTGGAGATACTGGAACAAAACCGAACGTGGAATGAATACTACTTTCTGCGCGAGGAGATTCAGAACCAAGTGCCAATGATGGTGGATGCCTACTACGCTCTCGGAGCGGCAGAGATCGAACGGCACAACTACAACATGAACGAAATCGGCAAACAGATACAGGAAAACGAAAGCCAACAACTGCTGACCTCGGAAAAAGTTTGCGGGGAGGTGTACGACCGACTGAAAACGGGCGACAAGCTACCCGTGTGCGTCGTCAATCGTTTTATGAACGACCTGATTATGCGGCTCGGCATCCCCTACCGCAAAAAAGTGACGGCAAAGATGATCGGAATATATTTCGAGTACAGGGAGGTGCGCACCAACAAACAACGGTTCATCGAATTGGGAAAGCGGATCATATAGCCCGCAACGGGTGAAAACAGGTCGGTGACAAACTTTTGAAAAGGGTCTATAAAAGTACCTTTTTCGGAATTCCTGTCACTCGATCACCCACTCCCCGCGGCGTGCAGACCCCACCCGTTTGAGCCTGCCCGACTTGGCGAGTTTCTGCAAATGATATTTCACGCCGTCGGGCGAGATTCCGACAACCTCGGCCAGCTCCGCCCGTGTAATGCTGGGATTGCGGGCGATGGCTCCCAAAATAATTTCTTGGGTAGTCTTTCGGGTAGTTTCTTGGGTAGTGAGCGTTTCCGCGATTACCCCCAAAATAAACTCGACGAAAGGCGTGCAACCTGCTTTACCTCCACTTACGGCAATCGCCTTATAATACTCCTTTTGATACTTATATACAATGTTTTCGATCGGCAGGTTTTTGAAGATAGGCCGCCACCTGCTCAAAATCAATGTCTGCCACAATCGCCCCGTACGACCGTTACCGTCCGCGAACGGATGGATAAACTCGAATTCATAATGAAAGACACAACTTGCGATCAACGGGTGTTCATCCGTGGTGCGCAGCCACTCGAACAGATCGTTTACGAGAAACGGCACACGTTCGGCATCGGGCGCATAATGGATAACCGTTTTCCCCGACACCACACCCGCACCGCCTTTGCGGAAACAACCGATTTCGTCGATCAATCCCGCCTCCATCGTGGCGTGAGCCTTTAACAGATCATCGACTTTGCAGGGGTCGAGCGTGTCGAGCAATTCATACGCTTTAAGGGCGTTGCGCACCTCCTGCACCTCGTTAATAGGAGCAACGACGGGTTTCCCCTCCAATACCGCCGTGACCTGCTCCGTCGAAAGCGTGTTGCCCTCGATAGCC
The DNA here is from genome assembly GCA_964018965.1 of uncultured Alistipes sp. Lineage (GTDB taxonomy): Bacteria > Bacteroidota > Bacteroidia > Bacteroidales > Rikenellaceae > Alistipes. Next base: position 6,485 of record CAXHRY010000049.1, read on the forward strand.
AGCGTCCCGTGAATCGTTTTGATCCGATTGACACGATGCAGACGCAGATTTTCATGCGCATAATAGCTGCCGATTGCTTCGCTGATTTGTGCAACCAAATTCGTGATCTTCGGCGTAATGGTGTAAGGCGGTTTATAGGACATGATACACTTGCTTTTCGGCAAAAACAGTGCAAGTTGAGCGCAATGCCAAACCTGTTTGAGCATTGCCGAAACGCAGCCTGTTTAAGCCAAAGTTTATCTTTGGCAAAGATAGCGATTCTTTCTGTTATAGGGTAGTTTTGGGTAAACCTATTTATCATCCATTCCACATATCGTGCGATTTATGCCGAAATTGTCCCGCAACAAAAAGGTGACAAACTTTGTGAAAGGGTCTATAAAATATCCTTTTCTGAAAAGGTTGTCACTCGCAGACAAACGAGACCTAAATACCCCGACCGAGCGGACAATCCCTATTTTTCACCCCTCCCCCTTTTCGGATGGGAAACGAATTTTTTACTTACCATTTAATAGGATTCCACATAAAACAGACCACCCCCTATTTATGCCCGAAACTATATAACAGCATAAAATTATCGGAATTATATAGAATCGGAAAGCTATTCTTACATGGAGATATGCCGCCCTTTTTAGTTGGTTATGAATGGAGTTATCTTTTTACAAGTAATGGGGAATAACTCTAAACTTTACAGACCATGAAAACATTAAATGAAAGGGCGACAGAAATTCTGAAAGCCTTGTTAGCCGTGCGGGCTTACAGAATCGACCACGGAAACGGAGTTTACACACGCTTACGTGCCGCAATGATTGGACGCAATGGAAAGTACAACCTTATTTCGCTGGTAGAATACTACGAATCTAAAGATAAACTTGCGCAGAATACAGAAATGAATTTTGCATTTGACACAAGTACAAAGCAGTTTATCCCGTACTATTACTGCAACAAAACTCTCCGCATTGAATCGCATAGTGCGTACCCGACTGAAAACGGAATGGAGAATTGCGCCGAGGAACGGCAGGCAGACCACACAAATTTTGCAAACCGATGGCTAATACGCATGAACTCGCAAAAACCGATTATATGAATGCGCAACGAATTGTACAGAATTGTGTTTTGAAGAATCAAAGCACAGTTATCGAGGAAATGATACGGGCAAACCTTATTTCCGAAGAATATCTTTATCCGTTCGCGGATGATGTCATGGAATGGTGGCTGATTGATTCTTGGCTGGCCGAACGACTGAAAGAGCAAGGCGAGGTTATCATCGAGGAATACGGTTGCTATTGGTGGGGCAGGCAATCCAGCGGGCAGGCGATTTACATGGACGGCGTAATACAAGAAATCTGCGGAGAAGATTAACCCAACCTACAACTAACAAAGTTTCGATTCCATACTCCCCACTATTGGATAGAAACTTTGTTTTCAAGAACTTTGCACAATTAAATACAGCAACAGCACCCGAAAGGGCAAGATGTTTTGCAATTTCCGCCGAATATGCTACTTTTGCAGTAACATATTGAATACACGGAAAGTGTAGCTTGTTCTCGTTAAGCGAATCTGACAGTTCAAAAGACAAGAGAATAGGCGAACATCTACCGCGTCATGTCCTTACGGATAGGCGCGGGGCTGTTGCTTATTATATTGTCAAGGTTTTGTCAGAACCCGCTTAACTATAATAGGCTTCGGTCCTGCGCTTTCTTTATTGTACATAACCCACTATCGAGGGACGGATAGTAAGATTTGAAAACATTGTTTAACCTATTAAATCTTACTATGAAAAAACTATTTTTATTTGCATTGTCTGCAATGATGATTTGCAGTTGTTCTGAGGGTGGAACAGAGGATAATCCAAATCCTGATCCAACCGTAACTCTAACTGAAATTGAACTTTCTACCAATATTTTGGAGTTTGATATTACAGGAGGGGAAGAATCTATTTACGTCTACTTAAATTATGATAGTTATTCGGATAAAGAACCTAATGACCAATGGCAACTAACAGGTGGGGAATCATGGTGCAAGTCATCAATTACAAAAGGCAATAATGGAGATGAAGTAACTTTTTCTGTTGATGGGTATTCGGAAAACAGAACTACCGTCTTTACTATTGCGTGTGGAAATATTAAGGCGGAATTAACAATCATTCAAACGGGTTATACTTCTGTAAATGTAGAACAGGCAGGAACATTAAATAGTGTTCTTTCTAAATTTGAGGCCACGTCTATCAAGATGCTACGAATAACAGGAAATCTGAATGACGAAGATTTCCTTGCCATTCGCAACCTACCCAATTTGGAGTATCTTGATATTTCCAAACTACCCCTTACTACATTGCCTGCAAAAGCATTTGCTAATATGTATGATATTAAGGGAATCGTCTTACCAACTTCTTTAACAGTTATACCTGAATCGCTTTGTGCTCATTGCTATGATTTAAGTTCCATAGTTATACCAAAAAATGTAGAAATAATCGAGATGTCTGCATTCTATAATTGCCGTAATTTAAGTTCGGTTGAATTAAATCCAAAGTTGAAAATAATCAAAAGTGGAGAGCTTAATACGTACAGCGGAGCATTTGAAAATTGCCAATCATTAACTTCAATTACTATTCCTGCTTCTATAGAAAGCATTCAAATGCGGGCGTTTAAGAATTGCTCCTCTTTGGCAACAATCACTTTTGTAAAGCCATCCCAATTAAAAACTATCGGAGGAGATTACCGCGGCAATCTCGTTATTACGGGAGGCTCACAAGAAACATATAGTGAGGGATATGGTGCATTCCAAGAATGCGCAATAACATCTATCGAAATTCCCGCAAGCGTGGAAGAGATTATGCCTGCTGCATTTTATGAGTGCAAGGCCTTAACAACGGTTACTTTTGAGAAAGGATCGCAATTAAAACGAATAGGGGGAATAAATCACAAAACCAATGGGTGGTATCATGCCGCAGGGGCATTTGCTAAATGCTCTGAATTAGCCACGTTCGATGCTACGAATTGTCAATCAATAGAGTATATAGAGGCCCTCGCTTTTTATTCGTGTCCCATATCTTTATTTAAGATTGGAACGATGAATCCTCCAATAAATAGAGGGACGATAGGAGATTACGGACAGAAACTTCCTGTTTTTAGTGGTCTTGCATCTTATTCTATTTTGAAAGTTCCAACTGGCAGTTCTGAAAATTATAAAGCTAATGATGATTGGAATGAATTTGCAAGTATTTCTGCATTGGACAAATAAAACGGCACTATTATGCAAAAAGGAGATTATAGAAAGTTTCACGGGATGATTGTTCAAATTGCAAACATTCATTCTACTTATACGGATGTAGATGGAAATGTGTTAAATAATAGCATTGACATTGCAGTAACCGATGCCGTTTTGCTGGCTTGTGGATTTATTTATGACAAGGAGTGTTCTTGTTATGAATTACAACATAATAAGAACCGTATTATTGTTGAGCGTTCACGCTGGGGAGGTAAATATTGTTGCATGATATGTTCACCTAAAACACCTCCACACGCACCTGATACGATAAATCACATCGTAACACTCGCTGATTTGCAGGATTTCGTCAGAATTTGTACATCTGAAGAATTACCTATCGACGTAACAGAATTGGTTAATGCGATAAAGTGATGCCAATTAGAATGAGGACAGACTTGGAAAGACGGTCTAAATTAAACCGTTTGCATAAGTTTGTCTTTTCTTTCCGAGTGACAGACTTTGTGAAAAGGTTAATCTATAAGACCCTTTTGCAGAGTTTGTCACTTTCTTGTTTTGTTTATTCCGCAAATAATCTTATCTTTATAAAGATAAATAACAATTAAATTTTAGCTAAAATGAACAGATACAAACAACCTAAAACAGCATGAAAGACCGACGCATGAGAGGATAAACAGATAATCCAAAAGACGGTTAAATGGAACCAAACAGAGGGAATAGTCCTGCTTGTAGGAAAACCCAAAGACGAAATATTTCCCGAAACATTTATCTACATGTTTGCCCCCAATATGGCAGACATAACAAAGCCCGTCGAAATTATCCTTACAAAGAATCGACAATACATATTTGGATGAAAGTGCGAACTTAACGAAACAGACGGAATAATCGGCACAATGACGGCTAACGAGGCACAAATCGAGGGAACGGGCGAAAAGGTGAATTTGTTCGACTACCACGTGAAAGCCGATACAATCCTATTCCAATACACCACACCCGACGGACGGAACGAGATAGTGAGATTCCCGTTAGCTGGATTTTGCGAAAACTATCTGATGCAGTTTGTAAAATAATTCGGTGGAGTTGAATTACATCGTATCTATAAAGGTTAAGGAGAGAAGGCCGAAAAAATGCGGCGTTTTCCTTTGACAACGATAAGTGACAGACTAAAAACGAGGGGCTATATAATTACTCTTTCGACATAGTTTGTCACTTTTTCTATTTATCAAATAATCAATTAATTCACCTATTGTTTAACCAGCATTGAGTTTGCCCTATTGTGTAAACCAACGTGTAAACCGCGCCGAGCAACAGCACGAAAAAGAGAAAATCATCGACAAAATTCACAGCCGTAACTATCTATCAATCAGCACCGCCCTACATTTGCATTCGCAATTCGGCACCGTAGCTTAATTGAATAGAGCATCTGACTACGGATCAGAAGGTTAC
>CAXHRY010000050.1:0-10978 GCA_964018965.1 uncultured Alistipes sp.
ACCCGTTCTACACCGGTAAGATGAAGTTGGTTGACACCGCCGGCCGCGTCGATAAGTTTATGAGCCGCTACGCAAAGCGCTACGATAAGAAGAACGCGAAGTAATTCCGCTTCTACGTTTTCGACAAACAGGCTGCCCGATCGGGCAGCCTGTTTTCATTCGAATCGCTACGACCTCAAACTGTAGTTCTCGGAGCCGCGCGAACCGACTCTCCCCCTGCGGAGAGTCGCCACGGACGTACCTTCTCAGGCTGCGAACCGCCGAAGAGGATCATAAAGCCGAAGAATGGGCCGATGCCAGGCCGTACCCGAAGAACATTTCGCCTTCCCGCATCCTTCCTACCGCCGAAACGTACCTTCCCAACGCCCCGTATTGCCGCAGCCATCCGTCACGGTAAGTACGGCACGGTGACGTTCGTGTCGCACGGGGGTATCGAAGGTATGCACCAGCGTGCCGCGCATCGGAAAACGGTCGCACGGCACCCACCGTCCGTCGATAACGAGCGACCAGGCAACGATTCCCGAGAAGTTGTCCGAGGCACGGAACCGCAGCGCGTCATCACGCCCAAGCTCTTTCTCGGCGGTAAAGAGCGGTCGAATCACCGGCGGCACCGTATCCGCCACGACGAGCAAATCACCTGTCGTGCGTGTCTCTACCGTCACGCCGCCATTAGTATAATGGCCTCCGACACAGCTCAATGTACCGTCGGCACGCCGCCGTGCTACGACCGAACGCAAACGCAGCGCTTGTGGAATACGGGCCCGAATCGTGATCTTCGCCGCCTTGAACAGAGGCATATCCGGATCGAACACGCGATAAACGGACGACAGCACCACCACTCCGGCTTCCGCGACACGCCGCTCCGACCTCTCGGAGCGACACACGACCGGCTCGAAAATCGCACCCGCAGGAATGACGGCCGTCAACGAGTCTCCGATGCTCATCACTCCCGGACGATCGTGGCGCAGAACAACGCCCGAAGTCCCGTCCGCGAGATGTCCACATGCGGCAGCCAGGGAGGAAGTCTCGCGCCCGCGAATCGAGAACTCGATCGAAGAACTATTCCCGCTGTCGTCCTCCGCCTCGATACGGATGCGGCGGCGCTGGCTCGGAGCCGTACGGATCACGCCCCGGTCGGTCATTACGGAATAGAAACACTCCGGCGCAGCGGCCAACTGTGCCAGACGAAGCACTTCGTTGCGCGAAGTGAGTTGCAGCGGATAGTAGCTCACGGCGTCGCACAACCGCGCTTGGGCGTAGGTAAATCCGTCCATGCGATATTCGAAATAAGGCTCGCCGTCGACCGACGCCGTGACGCGCCACAGCCCGAAGGTGTTGTGCACGCCGTTGCGGCGATCCGACGCTTCGAACACGAAATAGCCCTTGGGGCCCACCCGCACGGGCTCCTCGCGCGTAAGTCGATAACGCCCGTCGACATCGCGCACGACGGCGTAACTCTCCGGACGGCCGTGCACCGGAACACCCCGCACGGTATCCACCTCGATATAGTGCACGCGCATGATGCGGGGCGGCAGATCGTCCTCGGGCCGGATCACCCGCTCGCGTACTAAATTGTAACGCAGATCGGTGCGTGTATCGCGCAACTCGAAATGCAGATGCGGCCCCATCGACGAACCGCTGTTGCCGGAATACCCGACCACGTCGCCCCGGCGCACGGGCCACTGCGAGGCGTCGAACGAAAGGTCGACATTGTTGCTCCTCCGGCGACAGCGTTCCTCGCGGACGTGGGTTTCGATATCGTCGCGAAAACGCTGCAAATGGCCGTACACGGCCGTTTTGCCGTTGCGCAGCGTGATATAAAGCGCGCGTCCGTAGCCGCCCGCCGCGATCGAAACGCGCGAGACGTAACCGTCGGCTACGGCGATCAGCGGTTTTCCCTCCGTACCGTCGGTCTTGATATCCACCCCGGCGTGGAAATGCCCGGGACGCATCTCGCCGAAATTGGCCGCACAAAGCCCCGACACATCGCGCATCGGGTAAGCATATTCCTGCGGATCGAGTCGCTGCCCGCGGACGGTCGTCGCGACGAGTAACGCCGCCAGAATCAGAATTCGTCGCATAAATCGGTCTCCTTCACGAGCAGAGCGACAGCATCCGCCACCGTCTCGTAGTCGTATCCGAGCGAAAGCCCGTAACGTATCAGTTTGGTTTTCAAATCGTATTGAGTAGCGTATTTCACCGTGCGCATCTTGCGGGCGAGCAGCCCCGCGAGACGGTCTCCGGCCTTCGAGCGGTCGATCTGCTCCAGTGCGGCATCGATCGTCTCCCGCGCGATGCGTTTGCGCTGCAACGCCGTGCGGATCTTGTACTCGCCCCACCCGCTCAGGCGCTGCTTCTCGCGCACGAATGCCTCGGCATAACGCGCATCGTCGATGAAACGGTCGGCGACGAGCCGCGCCACGATCCGCTCGGCATCCGCCTCGGCGATCCCCCATCCCCGCATCAGGCGCAGGGCGTCGCTTCGGGTCTTCTCGGCCCGGGCGCAAAGCCGCATCAGGGCCGCCAGCGCCTGTTCGGGCGTCCGTGTCCGCACGGCTCGGGGTTCCGAAGTCTCCCCGGCCGCAGCGCGGGGACGTTTCATGCGAGTCGGCTGCATATCATGCGCGGTTTTCCGTAGAGGTCCTCGCGGAGCGTCACGGCAGTATACCCCTCCTCGCCGAGCATCGTGCGGATCGCCTCCGCGGCAAGGTGGTAGATTTCGAAATAGAGACGTCCTCCCGGCCGCAGCATCCGGCGCCCTGCATGCGCGATAGCCCGGTAGAAACGCAGCGGATCGTCATCCGGAACGAACAGCGCCAGGGCGGGTTCGTAGTCGCGGACATTGACGTGCATCGACATCCGATCGGACGCAGGAACATAGGGCGGATTGGAGACCACGACGTCGAACGGCCCGGGGAAGACCTCCGCCAGGTCGGCCAGCGCATCGGCACGTCGCAGATCGACCCCGACGCCCAGCCTGCGGAAATTCTCCGCCGCGACGGCGAGCGCCTGCGGGGATATATCGGCCGCCGCGACTTCGGCCCCGGGCATCCCGGCGGCCAACGACGCGGCGATGCAACCGCTCCCCGTACCGACGTCGAGCAGCTGCAACGGCGCACCGCCCTCGTCGCGCACGATCCAGTCCACTAATTCTTCGGTCTCGGGGCGAGGAATCAGCACCCCTTCGCCCACGACGAATTCGCGCCCCAGAAACTCCGTACACCCGACGACATACTGCACGGGGCACCCCGCAGCCAGTCGTTCGATCGCCCGCTCCAGCCCCTCGGCCTGCGCCGGGGCCCCGGGATCGGTCCGAAAAGCCGCCTCGGGAAGTCCCGTGAGACGTGCGGCCGCAAGCAGGGCGATGCTGCGGGCTTCACGGGCATCGTACAGCGGGGCGATCGCCTCCACGATGCGGTCGAGGATCTCTTTACGCGTATTCATCGTCCCGAAAGATCGGCCAAAGCGATGGCTACGGCGGCTTCAACGACCACCGCGCCGCGCAGAGCGACGCAGACGTCGTGACGACCGCGAATGGCAAGCGGCTCGATGCGCCCCGTCGCCAGGTTGTAGGTTTGTTGTTCGCGCGCGATGCTCGGCGTAGGTTTCAGCGCCGCACGCACGACGAGTTCGTTGCCGTTGGCGATGCCCCCGACGATCCCCCCGGCATGGTTGGTGACGGTATGCCCTTCGGCGTCGACGATCGGATCGTTGTGCTCCGACCCCCGCATGCGAGCTGCGGCGAAACCGCAGCCGAACTCCACTCCCTTGACGGCCGGAACAGCGAAAAGCAGATGAGCGATCACGCTCTCGACCGAATCGAAGAAGGGTTCGCCCCACCCCGTCGGCACGCCCTGCACGCGGCACTCCACTACGCCGCCGACCGAATCCCCGGCAGCGGCCGCACTGCGCAGCACCTCGTCGAAACGCTCCTCCTCCGTGCATCCGCCCACCTCCGTGAGTCGTGTCGAGAACCCCACCCCTTCGGGCAGCATCTTCTTCGCGACGACTCCCGCAGCGACCAGTCCGACGGTCAGGCGAGCCGAGAAATGGCCCCCGCCGCGCGGATCGTTGTAACCGCAGAACTTCTCGCGGGCCACCCGGTCGGCATGCGACGGACGGCAATGATCCCTGAGCGAGGCGTAATCGCCCGAACGCGTATCGCCGTTATCGAACTCGATGGCGATCGGCGCACCCGTAGTGTAACCCTCGTAGAGGCCCGAGACGATACGCGGCGTATCCGTTTCGCGACGCGGGGTCGTTCCCCGCGCACCGCTGCGGCGCCGTGCGAGGTCCGCCTCGAAATCGGTCTCCTGCAAAGCGATGCCTGCCGGAACGCCGTCGAGTACGATCCCCACGCAGGGTCCGTGCGACTCGCCCCAGATCGACAGGCGGAAATATTCTCCGAATCGGTTCATGGTCGAATACCGTAATTTATTAATAATGCGCTCCTTTCATTCAATAATCGCAAGACTGAGCCTTGCCATCGTCCTCGACAGAGTCCCTCGTACCGAAAACGCGATCCGCCGAAGACGATTACACCCGCAAAGGCAATTTTAGCCGGGCTGCAGGCCGTAGTCGCCCCCGAACAGAAGCTCGCTCCGCAGACTACGGCTGCGAATAGCAGCTTCTCACCCGTTGCAAATCCTCGAAAAATCCGGGATAGCTCTTCGCCACGCACTCCGCGTCGGCGATCGTCACAGGGCCTTCGCTACGCAGGGCCGCCACGGCCAGCGACATGGCCATGCGGTGATCGCGGTGGCTCTCCACGTGCGCCGGGCGGATCGCACCGCCGCGCACGGTCATCACGTCGGGATGCGAAATATCGACTTCCACGCCCAGCTTCGCGTATTCGTCGCGAATGGCGACAGCGCGGTCGCTCTCCTTATGGGCCAGACGCGAGGTGCCGCGCAACACGCTGACGCCCTCCGCGGCCGCAGCCAGGGCAGCCAGAGCCGGGAAGAGGTCGGGACAATTCGTGGCATCGAACTCGAAAGCGCGCAGCGGACGCTGCACGGCCGTGATCCGATCCGCCTCGTCGATCACCGCGGCACCCGCCCGGACCAGCGCCGTACAGATGGCCGTATCGGCCTGTTTCGAAAGCATCGAGAGGTTGCGCACGGTGACCTGTCCCGCCGTAGCGCCTGCGACCAGCAACATCGCCGCAGCACTCCAGTCGCCCTCGATATCGAAACGCGTGCCGCAATAGCGCTGCCCTCCCGGAATGTAGAACTCCTCGTAGTCGCGCTGGAAAATTTCGACGCCGAACCGCTCGGCGGTATCGACCGTCATATCTAAATAAGGTGTCGAAACGGCATCCGCGACATGAAGCGTCGTGTCGTTAGCCGCCAACGGCAGGGAGAGCAACAGCCCGGTGACGAATTGCGACGAGACCGACCCGTCGACACGCGTCGCACCGCCTTGCAGCGGACCGCAAACCTCGATCGGCAGACGACCGCCGCTGTGATCCACCCGTACGCCCAGATCGCGCAGCGGACCGATCATCATCCCCATCGGGCGTCCCGACAGCGTGCCGTGCCCCTCGATGCGAATCGGCACCCGGCACAACGACGCCACAGGTGTGAACAGACGCGTCGCGAGCCCCGATTCGCCGACGTGCAGCGTAGCGGCACGGGGCGACAGGCCGCCATGGATCTCCAGCGTATCGTCGGAAAGCCGTTCGACGCGCGCTCCGAGGGTCTCGATGCAACGCAGAGCCGAATGCGTATCGTCGCAGAATTCGATGTGATGCAGTTCGGAGGCTTCGTCGCAAAGCAACGCCGCCGCCAGGGCACGCTGTGCATAACTTTTCGAACAGGGCGGCGTCAGCGTGCCTTCGACGCGGCCCGGAGGTATGGTAATCTCCATTTTATAGAATTGTCGAAACTTTAACTCGGCTTGCGATCCATGCATCCGAGAGGTGTTGCTCGCGGCCTTGAGCCGCGTTTACCATTTTGACCCAAATCCCCTCTTAGAGGGGATTTCCGGATAAAACCCGTCGAAATCTTCGATTTTTGCGGGGAATCAAACCTCTTGCGTCCCCTCCTCGGCAGGCTTGCGGTTGAGCATCTCCTGCGTGAGCTGGTGGCTCTTCTTGAGCTCGAAATGCTGTCCGAGGTAAACCTTGCGGACCATCGGGTCGGCGGCCAGGTCCTCGGCCGTACCCGTCTTGAGGATCTTGCCTTCGTAAAGTAGGTAGGTGCGGTCGGTGATGGCCAGCGTCTCGTCGACATTGTGGTCGGTGATGATGACCCCGATATTCTTGTGTTTGAGCGTGGCGACGATCGACTGGATATCCTCCACGGCGATAGGGTCCACACCCGCAAAAGGTTCGTCGAGCAGGATGAAAGCCGGGTTGATCGCCACGGCGCGCGCAATCTCCGTTCGGCGTCGTTCGCCGCCCGAGAGCTGGATACCCAGGCTCTTGCGGACTTTCTGCAAACGGAACTCCTCGATCAGCGCCTCGACGCGCTCGCGCTGGTACTCCTTCGAAAAGTCGGTCATCTCCAACACGGCGCGGATGTTGTCCTCGACCGACAGGCGGCGGAAAACCGACGCTTCCTGCGCCAGGTAACCCACACCCAACTGGGCACGGCGGTAGACCGGCAAATCGGTCAGCTCGGCGACCTGTTTGTCGTCCCCTTCCAGGAAGATCCGCCCTTCGTTGGGCTTGATGAGCCCGACGATCATGTAGAACGTCGTGGTTTTACCCGCACCGTTGGGGCCGAGCAGGCCGACGATCTCGCCCTGGTTGACGTCGATCGATACGTGGTTGACCACCGTGCGGCTTTTGTATTTCTTGACCAGTTCGCTTGTATAGAGGCGCATCGCGTTTTCCGTATGAATTTCGAACCGCCCTTTTCCCGCACCCCGTCCCAACCTCCCGAATCCCGCCTCCGAAGAGGGACCGGAAATCAACCGGTTAAAACTTCGTCCGCAGAAAGTTGCGTACGGTTCCCATAAATTTTTCACAAAGTTACGTTTTTTTCCGAAAAGTTTTTTATCTTTACGTTGAATTTTATGATCTAAAGCGTAGAAACGACGAAATGAAACAATACGATTCAACCCTGCTGTACGGAAAGCTGAAGGAGTATTTCGGGTTCTCTTCGTTCAAAGGGAATCAGGAAGCGGTCATCCGCAACGTGCTGGAAGGTAAGGATACGTTCGTACTGATGCCTACGGGCGGCGGCAAGTCCCTGTGCTACCAGCTTCCCGCAATGCTCATGGAGGGCGTTGCGATCGTGATTTCGCCGCTGATCGCCCTGATGAAGAACCAGGTCGACTCGATGCGAACGCTCTCCTCCGAGGAGGGCATCGCCCACTTCCTGAACTCGTCGCTCAACAAAACGGCCGTCGCACAGGTCCGCCAGGACGTACTCGACGGCAAGACCAAGTTGCTCTATTTCGCCCCCGAGTCCCTCACCAAGGAGGACAACGTAGCGTTCCTGCGCAAGATCAAGATTTCGTTCTACGCCATCGACGAGGCCCACTGTATCTCGGAGTGGGGCCACGACTTCCGCCCCGAGTATCGACGCATCCGTCCGATCATCAACGAGATCGGCTCGGCACCGTTGATCGCCCTCACGGCTACGGCCACCCCCAAAGTGCAGATGGACATCCAGAAGAACCTGGGCATGAGCGATGCCGCAGTCTTCAAATCGTCGTTCAACCGTCCGAATCTCTACTACGAAATCCGGCCCAAACACGACGTGGACCGCGAAATCATCCGTTTCGTCAAGCAGAACGAAGGCAAGAGCGGCATCATCTACTGCCTGAGCCGCAAGAAGGTCGAGGAACTCACCGAATTGCTGGTTGCCAACGGCATACGAGCCCGGGCCTACCATGCCGGCATGGACGCCGCAACGCGCGCCGCCAACCAGGACGACTTTCTGATGGAGCGCGTCGAGGTGATCGTCGCGACGATCGCTTTCGGCATGGGCATCGACAAACCCGACGTACGCTACGTCATCCACTACGACATACCCAAGTCGCTCGAAGGCTACTACCAGGAGACCGGACGTGCCGGGCGCGACGGCGGCGAAGGCCATTGCCTCACCTTTTACAGCTACAAAGATATCCAGAAGCTCGAAAAGTTCATGCAGGGCAAGCCCATCGCCGAACAGGAGATCGGCAAACTGCTGCTGCTCGAAACGGTCTCCTACGCCGAGAGTTCGATGTGCCGCCGCAAGACGCTGCTCCACTACTTCGGCGAGGAGTATACCGAGGACGACTGCGGCAGCTGCGACAACTGCCGCAATCCCAAGCCCAAGATCGACGCCCGTGCCGCGCTGAAGATGGCGCTCGAAGCCCTGCGCGAAATCGGCGACAAATTCAAGGTCAACTACCTCATCAACGTGCTGACGGGCAAGAATACGGCCCTCATCAAGAGCTACGGACACAACAAATCGAAATGGTTCGGTGCGGGTGCCGAGCACGAAGCGCGTTTCTGGGGCGCCGTGATGCGTCAAGCGCTGATTCTCGGGCTGGTGGACAAGAATATCGAGAACTACGGACTGATCTCTATCAACCGCAAGGGCGAAAACTACATCGCCATGCCGTTCGCCGTCACCGTGACACTCGACCACGACTACGACCAGGAGGAGAAGCACAGCGAAACCGTCGCCCCGATGGGCAAGGGCGGCGCCGCGGACGAGGAGCTCTTCGCCATGCTCAAGGACCTGCGCAAGAAGGTCGCCAAGCAGCACGGGCTGCCGCCGTTCGTCATCTTCCAGGACCCGTCGCTCGAGGACATGGCCGTGCAATACCCCATCTCCGTCGAGGAGATGCAGAACATCGCGGGTGTCGGTGCGGGCAAGGCCCGCAAGTTCGGCGAGGAGTTCGTGAAACTCATCAAGGCCTATGTCGAGGAGAAGGAGATCATCCGTCCTCAGGACATGATCGTCAAGGGCGTAGCCAGCAAATCGGGCAACAAGATTTTCATCATCCAGTCGATCGACCGCAAAATGGATTTCGAAGACATCGCCCGAGCCAAGGACCTCGACTTCGACGAACTGCTGACCGAGATTGAAACGATCGTCAATTCGGGCACCAAACTCGATATCTCCTACTACCTGCGCGACTTCATGGACGAAGATAAGATGGACGATATCTACCTCTATTTCAAGGAGGACGCCGAAAGCGACTCGCTCGATGCCGCCATCGAGGAGCTGGGCGCCGACTACACCGAGGAGGAGATCCGCCTGGTGCGCATCAAGTTCATGTGCGAACAGGGCAACTAACCGCCGAGGGGGGGGGCCAGATCGCACAGGAACAGAACCGTGCAGAAGCCTGGTCCGCGCAGGGACAAAACCGCATAGGAGCCCGGGCCGTGCAGAAGCCGTATCCCGGGGCTTCGACAATCCCCCGGATTTCAAAATAAGACAATGACTCGCAGGACCTTACATAACATCGTCGAACACGATTGCGGCAGGCGGTTTTCCGCCAGCAAGGCCTACGATCTCGTTATGCTTACGGCGATCGTCCTGGGCGTATTTCCCTTGATGTTCCGGACCTCCTATCCGGTATTCCGCTATTTCGAGATCTATGCCTGCGCCGTTTTCCTGTTCGATTACCTCGCCAAATGGGTCACTGCCGACCTACGATCTCCCGCACGGCATCCGGCCGTCGCATTTCTGAAATACCCCTTCACGCTGCGTGCGATCATCGACTTGCTGACCATCCTTCCGGGACTCAACGTGGTGGGCAAGGCGTTCATCGCACTGAGGGTTCCCCGCCTGCTGAAGATCGCTCGGGTATTGCGGCTGCTGGAACACTCCGAGCAGCTTGCATTGTTGTTCGCCGTGCTTCGGCGCGAACGCAAAGTGCTGCTTTCGGTCTTGTTGATCTGCGTGTTCTACATCTTCACCACGGCACTTATCATGTTCAATACGGAATCGGAGTTCGCCGATTTTTTCGACTCGCTCTATTGGGCCACCACGGCGCTCACGACGGTAGGTTACGGCGACATCTGCCCCCGCACGGACCTCGGAAGATTGATAAGCATGCTTTCGTCGCTGTTCGGCATCGCCGTCATCGCACTCCCCTCGGGCATCATTACGGCCGGATATCTGGAGGAGTTGAAAAACTTCGCGAATCCGAAACGCTCCGACGAAACGTGCCGCACGACCATCTTAACCAAACCCGATAAATCCCTGTAACCATGAACAAAAAAACTTTCGCTCTCGCCTGTATTTTTCTCTGTGCGACGATCGCCTGGTTCGGACTCAACCTCTATTGGAGGTTCTATGCGGGCCATTGCGTGAGCGGCTTCGATCTGGTCGTTTCGCTGCTGTGCGTGCTGGCCGGAGGCGCTATGGTTCGTCACGAATTCCGTAAAAAGAAACGCCGCCACCTGCACGAGGTAAACCGCCATCAGATTCCGTAACGCACGCCCCTCGGGGCTGTCGGCCCCGAGAAACTTCGCAACCATCGTACTGCCATGAAATTCAACGCTCTGCAAATCATCCGTCTCGCAGGCATGATCCTGGCTGTGGCCGGCATCATCTACGCCCTGGAATATGTGAACCGCTCCTTCGCCGTGTGGTTCTGGGTAGCCCTGCTCGGCATCGGCTTCGTCGGACTCTTCGCCTCCTTCCGCACTATGCAACGCCGCCTGCACCTCGAAAGCAAGGCCCGCATGCGGTCTGCAAAGAAAAAGCGCAAATAGGATCGCCCCACAGAGAAACGACCTTGCCATAGAAACAGTAAGACACTCTGTGCGAAGCTGTTCTTTCGCGACCGACCCGTTTATTACACGACAATCCGCCTCCACAGGGAAACGACCTTGCCATAGAAACAATAAGTCACTCTGTGAAAGGCTGTTCTTTCGCGACCGACCCCGTTTATTGCCCGACAATCCGCCCACACGGGGGGCTCGCCATAGAAACAGCAAGACACTCTGTGCGAAGCTGTTCTTTCGCGACTGACCGACCCCGTTTATTGCCCGGTAATCCGTCCACAGGGAACCGATCTCGCCATA
>CAXHRY010000051.1:0-10766 GCA_964018965.1 uncultured Alistipes sp.
GCCGCCCGGGGGAGGCTGCGGCTCGCGCGGTCCTACGGACCGCATTTGCGATTCGATTCTTTCACATCTTTTACTTTCCCTTCCTCACCAGATAGATATGATCCTCGGGAAGGGCATAGCGCGCCCGCTCCTCCGCCGGCAACGAAGCGGCATAATCGATATCCTCGGCTTCGAATCCTGCCTCGCGCAGCCGGTCGGCATAGTCCCGGCCGTAGATGCGGCGATGGTCGTACTGTCCGAAGATACGCGTACGCTCGTCGGGATCGGTGATCGTATCGTCCTCGTAGGTATGGACATAGCCCGGATCGACGGGTGAGAGCAGAATCCCCCAGCCTCCGGGGCGCAGGATCCGGTGGAGTTCGCGCAACGCCTGCCGGTCGTCGGCGACATGCTCCAGCAGGTGGTTGCACAGCACGACATCCACCGAAGCATCGGCGAGCGGAATGCGCTGCACGTCGAAATGCAGGTCCGCCAACGGGCTCTCCAGATCGGCCGTGACGTAGCGCTGCGGATGCGCCGCGAAATGGGGCTTCAGATGGCGCATGATACAGACCTCGGGAGCGATATGGAGCGTCTGCGGGAACGACTTCAAGAGGTCGGTTTCGCGCGTCAGGTAAAGCCACAGCAAGCGGTGGCGTTCGAGCGAAAGACAATGGGGACAGAGCGCATTGGCCCGTGCGACGACATAGCCGTAGGGCATGAACTTGCGGTAACGACGACCGCACACGGGGCATTCGACCCCGCGGCCCTTGTAGAGCAGCCCCGCCAGAGGCACGGCCCACCCCGCGATGCGTTGCAGCACCGGGCGCGGCACACGGTTGAGAATGAATCGTATCAAGCGTTTCATAGGGCCTCTACTCCAGCAGTTTGCCCACCTCCTCCTCGGCTTTGCGCAGCCGCATGCGGCACTCGGCGATGAGCGTCGCCGCACGTTTGACCTCGGCGGCGAGATCGTCTACCGAGATCTCTTCGCGCTGAATCCGTTCGAGAATCCGCTCCACCTCGCCCATCGCCTCGGTGTAAGTCATCGTTTTCTTTGCCATATCTTCGTATCGTTTACCGTTGCCGTTATGGTTCCGTCCGACACCTCGATCTCCAGCCGGTCGCCCGCACGGACTCCTCCGGCCGACGTCACCGCGCTTCCGCCGCGGCGCAGCACGGCCAGGCCGAGCTCCAGCAACCGCGAAGGGTCGTGCGCCGCGACGATCTCCTCGGCCGAGGCGAGGAACATCCCCTGACGGAGGAAATATTCGCGCGAGGTATCGCGCAGCCGGACGGAACATTGCTCCAACCTGAGGTTCTCGCGTGTCCCGCGTTCGCCCGCCCGACGCCGCAGTTCGCCCGCCGCGCGTTCGAGCTCCACCTCGGCAGCCCGCGTACGCGCCTGCGTCGCATCGCGCAGTTGCAACGCCAGCCGCTCGAAAGCGCCGCACAACTCGTCCGTCTCCCCGACGAACCATCCCGCGACAGCCGTGGGGGTCTTCAGCGCCCGGAAAGCCACCATATCGGCGACGCTCACGTCCTTGTCGTGGCCGATGCCCGTGACGACCGGCAGCGGAAATTGGGCGATATGCGTGCAGAGCCGATAGGCATTGAAACAGTTGAGATCGCTCACCGAACCGCCGCCGCGGATCAATGCCACGGCATCGAAATCCTCCGCTCGGTCGGCCACGGCGCACAGCGCTTCGATGATCGACTCCTCGGCCGCATTGCCCTGCATGAAGGCATCGAAAAGCGTCGTCCGAAACCGGTAAGGGCTCCGTTCCAGCTCTTTGCAGAAGTCGCGGTATCCGGCGGCATTGGCACTCGACACCACGGCGATGCGCAGCACGCCGTCGTCGAGACGGTGCTGACGGTTCATCTCCCAGACGCCCTCCTCCTGCAAGCGGCGGACGGTCTCCTGCCGCTGGCGTTCCATGTCGCCCAACGTATACGAAGGATCGATATCGGTGATCTGGAGCGAGAAGCCGTAGAGCTCGTGATAACTCACCAGCACCTTGGCCAGGATCCGGATTCCCGCGGCGAGACGTCGCCCGGTCTCGGCTTCGAAGGATGCCGCGATGCGGGGATAATGCGAACGCCAGATGACGGCCCGGGCCTGCGCCGTGGGCACCCCGTTGTCGCCGCCTTTCTCGACCAGTTCGAGGTAGCAGTGCCCCGAGTAATTGACTTTGAGTTCGGAGATCTCCGCACCGACCCACACGGGCAGAGCGAACCGCTCGTCGAGAGTCCGCTTGACGAGCCGTTGCAGCTCGCGCAGGGTGATGGGCCGGGGTTGCGCCATGAGCTATCCGATCAGGATGCCTGCTGCGAGCAACGCTCCGAACAGCATGATGTTGCGCGCCGTCTCTCCCAGGCAGATGTTCAGTTCGTCGCCATGATCGATGCGTACGACCTTGCGCCAGGTAGCGGTGTGCAATACCCCGTAGGCCAGGGGCAAAAGTGCCGCCCAGCGATATCCGTAACCGAGCATCGAGAGGCACAGCGCGAGCGCTCCGACACCCAGCGCCAGGTATCCCCACCGTCCCACAGCGGCGCACGTCGCGACGACGATCGTGCGTTTGCCGACGCGGGCGTCCTCCTCACGGTCGCGGAAGTTATTAATCATCAACATCGTATCGATCACCAAGCCGCAAGCCAGCGCAGCGACGACCACGGCACCGTTCCAGCTCCCGGTCTGTACATAATAGGTAAATCCTACGGGCACGAGACCGAAATAGAGCACGACGGCGATATCGCCCAACCCGTGATAGGCCAGCGAATAGGGTCCCGCAGTGTAGAGGTAGGCGAACAGCACGCAGGACGCTCCGACGGCCACGAGTTCCCAACCGCCCCAGGCGAGGTAATCGTGCGCATAGGCCAGGATGCCCAGACCGACGGCGCACCCCGCCACGGTGAAAAGCGCGATGCCCGCCTTCATGGCGCGGAGCGTAACATACCCCTTGGCGAAAGCACGGTCGGGCCCCAGTCTGTCGGGTTGATCGGCGCCTTTGAGGAAATCCCACAGGTCGTTCACGAGGTTGGCCGTACACTGCATCAGCAATGCGAAAAGCAGACACAGCGCAGCCGGCACGGCACGAAACCCGCCGTCGGCATAGGCCAGCGCAGAGCCGACCAGTACGAGGATCACCGAGTTGCCCAGACTATAGGGTCTGACGGCCAGGATCCATGCAGCAAAAGAGTTTTGTTTCATATTGGGTTAACATATACTCATTCTCGGTTTGGCGAAGCGAACGCATGCGGCAGCCGCCCGTCAACGGATCACCAACTCGCGCATGCGCGGCATGGGCTTGCCCTCGGGCAGCTGGATGCGCAACACGCCCCGGCTCTCGATCGGCTCGCCGTTTTTCATGGCCGGGCTCCAGGCCGGCGCTTCGGCAAGGGCTTTCAAGACCCGCCGTTTGAGGCGGTTATCGGTCGATTCGAGCTCGGTTTCGACGACCGCACGTCCATCGGTTCCGACCACATAGCGCAACACGACACGCGCCGCAGGTTCATCAGCATCCCAACGTACGTGCTGCGCGATATAATCGCTCAGCGAAAGCGAATCGACGCCGAAACGGGCCGGCGTATCGTATTTCAACGAAATGATTATCACTCCGTTCGACGCACCTTCTCCATATCGGGCTATGGTCTCCTCGTCGGCCGGAAGGTTCTCGACGCGCTCGATATCGGCCGGAGGAATCGCAGCGACACGGGTTTCGTCGGACAGCTGTCCGTTGACGATATAGACGGGTTGCCGAGCCGCAGCGACCGCTGCGGTCGCAAGCAGCAAAGCGCTCGACAGGATTTTCAACACGATTCTCATTTCCGCATACGATCGATTGATTTGAAGAATAGCTCGCACCCGTTTCGAACAAACTCCGAGCCATATCCGATGCCTCGAAGCATCGCCGAAGATGTTACCGCAGGTCGCCGTCGATCTCGGGCCACCCGTGGGCGGCGAGATCGACGCATCCGTTGTCCCGGAATCGGACGCCCTCCGCCTCGAGCCGCCGGCGCTGCGTCTCCCATCCGGGAACCGTACGCCCTGCGGCATTCACCACACGGTGGCAGGGAAGCGCTTCGGGAGCTTCGGCCAAAACTCGCCCTACGCGGCGGGCCTGGCCGGGAGCCCCCGTCAATCGGGCGATGCGACCGTAGGTCGTGACTTTACCCACGGGAATCTGCGCGACGACGGCGCATACCTCCTCGTCGAAATCCTCCGGGAGCGCCATTCCGCCGCACGTTACAATTCGCTCTCCTTCAGACGTTCGGCGTTCTCTGCGACGATCAGATGATCGATGCAGTCCTGAATATCGCCGTCCATGAAGGCCGCGAGGTTATAGATCGTATAGTTGATCCGATGGTCCGTGATGCGGCCCTGCGGATAATTGTAGGTGCGGATCTTGGCCGAACGGTCGCCCGTCGAAACCATCGTCTTGCGTTTCGAGGCGATCTCGTCGAGGTACTTCGAGTATTCGAGGTTGAAGACGCGCGTACGCAACTCCTCGAAAGCCTTGTCGAAGTTCTTCAACTGCGATTTCTGGTCCTGGCACTGCACGACGATACCCGTCGGGATGTGGGTCAGACGAATGGCCGAATAGGTCGTGTTGACCGACTGTCCGCCGGGGCCGCTGGCGCAGAAGATGTCTTTGCGGATGTCGTTCATCGAGATCTCGACATCGAACTCCTCGGCCTCGGGCAACACTGCCACCGAAGCGGCCGAAGTGTGGACGCGACCCTGCGTCTCGGTCTGCGGCACGCGCTGCACGCGGTGCACGCCCGACTCGTATTTGAGCGTTCCGTAGACGTTCTGTCCGGTGACCTTCATCACGACCTCCTTGTAACCGCCTGCGGCGCCGTCCGACGCCGAGGTGATCTCGTAGCGCCACCCCTTCGTTTCGATGTATTTGGTGTACATGCGCAGCAGGTCGCCCGCGAAAATCGCCGCCTCGTCGCCGCCCGTGCCGCCGCGAATCTCGACGATGGCGTTCTTCGAGTCCTGCGGATCTTTGGGGATGAGCAGCAGTTTGATCTCCTCCTCCATGGCGACGAGCTGCGGTTCGAGCTCCGCGACCATTTCGCGGGCCATTTCGCGCATCTCCTCGTCCTTGTCGTTGACGAGCGTGTCCTTGGCTTCGGCCAGGTTGGCCATCGCCGTGCGGTAACGCTCCGAGGTCTCGATGATCGGTTCGAGTTCCTTGTACTCCTTGGTGAGCTGGATGAACTGCTTCACGTCGGCGATGACTTCGGGGTCGGTGAGTTTCTGCCCCGTCTCCTCGTATTTGAGCTTCAGACCGTCGAGCCGGTTCAGGATGGTATTGTCTGCCATAAGGTTTGCGTATCTTAACTATCGTGCGGCAAAGATACGCAAAAGCCGCCAACAATCAAACAGGTTCCGACGCTTTGGCTCCGATCTCGGGCCACAAGCATTCCGGAAGCATTTTTTCGAGGGGAAAAAGCAGAGTTTCCCGGCAGCGTTCCCTTTTTCAAAGACTCTCGACGACCCGGCCGAAAGCCGGCGCATAAAGGCCGTTGAAGCTCATTCGATTTCGAGGCGCTGCGCACCGTCTCGAAGCAGGTATTCACGACCTCTCCAGACGAAAGTGCCCGCGACGCCCGCCGGCAGTTCGATGTCGGCCTGAACTCCCCCGTCGCTCTGGACTTCGTAAGCCACCGACACCGTTCCGGCCGGATGCGGAATCGAACCGCGCGCCCGTTCCAACCCACCGAGCGACGGAGCGATCCGCACCCGCCCGAATCCGGGAGCTTCGGAATCGATACCCAAGACGATACGGAAAAATTCGATGTTCGGGCTGGCGCTCCATGCGTGGCAATCCGAACGCGACGGCTCGGGTTGTTCGGTCCAGGTCGTCAGCCCCAGGGCGAGTTGTTCGCGCCAGGGGGCCAAACCGGCGAGAAAACGGTCGCCCTCCCCGGCACGCTGCATCGCCTGCTGAAGATAATAGCGAAAAAAGGCCGTGCACGGCATCACCGTTTCATCCTGCACGATGCGTCGGATGACGGCCGCAGCCTGCTCGCCCTCGACGATACCGCACAAAACGGCCAGGACGTTGACGTGCTGCGAAAAACTCGCGCGCGCGAAGGTATCGGCGAACAACGCACGTTCGTCGCTCCAATACTTGGTCCGAAAACCCGACACGATTCCCGTCGCCAATCGGTCGTACTCCTCCGCTATGGCTCGCGACCCGAATGCGGCCTCCATCTGCGACGTCATCTGCAAAGCATGGAGATAGATCAGATCCTGGAATGCGGAATTCCCCTCCGCCTCGCGCACAGGCTCCCCGTAGGGCGTGCCGCTCCAGTCGGCGAAAAACCAGTAGGGAATCCGCCGCAAGGTATAATCCGGACGCAAATAGAGTTCGAACCAGGAAAGGATGCCCCGATAGGCAGGCAACAGCGTCCGCAGATAGGCTTCGCCGCCTCGATACATCCAATAGTCGTAGCCCATACCGATCCACCAGAGCGAGAACGACGGAATGAACTGGTGCAAATGCGACGGATAGCGACTCATGGTGATGCCATCGGGAACGATCGAACGTCGTCCCTGTTCCAGAGCAGCGAGTACCAACCGGTCGTCCCGCGTGTTGTAAAGCGTGACCATCGTCTGAATACGCGTGTCGCCCAGGTATTGCAATTGTTCGTAATAAGGACAGTCCATATAGCTCTCGTGAGCGCACAGACGCACCGTCCGCCATCCCGTTTCGAGTATGCGTTTCAGTTCGGGATGGCCCTCGGCGCAAAACGAACTCTCGCTGCGCAGCGGATACATCGAGGTCGTAGCCCACAAGTCGCGGATCGTCAACGGATCGTCGGCCGTTCGAATCCGCAGCCGGATATAACGCCACGTCCGCCGCCACAGCGGCGTGAAGCTCCGCGCCGCACCGCCGTC
This sequence comes from uncultured Alistipes sp., assembly GCA_964018965.1. GTDB lineage: Bacteria > Bacteroidota > Bacteroidia > Bacteroidales > Rikenellaceae > Alistipes. The sequence continues at coordinate 6,896 of CAXHRY010000051.1, forward strand.
CGCCACCAGCAGATCCTCGTAACCCACGAACCGTTTGCCTTCGACCCGGTTACGGTCGCCCTTGATGCCCTGCTCCGGATCTTCGTACAGTGCCTCGGCATATCCGATCGCGATTTCTGCGCCGCGGCCGCCGTCGAAATGCAAGTGGGGATAGCCCGTCGTCAGCACGCCGTTGTCCAACAGAATTTCGGCATCCGTCCGTGGCGGGACGATCACCGCACCGTTCCGGGCCGGAAATTCTTCGGGTACACGAACGCCGCAAGCCGTTCTAAGGCCCGCAATCCGTACCGAATCGGTCTCCATCGGAGGAATCGGACTCGGAACCAGCTGCCAACCCGGGTAGTCGATCGCCCCTTTCATCGCCGCCTCGATCCGCGGCACGGCCGCCGTCCAAGCCGAATCGTCGTACTCCTCGGATTCCCATCCCCAGGGATAGGCCGCAGCCTCGACGCGTTCGCACGCCCCGGCCGCATAATAGCCGAAAACGGGAGCGACATGCGGCGCATAGGGTTCGTCGCGCAGGCAACGCCACGAAGCATCGGTATCGACGATGCGTTCCTGCGGCGTATCGCCCTGCACGAGCAAGGCCGTTTTGCCGAAACTGATCTGCGCAAGCGGCCGATGCTCGGCGAAATTCCACACCGTCGCAGCGATGACATTTCGCCCGGCGACGAGATAAGGAGCCAGATCGAGCGTTTCGAAATTCCAGTTCAGCACATCTCCGCAAGCGGGTCCTTCGCCCACCTGCCGTCCGTTGACGAAAAGTTTGTAGTGGCTGTCGCCCGAGACATGCACGACGAAACGTTCAGGTTGCTCAGACAACGAGAACCTTTTGCGAAAACGGCATACGGCATAGCTTCCGTCCGCCGCACCGGGCGTCGAGATCCAACAGGCGGGCCAACGGCCCCAGAAAAGCTCCGGAGAGATCTCCGACTGCCGGTAGCCCTCCAAGCGGATCTGCGCGCAGACCGACACGCAGCAGATCGATAACAATCCGCAACACGACATGCGCAGCAGCCGGCGGATGTATTTATGCAAAGTATTCATAACAAACATTTTATACCCGAATCGCCATGCAGCCCAAAAGCAGAGCCGTTCGAACCGCTATCGGGATGCCCGAAGCTCCGAAGCGAATACCGACGCAGGGTCGATTCCGGCCTCGATGCGGTACGTTCCGCCCCCGAACTGCAACTGAAGACGATCCTCCCGGCGATATTTTGCGTCGATACGCCGACATGCGGACGAAGGCGTGCGGCCGTCGAGCGTCATGCCGCAGGCCCAGCCGGGCAGCGTGACGACGGCCGTCACGCCGCGAGGAATCGTCACGTCGAGCGTCAGCTGCTCGTCCCGCACGGTCATGCGCTGCTCCACGACACCCCGCACCGTCGGCACTCGGATCTCCACGTCGCGCAACGATGCCGGATCGGGTTCGATGCCGGCAACGGCGTATCCCGCCTCCAACGGTCGTATGCCGCACAGCTCCCCCGCGATGACGGTCAGCGCGCCGCCGCTCCAGGCATGGTTCGTAGTACCGCCGCCGAATCCTTTCTCGCCGACGCCCCATCCTACGAACAGAGTCGTACAATCGGGATCGTCGACCATGTCGGCGAACCGTTCGGCCGTCCGTTTCATCGCCTCCCGGCCGCGTCCCATGCTGAAAAGCGCCTCCATGACGTATTTCTCCATATAGGGGCTGGCATGGCGCTGTGCGCAGAGCGTGCGGCCGATGGCTTCGTAATGCGATTCGTCGGCGATACCTGCCAACACGGCGAGGGCCTGCACCCGGTCGTCGGTCTGCTCCCGATAGTCGGGATGCCGGAACGCCTCTCCGTTCCAACATCGCAAATACCCCTCTTTCACCCGTGCCATCTGCTCGCGATAGGCGGCAGCCTCCTCGGGCAGTTCCAGCAACGAGGCCATCCGGGCCGCTCCTTCGAGCGCCTGGCTGTGCCACCCGGCGAAGATCAGACGCACATCGCGGTTTTCGCCCCAATCGCCCCAGGTCCAACCTCCTTTGCGGAATTCCGTAAATCCCGTTTCATCCGTAGTCCAAAGGGAGAGGTAACGTCTGACTGCCGGATACACGGCGCGAATCGTCTCCCGATCGCCCGTATTCATATAGTAATTCCAAAAACCGTAGAGACCGACCGAGGCCAGCATCTGCCCCGGAAGTTCCGAGCTGTAATTTCCGGCCGGAATCGGCGAGAAAAGCGCTCCGTCGGGCTTCTGCCACGCGGCCAACTCGCGGATGGCCTTGCGCATCAGCGCATGCGTCGAGGTCGAATAGGTATAGAAACTTTCGCCCATCAGCACCACCACGTCGCCCCACCACTGCGCCCGTTCGCGATCGGGACAATCGAAATAATTGTCGCGCATGTTGACATACAGCGTGCGCAACGCCTTACGCCAAAACCGATTGTAGAAATCGTCGTAGCACCCTCCCTGCGCCGGGGCCTCGAGCATGTAGTAACCGTAAAAGGTCGAGAAACCCTCCGCACCGCCTTTCGCAACGACCTCGCGGGCCGTTTGCTCGGCGTCGCAAAGCCCCGCGAGCGTCAGTAACGCCGCGGCCTGTTTGTTGCCTCCGTGATCGGGAATATGTCTGTGCAGGCGTTCGAGAGTCGCTCCGCACTCCCGAATCATCGCTTCGTCTTCGAGCCATTCGCCGATTTCGTGCCCCGCCTCCATCGTTCGGATCATCAACGCCTGGTATCCGGCATGAATCGCCTCCGGCATTTCCGACGTCGGCCAGTCCAACAGCCGAAAGCCCGACAGTTGTTCGCGATCGCCGTTCATGCCGGCCGCCAGCAATCGAAAAAGCTCCAGCATGTATTCGCGCTGCCGGGAAAGGTAGTCCCGATCGCCCGTATACAGGTAAAGATCGCGGTGGATGAGCACCCACCACATCGAATAGGCGGCAATTCCGTTCATCCAACCGGGCAGCGGCGTGGTATCGCGCCCGAAATCGAGGCTCTTGCGCACCACCTCGTTGTCGCCGAAAACGCTCATTACGGTCATCATCTCGGGGTGCATGTCGCCCAACCAGACCAAACGATCGCGTTTGATACCGTCCCACAAATAGTTTTGCATGCAGAGGTGAACGGTGTAGGCCCCCGTCTCCCAAATGCGGGTCAGACGGTCGTCGCTGCAACGAAACGATCCCCGATAGGGTATGTCGCGGTATTTGAGAACGGCTCTCGCCGAGCGTAGATCGAGGACGGCTTCCGGCTCCACCAGATCAATACGCACGAAACGACATCCCGAATTACCCACCTCGACACTCCCCAACCAAGGCAAATCGAGCGTAAAATCGCGCAACGAATGTTGGTTCGTCGCGCTCGACATCGGCGTCGTGCCGTCGACCTCGCTCATGGCTTCGCTGACCGATTCGCCGTAACGGATACGGACCTTCAGTGCCCGCAGATCCGGACGAATGGCCGCCGCGAGCTCAAGACCGCCGTAGAGTTCTTTGCCGAAATCCAGCAGAAGCGAGGCGCTCCGTCCCTGCTCGGCAGAGAGCCGGCAGACATCCGACGGACCCGCGACCAGCTGGCCGTCGAACGGGCGCAGCAGAGCCTCGGCATTGTCGACGCCCGAGACGAGCGAATCGGGAAGTGCGACCAACCGTGCCGGCACTACGTATTTGCGCGCAATGGGATCGGCATCCGTACAACGCCCCTCCAGTCCTCGTTCCAGAATATCGGTTTGTGCCCGAACCGTCGCAATCATTGCCAGAACGGTATATAACAGGGTGATAATCCTTTTCATCACGTACATTTTCAAACGCAACGCGGATGCGTTTTCAGAGGTTGAACGCTATTTGGAGTTGTTGGAGCTGTTGCTCCGTCATACCGGACGGTTTGAACCCCAT
>CAXHRY010000052.1:0-10731 GCA_964018965.1 uncultured Alistipes sp.
GAACATGCGGATTTGAACCGCAGACCTCCTGCTTGTCGAGCAGGCGCTCTAAACCAACTGAGCTATGCTCCCTTCACAAAAAATTCCGGACTCCGACGCAGCCCGCTCCCTATTGCAGGCGGGATGCCGGAGGGTTTTGCACTGCAAAAATAATCCGTTTCCGACAAACAACCAAATATTCGGCCTCTATTTCTGTGAATTTCATAGCCATTCGCCAGCCGGGTAGTCGCAGTGATTTCGGATACAGCACATTATGCTGATCCATATTTTTGCGCGATACTCCGCGCAAGTGTTGTTCGAAAAGCGGAATTTTTCTATCTTTTTGCTTGCGCAGGGTTACATGCCCGGAGCAGACATATTTTGATGAAAGTGTTTTCGCTTTTGGCCTCAAATGGAGATGTGGAAGTTTTCAAGTGTAAGAGGGCAACGAACAGCACTCATTTCTGGTGTAGATTATGGACGAGGCATATCCCTGTGCCCGATACCCCATATCTATCCAAGTGTGGGGTATCGCGTCGTTTATTCTTACACAGGTCTTTCCACAACCTCCATTTGGATAGACGGAATCAGCTCCACACTCTCTTTTTGCGCATAATCCGCTGAATTGGAGTTGTACGGCATCTAAACCTAAAACTTATGAAGCATGTATTTTTTATGCCGTGGGTTGGGCCTGAATATTCGTCAGGCGGAATTTTCGGCAAACGGATTCTCGTTCTCGGAGAGAGTCACTATGGCGATGGCGAGCCGTCGCCCGACGCGACCGGGCGGGTATTCGAGGAGTATTTAGGGTGTCCCGAAACCGTACCGTCCTATCTGCAATCATTCCATAAATTCGAGCAGTCGTTGGTCGGCAGCAGTACCGACTGCACCGACCATAAGCGAATATGGGATTCGGTAGTATTTTACAATTATCTGCAAACTCCCATGTCCGGTCCACGTCAGGGCGGCAAAAAATCGGACTACGTGAATTCGTCCGAAGCGTTCTTCGAGGTATTGGAAGAGTATCGCCCCGAATACATCATCGTGTGGGGTTACCGGCTTTGGGACAATATGCCGACAGAACGCTGGGAGTGGGGCGAAGAGATTGTCGTCGACGGCCTTCCTGCCATCAAATTCGGATGCTACACGCTCTCTGACGGCACACGCATTAAAGCCATGCCCATCACCCCCCCCCTCCGCGGGGTATTCGTGGACGAAGTGTCACAAAATCATTAAATATTTCTTAAAATAACCATTTATCTCTGTTTCAGAAAATGAAATTAATTTATGTTTATATATAACATGGTTAATAAATATGGAAAGGACTCCATAAACATCTTTGTTGTTATTATATAATTCTCTAAATAATGCTAATGCCGCGAGTTTATAGTTCTTATCCATAAAAAAATGTTTTATCAAAAATAAGAAAAATACCCTTAAATTCCCAAATATAACAAGGAATTAAAGGTATTTTTTCGTTCAGTTATTCCACAAACCACCTGTATTCTGCATCGCCCTCGATAGCTCTGCCTATACCTGTGATAAGTTCGGTAGCATTCAGCGAACGGTCGAGGAACGTGTCGATGTAACTCGACTTGTTGGCTCCCGTAAAGAGGTTATAAACCCTCCACAAATCAATCTCAGGATTGTCCCCTCGTGAGAAGTTCTCGTCCATGTAATACGCCTTTGCAACCGCGTTGATATGGCAGTCTGTAAACTCCATAGCAGGCAATGCCTTTCGCTCAGCTGTGGGCAGGTATTGATACAACCGTGTCTTGCCAATAAGCTGGGCGAACTGGTGTTCGGTAAGGTGTTGTTCCTGCATCGCTGCCATCAGCTTTGCATGGCGTTCGGCATCGTACTCTCGGAACAGGCGCAAGGAGGCATCGAACAAGTCCTGCACGCTCATCACCCGCAGTTCGCTTTTGAATCCGTCCGTTGATACGCAAAGATTGCAGCACACGAGGTTCTTGAACCCGATAAAGACCTTGAATTTCTCGACCGTCTTCTTGGAATAGAGATTCTCGTGGTTGTAGGCCCTTACTCCTCCTATCGAGAGGTTCAATCTGTTTCCTGCCACCTCCTCGTAAATCGTGGGTATCTCGAAACAGAAAGCCATCCGTTCGTAGTAGATGGTCTTGTCGGTTTCGAGAAGCTGGTTCACGGGCTTGTGGATAGCCGCTGGAATCCGTCCCTTGATGATATGGGACACGACTATATCGGGAGCGTCGATTACCTCCTGCGGGAACATACGGTGTGCAGCACCCAGCACCGTTTCGATAAAACTCTGGTGGAAATGGTCACCTCGTTGTCCTTGCTGAATACGGGAACGACGCAATCCTCTCTCAAATGGGCTATATCGACGGGCTTGGTATTGGCCTCGATAAAGTGGCGGTTATGCCGTACACCTAAAGGAACGACAACACCCGTCGTTGCAGGTTGGGCTGGTTGTTCCCCTACGGCCGCTGCCACCTCTGCGGCAGGGTTATCGAGGAAAGGACTGTCGGAGTTCAAACCGACGGCAAATTCTGCATTAGGCTGAAACGCTGGGTACATGGTTGTAAGGAGTTTGAGGTTGAACATTCGGTTGTGCAGGCTGTGTCATGTTGCACCATTTGAGGATGGCTTGCCCCACAGCAGGCGTGATAAGGAATTCGGGACGCCCCGTAAACAGTCCCGTGCGGTCTTTGGACGTAGTGGCCTTGTGGTTCATCGCTATATCAAGGACAGCGGTAAATTCGTAATCCACGTTGTCGCGCTGTACGGCTTTCAAGCCCACCTTCTCTGGAACCATCCTACCGTTCTTGTCCGAGAGCACATAATCCTGCTTGGAACGCATCGTGCAGATAACATGAGCGGAGGATGTCAGAATCCGCTGGATAAAGGCGTTCTGACGAGGTGTAACCTTGGCCCAGTTGGCAAAGGAATTGCCTTGCAGGTTGGCATGGAAATCCAGCAGATAATCCCAGCAATGGGAGATGCTGTCGATGATGATTACCTCGGCTCCTGCCTGCTCGCAAATGCCGATGGCCTCGATGTAGGTTTCGGGAGCATAGTTTTCGAGGGTGAGGACTTGATAACCTCCCAAGTGGGCATAAAGGTCTGCCGAACAGTTCTCGGAATCGATGACGGCGATTTTCGACCAGTCGCCTGTCATTCCGTAAGCGATAAGGAGCGACGAATAGGTCTTGCCCGAACCCGAAGCTCCCGCCAGAGCAAGCCGCATCTTGGCTGCCCGACGCAAGGATTGTCTTAATTGCATAACTCTACAAATTAGATGATTAGTAAATGATTAAACTAATCATCCCCGTTGTAGCTTTTGTATTCGTTTTGCAATTATTCTTGATAATCCATCATAAAAAATCCCTCCCCGAATTTCGTTTTCCAAACCAAATAGGGGGAGGGGGGGGGTAATTGGGGTATTTATTCGTGGGTAGATGATAAAATCTCATATTAAATTAACATTAAAGCTTTACGCATTAAGCAATTGATAAATGGGAAATGTTCTAAATCTTTCTTGATCATCCAATGTATTGAACAATACTTGTGCTTGCACCTGATTATCACAAAGTAAATAAGCAGCTATTTTATGTTCAGGGTCGGTGTCATTTTGAATAATGTCATTTATAATACTTAATTCTGGGCCAGTTAAAAGTCGAAGTCGTTTTACAGATTGCAAATAATTTAATTGCCTAATTGGCAACGGCAGTTCATTAGCATTTTCTAACAACCATTTAGAAAAGTTTATACATAAATCAAGTAGTTTCGGATTCGCAGTTTTATCATATGCTCGTAGCATATCCAACAACGAATAGTTTAAGCGATCTGCCAATATTGGACAATCCATAATATTCTGCTTAAAAGAGGATATTATACGATCATAGTATTGAGGCGGAAGTTCTTTATAATTTATTTGTTCCAATAATACATATTTAGATATGGGATATGTCTCCCCATTGCTGCGTGATATGGATACATTAACTTCTTGCTCAAAAATGTTGATAAACATATCTGACTGCTTGCCTTTCCCTTTTACAAAAACGACAGGAATATATAAATTAAATATTTGGAGCCCACACAAACACGGAGAAGCATCATTTAGACCCTTATTAAAACAGCGCTTCTTTCTTAAAATGACATCAATTAAAAGAGTTATTTTCTCGCGATATTCTGGTTTAAAGTCATTGTAATCAATAACCAATTCGTCTTTTACACTTAATGCGACAAGAACTTTTTGAATATTTTTTAGATATTCTAAATGTTCTTGAAATTCAGCTATTCGAGGCGTTATTTCTTCGTCTATCTTTGTAGGATCTTGATGAATTGTTGCATCTCCTAATGTAACCTCTCCTGCTTGAAAAAAATCCAACAAAAAGGACATATCTGTAATTTGTTCAGATAGTGTCCCTTGCAAATTAAAGTCTGCTTTGAGATTTTCGCCTATGTTAAATCTAATACTTTTCCCAATTTGGAGATACTTCCCACTTTTGGTATAGACCAGATGATACAACGAATAATGAGTTTTTCCTTTAATCGTAATTGATTTTTCTATTGTCCTCTCCAGTTGAAGACAATTGACTGTATCAAGAGGTATATCTGGATAAATATCTAAAGGAGGTTTGGCATATAAGCATACCTCATGATTAAATATATAATCAAATAGAGAATCGGGAGAATCACCAAAATATGTAACATTGATTGATGTTTCATGCGTTTTAAAATCTTCCAATTTTAAAGTTGGAGTATCAACAAAACTAACTTGCTTTTTACAATCATCAAAAAAATTCATCAGTACAGCAACCAACTCATGTTCATCTGTGGGTAATTCCTTCAATTTAATATTAGTTCCTTGCTGACCACCTTTATTGGCTAATAATTTCTTTATTTTGATTGGCTGTAATAGTGAATAATAAGACTTAGTATCACTATTATCATCTATTCCAACAACCAAATATAAAACACCGAGAGTGCGATAACTTCTCAAATCAGATATGGGTACATGAAAAGTTAGCGTAGGTTTGTTTATGGACTTAACTCGTTCTCCTTTGACTTGAACGGGAATTCGCCCATATAGCGATTCATTCTTTTTTGATTTATTGGTGTAAATGTAGATGTGTCCATCCCACAATGGCTCTTTGTCTTTTTCAGCAATATATGCAGATAATAAAGACATTTTTGCTATTAACAGTTTAATAGTACTTGTTGCCAATTGCTCTATATCCATATCAAAATTCATTTTACATCCAAATATACGAATTTCTTTGATAGAAATGAATGTTCATAATATGCTATTAAAAGACAATAGAAATGAGATGACATAAATTGACATTTTTTTGGGGGGGGGTATGGAATAAAAAGCCCTCATACTTAAGCATGTTGGTTACATAGTTCAGAGCCGACCACACCGTAACTCCACTCGTGCCGAATGTCCGGCACAATCGCGCCCGCTTGTTCTTGGGTAGATTGATTCTTTTCATAATTGTTCGTATTCTTTATTCAATTCGATTTCCGTTACGAATCCCGAGGTTGCATAATCATCATAAGTCCGTGCGACCCGTTCCGCCTCAGCTTTGTCCGTGTAGACTCCACGGGTTCGGTAAACAGTATCGCAAGCCACCCCGTGGCGGTATAAATAGGTACTCGTCTGCACCAGATAAACCTTGTTTTCCATGATTGCCATGTTGTGTTAATTCATTTGCGGAACATAACCGCCCATGTGGATGAATTTGGCGGTATTCAATAGTCCGTTGCAGCGATATTCGACCTCTACGACATCCCAATCGGTAGAATTCTCAATAATCTCCGGGTATCGGTCGTAAACCTCCTGCAACACCTCGTCTTGTTTGATGGCACGGCGTTTCGTAAACTCGATATCGAACTTCGCCAGAGTCGCAGAATGGGCGATATACTGCCTTTCAAGCGTATAACCCATCACCATCACTGTGTAAATCTTCTTTTTCACCTCGCGTATAATTAGATTTTTCACTATCTTTACACCCGTCTTAATTTTTAAGACAATGCAAATATAAATCGTTTTGATTTACTATGCAAGTTTTGTGCAAATTATTTTGATTTATTTTACATGGAGAAGGTATCAACCCTAAAAGAGCGATGGTTAACAAATGAAATAGAAAGATTGAAAGCCAAAGGCTTCTCAAAAGTAGACATTGCGCTAAAATTGGGTGTAAAACCTCAATATATCAACAATATTATCAATGGGGGACGAGGTATTACAGATGCTTTCTTGGATAAATTTATCGAAACATTCAGTATAAATCATTTTGAATTAGCGGAAAACCAAGCAGAGCATAACACGGGGATAATTAAAGGAACGCCATATTACGATGTAGATTTCTGCGGTGGATTCGATCTTGTGATAAATGACCAAGCCTATGCCCCGGCAGGATATATAAATTTGCCCCAATACGGCAAAGCAGATAGCTGGGCAAATATTACGGGACATTCGATGGAGCCGCTGATCAGTAATGGCGACATCATTGCACTACGCAAAATCGAAGATTGGCAGACCTATCTACTGTATGGTGAAATCTATGGCATTATGACTGACGAATGGCGAACGGTTAAACGGGTGCGCAAATCAGAGAATCCCGAATATATCCGCCTTGAGCCTGTTAATAAAGAATACGACGAGCAGGAAATCCCCAAGTCAATAATCAGGGGAGTATGGCAGGTGCTCGGTAGCGTGAAAAAATTTTTTTAGAGCGACTCGCGCAATTTTCGATATGGGTAGCAGTATGACATTAGCGTTATTTAGCTGCATCTTAATAATTTGCAACTGTTGCTAAGTGTTAAAACCGAAAATATCGTGTCATTAAAGGGGTACATATACCGCTATTTTCCTGCATTTTTACCGGGTTTTCTGTTGCTAAATATCGGTTTGAGCGCAGATTTTTTCGCGTTTTTGTCCGTCTAAATGTCCGCCTAACGTATCTTTTTCGTTTTGATAACAATAAAATCCCTGTCCGTCTAAACGTCCGTTTTAGTGGCCGTCTAAATCTCGGACCATAGAACATGCCAGCCGAAATGGCAGAGCGTCTTGCTTTGTTTGATGAGGGTTTGAACGGCCGTTTGAACGATGAAAATACGATACTCAACCGGCGGCACGACGACCTCACCTATACACGCCCGCCAATGGCTGAAATCGCGGAGCAAATGGGCTCTGGCATAAATCCGGCCTACGGTTGCAGACATCAAAAAGCCTCCGAAATTTGGCCGTTTCTGGCCGTTTTCGGAGGCGATGTAACATCGGGGTTCGAACACTGCATTCAAATCTTGTTCGAATGTAACACCGAAGTAACATTTCGTTTCGCGGCGCATCTGGGGGCATCGCGCTGCTAAACGTTTGATATATAAAGGTTATCTATCGTTCTGCTGCTGTTCTTCTTTTATACATTTGGTTTTATCCCCCCGTACATGAGGGCTGGATATATTCTTTTCAATCAAATGTCGGCGGCAAATCTCGGACAATCTGCTGTATGGCTGAATCTTTAAAACAGATATTTATTTCATCTGTTGTCAATCCGATATTGTCCAAAATACAGCAGGTTAATAGAACGATACATTTCTGCGTCAAATCATATAAATCATCCCCTGCAACTGCCTTGCTAACCATTTTATCATCGTCGGGAATCAAATGCGAATATTTATGTCGGGATTGCGTCAGTTCTTCTGCATCAATTCGACACTCCTGTAACATATAAACACCCTTGAACTGCTCTAATAACCTTTCTATTTGTAATTGATATTTTTTAATATCCTTACCATCTTTTTTATTGACGAAGCGTTTATAGTAGCCATCCAATGCCTGTGCTATTATCAGAAAATCGGGAGCATCGAAAAAACGGTTATGTTGTAACGACCGAATCAGATAATTGCAGATAGGTGATAACTGCTCAAAGTTTGCATGCCATGCAAATAACATCAAAGGCACTTTGTCTGCTAATCTATCATATTTAACTAATGGCACTTTATAAGGGGTTGTGGATGGTTCCATTTCATATAAAAGAAATGCCCATCTTCTCGGTTCTTGTCGGATTCTCAACTCTATCTTACATGGCGATTGATTACTGAAAAGTGCAATAGATAGAAATTGAGAAAACTCAAAAACAAGTTGCATCAGCCTATTCGTTGGAATAGGTTTATTAGCAGAAACTCGCAAATAGGTATTTTGGGCAACGGTTGTATCGTAACGTGCAGGTATATACTCCGAATAAGGCACTAAAGCTATTTTGATTCCATCTTCAATTTCTGTCTCCAAAAACGGATCGCCTTTCCGCAAATCCAGCGTACATGAAATAAGTTTGCCATTACGTTCTTCCTCTCGATTATCTTGAAATGCCCAATTTTTTAGGTAAGGGAACTTTACCGTGCAAATATCGAATATCGGTTCATCCATTGATTGAACATGGCGGCCCAGTATGAGACAATTGATAGTAAATACAAACTTTGAAATATCTACAACTGTGTCATCCTTTATAGGATCGTCCATAGTTACGTTGAAAAGTGTAAATTCATACCCATTTGCATCTTTTCCCCATATTGTATCGTAATAGCCATCCATTCGGGCAATAACTCCTTGTGAGGGTTCATGGTATACCTCCAATTTTATGGGTTCATTTTCATTGTAGTACAATGTTCCCATACATTCTTGATATTCGCAGAATTGCCGTCTGAATTCATCCTTTTCTGGGAATCTCCATTTACCATGAAACACGTCGGGAATATATTGCTTACTATTCATACTATTAAAGCCTTTCTAACAAAATTAGAAAAATGCTTCTAAAACTCAAAACCTTTGAACTCCTCCTTAAACTGTTTTGCTTGTTCGGCTCGTTCCGTAACGGCTTTATATTGTTCCTGCATATCAAGCACCTTTATAAAGTAGGCTAACGATACTTTTTCGGGCAAGTTCTTGCATCGTTTATCGAGTTGGTAGGTTATGCTTATTGGCTCTGTTCTCGATAAGCCTATTGCATTATACTTGGTAAGCAGTACGGACCTCGCTCGTTTATCCCACTTGGGAGCGGCAACACCTTTCATCTTGCAGAACTCGCATAGCTCCTTATAAATCCCTGCATTGGTCTTTCTAACAGAGGAATTGATAAAACAACCTGCCGTCAGTTCGTAGCCGTTAGAAATAGGCTTTATAAGCCTTAATTGCAGGCATTCATTTAATAATGCAGTGGTCGTATTTCTCGATAATCCGATACTCTTTGCAATTTGGGATATATTTCATTGGACGGTATCTGTATTATTAAGGCATATTGCCTTTAATAAGAGCAGAAACCCTGCAATCTTGGCGGGATAGTTCCTCTTAAAGAAACTGTTATCCAAAAAGAAATAGTCTTTAATAACGGGCTTTATAATGTAAGAATTACGTTTTATAAATCCTCTGTCTGCATCTTCTTTAATGATAGTCTGCACGGTCAGATAACCTGCATCCTTTAAGCGTTTAATGTTCCGTCGTATGGTTCGTTCATCCAGTCCCGTCAGCAAGGATAGTTTTTCCTCTGTCATATGGGATATGTTGGTCTTGTGATTGGAGCAATATTTAATGGTTGCTCACACGTAAATATCAATAGGCTTACTGTTGCCCGTCTGAAAGTTTACGATTGATTTGGGGATTACGGTATAATTCATCGTTAGCAATGGAATTTTGATTGTTCGTAAATATGATTTCTTTTAAGTATAGCAGTTTGCGAAAGCAGGCCACGCCGTAATGGTCTTTGGCCTGTTTGCGGTTCTCGAATCACCTGCGGTCTTTGATATGGTAGTACATGGTCGGTACGACTTTAATAGGTAGTGTATAAGTAGGTATTGTATATATAGGACACTTTTGAGCAGTTTGCATAGGACAGATTTGAGCAACTCTCTATCCCGTCATTCAAAAACCTACTATCTCTTTAATTGGAATCTTCCACATTTTCTGATTCTGAAATATATTCTTTATAGGAAATCTTCATTTCACACTCAAAAAATGTGGTAACATAGAGCAAAGACAAGGACAGCATTAATGCCGTCCTTATCCGTCCTATAAACATATTTTCTATGGAAGAAACAAGAATTACCCTTGTCTGTGAAATGATATGCAAAGGTATAAAGCATTTTATCTAAATCCAAATATTTAACATAATATTTTCCAAGAAATTTTTGCAGAAAATCGCTATCTTTGGAAATAACCTCAATTTGAAAACTATGAGCCTAATATCGTTTCCGCTGGATTTCATCAAGCAAGCATTTCCTTATCTTGAAAAATACTATGAATTTTCGTGCTGGAGCATCAGCGAGAATCTTGAAAGGGCCTGTTACGATAATGATTTAGTAGTCGATGTACTGCCCAAATATTGGCAATCTCGTACTCTCGATGTTTTTCCTGAGGATTTGAAAATCATTTTCGATATGCCGCATTACGAAAAATTGTTGGAATTAAAGAGTACATATCCCACGCTGTTGGACGAGAACCACCTGCCTTTATATATTCTTATGCTTGCCCCTTACGTGAATCCCGCTTTACACCCTTATACAGAAAATGAAATTGCAGCATTGGAAGACGCCGAACGGAGTAAAGATATTGCCACTGAATTACGTCGAATCGAACCGCACGCCGTTCCTCTACTTCGCCCATGCAGAGGGTAAGCTGCTCTATTGCAACGATCACTACTGTTTCCGACGTCCGAAACGTCCGATCGACTTCGCTCGGGCATATGCCGACGCCAAGTTCCATTACGATAC
>CAXHRY010000053.1:0-9441 GCA_964018965.1 uncultured Alistipes sp.
AGAGACGTTGGCATCGCTCGTCGATAAAGTCGCATTGGTGGACAGTACCAGCGGAATGAATCAGATCCGCAACGGCTACCAACTCTTTCGGGGCAATACGACGATGCCGGTATTTCCGGAACTCGACACGGCGTCGTTCGATTCGATATATCAGATGTGCTACGGCTGTACGGCGCTGGAGCGCGTGCCGACGCTCGACACCTCGAACGTCGCGAATATGATGTATGCTTTCTACGGTTGTACGAACTTGCAGGAGATCGGCGGACTGGACACCTCGCGCATTACCTCCGCTTCGGAGATGTTCCACGGCTGCAAGAGCCTGCGTAAAATCGGCGGAAGACTCGACTTCAGCAAGGTAACATCGAAGATCGACACGACATTCGTCTCCTGCTCCGCACTCGAAACGGTAATCATCGACGGACCCGTCGATGTGGACATCGCCGTGAACGGCTGCCCGAAACTCACGGTCGAAAGTTTGGTATTCCTGCTGAATGCGCTATCCGACACAGGTAATGGCAAGACCTGCAATATCGGGGCGAAGAACCTCGCGAAACTGAATGCTATCCAAAAAGCGATCGCGACAGACAAGGGGTGGACGCTGACGTGAATGCTATTGCTCGAAACTTTCCCAGTCTACGCAAAAACCGCTTACATTGGTCTCTGCCCACCGAAGATATTGTTCATCTTCAGCCTTGACCTCTGCCAGCGTTTTCCCTTTATGCTTGCCGAATCGCATCGTGTCGGAAGGCCCTAATTTGTCATTGGGCTTATGCTCCGAGGCCTGTTCGATGTCGATATCCGGTGTGGCAGTCGGTTCGCCGATTACATTTACGAGAACCCATCCGCCGCACCCGCAACAAGGAATCGGACGAGGCTCCGCATCGCTTTTCTTGCACCAATACGCATCTTCTCGTTGTCCGTTGCGCAGGTAATATCCCCAAGCATGACCGTATTCGCCTTTCGGGGCGATCTTCGTTACGACGACCGATTGGTTCCTATACCAGTCGGAAACTCGCCCATCGGGAAATCGTCTTACTTCGAACGGCAATGCCCGACCTATTCTATAGTATATCTTGAAAATGTTATCGTGCGGATACATAATACAGACTTTTTTATTCGGTACAATCGACTGCTACCTTAATCGCTCCGTCGCGGCGGTTTTCGAAGAGGTCGTATGCCTCGGCGATGCGGCCGAGCGGATAGCGGTGCGTGATGAGCGGCGTGGTGTCGATCTCACCCGCCTCGATCAGGCGGAGGATCTCGGCGCAGTCGCAGCCGTCCACGCCGCCCGTCTTGAAGGTGAGGTTCTTGCCGTACATGTCAGGCAGCGGCAATACCTGCGGCCGGTCGTAGAGCGCAACAATGACAACCGTCGCATTGGGGCGGGCGCACTCCCACGCCAGGCGGAACGTATCCTCCGCACCGGCCACCTCCAGCACGACGTCGGCGCCGCCGCGGTCGCTGTTCGCAAGAACTTCCTCGCGACACGCCTCCGGTGCGACCGTCAACACCTCGGGATAGTGTTCCTGCACGAATCGCCGCCGTTCGGGCGACTGTTCGCAGACGATGATTCGCTTGGGGTGTTTCAACCTTGCGCAAAGCAGCGTGCAGATACCCGTCGGTCCGGCACCTATGATAAGCACCGTGTCGTCGGGCGCAATCTCCGAAATCTTCGCCGCCCAATAGCCTGTGGCCAGAATATCGCCGACGAACAATGCCTGCTCGTCGCTCACCGTATCGGGAATGCGGTTCAGCCCCTGATCGGCATGCGGCACGCGAACATACTCCGCCTGTCCGCCGTCGATGCGGCAGCCCAGCGCCCAACCTCCGTCGGGATCAGTGCAGTTGTTCACGTAACCGCGCTTGCAGAAGAAGCATTCGCCGCAGAAAGTCTCGACATTGACCGTCACGCGGTCGCCGACCCGGACATGACGCACCTCCGACCCGACCGCCTCGACGATGCCGACCATCTCGTGACCGACGGTGATACCCTCGACGGCGCGGGGCACGCTGCCGTGTTTGATATGCAGGTCGCTGGTGCAGATGCTCGCGAGCGTCACGCACACGATAGCGTCGCGAGGATCCTGCAAGGCGGGTTTCGGCTTGTCGAGCAGCTCGAACCGCCCGTGTGCGATATAGGTATAGGCTTTCATCGTATTCTGTTTTCGTTACAAATTTAATCATTATTTACGTACAAAATAAAATTCCGGAGCCGCACAAGATGCGGCTCCGGCTACGATAAACAACTGATGGAGCACGATAGGTTTCCTATCGAAAGAGATGCGTATAATCTGGCTTCGGGGTTAGGATGGATGCTCCCCGTTCAAACTGCGGGGAGCATCCGTGTATCTGCCTATTATTTTTCGCCTTCGAACCACTCGCGGAAGTAGTCGAAGAAGCGCTCTTTGGTTCTATCCGCCATGCGGTCGAAGTTCGTCAGGATGAACTCGCGACCTTCGGTATTCCACTCGGCCGGGGTCTCGATAGCCCGGAAATTTACCGGTTCGACGATTACGCCTTCGTACTCTTCCAACAATTCGCGAGCGTTGCGAGCCATGTCGCGCACCTCGTCCGTCGCCTGCGCCCAATTCGTGGCATTCTTCGGGAATCTTTCTAAAAACCGTTCGATGTTCGTTCTCATAATTCGCTCTTTTTTAGTTGTTTATCGTACTGCAAACATAACATCGTTATTCAAAACACGCAAGTTGTTCGGCGACTATTATCGTATTTATTTTCAATAGATTAGATGTTATAAAAGATAGCGGAACCGAGCATTATCGTTGCAGGCGATTATTCCGCTTTCTCGATAATTACGAACCGATCGACTTCGGGAATGACTGCCAACCCGCCCCATGTGCCGTGCAGTTGTCCGAGCGAGTCGATGAACTCGATCGTACCCTCCTTGCCGTCGTAACGGCTGTCCTCGTTGCGAAGATGGATAATGCAAATCTTGTCGCCTACCGTTGCATTTGTATTCATCGTTTTCATCTCTTTATGTGTTTTCCTTAACCCCGCCGAGGACGGTTTCTCGGCGGGGTCCGTCTCTCGTTTCGTCAATCGGTCGTCTCATCCGATTCCCAACGCTCAGCGAGCAATGTGAGGATCCGGTTGTTGATGTCGTGATTCGCATTCGATAATTCGCCGTAGCGGTTGCCGGCACGTCTGTTTTCGTCGGCAAGGCGTTGCATCTCCTTGCGGTTCTTTTCGAATTCGACCTCCAACCGGTCGAGTTCGGCATCGATTTCCGTTCTTTTTCGATTCGCAGTATTCATAATCGAGTCATTTAATAGATTGCAGTTCAATTGTTTATTGTACTGCAAACATAACATCATTATTCGGGACGCGCAAGTTTATCAGCAACTTAATTCAAAGAATATCAACTATTTATCGAATAACCCCTATGCGGTAAATATACATTCTGCAGAAGATCCATCTCAGAAACAATGTCCCGCTCTGAACGGGAATCAGAGCCGTACATTGTGTTCTGACCCGGTTTCAATAAACAACGAAATGAACGAAATAAGAGTTGATCTGGGGCCACAACTATTCGCTGGTAATACTCCCCTTTACTATGTACTCGAATTCCAGCATATGCATTTATTGGCACATAACCTTTTTATGAGTATCTTTGTTTGTATAATGATTTACCTATGGCAGATAAGCATGATAGTGCAACTCGTAGTTATAATATGAGTCGAATAAAAAACAAAAACACCAAACCTGAATTATGGGTGCGAAAATATCTGTTTTCTCAAGGATTCAGATACAGAATAAATGTTCATAATTTACCGGGATCTCCCGATATTGTATTGTCGAGGTATAAAACTATTATATTTATCAATGGTTGTTTCTGGCATGGTCATGAAGGATGTAAATATTTTGTGATACCCGAAACCAGAAAAG
Organism: uncultured Alistipes sp.; assembly: GCA_964018965.1. Lineage (GTDB taxonomy): Bacteria > Bacteroidota > Bacteroidia > Bacteroidales > Rikenellaceae > Alistipes. The sequence goes on from CAXHRY010000053.1 coordinate 3,904, forward strand.
ACTGGTGGATTGATAAAATCAATAAAAATATTGAAAGAGACAACAGAGCAAACGAAGCATTACGAGCCGCAGGCTGGAAGATTATAACAATCTGGGAGTGTCAGTTGAAACCGAAACAAAGAGACGCAACACTTGCAGCACTTTCCGTAAAAATCAGAGAGAATATATGACCGGTTCTTTCTACTATTTTGCTATCTTTGCTGCAAATAAAAATGAAATACATTAAATAAGATGAAAATCTCCGACATTTTATATAAGAATCTGAAAATCAAAACAGATAAAGCACATCCACCTGTACATGAAATGCTGGCGGTCATCACTCATTGGATGCATAATACCGGCAGAGCTTCGGTTTCTCCGTATGGAAAAGAATGTCGTAAATATCTTCAGACAATATTATGTACATTGAATCCTGCAATTGATAAAAAAGATATAACACTTAAGTCTATAAAAGAGCAGGGATTGTTCCAGGATGCCGTTGATGTTCCGTTTCCATCTCCCGAACGGTCCAAATTTACGTTCATAGACCTGTTTGCCGGAATGGGCGGATTTCGGTTGGCCATGCAGGCACATGGAGGACGATGTGTATTTTCTTCGGAATGGAATGCATATGCACAAAAAACCTATTTTGCCAATTTTGGCGAGGTCCCGTTCGGAGATATAACTGAGGAGCGGATAAAGGCTTTTATACCTGACAATTTTGATATATTATGCGCGGGATTTCCTTGCCAGCCATTCTCCATTGCGGGAATATCCAAGAAAAACAGTCTGGGACGTGCCCATGGCTTTTTGGACAAAACACAAGGCACATTGTTTTTTGATGTTGCAGAGATTATCCGAAGAAAGCGCCCCAAAGCATTTTATCTCGAAAATGTAAAGAATCTGCAATCTCATGATAAAGGTCGGACTTTTCATGTTATATCAAATACACTCCAAGAATTGGGTTATAACATTCATTATCAAATAATGGATGGGAAATATTATGTACCCCAACATCGGGAGCGAATAATGATTGTCGGATTCAGAAAGGATTTGTATCGGGAAAAGGAAACATTCTCTTTTCCGGTAAAGGAGGATCCGCATCTGAAGATCCGGAATATTTTGGACCCGAATATTGATGCAAAATATACCCTTACGGATAAATTATGGCTGTATCTTCAGAATTACGCGAAGAAACATCAGGCCAATGGGAATGGATTCGGATATGGACTCACGGACCTGAATGGTATATCACGGACATTAAGTGCCAGATATTATAAAGATGGTTCGGAAATCCTGATTCCTCAATGCGATGGAAAAAATCCCCGAAGGCTCTCACCCCGAGAATGTGCCCGTTTGATGGGATATAGTGATCGATACATAATTGATGCTGTTTCCGAAGTTCAGGCTTACCATCAATGTGGAAATTCCGTGATAGTCCCCCTGATCACGGACGTTGCCGGGAACCTCGTAAAATCCATGTTGAATGATGAGTGCAAATAATTTGGTCGGACGTGCTATTGCCACGGTCAATAAGGCCACAAAAGCTTTCTGCAAGTTTACATCTGCCAATGATGCCGGGTCAACCGGTGCTCATCAGGCAGGCTATTACATGCCTAAAAATGCATGGTCAATCATGTTTGATCATCCTGGTCTGAAAGGTGAAAACAAGGATCGGACAATCATGATAAAATGGCAGAACACGTTCGAGACAGAAAGTCGCTTCATATACTACGGTAAAGGTACCAGAAACGAATATCGCCTCACTCGTTTTGGACGAGGGTTTCCATTTCTTTCTGAAGATAACGTCGGCGATTTGTTTATCCTGTGTCAGATTAGCAAGAATTATTATGAAGCATATGTGCTGTCTGCGGATGATGACATTGATTCATTCCTTGAAGCTATTGGTATTGGTCCGACAGAAACCAATGCTCTTATATCTATGCAAACTCATCCTGATCCGGAAGATGTATTGCATCAGTTGTTTCAGGAAATTTTGTCTCGTTACGATCATTTCCCTGAAACAAATCTAATGGCTGCATATGCCCGTAAATGCCATATGCAAGCTCACAATATATCTGAAGAATTTCTGCAAAATAATCCTGACACGTCAATATTGGCTTGGATCAATACGGAATATGATTTGTTCAAATCTTTTGAAACCAAACTATATTCTCCCGAAATCAGCAGGGGATTCGGGAACGTGGAAACTTTGATTGCCTACTCCAATCAAATTCTGAACCGGAGAAAGAGCCGGGCAGGCAAATCATTGGAGCATCATTTATCAAGCATATTCCATGCAAATCACCTGCGTTTTGAAACGCAGGTGATTACAGAGGAACATAAGAAGCCTGATTTTATATTTCCGGATGGCGAATCCTATCATAATTTTGAATTTCCGGCTGAAGAACTGATATTTCTCGGTGCCAAAACTACATGCAAAGACCGATGGCGGCAAATTCTGAACGAGGCTGATCGTATTCCCGTAAAGCATCTGTTCACACTTCAACAAGGAATTTCAAAAAATCAGTTAACGGAAATGTATAGAGAAAATGTCTGTCTGGTTGTTCCGGAACCATACAAAAAATCTTTTGATCAAGACTTCAGAGGACGAATACTCTCACTAAAACAATTTACAGAATCTGTTAAAAGAATACAAAATATTGTTTAATCAGTAATTCGTCGTGATCCACTCCTCCTGTCGGCGGCGGGAGACTTTCGAGGCGGTGATGGTGCGGTCGAGCCGATGGATCGTCCAGCCGTATCGAGCGGCGAGGCGTTCGATCTTCTCGTGCGGGAACATCGTGAGCATGAACTTCCCTTCGACCGTCGCGAGCGTGTCGAGCAGCCTCGAAAAATCCTCCTCGTCGAACGTATCGTTGTAGTGTCCGCAGTCGCTGCCGACATAGGGCGGATCGACGAAGTGGAACGCTTCGGGACAGTCGTAGCGGCGGATGACATCGATGCCGTCCTCGCACTCGACCGTAACGCGGCCGAGGCGTCCGCACAGCTCCTCGGTAAAGCCCTCTTTCGCATTGCGGAGTTTCAGCGTCGTCGTGCCGCTGCGGTCGTATCCGAACGTTCCGTCGATCATCGAGGCGAACCCCAACTTCGTGCAGACCCACACCGCCCAAGCCCGCTCGACGGGCGTGAAAAACGACGGATGCTCGTTGATATGCCGAGCGTGCGCATGTATCTCGCGGCTGTGAAGCGTCGCGTCGATCATCGCCTTGAGTGCCGCATACTGCGTCTGCGCCACGCGGTAGAAGTTCACCAATTCGGTGTTCGTGTCGTTGATGACCTCGCACTGCGCAGGTGGCTTGGCGAACAGCACGGCGCAGCCGCCGCAGAAGGCTTCCGTGTAAAGCGTATGTTCGGGAATCAGCGGCAGGATATGCATCAGGAGCATCTGCTTGCCGCCATAGTATGAAATCGGAGTTTTCAATCTGGCCATAAGGGTTCGGTTATCGGAGTTTTAAGAATAAGAGCAGCAGAAGCGTCAGTGCGACGAGCGCTGTCGCCCATTTGAGCCACGCGGCACCGGAGGAGGGTTGCTCGTCGGTCTGCTCCCGCACGTCGTTGCGGGCGGCCGTGTTGATGCGGCTATGCGAAATGCTGTCGGTAAGGATCGTGCGGTCGTTATGCATCGACACCTCGGTATAGACGACACGCTTGACCGGCTGTCGGGAAGCACTCGCCGCCGGAATCTTCGACGGAGGAAGAACGGCGCGGAGCGTGTTGGTCGGATTCGGCAGTCGTTCGTCGCTCGGTTCCGGGTATTCCGTCGACGGATAAAACTCCACGACGGTCCGGCGGAGCGTTCCGATCTGCCGCTCGAACTCCTGCCGGAACAGCGTCGTTAGGGTCGAGTCGGTGATAGCAAGCGTTTCGTGCCGCTCGGATCGCGTGCTTCGGAGCGGAGAGCAACCGGCAGCAGCGATCGTCAGGATAATCAGGCTTATTTTCGGATACATCGTTTCATTTCTTCGATTCGTTCCATGCGTTCCTGCATGGTCGGTTCTTGTTTTGCGGGAGCCGTCGGCCCCTCCCACGGCAGCGGGAACATCTCGGACATCGGACGGCGGTCTTTGCGGTCGAGCTGGATGCAGGTCACAACCCATACCGCCCACCGCTCGCGCTCCCACGCCTGCCGCTGCCTGTCGCCCTCGCGTTTCGCCCAGCCAATCCACGCATAGATGAACTCGGCGGGCGTCAGACGTTCGAAGGCTTCGGGTGCCAGTCCCATCTGCCCGACGGCGATGGCGAACCACCGCTCGTAGGTTACCGCTTGCGGCTCCCCGTCGTCGGGCGTTTCCCGTTTTTTGAGAGGTCGCCCAACTTATCCGTCAGCGGCGCGATGCTCTCGACGAAGAGTTCCGATACGGCGAGGATAAGCGACGGCTCCTCGTCGAAGATGTCCCACACCTCGTCTTCGGTGTAGCGGCGGTCGCTGCCAGTACGCCGTGCACCCTCGTTGAGCCCCGTGGCGGTCAGCGCAACGATGCTGTCCAACGATCCGAGGGCGTCGGTCGAAGCGACCGTTTGCCCGAACTCCGCACCGCGTTGTTTGACGAACTCGTCGATGGCGCGCAATCCGAAATGGATTGGGTGCGACGTACCTTGAATGATGATCTCTTTCATAGCGGTCAGGATTTAGGTTTGTCTACCGGCGTCAGGTTGCCGCTGCCGGTAAGCGAATAACTGTAAGAGGCATTGTCGCCCGCAGGCGTCGAGAGCGAAAAGGTCGTGATGTAGGCTTTGCCCGTGTACATCCTCGTAAGACCCGTAAGCGGCGACTTGACGACCACATCGACGAGCTTCTTCGACAGAACGAGCGCGAGAACATCCTCCGAGGAGTGGCTGTTCTCGACCGAATCGTCAATGACCACCAGCCCGTCGCCGTCCACCGACCACGAGACATCGCCCGGCCACTTCTCCTTGCCGTTCGTATCCTTCGTGCGGAGCTCCTTCATCTCCAGATCGACCTTCAGCGTATGGCTCGTGGCGTGGAGCGTCGTCTTATCGTCCACCAAGAGGATGATATCCTCGCCTTGGACGACCTGTTTGTTTCCGTAAGTTTCAGGCATAAATTATAGTTTTGTCGTTATATGATTCTGAATGTCATCGTCGCACCGTGCAGGTCGTAGTCTGCGTAGTATTCTGCCGCCGAAGAGACGAAGCGGCTGCGCTTGCCGTCGAACTCCGCGCCCTCCAAGGCGGCGATCACCCGATGCTTGAGGCGCTCCGCACCGGAGAACTTGCTGTCGTAGACCGCGACCTCGAACATCGTCCGATAGCCGGCGATGCCGTGCAGCGTCCTTACGGGCGTCTCCTCCGGTACGGAGAACGCGGCGAAAGGCGCAGGCGTCCGGGCATCGACCGCACCGGCTTGAATCTTGTCTGCTAATTCGGGAATCTCACGCTCCAAAAGTGCGATCAGCTGTTTCTTGAAATCCGTCATTTCGATACCGGTCTGAAATTTTTATTCACGAACTTCTCGACCGCCGCGGCCAACTCGTCGCCGAAAAGTGCGACCGTACGCTCGGAGTTCTCCGTATA
>CAXHRY010000054.1:0-9403 GCA_964018965.1 uncultured Alistipes sp.
TTTATCGCAAAAAATCGCACGAAAATTGTTGCGGTTTAAATTTTTTGTACTACCTTTGGGACAAGCGATCCGTCGAACGCGACGTGAATCGCATTGCTGCATAGTAAACGTGAGAAATTTACAGTCAGCAGCAATAAGAGGAAGTCCCCGTCGGGTCGTTTGCCACGCCCCGATTGGTGAGTACATCCGAACTCTACGCCATGACGGGCGTGGGCCTCTTGTGTTACGAAGTCTGACGGGTATCTCACGACCTACTATGCATAGTAATGCAAGTGCGTTTTTGGCGCGGGCTTATCCTCTTTAAGCCAGGTTCACGTTTCGTCTTTTGTTTTTTCGACGGATCGCATAACTTAGAAACGAAAAGTTATGTTACATTTGCAGTCGAATGCGGCTACGTAGCCGTAATATATTCTAAAGGTTAGGACAAACCTTTATACCAACGGTAAACTTGCGACTATTGCATTTGCAGTAGATTTCTCTCGGTATAAACTTTGTCTGAAACCCTTGCTATGCCTACGGCTTCGGCCGTGGGTGTGCACGGGCGTAAGGACAGCTTACCGAGAAGGCTCGCAAGGCCGACCGTTGGGGCTGCACCTGCGTCCCGTGCTTTTTTATGTCCGCACATACAATATCGTATTGCATTTGGGATTCGCAGGGTCAAAACAAACAACGATCAAACAACCGATAAGCATCCCATGCAAACACGTATAATCAATATGTATTGTTCACTTCAGGTTACGACAGCCAATCGTAACCCGGAGGACCGGATGCCGCATACGGACGGAGAAACAACCGTCGTAAAACCCGATTTCGACGATAACAGGGTTCTTCCGTTTTATCCGGCGGATGCGGAGCCGGATACTTCAGAAAGCTGGTTGTGCATCACCGTCGCTTGTTCTGCACCTTCGTTTTCGCGAAATCCGCGTTTGTACACCCGGAATATCGCCCCCTTTAAGCGACATATACATTCCGTGAGGGCTGCGACACGACGTTATCGTTTTCAGTACCGAAAGAGAGGTATTTAAATAATAAGCGGGCGCGGGGCAATGAATTCTTCATCTGTGAGTTGCGTCTCTTAGAGCGCCCCGTACCCGCTTTTTACATGACTTTACTGGCCTACCACATAGCACGATGCAGGGCCGCAGAGGAGGCGCTTCGCTACAAAACCGGCGAAGCGTCCCGGCCCACCGCGACGGATGCGTCTCGCAATCCGGGAACGAATGCCGAACGTGATCCCAAGTAACACGATCGTTCCCGGGTTCGAGACGGCTCCCGAGCAATAACTACCCTACGAACAGAAGTTTAGCGCAATCGGATACAACACCCGTGACCGATCGGATAACCTGCCGCACAGCGGCGGGGTATCGGCGGTCCACCATTCGCAAACGTCGCGGAGGCAGAGGCCTCCGATCGATCGACGAATTCCCAAAAAAAGTCTCCACGGAGGACGCGGAGACAGTAGGTAAAAACCTTCGGCATGTAGCCTTATTGTGGTAAGATGTAGGATTCTTACACCACAAACATACAATATATTTTGGATATCTGCAACTTTTTATTTAGTTTTACGAAAATCAGCATCGTATGGCTAAAGTATTGGGAGTAGATTTGGGCACCGACTCGCTGGGGTGGGCAATCACGCAGCAGGCCGAAAACGGATATGTTCTGCTCGAAAAGGGAGTCGACATCTTCCCCGAAGGCGTCGTCCGCGAGAAAAACAACGAAAAACCCGCCGTGCAGGACCGCACCGACGCCCGGGCGCTGCGTCGGCACCATTTCCGTCGCAGGCTGCGCAAAATCGAGCTACTCAAAGTACTCGTACGCCACGATCTGTGTCCGCAGCTGACGGAGGAGCAATTGTCCGAATGGCGCAAGCACAAAAAATACCCGCTCGACGAGGAGTTCATCCGCTGGCAGCGTACGGACGACAGCACAGACAAAAATCCCTATCACGACCGCTATCGGGCATTGACCGAGCATCTCGACCTCGACGACCAGGCCGACCGCCACGCTCTCGGACGCGCACTCTATCACCTGGCACAACGGCGCGGGTTCGTCAGCAACCGCAAGGAGGCAGGCAAAGAGAGCGAAGAAGGCCAGGTCAAGCAGAGCATCCGCAACCTGACGGCCGACATGAAGAACGCCGGATGCCGTTACCTGGGCGAATATTTCTACCAACTCTATCAACAGAAAGCGAAAATCCGCAAAAAATACACCTCGCGCAACGAACACTATCTGGCCGAATTCCAGGCCGTCTGTGAGAAACAACAGTTACCCGAAGCATTGCAAAAGGCACTGCATCGGGCGATCTTCTTCCAGCGTCCGCTCAAATCGCAGAAAGGATCGGTCGGCAAGTGCACGTTCGAGAAACGCAAAGCCCGTTGTCCGATATCGCACCCCCGTTTCGAGGAGTTCCGCATGTTGCAATTCATCAACAACATCCGCATCGAAACACCCTCGGACCGCGAATCCCGCCCCCTGACGCCCTCGGAGATCGAGACGATCCGACCGCTGTTCCTGCGCAAAAGCAAACCGCATTTCGATTTCGAGGAGATCGCCAGGAAAATCGCAGGCAAAGGCCGTTACGCCTGCAAGGACGACCGGAATGCGGCCCCGTACCGATTCAACTTCGCAGGTTCGACGACCGTAAGCGGGTGTCCGGCGACGGCTGCACTGACAGCGTTGTTCGGCGCCGACTGGCTCGCGACGGCATGCAGCCTCTACACGCTCGGAACGGGCAAAAGCGCAGAACAGGTCCTCAACGACATATGGCATGCGTTGTTCGCGTTCGACGACGAGGAACGTCTTCGCGCATGGGCCCGCGAGAAGCTACGACTTTCGGACGAACAGGCCGCAGCGTTCGCCGCGATACGGCTGCCGCAGGGATATGCAGCGCTGAGTCTGAATGCCATAGGCAAGATGCTACCCTACCTGCGAACCGGATACCGCTACGACGAAGCGGTCTTCGTCGCAAACCTCAAAGCCGCATTGCCGCAGGAGCTCCGAGCCGACAACGCCCGCCGCGAGGAGATCGCACACGACATAGCAGAACTGCTGCTCGAATACAAGCGCAACCCTTACGACAAATACGACTCCAAAGAGCGCCGTATCGCAGCATATTTCAGCGACCGCGGTATCGACGTCTCACGCCTCGGAAGGCTCTATCACCCGTCGTCGATCGAAATCTACCCCGCCGTTCGACCGAACGAGCAGGGAATCCGCTTGCTGGGGTCCCCGCGCACGGCCTCCGTACGCAATCCGATGGCGATGCGGGCCCTGTTCCGACTGCGGGCGCTGGTCAACGCACTGCTGCGCGAAGGAAAAATCGACCGCGACACGAAGATCAACATCGAATTCTCACGAGGGTTGAACGATGCGAACAAACGCAAGGCGATCGAACAATACCAGCGCGAAAGGGAGAAGGAACATCGGAAATTCGCCGACGAAATACGGAGCCTCTACGCGGAGGAGACCGGGCGGGAGATCGAACCCGGCGAGGCGGATATTCTGAAATACCGTCTTTGGGAGGAACAGCGCCATGTATGTCCCTACACGGGTCGGCAAATCGGAATCTCGGATTTCATCGGCACGGAGACGTGCTACGATATCGAACATACCCTACCCCGTTCGCGCGGCGGCGACAACTCGCAGATGAACAAAACGCTTTGCGAAAATCGATTCAACCGCGAAGTCAAACGCGCCAAGATGCCGAGCGAGCTGTCGACCCACCAGGAGATCATGGCCCGCATCGAGGGATTCGCATGGCCGGAGAAAATCGAACAACTGCAACGGATGATCGAAGGCCAGGTGCGCAAAAGCAAGAACGCCACGACGAAAACCGAGAAGGACATCGCCATACAACGCCGCCATTACCTGCAATTGCAACTCGAATATTGGCGCGGAAAGGTCGATCGATTCACCATGACCGAGATTCCAGACGGTTTCTCCAACCGGCAGGGCGTCGATATCGGCATCATCGGACGCTACGCGCGGCTCTATCTGAAAACCGTGTTCGAACGCATCTACACGGTGAAAGGAGCGACGACAGCCGAGTTCCGCAGGATGTGGGGCTTGCAGGGCGAATATGCCCGGAAAGAGCGCGTGAACCATGTTCACCACTGCATCGACGCCATCACAATCGCCTGCATCGGCCGAAACGAATACGACCGCTGGGCACGCTATGTCGGAGACGAAGAACGCTATCTGCGCAACGAGGGCGTTCGCCCGCAATTCGAGAAACCGTGGCCGACCTTCACCGAAGATGTCAAAGCCGTAGCCGAAGAGCTGCTCGTAGCGCACCACACGCCGGACAACTTCCCCAAACAGAGCCGCAAGCAGCTGCGCATACGCGGCAAGGTACAGCTCGACAACCGGGGAAAACCGCTCTACATGCAGGGCGACACGGCCCGCGGATCGCTGCACCAGCAGACCTTCTACGGAGCCATCGAACACGACGGCGAAATCCGATACGTCGTCCGCAAGTCGCTCGACCAGCTGCAAGAAACCGATGTAGGGAAGATCGTGGACGCAGTCGTGCGGCAGCACGTCGAGGAGGCGATCGCTGCCGTGGGATTCAAGACGGCGATGAATCCGGACGAGCATACGATCTGGATGAACGAAGAAAAACGGATTCCGATCCGCAAAGTCCGCATCTTCACGCCGAGCGTCACCAAACCGATTTCCCTCAAGAAGCAACGGGACCTCTCGACGAAAGAGTACAAACAGGATTTCCACGTCGTGAACGACGGAAACTACTGCATGGCGATATACGAAGGTGCGAACGAATGCGGAAAGACAAAACGATCGTTCGAAATCGTGAACAACCGGGAAGCCGCGCAGTACTTCAAGGCCAGCGCCGACCGGGCGACGCGTCCCGATCTCGTGCCGATCCGCGATGCAGACGGATATCCGCTCAAATACCTGCTCAAAACGGGTACTATGGTGCTGTTCTATGAGAATTCGCCCTCGGAGCTGCACGAATGTTCCACCAAAGAGTTGGCAAAGCGATTGTACAAAGTGTCGGGGATGAGCACTTTGACGGTTTCCGACAACACGTACGGACGCATGATTTTCAAGCATCATCAGGAAGCTCGTCCGACCGGAGATCTGAAAATGAAAAGCGGCGTTTGGAAGATCGGCGAGCCCTATCGTCCGGTGATCGGACTTTTGCATACCCAGCTTCGTGCCTATGTCGAAGGATCCGATTTCGAGCTGACCATTACGGGCGAAATCACATTCAAACACGACCCCGTATGTTGAAACGTGCGCTGTTTTTCTCGACACCCTTCTGCCTGAGCCTGCGCGACGGACAGATGATGATCCATACGAAGGAGGCTCCCGAGCAACGAAGAAGCGTCCCGATCGAAGATATCGGAGTCGTCGTGCTGGAGCATCAGCAGACGACGATCACTCTGCCACTGCTCAATGCGCTTTCCGACAACAACGTCGCCGTCGTGTTCTGCGGCGACGATCGGATGCCGAACGCCATGCTGATGAACCTCGACTCCAATCGCACGCAAGGCGAAAGTTACCGGACACAGGTCGAAGCGAGCGAGCCGCTCAAAAAGGGACTTTGGAAACAGATCGTCGAAGCGAAAATCCGCAACCAGGCGGCACTGTTGCGCAAACTGGGCAAGGACGGGGATAAGCTGAAGCCCTACTACCGGAACGTAAAAAGCGGAGATGCGGACAACCGCGAGGGAATAGCCGCCAAGATCTACTGGTCGGAGCTTTTCGGCCAAAGGTTCGTCCGCACCCGGGACGGCGAAGCTCCGAATAACCTCCTGAACTACGGATACACGATTTTGCGGGCCGCCGTAGCACGCTCGCTGATGGGCTCGGGACTGCTGCCGGCCTTCGGGATATTCCATCGGAACCGTTACAACGCATTTCCGTTGGCCGACGACCTGATGGAGCCCTATCGTCCGTACGTCGACGAGCTGGTCTACGGGCTTTATGTCCAAGATCGGCCCCATCTGACCAAGGAGGTAAAGAGCGAATTGCTGCGAATACTTTTCGTCGACACACGTTTCGACAAGATTCTGCGGCCGCTCGACGTAGGACTGACCTTCACCACAGCGTCGTTGGCCAAATGTTTTGCCGGAACCCGAAAAAAAATGCTTTATCCGCAGCTCGAATAATGTCCGAATCCCGATTGAATGCCTATCGAATCATGTGGTTGTTCGTATTCTTCGATTTACCGACCAACACCAAGACCGAGCGACGTCATGCCGCCCGGTTTCGCAAGGCATTGGAAAAAGACGGCTTTTCGATGATGCAATACTCGGTTTATGTGCGGCACTGCGCCTCGAAAGAGAATCTGAACGTACATGTGAATCGAGTACGCAAATCGATGCCCCCGTCGGGGTATACGAGCATTTTGAGCGTCACGGACAAACAATACGGAGAGATGCAGAATTTCTGGGGTAAATCCGAACGCGCCAGACCCGAAACACCGCAGCAACTCGAATTTTTCTAAACAAACAGTTATATTTGTCCTTTGAAATACGAGAATTCGCATCGAATCGACTTCGCCGAGGCATAAGGGCGCGGATTTTTATCCGAAAATACGGTCTAAATAGTCTGTAATCAACAAGTTGAAAGCCCGACGTTGTGGTTTGATGTAGGAATTATATAAGATACAACCCGGTTCCACTCCGGCCGCGCCGCCGAAAGGTTGTGGTTTGATGTAGGAATTATATAAGATACAACGATGACCCGGTCGGCATCATCGGGGACCTGTTGTGGTTTGATGTAGGAATTATATAAGATACAACTCCGCAAACTCCGAAGTGTTCGCAGAACGGGTTGTGGTTTGATGTAGGAATTATATAAGATACAACATAATCCGCTCTACCTGCGCCGCGTGCGGGTTGTGGTTTGATGTAGGAATTATATAAGATACAACTTCCTTCTCGCCTTTATCAGCAGGATCTGGTTGTGGTTTGATGTAGGAATTATATAAGATACAACTGAGCAGAAATCAGCTCATCACCTGTCTAGTTGTGGTTTGATGTAGGAATTATATAAGATACAACCTCGTTAGAACTGAACACATCTGTACGAGGTTGTGGTTTGATGTAGGAATTATATAAGATACAACACCCATTCGTGAAAAGTCTTTGTGCTGATTGTTGTGGTTTGATGTAGGAATTATATAAGATACAACCGCAAGGACGACTACCCGCAGCCGAAAATCGTTGTGGTCTGATGTAGGAATTATAAGATACAACATGTAGTAACGCACATTGAAGTCGATGCCGATTGTGGCTTGATGTAGGAACTATATATGATATAACAATGCGTCGCGGATCATGACCCGCAAGGAGGTTGTGGTTTGACGCAGGAATTCCATAAGCTACGACTACAGAGCTTCGTAAAGGCAGTAAAACAATATCGAGGTCCGACGAAAGCGACTTCGATGTCTTGAATACGCCATAAAACCGAACGTGCAACGGTCCGAACCTCAAACACCCGGAGCTCCTATCGAAATAGCAATCGACCGCAAATCAGTTCGCATCCCTGTTCCCGAAATTCCAACGTCTCTCCGCAAAACGCGACAGCCGTACTCCGCAAGGGAGCACGGCCATCGTCTTTTCAAAGGATCTTCGTCCTAAACGCGCGATTATTCGTCGTCGATGAAGTCGTTGAGATCCTGGCAATCCTCTCCCCTGCCGGTATAGCGATGACCGACGATCACGAGTTTGATACTCTCGCTGTTTTCGTCCTGCGCCAAGCGCTCGAACGAGAAACTGATAGCATCGGCCGCCTCGCACCACATGTGGTCGCGGCCGTCGAGCATCGGGCCCCACAAACCGTTCTCGGCCGACGCCCGGCCACCGAAATATCCGCCGTCGTCGTCATAGCCCCAGCCCTCGAAACGGGGCTGCAACTGCTGAAGGCGCAGCACGTTGCTGCCCATGAACGAACCGTTGTAAGTTTCGACGATATCCGGGGTCCGCTTGCCGCGCTTGGTGGTAATGAGGATAGCGCCGTTGGCCTCACGCGAACCGTAGAGCGCCGTTGCCGACGCCCTCTTGAGCCCGGTCACCGACTCCACGTCCTCGGGGTTGACGTCGCCCGCCCAGTTCCCGAAGTCGGCCGCATTGTTCAGCGCGCCGGTCTCGCTCATACCGGTATAAGTGTTGTTCATCGGCATGCCATCGATCACATAAAACAGCCGGTCGGAACCCTTCATCGAGGAGTAACCGCGCACGATCACCTTCTGCGACGTACCGGCACCGCCCGACTGCTAAATTTACACACCGGCGACCCTTCCGGTCAGGCCCGGCATGACGCTGGCCGAATGCCACGCCGAAATATCGTCCGACTTGACCGTCGTGGCGGCTTACCCCAGCGTCTTTTCGGCACGGGTCATACCGCTGGCAGTCACGACCACAGCGTCCATACCGACCGTATCGTCCGTCATCGTGACATCGATCACGGTCTTGCCGGCCACCGGCTCCGTCTGATTCTCCATACCGATGAATTGGAGGACCAGTGCAGCATCGGCAGGTACCTCTTTGAGCGTATAATTACCCTCGGCATTGGTCGTCGTTCCCACACAGATCCGCTCGATCACGCCCGTCACGCCTGCGACGAGCGTTCCGTCCGGTGCGCCGACCGTACCGGAGACTTTGTTCTGCGCTTCGGTTCGTGGTCCGAAGCGCAGAACAACCATTAATTTCCCTAACCATAAAACCGTTGAAATTAAATGCAATGAAATACATCACCGGCAAATACATCGGTTACGATTTACAATAGACTAAATATTTATATTAGACACGCATTGTACCTCCAAAGAATCGGTTGCGTATTATAACGGAAACCGGCATTTAAGCCAATTTTCCAAATTAAAATCATGTATATCCATACATCAAATAGCATTTTTATTGCACGAAGTTTAAAGTCTCAAATCGAACTCCGCGAAATATCGAATCGTAATTTACGAGAGGTAATGAACTACGCTTTTTCAGCCATCGTTCGGAGTGAATAACCGAATCGACTGCTTTTCGCCGATTTTAGATCCGTGCGAGGGCCGGTTCGAAGGCCCGATCGGTCGATTTGCCGCAATCGTGCGACTTTCCCATCCGGTAACGATCCGTTAGATAATGAAGTCCGTAATCGGCCCGCTTTCGGGGAGGGGCGACGCCTTGAAAATAATCGGCTGTCTGAACCTCAGCCCCTTGCACAAGGCCGCTACCGCAGCCGAGCCGGCTAAAAAAACGCAATATAGATCCTCCATTCGGCAAAAAACGCAAAATAACGACTGAAAAATTTGGAATGACCGACTTTTTTACTACCTTTGCACTCGCAATGGAAAACCATCTGCACCTGCGGAAATAGCTCAGTTGGTAGAGCACAACCTTGCCAAGGTTGGGGTCGCGAGTTCGAGTCTCGTTTTCCG
>CAXHRY010000055.1:0-9263 GCA_964018965.1 uncultured Alistipes sp.
AATTTATTCCGCTGCTTAATATTCTTGAATCCTCAAAAATAGGGCTGCCTAACTTTTATTGTTAGACAGCCCCATTGCGGTCGGCGCCTGTTTAGCGAACGCGCAGCGAGCGTCCGATGCGCAGAATCGTCGTGGACTTGATTCCGTTCAGACGGCAGATGTTCGTGACCGTCGTGCCGTACTTACGGGCGATGGCTCCCAACGTGTCGCCCGACTTGATGCGGTGATAACGCATGGCGGCCTTTTCGGCGGCTTCTTTCTTGTCCTCCTCCTCGTTGGCCAGTTCGTCGTCGAAGTCCTGGCCGGCATTCGAATAGATGCTGAAGAAGGATTTCTTGAGCAGGAACGTTTCGCGGCACAGCATGCCGTTCTTGAAGTCGATCAATCGCTCGGGGTCGAACGACTGTCCGTAGTAACGGGTTTCGAAATGGAGGTGGGGTCCTGTCGAACGGCCCGTCGACCCGCCGAGTCCGATGATCTGTCCGGCTTCGACCCACTGTCCGGCTTCGACCATGCGTTCCGACAAGTGTCCGTAATAGGTTTCCAGTCCGTTGTCATGACGGATGATGACCAGGTTGCCGTAGCCGCCTTTGTTATATTGCGAGATGCGTACGCGCCCGCTGAAGGTCGCATAGATCGGATCGCCGATTTTCAGCGGCAGATCGACGCCTTGGTGCTGCCGGCGGCGGCGAGGTCCGTATTTGCCGCGCGGATGGATCGTGCCCTGGAAAGGACAGTGATAGCCCGAGGTGGCGTCCACCAGGTCGATCACCACCGACTGGGGAATGGCCGACATGCTCAGCTCACGGTAGGGAAAGAGCGTCGAGGTATCCCAATACTTTTCGAATATCGTGCTGTCCTTCGCGACTTTGCGGTTGCGCACGTATTTCCAGGTGTTGTTGCTGTACAGAATGACGTAGAGCGCGTCGTTGCCCGACGAGAGCGAGTCGATGACGGTCAGACCGTTGGTGTCGAACGTCGAGGATATTTGTTTGCGCTGGAGCCGCTGGTGCAGCGAGGCTACCGAGTCGGCGGCCGCCTGCTCGGGGTCCTCGGGAGTAACCATCGTGATGGTAACAGGAGCGGCTTCCGCTTCTGTTTGCGCCGCTTCGGCCATTTCGAGCCGGTGGCGCAATGAATCTACGGTCGAAGCCAGTTGCAGCGTGATGATGCGCAACGAGTCGGCCATCATGGCCCGCTGCATTTCGAGTTGCGCCTTGCTCTGTTTCGGAACTTTCGGCGTGCGGGCCGAGAGGGGAAGCACGGCCGTGCATGCGGTCAGCAGTGCTATGGGTAGGATGTGTCTTATCATGGCGTTTACTTTTGATTCAGGTATTTTTCTGCGGCTTCCAAGGCTTCGTAAAACTCTGTGCCGAAACGACGGACGATCGGCTCCCGGAGCATTTTATAGACCGGAACGCCCAATTTGCGACCGCAGGCGCGCGCCGGGGCGCAGACCGACCAACGGTGGTAGTTGAGTCCGATCGTGCCGTTGGAAAAACGGGTCAGACGGATCGGATAGAGGTGGCACGAAATGGGTTTGCGGAACGGGGACTTACCTTCGGCCCAAGCTTTTTCGATGGCGCAGAGCGTGATACCGTTCTCCTGGTAAGCGTAGGCGCACTCGGCGTCGTCGACCAGCGGCGTGGTGTAGTCGCCGTCCTGATCCACGACCAGGAATCCTTGCCGTTCGACGGCCTCGATGCCCGCGGCAGTCATGTAGGGCTTGTAGTTGGGATATTCCTGTTCGAGAACATCCGCCTCCTCGATTTCGAGCGGTGCGCCGGCGTTACCCTCGACGCAGCAGATGCCCTTGCACTGCGAAAGATCGCAGGCGAAACATTCGCGCAGCAGGTCGGCGCTCACGATTTTGTCGTCTATTTCGATCATTTTCGGTAGGTGTCGGCGATGATGATGTCGTAGAGTTCTCCGAGCGTCATGCCCATCTGGCGTACCTGTTTGGGGACGATGCTGCCCGAACTCATGCCCGGAATGGAGTTCAGTTCGATGAAGTAGGGGCAGCCTTCGGGCGTGACGATGAAATCCACGCGCACGACGCCCGAGCAGCGGCACATCTTGTAGGCGTCGAGCGTCATGCGGTTGAGCTCGGCGCGAATTTCGGGGGTGATATCCGCCGGAGTGATTTCGTCGGAGAATCCGGCCGTGTATTTAGCTTCGTAATCGAAGAAGTCCTTTTTCGAGACGATCTCCGTGACGGGGAACAGATACTCTTTGCCTCCGGCGATCATCACGCCGCAGCCCATCTCGCGTCCCGTGATACACTCTTCGATCAGCACTTCGTCGCCCTGTGCGAAGGCCGCCTCGAGAGCTGCGGGGAGCTCCTCGCGGGTATGTACTTTCGTCACGCCGAACGACGAACCGTTGGCGTTGGGTTTGACGAAGAGCGGCAGCCCCAGCTCCGCGACGATTTGCGCGAGGTCGGCCTTTTCGCCGCGGCGCAGAAAGACTTCGCGTGCCAGACGGACATGTCCGGCAAGGGTGCGCTTGGTGGTGATCTTGTCGAAGGTGACTACCGACGAAGTCATCGAGCACGACGAGTAGGGAATGCCCATCATGTCGAGGTAGCCTTGCAGTTTGCCGTCTTCGCCCGGTGTCCCGTGAATGAGGATCAAGGCGTAGTCGAACTCCGTGCGGGAGCCGTCCACCGTGAGCGAGAAATCGTTCTTGTCGATCTGCCACTGCCGGCCGTCGGGGGCCGTGTAGTGCCAGTCGCGGTGGTGCAGGTCGATCAACGTGATGTCGTATTTCGTACGGTCGAGCGCCGCTTCGATCTGTGCGGCGCTCTGGAGGGCGATCTCCCGTTCGGGGGAGTCGCCGCCGGCCAAAAGGGCTATTCTGAGCTTTTTCATCAGGGGTTGTATATGTCTTTGTAGCGAAAGTCGAGAATTTCCCGGACCATCCGGGCGTATTGCTGTGCCTCGGCCGACGAGGGGTTGAGACTCAGCGCGCGGTTGAAATCGTTCAGAGCATCGCCCCAGCGGTTGAGTCGGTAGAAATGCTTGCCGCGCGCGATGTAGGCCGTTTCGTCGGGATGCTCCTCGATGCGTGCGTCGAAATCGCGCAGCACGGATTCCGCGCTCCAAAGGCCCTTGTCGCGGATGTAGGCGAGCACTTCGGGAGCGACCATCGCTGAAACATCCTCGCCGAAAGGTATCCGGGCGCGGATGTCGGTCGCGGCGAAGTCCTGCAAAGGGGCGTCGTCGAGCAGGGTGATGCGGTCGGTATGACGCTCGACTTGCTTCCCGCGGCGCGGATAGACGTAGATCGGGTATTCGAGGATGCGTTCCGCCTCTTTCCAGCCGTCGAGACGTTCGATCTGATCGGCTCCCATGAGGATCGAAAAACGCATCTTCCCGCCGCACTCCTGTTCCAGGAATCGCAGCGTATTGATGGTGTAGGAGGGCTGCGGAAGCAGCATTTCGACAGCCGAAACCTGTATGCGTTCGGGATATTTCGATGCCGCGCATGCGATCTCGGCCATTTCGAACCGTGCGATGGCCGGGGCCAGTCCGGAGGCCTGTTTGTAGGGACTCTGCGGCGAGACGATCAACACCGTTCGGTCGCACAAATCCTTCTCCAGTACATATTCGGCCAGGGCGATATGGCCCCTGTGCACCGGGTTGAACGACCCGAAATAGAGCATGACGCGTTCCATCGTGCTATCGTGCTAAGAATGCTTCGAGCAGCTCGGCGGTTTCGCGCAGAGCATCTTCCAGCCGATCGTTGACCACGATACGGTCGAATTCGGGGGCTTTCGTGAGCTCGAATTCGGCCTTCGCCACGCGGCGGTCGATCACCTCCGGGGCATCCGTGCCGCGTCTTTCCAGACGACGGCGCAACTCCTCGACCGAGGGCGGCATGACGAATACCGAGCAGGCCTCCTCGCCGAAGATCCGTTTGAGGTTGATGCCGCCGATGACATCTACGTCGAAGACGATCGTATGGCCCTTGTCCCAGATGCGTTCGACTTCGCTGCGCAAGGTGCCGTAGCAGGTGCCGCGATAGACCTCTTCCCATTCGACGAAGCGTTTTTCGGCGACGGCACGCATGAACTCCTCCTGCGAGAGGAAATAGTAGTCCACGCCGTCGCGTTCGCATCCGCGCGGCGCACGGCTCGTCGCCGAGACGGAGAATTCGAGTTGCGGAAACCGTTCGAGCATCTGTCGGACGACGGTGGTCTTGCCCGAACCGCTCGGGGCCGAAAATATGACGACTTTGCCCATTACAATATGTTGAGTACCTGTTCTTTAATCTTCTCCAGTTCGTCTTTCATCTTTACGACGAGAATCTGGATGTTCGTTTCGTTGGCTTTCGAGCCCATGGTATTGATTTCGCGGCCCATCTCCTGAGCGATGAAGCCCAGTTTGCGGCCTACGCCCTCCTCTTCGGCGGCCACTTCGCGAAAGTAGTCGCAATGGTTTTTCAGGCGGACTTTTTCTTCGGTGATATCGAATTTTTCGAGGTAGAAGATCATCTCTTGTTCGAGCCGGTTGCTGTCCGCATTGACCTTCATTTGGTCGAAGTGGTCCAGGATGCGGGCCCGAACGGTTTCGGTGCGGCCCTGTTCGAAAGGTTCGACCTCTTTTTTATAGCTTTCGATCAGGTCGACCCGGCGCAGCAGGTCGGCGATCAGTACGGTTCCCTCCTGCTTGCGGAAGGCGTCGAGTTGTGCGATGGCTGCCTCGACGGCTCTGAGCAGAGCCTCGTGTTCTTCGTCGGGGATTGTTTGCGCCTCGGTCGAGATGACTTCCGGAAGCCGCATGATTACCGGAAGTATGGCGTCGTAATCGGCGTCTATACCCGAAAAATTGAGCGTGTCGGTCATTTGACGCAGGTATTCGCGGAAGAGTTCCCGGTTGATTCTCGCGGGCGTCTGAACGCTCTGCGCTTCGTAGCTGACGATCGCTTCGACCTTGCCGCGTTGCAGCGAGCGGGCGATCATCGTGCGGATTTCGTACTCCGACTGGCGGTAGATGGCCGGAAGACGCAAACTGAGGTCCATCTGTTTGGAGTTCAGCGACCGGATTTCTACCGTGATTTTTTTGTTCTGTAGAACGGCTTCACCTTTTCCGAAGCCTGTCATCGATTTTATCATGGTGCCGAAAAATCATAAATTTCGGCAAAAATAATAAAAACAATTCAAAAAGCCGAGCATTCCGGGCCGGGAATGAAAATTATCGACCAACCCCTTGCGGTTCGAAATAATATATCTATATTTGTGTTAGCAAACTAACAGGTTGATGAGAATAACCCAAATAATACGTTTTTTGTTATGAAAAAGCACAATTTCAATGCGGGGCCTTCGGTCCTGGCGGACGAGGTGATCGAAAAGGCCGCGCAGTCGGTACTCGATTTCAATGGATCGGGACTTTCGATCCTCTCGATTTCCCACCGTACCAAGGACTTCGATGCTGTAATGGCCGAGGCCGATGCGCTGTTCCGCGAGTTGCTCCATATTCCCGATAACTACAAAATCATCTATCTGGGTGGAGGCGCCAGTACCTATTTCTATCAGATTCCCGCCAATTTCCTGGGCAAGAAAGCCGGTTACGTGAACACGGGCGTATGGGCGAAGAAGGCCATCAAGGAGGCCAAGCGTTACGGTGAAGTCGAAGTGCTGGCTACGTCGGAGGACCGCAATTTCACCTATATTCCGAAGGGATTCTCGATTCCCGAGGATCTCGATTATCTCCACATCACTTCCAACAATACGATCTACGGTACGGAATTTTTCGAGGATCTCTCGTCGCCCGTGCCTCTGATCGCCGATATGTCGTCGGACATTCTCGCGCGTCCGGTCGATGTGACCAAATACGCCATGATCTACGGCGGTGCGCAGAAAAACCTGGCTCCGGCCGGCGTGGCTTTCGCCATCATCCGCGAGGATATGCTCGACCGGATCGTCCGCGACCTGCCGACGATAGTATCCTACCGTACGCATGTCGAGAATAACTCGATGTTCAACACCCCGCCCGTCTTCCCGATCTACGTGCTTATGGAGACGTTGCGCTGGCTGAAGTCGATCGGCGGTGTCGAGGAGATCTACCGCCGCAACCTCGCCAAGGCGAAGTTGCTCTACGACGAGATCGATCGCAATCCACTTTTCCGCGGCACTGTCGAGAAGGAGGACCGTTCGCTGATGAATATCTGCTTCGTGATGACCGAGGGCAACGAGGAGCTGGCTCCCGAGTTCATGGAGTTCGCCAAGAGCCGCGATATCGTGGGTATCAAAGGCCACCGTCTGGTGGGCGGTTTCCGTGCGTCGTGCTATAATGCCCTGCCGATCGAGAGCGTGCGGGTGCTGGTGGAGTGCATGCGCGAGTTCGCAGAGAAACACGCACGGTAAGATAAATCATCTATGTACTAAGGTCCCGGTGAGACAATTTCTTGACGGGCTGCACTCGGAAGTCCCCTTCGGGAGGGGATTTGGAGGAGGCCGAAATTGTAAACGCGGCGTTCCGCCGCGAGCAACAGCCGTCGATAGAAACGATTGCTTCCGGAGAACGAAGTGCGTTATAATCGTTTGAAACAATGTGTCCCGCTATCATCCCGCTGATGCGGCAGACGAAGAAGGAAAAAGACGTTTATTTCACATCATTGCTCGAGAATATGAAAATACTGATTGCGACCGAGAAACCTTTCGCCCGAAAAGCGGTGGAGGGAATTCGCGGAATCGTCGAGGGCGCAGGTTACGAACTGGCGCTGCTCGAAAAATATACGGACAAGGCCGAGTTGCTGGAAGCTGCTGCCGATGTCGATGCGCTGATCGTGCGCAGCGACAAAGTGACGCGCGAAGTGATCGATGCTGCGAGAAACCTCAAGATCGTCGTGCGTGCCGGTGCCGGTTACGACAACGTGGATTTGGCAGCTGCCACGGAGCGCGGCGTCGTGGTGATGAACACCCCGGGCCAGAACTCCAACGCCGTGGCCGAACTGGCCGTTGCGATGATGATCTTCATGGCTCGCAACCGCTTCACACCCGGCACGGGAACGGAGATTCAAGGCAAGACGCTCGGCATCCACGCCTACGGAAACGTGGGACGTTTGGTCGGCCGCAAAGGCAAGGCGTTGGGCATGGAGGTCGTAGCCTACGATCCGTTCGTCACCGACCCCGCGGTCTTCGAGGCCGACGGTGTGCGGCAGGTTGCCTCCGTCGAGGAGCTTTACCGCATTTCGGATTACCTCTCGCTGCATATCCCCGCTACGGAGAAGACGCGCGGTTCGATCGGTTACGATCTCGCGATGTCGATGCCCGAGGGTGCGACGCTGGTCAACACGGCCCGCAAGGAGGTGATCGACGAGGAGGGACTTCGCCGGGCGCTCACGGAGCGTGCAGATCTGAAGTATGCGACCGATATCGCTGCGGGCATCCAGCCGGAGTTGGACGAGCAGTTCGGCAACCGCGTCTTCGCTACGGCGAAGAAGATGGGCGCTGAGACCGCCGAGGCCAACATCAATGCCGGTTTGGCCGCCGCGTCGCAGATCGTCGATTTCTTCAAGACGGGAAATACCCGTTTTCAGGTGAATAAGTAGTAGTATATAATACCCCGTTGCGGTCGCCCGACTGCATTTTCGCTTAGGATGGCCGAAGCCTCGCGGCGTTTCGCCGCGTTTACAAATCCGACCACCCTCAACTGCCGCAAGGCTCGGCAATCGAACTTGTTCGAATTGCCGAGCCGCAGCAACAGAAACGGAACGTAAACCCCCGCCTCTGGCGGGGGCTTCGGGTACGACCCACAATGAACCTTATATAATTATGGTACGAATCAAACCTTTTCGCGGAATACGCCCTCCGAAGGAGCATGCTTCCGAAGTGGCGTCGCGTCCTTACGACGTGTTGAACTCGGCCGAAGCGCAGGCCGAAGCTACGGAGCGCTCGCTGCTGCACATTATCAAGCCTGAGATCGATTTCTCCCCCATCGCCGACGAACATTCGCAGGAGGTCTACGATAAGGCTGTGGAGAATTTCCGCCGCTGGCGTCGCGAAGGCTGGTTGCAGCAGGACCCCGAGGAGTACTACTACATTTATGCGCAGACGATGGAGGGGCGCACGCAGTACGGTCTGGCCATGTGTTGCCACTTCGAGGATTACCTCTCGGGTGCCATCAAGAAACACGAGTTGACGCGCCCGGACAAGGAGGAGGACCGCATGATCCACGTACGCAACCAGCAAGCCAATATCGAGCCCGTATTTTTCGCTTATCCCGACAATGCGGAGATCGACCGGATCGTTGCCGATACGGTGGCTGCCGAAGCTCCGGATTACGACTTCACGGCTGCCGACGGATTCGGACACAAGTTGTGGGTGATCCGCGATCGGAAGACCAACGACCGTATTACGGAGATTTTCGCCGGGATTCCGGCGTTGTACGTCGCTGACGGGCACCACCGCACGGCTGCGGCCGCACGCGTGGGGGCCGAGTGCAGGGCGAAGAATTCCGCGCACGAAGGCGATGAGGAGTACTGCTATTTCCTGGCCGTAACGTTCCCGGCCGGACAATTGCGGATTATCGACTACAACCGTGTGGTGAAGGATCTGAACGGACTCACGCCGGAACAATTGCTCGAAAAACTGAGCGCCGATTTCATCGTCGAGGATAAGGGTACGGAGGAGTATCGTCCTGCGGCGTTGCATAATTTCTCGATGTACCTCGGCGGTCGCTGGTACAGCCTGACGGCCAAGCCGGGAACCTACGACGACAGCGATCCGATCGGGGTGTTGGACGTTACGGTACTGTCGAGCCGTGTTCTCGATGCGATTTTGGACATCAAGGACCTGCGTACATCGAAGCGGATCGATTTCGTCGGCGGCATCCGCGGTCTGGGCGAATTGAAACGTCGCGTGGACAATGGCGAGATGCAGGCGGCATTCGCCCTTTACCCCGTTTCGATGCAGCAGTTGATCGATATCGCCGATACGGGCAACATCATGCCGCCCAAGACGACGTGGTTCGAGCCCAAGCTGCGTTCGGGCGTGGTGATCCACTCGTTCGGGGAGGGAGATTGATAAGAGTGAAAGCGAAAGGCCTTTTGTGTCGAAATACATTTTCGACGGCAGGTCGAGCGCAGAGAGCTTCCGTTCGAGGAATGATAGGGTTCGCGCGACTTGCAGAGTTGTAATTTGCAGAAAAATGACGGACTCCGGTTTTAGCCGAGCGGTCGTAAAATGGGGCTGTCTAACAATAAAAGTTAGGCAGCCCTATTTTTGAGGATTCAAGAATATTAAGCAGCGGAATAAATTA
>CAXHRY010000056.1:0-9258 GCA_964018965.1 uncultured Alistipes sp.
TCGACGCCTTCGCACCGCGTCTGTCGTTCTTCTGGGCCATCGGCATGAACCACTTCATGGAGATCGCCAAGATGCGTGCCGCACGTATGCTGTGGGCCAAGATCGTCAAGCAGTTCGATCCGAAGAATCCCAAATCGCTGGCCCTGCGTACCCACTCGCAAACTTCGGGTTGGTCGCTCACCGAGCAGGATCCGTTCAACAACGTAGCCCGCACAGCCATCGAGGCTATGGGCGCCGCCCTGGGTCACACCCAGTCGCTGCACACCAACGCCCTGGACGAGGCGATCGCCCTGCCGACCGACTTCTCGGCGCGTATCGCCCGCAACACGCAGATCTACATCCAGGAGGAGACCTCCGTATGCCGCGAGGTCGATCCGTGGGCCGGTTCCTACTACGTGGAGTCGCTCACGCAGGAGATCGCCGACAAGGCTTGGGCTCACATTCAGGAGATCGAGGAGCTGGGCGGCATGGCCAAGGCCATCGAGACCGGTATTCCGAAGATGCGTATCGAGGAGGCGTCGGCCCGCAAGCAGGCCCGCATCGACTCGGGCGTCGAGAAGATCATCGGCGTGAACGAATACCGCCTGGAAAAAGAGGCTCCGATCGATATCCTCGCCGTAGACAACACGGCCGTGCGCGAAAGCCAGATCAAGCGTCTGAAGGAGCTGCGCGCTTCGCGCGACGAAGCCGCCGTGCAGAAGGCGCTGGCCGCCATCACCGAGTGCGTGAAGACCAAGCAGGGCAACCTGCTCGAATTGGCCGTCGAGGCTGCCAAGGTTCGCGCGTCACTGGGTGAGATCTCCGATGCCTGCGAGGTCGTCGTAGGTCGCTACAAAGCTGTGATACGTTCGATTTCAGGTGTTTATTCGTCCGAAGTGAAAAACGACAAATCTTTCGAGCGCGCCAAGGAGCTGTGCGCCGAGTTCGCCAAGAAGGAGGGCCGTCAGCCCCGTGTGATGATCGCCAAGATGGGCCAGGATGGCCACGACCGCGGTGCCAAGGTCGTAGCTACGGGTTATGCCGACATCGGCTTTGACGTCGACATGGGTCCGCTGTTCCAGACCCCCGAGGAGGCTGCCAAGCAGGCCGTCGAGAACGACGTGCACGTAGTCGGCGTTTCGTCGCTGGCCGCAGGTCACCTCACGCTCGTGCCGCAGCTGATCGCCGAGTTGAAGAAACTGGGCCGCGAGGATATCATCGTCATCGTCGGCGGTGTGATTCCCGCACAGGATTACGACGAGCTCTACCGCGACGGCGCCGCCGCCATCTTCGGCCCCGGTACGCCGATCGCTACGGCCGCTATCAAGATGCTGGAAATTCTGCTCGACGAGTAAGTTCCACCGCACATAACGAAAAACTCCCGGAGAATTCTCCGGGAGTTTTTCATTGCTGAACCTGAAGGCTCGCGTGCTCCTCCTACCGTTCGTTTTTGATACGGATCAGCTCCGCGGCAAGCTCCTCGACGATCCGGGGATAGTTTCGCGCTACGTCCCGGCGTTCGCATGGATCCTCTGCGATGTGGTAGAGCTGTGCCTCGGGGGCATTGCCCAACTCAACGGATTTGCGGTATTCGTAGCTCTGCTTATCGCTCGGTTCGAAGTATTTCCAGCCATCTTTCAGAATAGCCAGCGTATTCTGACGATTCTGCTCGATGACGTATTCCCGATCGGTATGTCCTATGCCCAGCAACTCGGACAGGTGGTCGCGACTGTCGGGAGCAGCACCCTCGGGAAGTTCGGAACCCACGAGCGTGGCCAGCGAACGGTATACGTCGATCTGCGAGAAAAGCGCATGCTGCTCGCCTCGCCGCACGGTCGCAGGCCAGCGTACGATCAGCGGGATACGCGTTCCGGCCTCATAAAGGCTGTATTTGCCGCCGCGGTAAATGCCCGACGGAGTATGACCGTTCAGACGCATGAAGGCCTCGTCCTGATAACCGTCGTCGATCGCAGGACCGTTGTCCGAAGTGAAAATTACGAGCGTATTTTCCGCCAGCCCCAGGCTGTCGAGTGTGCGCATCACCTCACCCACGGTCCAGTCCAGCTGCAAAATCACGTCGCCGCGCGTTCCCAGACCGCTCTTTCCGGCGAAGCGCGGATGCGGAACACGCGGAACATGCACGTCGTTGGTTCCCATATAGAGAAAGAAAGGTTCGTCCTTGTGACGCGTGATGAATTGCGTAGCTTTCAGGGCGATCGTGTCGGCGATGCCTTCATCGACCCACAGCGCGGAGCGTCCGCCCGTCATCCAGCCGATGCGCGAAATCCCGTTCACGATCGTGTTGTCATGCCCGTGGCTCGGACGCAGCTTCAGCAACTCGGGGTTCTCGGATCCCGTAGGCCAGTCGCCGATCTTATGGTCGTAGTTCACCTCGATAGGATCGTTCGGATCGAGACCCACCACACGTCCGTTCTCCACGAAGACGCACGGTACGCGGTCGACGGTAGCAGGGAGAAGGTATTCGTAGTCGAAGCCGATATCCCGGGCGTCCGGACGGATCTCGACGTTGAAGTCGGTACCGCCCTCGGGGCCCAACCCCAGATGCCATTTCCCGACGGCGCCCGTAGCGTAACCCGCGGCGTGCAGGGCATCGGCAAGCGTATAGCAGGCCGTGTCGATGATAAGTTCGGAGTTTCCGGGAGCAATTTGCGTGTTGGGCAGACGCCAGGGATACATACCTGTCAGCAGCCCGAAACGCGAAGGCGTACTGGTCGCAGACGTAGCGTAAGCATTGGTGAATCGTTGACCCTCAAGGGCTAATCGGTCCAGATGTGGCGTATGAACCTTACTCGCGCCGTAGCAACTCAGGTCGCCGATTCCTAAATCGTCCGAGTAGATGAAGAGGATGTTCGGGCGTACGCCCTGGGGCACCGTGTCCGGCTGCCCGGCACACCCCGTCAGTACGGGGAGCGCTGCAAAAAGGAGATTTCTGTTCATAAGATTCGGTCGGTTCGCTCGCCTCGCAGTCGTCCGCCACGACCCTACGGAGAGCATCTGTCATAAAGACAACCGAACCGCCCCGATCGCCAGGCCCTACGAAGATTTTCCCGAGAAAAGGGCCGCGGAACCGTTGTCACAATTTCATCACCTCGTCGATACCCAGGTCCTTATAGGTAGTCTCCAGTTCCTCGCTACGATCGGAGATAATCAGCAGCTTGTCGGCCAATTGCAATTCGGCGTTACCCTTCGGCACGAAATATTCGCCGTTGCGGCAGATCATCATCACCAACGTATTTTCGGGCAGCGCGATTTCACGCAGCGTACGTCCTTCGGCCAGCATGCTCTCGTTGACTTCGATTTCGGTAAGGGCCGATTTCATATCTTCGTGCATATCGACGCCGAAGGCGGGTTCCCGCTCCTCGAAGGCCAACCCCAAAAGATTGGCCATACCGCTCACGGTCGTACCCTGCACGACGAGCGAAATGATCGTCGAGAGAAAAACGACGTTAAACAGCAGATCGGCATGTTCGATCTGCGCCATCATGGGATAGATCGCAAAAAGAATCGGCACCGCACCGCGCAACCCCACCCACGAGATATAAAGCCGCGCCTTGGTCGTAAACTTCCGGAAGGGCGCCAGGCAAACGAAGACTGCGACGGGGCGTGCCAGGAAGATCATGAACACCCCGACCGAGACACCCAGAATCAGCACTTCGGGACGCAACAGTTCGTCGCTGTTGACGAACAGGCCCAGCGTGAGGAACATCACGATCTGCATGAGCCACGTAAAACCGTCGAAAAAGACCGTAAGGGACCTTTTCTGCACCAGGCGGTGATTTCCGACGACTAATCCGGCCAAATATACGGCCAGGTAGCCATTGCCCCGAATAAGATCCGTGAACGAGAAGGCGAAAAAGATGAAGGCGAGCAACAACACGCTATACAACGAATGGTTCGCCAGGTTGATGCGATTGATAGTCCATACGGCCAGGCGTCCGACGAGATAACCCGACAGTGCGCCGACGACCATCTGCACGAGAAAATAGACCGCACTCATGCCCAGTCCTACGTCCCCGGCCTTATGCGACAACACTCCGACCAGCAGGATCGTCAGCATGTAAGCCATCGGGTCGTTCGACCCGCTCTCCAACTCCAGCAGCGGACGCAAATGCTGCCGGAGTCCCTGGCGCTTGCTTCGGAGAATCGAGAAGACCGAAGCCGAATCGGTCGAAGACATCGTAGCGGCCAGCAGCAAAGCCAGCGGGAAAGACATAGCGATGCCCACACATCCCGAAAGGAGCCACACGAATCCCGCCAGGATGAATGCCGTGAGCATCACCCCGACCGTCGCCAGCACGACACCCGGCCCGATCACAGGCCTGATTTCCTGGAAACTCGTATCCATACCGCCCGTAAAGAGGATGATACAGAGCGACACCATACCTACGAACTGCGTCATCTCGATCGATCGGAAAGAGATGAAATTGAGTCCGAAAAGCATTCCGACGCCCAGGAACAGCAACAGCGCCGGGGCACCGAAACGATAGGCGAGTTTTCCGGCGACCACCGCTACGAACAACAGCAACGCACCGACCAGCACCACGTTTTCTCCACTGATATATATCATATTCTCGCTATTTTATCACACACGCAAGTATCGCGATTCCATATCGCAATTTTCGATCCGGCAAGGCACTGCGTCGTCGAAAATCTCCCGACCCCAACTCCGCGCTCCCGACGGCATTCGGAGACAAAGATAGTTATTTCCCCGGAAAAATCGGTTCTTCGATACTCTCGGACTTTTCGGACGCTTCGCTTTCAATGCCGCAATCGCAAGGCATCGAGATGCCCTCCCCGGCACCCCGCGCCGCAGTCGTTTCTGCACAAAGAAAATTCCGCCCGCGAGTCCTCGAAGACTCGCAGGCGGAATTCATACGCGGATATGAAACCGTCGGGTGATTATATACGATTTTACACTGACTCGGGTCCTCGTCCGCCATTTCATACAGGCCGGTCGATGACTCGCAGCCTCGGACTACCCTACTAAAACATTGTTTTGAGGACAATAGCCGCACATCGTTCTTTCCAGAGTCGGCTGTCCCCGGAGTCGGCTGACACTCCCCTAACTGCGGCAGCAGGCAAGTGCAATCGAACTGTGCTCGAATTGCCGAGCCGCTACAGTAAAACGGCACATGAGCGGCGTGCCCAAAATCCCCTCCTCGGAGGGGACTTAGGATGCAACCCGCGAAATTATAGCGAATCGATGCCGGTTTCGTGTATAATTGTACTAATCGCCTCCGACAATTAGCCGACAATACCCGAGATAAGGAACGTAGCAGCAACCGTAAGAATGGCGTATAACTCGGGGAAAGCTGCCAAGATCAGCGTCTTACCCATCACGTCGTGACCGTTGCCGATCGCAGCGATACCATTGGCGCAGACCTTGGCCTGATAAACGGCGGCAGCCAGGTTGACGATACCGACCAGGATACCGGCACCCAGGACGGCAGCACCCTGTACCATCGTCGGAGCGGCCAGGAACTTCTGCACCATGAAGAAGCAGACGAATCCGTAGAGGCCCTGCGAACCGGGCAGTGCCGAGAGAATCATGTAGCTACCGAATGCACCGCCGTTCTTTTTCATGGCGCCCACGGCGGCCTGTCCGGCGATCGAAGTACCCATGGCCGATGCGATACCGGCCAGACCTACCATCAATGCTACGCCGATGTAGGCCATTACCAAAGCTGTTGTTTCCATAATTCGAATGTTGTTTTTGTTGTTATTATTTGTTTGTTTGATCCATTTTGCGCAACGGGTCGAACGAGCGCGAAGCCATTTCGAAACCGGCGTTTTTGTAGAATTCGACGAACGTCAGACGCATCGGATGCACGAACGACGAAATCGTCGACATGAAGAGGTTGATGCCGTGGCCGACCAGCAGGATCGGAATCATGATGAGCAGCCGCACGACGATATTCGCACCCTCGGGCACGAAGCCGTCGGCCAGCGAGTTGAAGACCAATGCCAGCACACCGCCCGAGAGGCCGATGGCGAACAGACGAATATACGACAGCACATCGCTCAGAATACCCGTGAGGTTGTTGTAGAAGTTCCACAATCCCGAACCGAAATTCACGAATGGATTCTTGCCGGGCGTATTGAGGAAAAGCATCAGGAATCCGCCCACGCACAGCGCCGCATAGAATGCCGGCGAGGAGGTCGTGAATCCGGGAATCACCCACGCCTTATCGAGCATCGGCAGACCTCCGGCCAGCGACCCGGCGAGCAGGATGATGAGCCATCCCAGGGCACCGAGTGCATATTTGAATCCGAAGCTGCGCGTGATGACCCACACATTGATCGCCATGCCGAACAAAATCTGCACCATACCGATAGCCAGCGCCCACGAGAAGAACTTGTTCTGGAAGTCGAAGAACGGAATCCGGGGGAAATAGTCGGCCAGGTTCAAGCCGAAGAACGAACCGCAGAACAATCCCACGACGACCGTCGCCGCGCCGCACAGCGTCGCGAACCACGCCGCCTGGCGCATCATGCCCGCCTCGCGGTTCTTCGCGAGCATCCAACAGCCCATCAGCGTGAGGATGGCGCCGTAGCCGGCGTCGTTCAGACAGATGGCGAAGAAAAGCATGTAGAACGGCGCGAAGAAGGGCGTGAGGTCCAGTGTTCCGTATTTCGGACGGGCGTACATGTCGCCCACCAGTTCGAAAATCCGGGAGAAGCAGCCGTTGTTGAGCTTCACCGGGGTGTCGTCTTCGGGCGTCGGGGTGCTCTTGAGGTATACCACGTTGGGATACGCCTCCAGCAGCGCATCGACCCGCTCCGAAGTCGCAGCCTCGGCCCAGCCCTCCATCACGAGCAGCTGTCCATCCGCGGCGCGCTGGGCCGTAGCCGTCACGCGCACGCCTTGCAGCCGCTCCTTGAGCGCCGCGGCATTCGCCTCGATCCGAGGCAGCGATGCGGCG
Source organism: uncultured Alistipes sp. (assembly GCA_964018965.1). Classification (GTDB taxonomy): domain Bacteria; phylum Bacteroidota; class Bacteroidia; order Bacteroidales; family Rikenellaceae; genus Alistipes. Next base: position 6,924 of record CAXHRY010000056.1, read on the forward strand.
GCCCGCGCGAACTCGGCATCGAGCGCCGCAAGTCGTTTCCGCTCCCCGTCGATACGGCGTTCCGCCTCGCGGAGATCCATCGTCGGGGCTTTCATCTCCTGAGCGTCGAGCGTCACCTCCTCACCGGGTTTCGCCACGACGACGAACCACACGGTAGCGTCCGTACGTGCGATCTCGGAGAGGGTATACTGAGCCGACCACTCGGCCAGAGACCCTTCGTAGGTGTTGCGCTGCGCCGAGAAATACCGCACGACGATGCCCTCGTCGGCCAGACGGCGCAGAGAGTCGGCATCGAACTCGCCCCACGGGCGCAGTTCCTCGGACGCCTTCTCCAAGCGGGCGATCTCGGCACGCGAAGCCGTCGCCTCGCGCTGCGCGGCGACATAGTGTTCGTAGGCTTCGGCGCCCGAAGCATAGGGTTCGGCGGCAAGACCGGCATGCTCCTCGCGAAACGAGCGGAGGAAATCCACGGCCTTGGCGTGGCCCTCGATGTCGATCACCGTCTGGCGATCCTCCTCGGTGGGCTCCCAACCCGTAGTGGTGATGTCCACCAACCCGAGTTCACGCAGCCGTTCGATAAAATCGTCGCTCTGGCCCGCATAGAGCACAAAGTCGTATTTCGTCATCGGAGCTATCATAACATCGCGCCCTCCCCGGCAGTCTGTTGTTTGGTTTTCACGATCTTCTGGGCCGACTTGGAGAGGTTCTCCTCGTCCTCCATGAATCGTTTGATCTTACGTATGGCGTCCTCGTACCCGGGTATCTGCACCTTTTCGTACAAGTTCACCTTCTGAGTGGTTTTCCGGCGTGCGTGGTCGAGCAACTCCGTCTTGCGTTGGTAGACCTCGAATTCGAGTCCGAGACGGGCCATCCGCTTCAGCACGTCGATCCCGTCGGCGAACCACACGGGCGACGAGAAGAGATCGTAGGCCTTCTCCTCGAATTTCACATCCTGCAAGACGGGCGTACGCACACCCGCGATCTTCTGTGTCGAGAGCTCGACATCGGCGATTCGCACCAGGTCGCAATCAAACTCTCCCCAAAGCGACACCATATAGTCGTACTCGGCCTTCAGGGCATCGAGCCGACGGCGATAGTCGCCCGCGGAGTCCTTCGCCTTCTTCACCTCGGAACGCAGGGCCGACTCCTTACTTTTGATCGTAGGGAGTGCCTTCTGCCGCATTTTCAGCTGCTTGCCGAGTTCACCCAGCGAGGTCTTGTTATATTGGAATTTGATCGCCATCGTGCCTTACGCCTCCTTCCAGTATTTTGCGACAAGCTCCTGCTTGATAGCGACTTCCTCTTTCGTAAAGTACTTCGCGAAGAGCGTCCAGGCCGTGTCGAGCATCTGCGTGATGTCGATATTGACGTCGATCGCGAGCAGTTTTTCCGAATAGTCGTGTGCGAAACGCAGCGAACGTTCGTCGTAGTCCGAGAGGTCGAAACCGTTCTCCAGTTTCGTCTTGGCGTTGGCCGCATCGGCATAGAGACGCACGCAGGCGTTCATCACCTGAGGGTGATCCTCGCGGGTTTTCTTACCGATCACGAGCTGCTTCAGACGCGACAGCGAACGGAACGGGTCCACGATGACCTTACCCGTATCGGAGTCGTTGCGCAGGAACAACTGTCCCTCGGTGATGTAACCCGTATTGTCGGGAATGGCGTGCGTGATATCGCCGCCCGAAAGGGTCGTCACGGCGATGATCGTGATCGAACCGCCGTTGGGCAGCTGCACGGCCTTCTCGTAGATCTTCGCCAGGTCGGAGTAGAGCGAACCGGGCATCGAGTCCTTCGAGGGGATCTGGTCCATACGATTCGAGACGATCGCCAGGGCATCGGCGTAGAGGGTCATGTCGGTGAGCAGCACCAGCACCTTCTCTCCCTTGTCCACGGCGAAGTACTCGGCGGCCGTCAGCGCCATATCGGGCACCAGGAGTCGCTCCACGGGAGGATTCTCCGTCGTGTTGACGAACGACACGATGCGGTCGAGCGCACCGGCGTTCTCGAACACCTGTTTGAAGTAGAGGAAGTCGTCGTTCGTAAGACCCATACCTCCCAGGATGATCTTATCGGCCTTGGCACGCAGCGCCACGTTGGCCATCACGGCGTTATAAGGCTGGTCGGGGTCGGCGAAGAAGGGAATCTTCTGACCTGTCACGATGGTGTTGTTGAGGTCGATACCGGCGATACCCGTGGCGATGAGCTCCGAAGGCTGGATACGCTTGAACGGGTTCACCGTGGGACCTCCGATCTCGCGCTCCTCGCCCTCGACGATCACGCCGCCCTCGAGCGGCTCGCCGTAGGCGTTGAAGAAGCGGCCCGCGAGGTTATCCGA
>CAXHRY010000057.1:0-8035 GCA_964018965.1 uncultured Alistipes sp.
GGCTAAGTCGTAACAAGGTAGCCGTACCGGAAGGTGCGGCTGGAACACCTCCTTTCTGGAGCCTTGTTTCAAAGGTAAATAGCTGCTTTTACTTCAAAGAACCGTTACAACGGCACCGCCTTGGGCGTAGGTTCGATCCGCGTGCCGTTCATGAAGCCGAAAGGCTGAAGTTCTTTGACATGATTGAGGAAATGAGATAAGGTCTTATACTGGACAATAGGCTGGTGTAAGACTGTAAGAAAGTAAGAAAGGGCGTATGGGGGATGCCTAGGCTCTTGGAGGCGAAGAAGGACGTGGAAAGCTGCGAAAAGCTTCGGGGATTTGCAAACAAGATTTGATCCGAAGATATCCGAATGGGACAACCTGTCAGGCTGGAGGCCTGACATCCGGCAACGGAGGCCAACTCTCTGAACTGAAACATCTTAGTAGGAGAAGGAAAAGAAAGAAACATCGATTTCCTAAGTAGCGGCGAGCGAACGGGAAAGAGCCCAAACCGTAATTGTTACGGCAATTGCGGGGTTATAGGACTGCGATATTCGAGCAACAGCGAACTGGAATTATTTGGAAAGGTGAGCCACAGAAGGTGAAAGCCCTGTACAGGTAAGCGAGTTGTAAGATAGCAGTATCCTGAGTATGGCGGGACACGAGGAATCCTGTCAGAATTCGCCGGGACCACCCGGTAAGGCTAAATACTCCCAAGAGACCGATAGTGGACCAGTACCGTGAGGGAAAGGTGAAAAGAACCCCGAACAGGGGAGTGAAATAGAACCTGAAACCATACGCTTACAATCGATCGGAGCGGCTTCGTGCCGTGACGGTGTGCCTATTGAATAATGAGCCTACGAGTTACTAATCACTGGCGAGGTTAAGTGCAGGGAAGCACGGAGCCGAAGCGAAAGCGAGTCTGAATAGGGCGGCTAGTCAGTGGTTGTAGACGCGAAACCTTGCGATCTACCCTTGAGCAGGATGAAGGTTGGGTAACACCAACTGGAGGTCCGAACGAATAAGCGTTGAAAAGCTTCTCGATGACTTGAGGGTAGGGGTGAAAGGCTAATCAAGCTGGGAAATAGCTCGTACTCCCCGAAATGCCTTTAGGGGCAGCGTTGTAATAGAGAGTCTACTGGAGGTAGAGCTACTGATTGGATGCGGGGGCTTCACCGCCTACCAAATCCTGACAAACTCCGAATGCCAGTAGTATGATTTACAGCAGTGAGCGACCGGGTGCTAATGTCCGGTCACAAAAGAGGAACAACTCAGACCAGCAACTAAGGTCCCCAAGAATATGCTAAGTTGATCTAACGATGTTTTGTTGCAGAGACAGCTAGGATGTTAGCTTGGAAGCAGCTATTCATTCAAAGAGTGCGTAACAGCTCACTAGTCGAGCGACAGAGCGTGGATAATAAACGGGCATCAAGCATATCACCGAAGTTCTGGACACGAAAGTGTGGTAGGGGAGCATTCCATTCGCGTCGAAGTCGTACCGCGAGGTATGGTGGAGCGTATGGAAAAGCAAATGTAGGCATAAGTAACGATAATGCGGGAGAGTAACCCGCACACCGCAAGACCAAGGTTTCCTGATCAACGCTAATCGGATCAGGGTTAGTCGGGTCCTAAGGGTAATCCGAACGGAGATCTCGATGGACAATCGGTTAATATTCCGATACTAATATATACCTCGATGGAGAGACGAAGGAGCGTAAGTACCGCGAACTGACGGAATAGTTCGTTAAAGGACGTAGGTAAAAGGATTGATTAAGAGTTGGTCCTTGCTGAAATCTGACAGTACGGAGAGTCTACGGATGATCCGATAGTGTACCCAAGCCGACTTCCGAGAAAATCTTCTAAGTTATAGTATGTGTTACCCGTACCGTAAACCGACACAGGTGGTCGAGGAGAGTATCCTAAGGTGCTCGAGTGAATCACGGTTAAGGAACTAGGCAAATTAACCCCGTAACTTCGGGAAAAGGGGTCCCACCGCGAGGTGGGCGCAGCGAAAAGGTCCAGGCGACTGTTTATCAAAAACACAGGGCTCTGCAAATTCGAAAGAAGAAGTATAGGGCCTGACACCTGCCCGGTGCTGGAAGGTTAAGAGGGGATGTCATCGCAAGAGAAGCATTGAATCGAAGCCCCAGTAAACGGCGGCCGTAACTATAACGGTCCTAAGGTAGCGAAATTCCTTGTCGGGTAAGTTCCGACCTGCACGAATGGTGTAACGATCTGGACACTGTCTCAACCGTGAGCTCGGTGAAATTGTAGTCCCGGTGAAGATGCCGGGTACCCGCAACGGGACGAAAAGACCCCGTGAACCTTTACTATAGCTTAACGCTGAATTTGGGTACACAATGTGTAGGATAGGCCGGAGGCTTTGAAGCGGGCACGCCAGTGTTCGTGGAGCCGACGTTGAAATACGGCCCTTTGTGTATTTGAGTTCTAACCCTGCGAAGGGGACACCGTTTGGTGGGTAGTTTGACTGGGGTGGTCGCCTCCAAAAGCGTAACGGAGGCTTCCCAAGGTGCCCTCAGCACGAATGGTAACCGTGCGTAGAGTGCAATAGCATAAGGGCGCTTGACTGTGAGACCTACAAGTCGATCAGGTGCGAAAGCAGGGTATAGTGATCCGGTGGTTCTGTGTGGACTGGCCATCGCTCAAAGGATAAAAGGTACTCCGGGGATAACAGGCTGATCGCCGCCAAGAGCTCATATCGACGCGGCGGTTTGGCACCTCGATGTCGGCTCGTCACATCCTGGGGCTGGAGAAGGTCCCAAGGGTTCGGCTGTTCGCCGATTAAAGTGGCACGCGAGCTGGGTTCAGAACGTCGTGAGACAGTTCGGTCTCTATCTGTTGCGGGCGTAGGAAGATTGAGGGGTCCTGACTTTAGTACGAGAGGACCGAGTTGGACGAACCTCCGGTGTATCGGTTATGCTGCCAAGTGTACCGCCGAGTAGCCGCGTTCGGTTTGGATAAGCGCTGAAAGCATCTAAGCGCGAAGCCATCCCCAAGATAAGTCTTCCCTTGAGGGGCGTAGGAGACGACTACGTTGATAGGTTGCAGATGTAAAGACAGTAATGTCAAAGTCGAGCAATACTAATTACCCGAACGGCTTTCTTACAGGAATCTTTATCTCATTTCCGAGACGTGTCAAGGTTATACCGGGCTGCGGCGGATTGATCCGCAGGTGCTTCGAGAGAGGCGAAAGTTCTTTTAGGTGGTTATAGCAGTGAGGTTCCACCTCTTCCCATTCCGAACAGAGAAGTTAAGCTCACTCACGCCGATGGTACTGCGGTTTTCCCGTGGGAGAGTAGGTAGCCGCCTCTTCAAGGTCAGATCGAAAGGTCTGACCTTTTTTTGTGTTTTATCGTTTATCGATTTTCGGGTAGGTGCCGTTCTGGATGGGCGGTTACCGAATGGGATTTGGAAGGATCTTCAAGTCCCGTTTCGGACGCAGGAATGATCTTTATGCGTGTTTGTTTTTCTCGAAAGGTTCGGGAGGATCCGCGCGGGGCTGAACTTTCGCGTTATTCGGGCATGCGGGAGGATTTTACGGACTATTTCATCGGATCCGTATATTTTCTTCAGTTGTGTTGTGAAAAGCGAATGATCGGGTTTAATTCGGATTGTCGATCGGAGCCGAAAGGCAAATCGAAATTTTGCCGAGCTACGTGCTCTGTAAAGCGCGGCTGCTTCTTCGCGCTGCAAGGATGGGCGAAGGATAAGAGCGGACGCAGCACCCATATGCGGGGTGAATGCCGTGCATCAAAGAAATCCGATATGCCATTTTGCGTTTTGCGATCGTGGCGTGGGAGTGTTCGGATCGATGTGTTTCGCAAGATCGAAAGTCGCTTATGCGCTGACGAATTCGGCCTAAGAAACGAACGGAAACAACTTGCCTTGGAGTGGAAACGCTGCTGTAGCCCTCTATGCTCTGGGCGGAAAATGGCAAGGATGGACGGTGCGCAGTGACGCTTGTTCGGTTCTCATCCATTCGCCAAGAACGGGAACTGATGTACGGAGATCCCGCTGACGAAGCCTTTGAGTTTCGAATACCTGCCAGATGCGTAGACCTGACTCACTCTGAGCTCTGATCGCGGTTCGCTAATGCCTAAGCCGGTTTCAGGCTAAAAAAAGCCCGGAAATTCCGGGCTACATGCTGAAATTGCGGCGTCAGTTTTCAATTCCTGCATGCGGTGTTGCGTCACCTTAAGGGGCTGTTAAATTTTATTCGAAAACGGTATAATACCTTTCTTTATTCCGAAATATGGTTGCGAAGATGTGTATCGATCGGAGACGACGATCTCGCCCGCGATTGTAAAAACTCAGATCGAATTCCTCGCGGAGAGACTTCGCTAACATAAAAAGACGCCCGGATTTATTTTTCCGGGCGTTGCAGACAGGTCGCAGAGCAAATTCGATGCGCTCTGGCTGCTAAGAAGTTGCGTCTATCGATACGTACAGTGAACTCTTCGAAAACAAAAATATGAAATACTTCTTTCTTTTGCAAATTCTAATGCCGGATAAGTCCGAATATGGGATATCTGCGTCCGTTCGAGATGAAAATCGCGCGGAATGAGGGGCGGAATTCGTAAAACGATGAGACCGAGCCGTCGATTCTCAGCGATTGGCCAACCCGGATGAGGTTGGAAATATTTCCGGGCAGAAGCATGTCGAATGCGTATCCTGAGTCGATGGAGGTCTGGCTCATGGAACGTTTGTTTCGGAACTGCGTTCGCGGCTGGTGCGGGAATCGGTTCAAATCGCGTCGATCCGACGGTTTTTAACCAAAATCTTTCTATCTTTGTGAGCAGACGGAGCCCGATCGGAGGTTGTTTCGTCGATCGAGGCATGCAGTATCGCCCGTTCGGAAGCATTTATGGTTCGGACGATACTAAAATCGGTACGATTTTCGTTCTGTCGGTAGATACTAACGCAAACAGGAGGTGCGCTATGAAAAAAATTGGAATCATCATCGGAATCTTCGCATTGGCAACGTCCTTTACGGGTTGCACGTCAGCTTACTACGCCTCGGCGGGGTATGCGGGCGATGATCTGTATGCGTTGCATGATCGGGCGCAGATCGCCCGCAAGCAGCAGGCTAAGGCCGAAGCCGAGAAAGCGGCGGCCGATGCGCGCCGGGCCGAATGGGAGGCTCGCATCGCCGAAGCGAAAGCCGCAGCTGCGGAAAACAGTTATTACGAATATAATTCGAATCCCTACGAGGAGGTGTTGGCTGACAGCTATGAAAGCGCTTATGCCCGGCGCCTGCGGGGGTTCGAGTCGCCGACCTACAAAATGCCGTCGAGTTATTATAATTTCCGTTACGGCAGTACGTTCAATTATGTCTCGGCTTACGATCCCGCATTCTACAACATCATCGTCATGGGCGATCAGGTATGGGTCGAGCCCAAATACATCACCTCCATGTTCGGGACGTGGGGGTCGGTCGTCTATGCCGATCCGTGGTACTACGGTTGGAATCGCCCTTGGGGCCCGAGTTTCTCGGTGGGTAGCTGGGGCTGGAGCTTCGGTTGGAACAGTTGGCATAACCCCTGGTCAGGACCTTGGTACGGCGGATGGTACGATCCGTGGTATCGTCCCGGATGGGGTTGGGGTCCCGGATGGCACGGCCATCACCATTGGGCCGGAGGCGGATCTATACACCGTCCGGGCCCGGGCTATCGCCCCTCGTATCGACCTTCGACACCATCGGCACCGACCTTCGGAGGCAGAACGCGGCGGAATGTCAATCAGGCGACGGGCAGCGGCCGTACGTGGACTTCGGGAGTCTATCAGGGCGGCGGGACGAATAACCGCAATGGATCGTCTTCGGGGGTACGGCAAAACCGCGTTACGCGCAACGACTCCAATTCGGGCAGCAGCACATCGTGGAGCGGCAGCGAACGCAGCACGGGACGCCGCACTGCGACCAGCGGCAGCGCCACGTCGGGCTATAACTCCGGCACGAGCCGTTCGGGCAGCTACTCCGGCGGCGGCTATTCGGGCGGCTATTCGGGCGGCTATTCGGGCGGCAGTTCGCGCAGCGGCTCCTCCACGGGCTCCTCGTCGCGCAGCCGGTAACGTACGATGAAACCATGAAAATCAAGCGTATGAAACGTTTTGTCATAGCCCTCGCGGGCGCGGCGCTCCTCGCGGGGCCCGCAACGGCACAGTCGCTCGCTCCCTCTTACGAGATCGGCGGACTGGTGCTGAGTAACGACGCCATGACGTCGGGCGATTTCTTTTCGTTGTCGCAGACGCAGTTCAATTTCGGTACGGCCCGCTCGATGGCCATGGGCGGTGCCTTCGCCTCGCTCGGAGGCGACCTGGCTTCGATGTCGATCAATCCGGCCGGTCTGGGCATGTATCGTCGCGGCGAGATCGCTATCACGCCGGTGATGAGTTTTTCCCGCTCGGAGACACCCGGTGCTCGGCCCGCATCGTCGTCGATGCCCTATCGCGACAACTCGAAGAATCGTTTCGCCATCGGTAATTTCGGCGCGGTGTTCAATGTTTTCGAAGGTCAGGGGCGCCTGCTGAGCCTGAATTTCGGAGTCGGTTACAACCGTCTGGCCGATTATAACTACTCCTATTCGTTCGAATTCGCGGGCAACGATCGCACGGCCTCGATCGCCGACGCACTGTGCGTACAGTTGGAGGCCGGGGGCCTGACCGTGGGTAGCAACGGTATCATGCAACCGGGCGGGGCCTCGAACTGGAATGTCGATCCCTTCTTCTGGCCCGGTGTCGGGGCCTATAAGACCTTCCTGGTCGACCGCAACGAAAACGGTGTCTGGTATCCGGCCGAGATCGGCGACAACGCTACGGTCGACGGCGGTGCGGCGGTGCGTAGCACGGGATCCGCCGGGGAGTTCGATTTTTCGCTGGGCGGTAACTGGGATAACAAACTCTATTTCGGATTTACGCTGGGTATTCAGAATATCTACCGCAAAAAGCATATCTACTACGGCGAGGGATACAGCTACAACGGCGGCAACGGATACAACACGGACAATCCTGCCGTAGATGCCGACGGACGGCCGCTCGATGAGGTGATGCAGTCGATGGGGCTCAATCAGACTACGACGATAGACGGCACGGGCGTGAATTTCTCGCTGGGCGTCATCTATCGTCCGATAAGCAGCCTGCGCATCGGGCTGGCTTTCCATTCTCCGACGTTCTATTCGCTCGATCGCCGTTACAATCTGGCCATGTCGACCCTCGCTATCGGCCCGACGAATGCCGACCAGGGCGATTTTCGTCCGCACGAATACACCTCCGATGCGGGGCCCGATTTCCCGTGGGAGGATTCGGGCGACGAAGGTTGGGAGTTCGTGACGCCGACCCGCCTGATGTTGGGATTCTCCTATACGTTCGACGACAAGGCGGTCGTTTCGGTCGATTACGAACGAGACTGGTACAACGGTATTCGCGTCAAGCACCAGCCCTATCTTCCCTACGGACCGGGTGCCGAAGACTACAAGCAGGATTTCAAACACTATTTCAAGGGTTCCAATACGTTGCGTGCGGGTCTGGAAGTGCGTCCCTTGCCGGTGCTGGCCGTACGGGCCGGATTCGGTTACTGCGGATCGATGCTGCGCGATAAGAACACGGTGCTCTCCTCGCCCGCCATTCGCGAGACGACCTATTATACGGCCGGCCTCGGGTTCACGCTCAGCCGTACGGCTTATGTCGATCTGGCCTACTGCTACGTGCAGAACCGGACGACGCCTTACATGCTTTTCTACGGCAACAAATACCAGCCCGCGGGGTCGTCGGAGCCGAACGAAATCTACCAGAGCGAGCAATATTCGACCGATATCAATCGCCACAGTATCGCGTTGACGATCGGATTCCGGTTTTAGGCTTTTTCGAAGGGAGCCGTGCGAGCCGCAGCCTCGGAGCGCTGCGGCTTGTCGTTTTGGGGGCGCTGGCTGCGGTCCGCACGATCCGCTTGCTGGATAATCCTCTTCGGCAGCTGACGGGGGCGAGTCGTAGCCTGCGGGGTGAGCGCAGCGAGCCTCCGCCTGGGGGAGGCTCGCTG
>CAXHRY010000058.1:0-7706 GCA_964018965.1 uncultured Alistipes sp.
GGGCTACATGCTGAAATTGCGGCGTCAGTTTTCAATTCCTGCATGCGGTGTTGCGTCACCTTAAGGGGCTGTTAAATGTTATTCGAAAACGGTATAATACCTTTATCCTGTTTCTGTATTCGGAGATAAGCTTTCGAATAGACATTCTCTCTATAACAAAGATAGAAATTTTTTGCTAATAATGGATGTTTCTTCGTATGATTTTTATCTTTTATTCTTTTTCTGTTCAATTTCCGTCTTTTAAGAATACTTCTCGTTAAAAGATTGGTAAAATTTGTCCGATGTGATATTTCATCTTGCGGATGTGCAATCGCTTTTATTTCGGAGAAAGTCATAAAAAAACGTTCTACAATTTTTTGTAGAACGTTTTTTTATGAATGAGAGACTGTTTATTTGGATACGAACTGAGCAATAGCGCGAATCGAAGCACCATCCGACAGCGTCGAAGCAATTGAGGTAACATTCACTGTTTTTCTGCCATACCCCGACGTTGCTTCGTTGAATGAGTAGTAGACAAGATACGTTGTTCGACTTCTCTGGATGGTCGAGGTCCAATAATTATCTCCCATCAACGGGGCCGCTGCTTGAAAACCTCCTACTTGATCACTCATAGTTTGGAATTCATTTTCAGAAGGAAGATACCATTGAATATCATCTGCTACAGATATTGTGCTAAGAGCATTGGTAATAGCAGTGTTGGTACCAGCTGTAATCATTGCATTGGTATTTGACAATCCATTACTAGCGCTTGTTATTGCGTTAAAACTGCCCCACTTGTAATTATAGAAATAGAAGTCCTCATAATCAATCCGGTTACCCCCTGTCTCACAATCTTTCAGTGCCACGATTTTACCCGAAAGGCCATCTGCTGCAACATCGAAGACCACACCCTGCGGAGTTCCGGTCTTGGGATAGAGGTCGCCAACCGCGTATGTGTCGGGTGCCTTGGGATCCTCGGTATCCAGTTCGAATACGGTATTGAATGCGAAGATCTTACCGGACTCGATTTGCATTGCATTGTTGACATCGCGGGTCTTGGTATAGGTACGGCCTTTATCGCTACGATATACGACGTTGATCGTAAAGTCATTGTAGCTACCGGCAGGAATGACGATGTAGTAAACACCCGGATTGTTCGTATCCGTGGGGATTACTTCGTTATTACCTTGCAAGGTAACGCTGTAGTTGACGGAAGTCCATTGCAGCGTCATGTCCGCCCAGTTTACGGTAGCCGTACCGCTCAGACGGGCGGATTGCGACGAGACCTCAATACGGGACAATGTTGCCGTGTTTCCCGTTTTCGCAACTAATTTGAATGCCAGGATGGCACAGGGATTCTGGAACGTCATATTGTCGATGTCTGTGCTTTTGGCAATCATCGGGTTGACATTCTGGTAGAAATTTTTGAATCCTTTCCACGACTGATTCTGCGGAACCGAGATGGATTGGGCCGTGGAGGCGGGATAAATCGCATAGAAATTCGTAGTCGCAGTTTCAGAGTATTTTACACCTTGTCCCTGTCCTACCGTGAACAAAGCTTTTTTGCCTCCGTCCGAAATTGCATCGTCACCAGTGAGCGAGAAGGTTACGGGCGACGTAGCGTAGTCGCTCCATGCGGTAATCTTATCGCCGGCTTCCCACAATACGTCATTTCCTTCGAGATAGGTTCTCGTCTGTTCGGGCAGGGCAACGCCGATCTGATCATAGGTACCCCCCCCCTCTTGCGGGAGGATGTACGTATTTTCGTACTCCTTAGTACAAGCTGTCAGTGCAATAGCAGCAACAGCGATGCTATAAACTATACGTTTCATATTTGAAAGAGAAATTAATTCCACTCGTCGGCCGAGTCACCTGCGTTTACGCTATCGAATGAATCAGTAGATGCGCCAGCTTCATAAGATACTGCGAATCCAGCCTCGACTGCGACGTCGAGCCACTCAATCCGGGGCGCTTCGTAAGCCCCCCCCCTGTTGTTTGATTTCATAATGTGTTGTAAAATAATTAATTAAATATTATTTTTCCTTCTTCACCTAACTTGACGGCGCAAAGATATGAATTAGAAGTGATATAAACAAACAAAAACGATCATAAATATCTTAATTTAATAAAAATCAAACTATTCGGGTACCCTCCGGATCGTAATCGCTGTACGATGATTCCGTGGTGGCTTCTCGAACGGTCCGCAGCACGATGAAATACTTGATGCTGCGCGATTGTGGGTTCTGTTTCAGGCATATTCAAATAATTCGTTCTATGGCGATTTCCGGATCAGCACGCAGCGAATCGATCAGTTTCGTTTCCGCTGAAGCACTACGGACCCGGAGTATCAGCGTTGCGCGGTAGACGATTCCGTCCACTTCGTGCGGAGGTTCGACTTCGTAGGAAATCACGTCCGTCCGGTAGCTTCCCAGGCGATCGAGCACGGCATCCAGCGTACGACGGTGCGATGCCGTGAATACAATCATCATGCGGCGGAGCCCCACCCGTCCGAAAAGCAGGGTCAGGATTTCCAATCCGAAAAGGGTCAGCAGCGTGGCTGCTGCGGCCAGCTGGTACATCCCCGCTCCGGAGGCGAGCCCGATGCCGGCCGTCGCCCAGAGACTCGCTGCCGTGGTCAGACCTCGCACCAGCTGACGGTGGAGGATGATCGTACCGGCCCCGATGAAGCCGATGCCGCTGACGACCTGTGCCGCGATGCGGCTCGGATCGAACCGCATTCCGTCGTAGCGGGCGATGAACTCCTCGAAGCCGTATTGCGAGACGAGCATCATCAGCGCACTGCCTACTGCGACGAGAAAATGGGTGCGGAACCCGGCGTCTTTGACCCGGTATTCGCGATCGAGCCCTATGATCGTGCCGCAGGCTCCGGCGACACATAAACGCAATATGTATATCCAGGACATGAATCGTGCGTATTTACGGTTTGTGTGCCATATTGCGTGAATCCTTCGTTCTCCGGTCGCAGCGGCGATTCGCCTTCACGTCGTTCGGACGGTCCGAAATCTTCGGCCGTCGAAAAGCGGTATTTGCAGAATCTCCGAATCCGGACTTCGATTTATTCATATTCTGTGCCACGATGCGAGGGAACCTCCCCGGGACCGGTCTGGCCGGGCGTTTTTTGCGGTACACATGCCGCATGTCGCAAAAAAACGTCGATAATGATTGCAGACTGCGAAAAAAATCGTATTTTTGCAGGCTATGTTTAACTAATTAACTGTTTACGACAATGCCGAAAATGAAAACTAATGCCGCGGCGAAGAAGCGTTTTACCTTCACCGGCACGGGAAAGATCAAGCGCAAGCACGCTTATCACAGTCACATCCTGACCAAAAAGACGACGAAACAGAAGCGTAACCTTTGCTATTCGGGTACGGTTTCTGCGGCCGACGAGGCTAAAATCAAGAATCTGCTGGTGAAGTAGTTCCCCGATCGGGAATCGCTACGCCGGGCGGACGACGGCCGCGACGGGAAGAGAGGGCGACGCACAGACGCCGCTTTTTGGATTCGGCGCTCTCCCGCGAAACGGACGTTAGGAATGAAAAGCAAAAAACGATCGGATCCGAAAAAATTCACTCAGGAGCGAAACAGCCCCGAAGAACGCGGGAGAACCGCGTCGCTGACAGCTCTTCAAAAACTTTAAATGTATGCCACGTTCAGTAAATGCTGTTGCGTCACGCGCAAGAAGAAAGAAAGTTTTGAAACTTGCCAAAGGTAACTTTGGTTCAAGGGGAAACGTTTGGACCGTTGCGAAAAATACGGTCGAAAAGGGTTTGCAGTACGCTTATGCGCACCGCCAGCTCAAGAAGCGGACGTTCCGTTCGCTGTGGATCACGCGTATCAACGCTGCCGTCCGCGCGCAGGGAATGACCTATTCTCAGTTCATCGGCAAAGTCAACGCTAAAGGTATCGCCCTCAACCGTAAGGTGCTGGCCGACCTGGCAATGAACGAGCCGAAGGCATTCGAGGCAATAGTTAACGCAGTTAAGTAGCAGTCTGTCGCCGATCCGCACCTATGATCGCGGATTTCCGACACCCGTGCAGTTGTAGAATAACGTCTCGGCGATGCCGGGACATACGACCGCAATTTCAGGCGGGGTTTCGATTATCGAATCGAGACCTCGCCTGATTCTTTACGCTTCTGGGGCGTTCGAACCGTTGCCGTTCGTCGCGAATTTCGGGTGCGGAGAACGATATCGTCGTGCGGAAATCGAGCGTTTCGGGTTGCTTTTTCATAGTTTTTCGTGTAATTAATCCCTAACCAAGCCCGCTCGATTTGGAAAAATACGGATAAATACTTATTTTACGTTGGATTGAAATCTCGGTTTCTTCGGATACGACCTCGACGTTTGCCTCAGAAGCGAGGGATATGTTCGGGCTCGCGGCGAATACCGGTCCTCGAGTCGGATCGGAATTTTTTGCCGACGATGCGGATATGGCGGCTGTTCGTCGCGCGTTCGGAAGACCATTTGTCGTAGACGAGTGAAATTCGAGGTAGAAGATTTCCAGGTCCGGTTGGAGGGTCTGATTTGAATACGGATATTTGCAAATCGAATTTTTGAAAAGACTTTAGATGATGTTATACCGACCGCATGTTATACAGCTCAAATGCAGCGCATATTTGTTCTGTAAGGTGGATTGTCGATTCCCGTCCCTTTTCTCCTCGGGCGCGATAACCGTTTTGCGAACTTGTGCGCTTCGCGGCTTATCGTTTTTTCTGCCTGGCGAAATGTCTTGGGCCGGGGGCTTTACGAGGATTCCATTTGCGGCGCAATAAAAAAGACGAGGAACATTTTTTCATAGGCATATAAATTTTTACAATTATGAAAAAGAGTAATGAAAGTCTATACCGACATTTTCGCATCGTAAGTGTAAAAAAGATCGATCGTTCATTTTTCGAAAAGCACGATTCGCGTCGCACTCATTCCAAGATCTATGAAACGGTCGTTTTACCCATGTTTGGCATCTGCGAAAATACTTTTCTCGATTATCGCAACGCTTCCGATGAGTTATTGGATCTGTATCCGCAGCCGGCTTATATCGAATTCTCATTGAGGTTCCCGTCTATGTTGGTGCGTTACATGCCGCCAGGCGAAGCCAATAAATTCAGCCGTTGGCTCGGAGATCAGGTCGAATACGCATTCGTTGCCGTCTTGGACCGTGTTCCCGGCGGTCGTGTGAATGCCGAAATGCTGATAACTTGTTTTATATTGTACATACAGAATAAAATGCCCTTAGGGGTGAAGTGACGCAACTCACTCTCGAAGGGGCCGGCCGGTTTAGGCCGGCCCCCATTTTAATCTTTTCGGGGAACGTTTCGGGTGTTGCTTCTCTACTGTCAAACACGGATGTGCACGGTGTCCTGGCAGTCGGGCACGGTCTACCACAACCGGATAACAACTGACCAAGAACCGTGCACTCCGATCCTCGGCCGTTTATCTGTATCGTAAAAAAATGTGGTAATTTTGCCCGGATAAACAGCATCAAATATGTATGTGGCAATCGAAATTGCCGTACTGAAATGAATATTTCAACGTATGATTTCCTAAATCCAATTTGTAAATTCTTAGCATTACTTTCTAAATATTAAGTAAATCAAATTTATTGCCATGCAATTATAGGTTGTCTATATTACGCGATCTATCTTCTGTCAGCGATCGGTTTCCCGCAATCGGGAACTCGCAGACGTCTTTTCGTAGCCGGGGATACGAAAAATGGCGAAAAAACGATCTTCTTCCTATGATTGTGCGTACCTTTGCAGCGATGAAAACTACCGAAGCCATATTCAGACTCCGGGCAGGCGACGATGCGGCATTCGAACGCCTCACCCTGGAGACGTTCCGATTCCAGGCGGCCGAGTGTCCGCCTTACCGCGAATACCTCGCTCGCATCGGGGTAGATCCCCGGACGGTCACCCGCTGGCGGGAGATTCCGTTTCTGCCGATCGAACTTTTCAAATCGCATGACGTTTACTGTGGCGACGAGGCTCCCGAGGCGGTTTTCACGTCGAGTGCGACGACCGGCATGACACCCTCGCACCACGCCATGCGCTCGTTGGCGCTCTACGAGAAAGCGTTCCGCACGGCATTTCGCATTTTTTACGGCGAGACATCGCGATTGAGCCTCTATGCGCTGTTGCCCAACTATTTGCGTCGTAAAGGCTCGTCGTTGGTCTACATGGCCGACCGGTTGATCGCCGATTGCGGTTCGGGCGGTTTCTACCTCGACGACTACGATGCTCTGCTGCGTGACATGGCTGCCGATCCGAAGCCTAAAATCCTCTTGGGCGTGAGCTATGCGCTGTGGGATCTTGCCGAACGGTATGCCCCGCAGTTGCGCGATACGGCGGTGATGGAGACCGGCGGTATGAAAGGTTACCGCGAGGAATTGCCCAAGGAGGAGTTTCACCGTATTCTCTGCCGGGCGTTCGGCGTCGGTGAGATCCACTCGGAATACGGCATGGCTGAGCTTACGTCGCAGGCTTACTCCGCGGGGAACAATATTTTCCGTTGTCCGCCGTGGATGCGTGTCGTCGCACGCGATATCAACGATCCCTTCGATCTGTTGCCGGAGGGAGCGCGGGGCGGACTCGATATCATCGATCTGGCTAACCGTTGGTCGTGCTCCTTCATCCAGACCCAGGATGCGGGACGTGTCTCGGCCGACGGCTCATTTGTCGTCGAGGGACGTATCGATCATGCCGAAATCAGAGGTTGCAATCTGCTCGTGCAATAAATCTTTCCATCCGTTTTCACGGGCTTCGATCTTTTTCGTTCGCCCGTTCTCATGCGCGACGTTCCGTCCCTGAATCCGCTGCTCGGAGGAAGTCGGGGGATTCGCTCGTCGGTATCTGCCGGTATGCGATTGCCCTGCGGATGCCATCCGGCCCCGGCGTTTCGTCCCGACCGGAGCGGTTCGGTATGTTATTTGCTGTCGTAAGAACGATCTTCATCCGTAAACCATGTATACACAGATCGTTTCACTTTTAATCTTACCTTTTATGGCAACCACCGACTCCGCAACCCTTACGCGTTTCACGCCGAAGGATTTGCCCTACGCTTACGACGCACTCGAACCGCAGATCTCCGAGGAGACCATGCGTTATCACCACGACAAACATTACGTAGGATACGTAGACAAACTCAATACGCTGATCGTGGATACGCCTTTCGCCGATCAGCCGCTCGAGGATATCGTGTTGTCGGCTGACGGCACGATCTACAACAATGCCGCGCAGGCTTGGAATCATGAGTTTTTCTTCGATACCTTTTCGCCCGCTCCCCAAACGGAGCCCGACGGCGCCTTGCGTTCGGCGATCGAACGCGATTTCGGCTCGTTCGGCGCGATGAAGGAGAAGATGAACGGAATGGCTACCGGGCTGTTCGGATCAGGTTGGGTATGGCTCGTGACGGACAAGGCGGGCAAATTGTCGATCGTCGCCGAATCGAATGCCGGAAATCCGATGCGTCAGGGGTTGGTGCCGCTGATGTGCTTCGATGTCTGGGAGCACGCCTACTACATCGATTACCGCAATCGCCGCGCCGAAGCGGTTCAGGCATTGTGGGACCGTATCGACTGGAAGTCGGTCGGCGGGCGTTACGAGCGTAGCCGCTGAGAGCGCTTATGCAATCGAAAAGGGGCTGTCTAATAAGTCTTAGGCAGCCCCATTTTGTTTATTATCTAAGAGTAAATACGAACCAAATAAAAAA
>CAXHRY010000059.1:0-7675 GCA_964018965.1 uncultured Alistipes sp.
AAGGTATCCGGCTTTGGGTACAATGCCGAGGCCTATGACGCCGCTACCGGCATGCTGAACCTGCGGGCAAGGCAGTATGAGCCTGTTATAAACAGGTTCAGTCAGAAGGATTTCTATCCAAGCAATCCTCTGGCTGCATTGTCTTTCAACCCCTATCTGTTTACCTATAACAGCCCGGTCAATATGGTAGACAGTGATGGATTGAATCCCAGTGCGCTGAACAACCTGCTTTCTTCCATTGGCAACACGGTTAAGAAAGCCGCCAATACAGCCGGTCGTGTCGTGAAGAAGGCAGCCACGGCCATTGCGGGAGAGAAAGTTGTTAATTCCGGCGTTTCGCATGTCAAGAGCGCGGTAAAGACTGCTAAAAATGTATTGCAACCGATCGTATCTGAAGGAACAAAAACATGGCAGAAAGCAAAAAAATATTTTGTAGAAGCACAAAAGGAAATTCGTGCGCTTGAAAAAGTACGCCCAGTTTCAGTAACTGAAAAAAATGAAATAGTTCGAAAGATGTGCGCTAAGTTCTTAGAACTTAACAACAATGAAAGCGCTACCCCTCCTGCAGAGCAGATTTATACTGTCGAAGGTGGTATGGTATTACATACAACGAAAAACATTTATGGTCGTATTGTTTTACCACCTGGAACCTATACTCAGGCAGAAATAGTTTCCTTTATAATTGAATATGGTGATTCCATGATGGTTCGTAGTGTTATGGATCTTATTGGAAATGGTTCTGCAACAGCTACTTTATCTAACGGCAAAACTTATACAGTGTCGGCGGTAGAAGGTCTGCAAAACATTATCAATAATAACACTGAACAAGCTGTCATAAAAGAATGGAAGCCTACACTTTATGAACAAGTTAATATTGAATTACGAAAAATGCAAGGGCATCCAGAGTATATTCTACTGCCTCTATATGAGTATACACTAGAACCGCATGTTAAACGTTTTAAGCGCATTCTTGATTCAAAATCACTATGGGAGAGCCTACGCAATACTGAGAATTTTATTTTGATGGGTATGGTAGATGATACTGAACTATTGCTTTCGTCTAAAGATTTGAATACCCAAATTGTTTCTGGATTAAATTTAGGGCTTAAGGCCTTCTCCTTTGGTGGTGGTTGGGCTGCTATTTCAAAGAGCTCATATCCAACAACTCAAGATGTGATTAATTGGGGGAATCGATACGGTACTCTAAACTGGAACAACATTCCGTCGACAAGTGGGATTAGTATTCCCGATGCGTCCAATTTGCATATGTCAAAAACTGTACTTAACCACATGTCTGAACTAATTAAACATGGAAGTTATTCTGGCGAAGTTTCTCGTCCGTATATTGATTCAAATGGTACGACCTTATTGCTAAATGAAATAATGCATAGCGCGGCTCCAACCATTGATGCTTATTTAGAAGGCGGCTTACGTTGGGATATTGCAGGAACGTTTAGAGGATCAACTGGTATTTGGGAATTGGTAGTAGATACAGCAACGAATACTGTGGTTCATTTTAACTTCGTTGCAAATTAGTAAGGAGTTGATAGTATGGTATTTAATGTAGAAGAAGGAACAAAAGAGAATGGATATATAGTCTATAGCAATGAGGAACATTCCTTCGATACAGCAGGAGGTGACTTTTCAAATATAAGTATCTTGATCAATGACATTAGTATAGGAATCAATAGTAGTTCTAAAAAGATTACGCAGATATGGGGATACTCACCAGTATCCAAATGGGAATATATGAGTTGCCCTTTACCGTCTTATATTGATGGAAGTATCGTTGTATCTGAACTTGGCGATATGATACATACTACCAGAGTGAACTGTGGTACAATGTGGAGAGAGTATTACAATCCAGACAGCGGATGGTTTTGCTTGGATAGTGACAATTATCGTTTCTGTAAGTCTACATGCATTCGTTTCTTTGAGAATGCAATTGCTTTGATCTATAATAAAAAAATATTATCTTTATGGTTGAAAGTCCATTAAAATATTACATCTAATAATCTTAATCAAAGGATTCCATACATACAAGTAATTCGACAGCATGAACCGCATGACCAGCAGTGATCCGCTACGCCTATGATGCGTTGGGGCGGAGAACGGAGACCGCGTCCGGCACCTTGACAACGGCATATGATTATGATTGTATAGGCAATATGGTGGAGCAGACCACCAGCGGCGCCAGCAAGATCGCCTTTAGCTACAGCTACAACAGGAACGGCTACATCACGGGCGAGACGCGCACGGAGAACGGCAAGACCACCGAGAGCGCCTATGCCTATGACGCGCTGGGCCAGCTGACGGACTTCTGGCAAAGCACGGGATACGGCGAAAGCTATGCCTACGATAAGGCAGGAAATATGACCAGTAGGGTCATCTCCGGTATGGACGGAGCAACGGTTGCCCTCTCCATGAGGTACAACGAGGGCAACCAGATGGTCAGCATGGCCCACGGCGGGGACAAAATTGCCTACAAGTACGACAAGAACGGCAGCCTGACGCGCAAGACGCTGACCGGCAAGGCTTACGGCAGGCTGACGGATACCTATGCCTACAACACGCTGGATCTGCTGACGGCGTATGAGGGGTACGACGGCTACCGGCAGCAGTTCACCTACGATGCCAACGGCATGCGGCTGAGCAAGCGGGAGGCAGGCAACCCGAACCGTTCCACGCTGGAAGAGCTGCTGCGGGGGAACATTGCGGGGCTGCCGGAGCTTGTGCAGCCGGCGCAGAGCCAGACGAACAATAACGAAGCGGGCGTGCCTGCCGAGCCGGAATGGGCGACGACGGAATACCTGTACGATCTGACGCAGGCATATTACCAGGTGATTCAGGAGACCCGCACGGACAGCCGCGGCAGCGCCACGACCGCCTATGCCTATGGCCTGGAGCGCATCGCGGCGTACACGCGGGACAGTAAGACAAGCTATGTCTATGACGGGCGCGGGAGCGTGGCGCAAACTATCTCGGCGCCCACGGCGGGCAAGGCGGTCACCTCTGCCCTGCCGGATGTTGGCGTGAAGGTGCAGTCCCTCGTTTATACCGCCTTTGGCGAGCAGATGGGTAGGCAAAAGATCAGTGGCTTTGGCTACAATGCGGAGGCCTACGCCGCCGCCACAGGGATGCTGAACCTGCGGGCACGGCAGTACGAGCCTGCCATGAACAGGTTCAGTCAGAAGGATATTGTGCGGGGACAAGCGGCATCGCCGCTGTCGCTGAATCGGTATGTGTATTGTGTAAACAGCCCTGTTATGCACACCGACCCCAGCGGCATGAAATCAAGCATCATGGAAGCAGCAATAGGCGGCATCACAGGTATTACTAAAGCGGTAACAAGATCTGCAAAATCCGTGGTGGCCAACGCAAAACGGTCGATAAAGACGCTTGCTTTCGCAACCAATAAGGGATATGCTGCGTCAAAGAATTCCAGTGACGCAAATATTCGGGTTGCTTATAATAAAGCAACTCAAAAGATAAAAGCAAAGGAAATAGCTGAAAACAGAAGGCTTTCTGTAGAAGAAAAAAACAAGATATTTGCAAGCGAGTGCACAATTTCTGCTATTCGAATAGCAAATGAATATGGAAAAGAGTCTGTATATGCTCTAAATGCTTCGGAGACCAAAAATATTTATGAATATGCCCGCTATTCTAATTACCGAACCGATAAAGCAACTAGAAAGTACATCAATTCCAACCGAGAATCACCTTTTAAGGGAAATATAATTTCTTCTAAAACAAACAATCCTCTTTGTGCGGGTTATATTTACAATGCTATTGCTCTCAAAGGAACTAAGTTGTCGACATCAAAGCTGTATGAGTATCTCAAAGTACAGCGAACGAAAGACAAAAAAGTGGGCAATACTACAACTCCTCAATTTGCCGCATTATCTGGAGGAATAACCAGAACGGATACGGTTCCTAAAAATGATGGTCTTTTGGCACCTACAGTTAAATTTGTAGTTAGTCTCTCTAACAACGAGGACATGACAATAAAGCTCCCCGGGGATACCGACTATATAGTTTTTGAAGGAAGTTCTAAGTTTAGCTATTCAGAACAATGGAGTATTCTTCGCAATGCTGGAGTACTTGCTCCAAATGATATTCTATATATTGGAGAGGGGAAACATGCCCGTTATATAGACATGCATCATGTTGTATTCTTGGACTCACCAGAAACTTATTCGGGCCAGAATTCTGCAATCATTAATGGTTCGATCTCGGAGGCGTATATTCAACCTTATGTGGATGTAGATGAAGAACACAGACTATATTTTGTGCTGTTAAATTCAAACGATGATATGGTGAATCAATTGCTCAAACTTTATCAATAGGAGGCACACATATGAGAAAACGTAATATTTCGAAAAAAATCGCAGCAGTTTTCTGTGTTGCTTTGATTGTATGCTATTGTACGGGCGAAGGGATAGCCGAAACCATTTACGCAGGAGAAAGCAATAATGATTTTGTTTTCCAAAAGCCTTGCCCTAATTGTGAATTAGAATTACTGATGTCAGATGATATTCAACTAAAAGTGTCAAAAGCTTTACGCTCATGGTTTATTGCTGAGTATGCATATCTGGACAATTGGTATGATATACTGTGGGAGCATACTGCAACTATATTATTAGAGCCTTATATCATTCAATCAGAACACATTGACGAGTCAACGTTTATGGTCTATTGTTCCTCTGCTATATCTTCTTATGCCTTATTTGAAGATAAAAATGGACAACCGTATCTTGCTCAAGGATATGACACCGTTGGCCTGTTCAGCGTATCTTTTGAAATTTACAATCAGTCCGATTGGCTTGTGACCTCTGTCCATCGTATTGAAAATTCTGACGAAGAATTATACCCAGGCGCAGGGATTGGAACCGATGGCTTCCCGGGACTTAGCGACAATTTAGCTCAAGAAATCCCGGACTGGGGTCTTGACACGTTTTCTATGGCTCAGAAATATCTCAAACTTAATAAAATAGATGCTGAAATCATCACATGGTAAAGGAATGATGGATATATCTATATAAAAACCGAATAAAGCGGCAGCGCCACAACGGCCTATGCCTATGGCCTGGAGCGCATCGCGGCGTACACGCGGGACAGCAGAACCAGGTATGTCTATGACGGACGCGGGAGCGTGGCGCAGACCATCTCGGCGCCCACGGCGGGCGAAGCGGTCACCTCTGCCCTGCCGGATGTCGGTGTGAAGGTTCAATCTCTCGCTTATACCGCCTTTGGCGAGCAGATGGGCAATGCCAAGGTATCCGGCTTTGGGTACAATGCCGAGGCCTATGATGCTGCCACAGGGATGCTGAACCTGCGGGCAAGGCAGTATGAGCCTGCTTTGGGCAGGTTTAGTCAGAAGGATATCGTGCGCGGGCAGGCGGCGTCGCCGCTGTCGCTGAATCGGTATGGATACTGTGTCAATAATCCCTTGAATCTGGTTGATCCCAGCGGCATGCTGTTTAAGGAACTCATCAGCTCCGCCAAGAACCTGATTAATAAGGTAACAGCCTCCGTCAAGAGGGCTGTCAAAACGGCAACGACTTATGTTAAAGCAGCGGTTCAGAAGTCAGTTATTGATCATGCACAGCTTTTTGGTGAATATTCAAGAAATTACTTTGATCTGGATGTTAAAACGCAAGGAATTATTCGGGAAGCTACCGACAAGCTTAAACAAATAGATATGTCTACTGAAAAGGGGCGTGTTGAAGCCAGCGCTATCTTCATCAGTGCATGTAGCTTACTAAAAGGCAACTCAAGCAGCGGAGCGATAGTAAATACACCAACGCCGACGCCAACACCGACACCAATGCAGACCCCGCTACCGACGCCTACACCAATAGCAACGCCAGCACCCAGCAATCCACAACCAACGCCTGCGCCGACACGCCCTGAAGGATGGGACGTGATGTTTATCGGGCCAGACGCGGCAAAACGGTTGCAAGAGTATCTGATCCCGAAATATAATCAGTCTGCAAAGGCGTATACCAATCTAACGGGCAAAAATACTTTTGTACCAATCCCCATTGAAAAAACATTCTATGAGAAATATATAGAGCCGGTTGAGACCTTCGCCAATCAAAATATTTTCTCGCCTATAACGCAGATGGCCGTTGAGGACTGGAATGCCATTGTCGCCTCTGCGAATGCTCGCTATACCGCATTGGTTAATGATTTTTCGTTCTATAACGCGCTGAACTTTGCGACGGGCGGCATTCCTGACGCAGCGGTTGGTATATATCAGGGTTACGCAATGAGATATACTGCGCTACAACAGGAACAAAATGTTTCCGCATTCCTGAACTGGCTGACATCTGGCATAAGCGGTGAATTTGAAACCACATGGAATACGCCGATGAGCGATCCGGATTATTGGCGAGCGGTAAGAAACCTTGTGGGCATTGAAACGGGAGCCATTGGAACATACAGTGTATACACCAACTGGATGATCAGCAATCACCCCTATACAACTGAATGGATGATCCAGTACGGAAATAAGATGGGAATGCCGTACGGCAAGGTTCCTGCTGGTACTTTTGATGAGGCGTTCGATTTTGAAAACCTTTGGGATATGCCGGAGAGTGGAGAAATTATAAATGGCAGGAAGTATTCTCAGCATGCTTTGGAACGTATGGCTCCAGATACTCCTGAAGTTCGTGCCGAGCAATATGCCAGAGCCACAGAACTTGCCAAAGAACACGGTTTACAGCCAGGAACTCAAGAGTATAGTAGTTTTGTAGACAAATATGTTGATCCACGTGGTATTCCACCATCTGTTGTTGAGGACGCGATTGAAAACGGTACTAAATCACCAGGAAATAAGTCCGGTACTTTTGTTTATGAAACAACTGATATTCGGGTTGTTTCCAACGAAAGCGGAGATGTAATAACTGTTATTCCCAAATAATATAGGAGGAAATCAAATGATTAAACATTTTCAAGAAAGTGATTTCGTTAATCTTTTTCTGGATGATCCAATTTATATTGGTGAGGAACAAGGAGGAGAACTAATTTTTAAGCGAGGATATGATAACGGTCTATCGTTGATGGCGTATATAGATATTTATGGAGGAAAAATTGAATTAGGCATTTCTTTTGCTGATCTGAATATTGCTATATTTTCTTCTAAAGTTGATGAAGTACAAATCGAATCGTGTTCTATTCATTTCATATTATCGAATAGGAAAATTGCTGAAGTACTCATAGAACCTTATCCGTATTTAAGTATACATGGACAGTGATTGAATTTATTTCAAATGGTTAAGCTAGCGAGCGGTAAGAAACCTTGTGGGCATTGAAACGGGAGCCATTGGAGCATACAACGTATACACCAACTGGATGATCAGTAATCACCCATATACAACCGAATGGATGATCCAGTACGGAAATAAGATGGGGATGCCGTACGGCAAGGTTCCGGCTGGTACTTTTGATGAGGCGTTCGAAAGACTTCCTGATGCAACTGCGCAACAAATCATATCGGTAGCAACGCTTAACAAGGGCACACAGGCCATAGTATAAAGCGCAGGGAGAAAGATTTTCAGATCTTCCACTCAAACGAAACGCGGTCGCTGGTGGCTTGGACCTGGGAGAGAATAATGTCTGTTACCTGCCGTCGGTCGTCAAAGTCAATCGTGTTCCAGTTCTCCAGATGGGC
>CAXHRY010000060.1:0-7534 GCA_964018965.1 uncultured Alistipes sp.
ATTTGTACTCCTTGCCCTCTCGGATCTGACGGGGCAGGAGGATGAACTTCGGCGGCAGGATAGGCAGATTCTCCGCCCGGAATCCCTCGATGCCGTACTGCTGGGGCATGGCCAGCTGGATGAGGTGTCCGAAAGCCCACGTTACGATATAGCCGTTTCCCTCGATATAACCCTCCCAGCGGTTCTTGGCGCCCACGATGGCGGCGATTTCGCGCGCTACCGAGGGCTTTTCTGCGATGATTACTTGCATGATGATATTCGGATTTTTTAGTGGTCGTTGTTGTTTTCTTGATGTTCCCGTTTCTCTTTCTCGCGTTTCAGACGGGCGATCAGTTTACGGTCGTAGTAGACGTGGTTGCCGTTTTCGTCGTAGTACTGTCGGTCGTCGTTCTCCCGCTCATCCGAGGGCAGACGGTTCCCGACATGGAGGTATAAGGCGATAACTCCGACATTGAGGAGTACCAATACTCCTATAATCACATAGATCGTCTCCATATCTCTAATGTTTCAAGCCTTTGGAACCGGTTTTTCGATAGGTACGGGCAGCCCGCTTCTCTTGTGCAGGCGTGGGTTGCTGCTGTCCCTGTCTGAGCGGCTCTTTCACATTCTTGACCGCCTCGACCGTCTTGCCCTCGGAATTGACGGCCACCTGCGTGCGGCTCTCACTGACCGGCTTTACCTCGGCGCCCTGCCGCTTGGCTCGGTCGGGATTCCATTTGAAGAAGTCCATCTTGCCCAGTGCGAAATTGGGCTTGACCCATGCGTTGAAAGGTTCGCCCTGACCGTCCTTGACCATGCCCTTGATGTAGAACGCTTTGACCTCTGCACGCTTGGAAGGGTCTTTCCCGGCCTCCGACCATTGCTTGTAAGCCTCGTCGGGAACAGCGGCTTTGAGAATCATGCGGTGGATTGTCAGTTCGGGCGCTTTGCCCATACCTTTTGCTTCCCGTTCGCCACGCTCGGCGCGCTGCTGCGTATGGATAACTCGGTTCTCGGCCTGATAGCGTTTGCGATCCAGTCCGTCGTAGGAAAATTCGTAGTTGCGCTCGGCGGCATCGATCTGAATGTAGGCGTCCCGTTTGTATCCGGCGCGGGTGGTATAGCCCTCCAACAGCACCTTGCCGCCGCTGTAAAAGTCCATCTGTTTGCCTTCGGAGAGCTCGGCATTTTTGATGACGGCACGTTTTTCCAGCAGCTCGACGGGCATATATTCCAGCGTATTCGTCCACTTGTCGCGCGAGACGTAGCAAGGGGTCAGCTTTCCGGGCTCCAGTTCGAGGTCGAGCACCTTGCCGGCATGACGGCCGTTCGTGAGGTTGTTTTTCACCTCGTCGTCGAGCAGCACGCCGTGGAAGGGCGCATCGAGGTCGGGTTTCTCCTGCCAGTAATGGGGAATGACTTTGAGCGATCCGTCCGCCTGCTCTTCGAGCGATACTCGTCCTTTGGTTGCGACGCGCAGGCCGCTTTCCAATTCGGGATTCATATCCACCAGTCCGTTCGACTTGTAGCCGTAGGACATGGCCCGTAGATACGGTTCGAGGTTTTCCATGCGAATGCCTTTCTTTTCGAGGTCGGTAAGGTCGATCTTCGAGGTGTCGAGCGGCTCGAAACGCTGCTCCTGCATCTGCGAGGCTGGATCGACACGGTAATTTTCCAGAATCTCCGGGTCGAAGTCGATGCGGAGGAGCTTGTCGAGCGCATTCTCGGTCATAATGAAAATCCCCGTATGCGAGGAATTCTCGGCCTCCTGCATGAATTTCTTGAAGAAAGTTTCGAGTGCCGCATCTTGCGTATTCACGTTGAGCAGGTTCGACACGTTTTGCTGGGTAGGTTCGACGGTGTGGAGATTGCCTACCGAATCCATACCCGTGACGGCTCTGATGCGTCCGTCGTCGGCCTCTTGAACGAGCATGATTTGTATGCGTCGTTCGTTTGTTTTTCGTCCATAATTACGATAATTTTAAGTTGCACCAATAGCGATGCGAGGACGAAAATAAGGATAAGAATCTGATTGAAAAAGAGTTGAGAGTACTATGGATGTATGAGGCAGCAAAATGGAAGTGTGTGGCGTCGAAAGGTACGACGATTGACCGGATATAAAATCGCCATTACGGAGTACGTTTTTAATGCAAAAAAACGTCATTTGAAAAAATAAAAAGACGGCTTGGTAATTCCAAGCCGTTTTGCTATTTTCTGAAAAAGCGATATATTGTTTCGTCGTTATTCGATTTTCCCCATTTTCATTTCCGATTTAAGTATTTCGTACACGTAGGCCGAGCTTTCGATATAAAGCCCGGTTTGCGGATCGGAGAGTTTGGCGAAGGTCTCCGAATTGTGGAAAAGGGCGATTGCATCGGTCAACGCCAGCCCCTCGTCTTCCATCAAGTACGCTACGATGTCTTTGGCGATGCCTTCGGACAGATATTGTGCTTTTTTATCGGTCATAATACGGTCAGATATTGGATGGCGCGTGCCGAGTGAAAGAAATATTGCGACGAAATTTTCTTGTACCGCAATCCCGCCACCAGCATCGGCAGGTCGATAATGCCGTCGTCGAAGTTGCGGAAGAGCGTGGCGATCGTATCATCCGCTACGGGGCCGATTACGATGTCGTACCGATGGACGGGCTGTGCGCTTTCTCGGCTACGGTTCGCCATGACGAACAGTGCCCACTCTTCATTAGGCTCGGCAAAGCGTTTTACGGACAGCATATCGTCGGCGACTGCGGCGGCCTCGTCGAACTCGAAAGCGGTAATCACCGGTTCTCCGCCGTAGATCGCTGCCGTGCGCCGAGCCATCTGCACGGCTTGGTTTTCGATCTCGGTCAGGTAAAAGCCCTGACCGAAATCCTTATAGGGTCTGCACCGGGCGAAATCGATCCGTTCGATTGCGGTATTGGAGCCGTGGTAGAGTTTCATCGCAAGCCTCCTCCGTTATTGAAACACACCTGCGTCAAATCCTGCACGCTGTCTTGCAGCGAGAGTAGATGTTCCGCATCGAAATGTTCGGCGAGAAAATCCAAACCCCGATAACGATTCAGGTAGTTGCTCGCTTCTCGGACGGTCATGCCATGCGTTATGGCAAACTCGCTGATGTTCGCTATGACGTACCCGATTATCCGCTTGTCGATGCGCGTGGCTGGTTGCAAGCGCACCGAGGCCGATAGATCGAGTGCCTCCAATACTTTCGTAACGGTCTTGATCGTCAAGCCTCGTCCACGCTCAATTTTGGAGATCTGCGCCTTGCCGACCCCGACCTTCTCACCCAGCTCCTCCTGTGTCAACCCCCGGCGGGTTCGTTCGTTACGAATCAGTGCTCCGATATTTTCGATTCTCGTATTCATATTACTCGGTTTTTGCAAATATAACCCAAAGTTTCCTGTTTTGGAAACATCGGTGCAAAAATTTTGCCCGAATGAGAAACAAGCGACTGTTTATCCCTGTTCCGGCAGCAGCTTACACAGCACCGGATCGTTCTTGATTCGTTCCAGCTCCTCGGCTACAATCTGACTTGTCTCTGACTTGATACGTTCATAGTTCTCCTGCACGACCTCTTTCATGCGGTCGTTGCCGTCTTCGTCCGTAAAGTCGGTGATGAGAGGTATCTTCCGATATTTGGCCGTTTCGGCTTTGACTTTGGCGCTGTCTACGACAATTTCGGCATGGAAAATCTTCTGGTCGATACGTTCGTCGAAATTATCCGCTACGGCTCCGACGAACATGCCCTGCGTGAGTGTCGAGATCTTCGACTGCGGTATGAGGCTGTCCATCTGCGTCGATATGGAGGTGGAAGTATCGTTGCGGTTGATGGTCATCGACTGCCGCTTCTGCAAGACCTTTCCGAAGCGTTCCGATAACGTTTTGGCCGTTTCTCCGACCACCTGCCCGGAGAAGATGTTGCCCACGGTGTTCATCACCACGGCAGCCTCCTTATCACCGTAGTCGCGCTTGAGCTGCGAGAAGTCCTGAAATCCGAGCAGCGTTGCGACCTTGTTCGAGCGCGCCGTGGCAATGAGGCTGTCGAGCCCCTTGAAATAGATCGTCGGCAGCTCGTCGATGATGATGGACGATTTGAGTTGTCCTTTCTTGTTGACGAGTTTTACGATGCGACTGTTGTAGAGGCCGAGTGCCGCACCGTAGATGTTTTGACGGTCGGGGTTATTGCCCACGACCAATACTTTCGGATCTTCGGGATTGTTTATGTCGAGTGTGAACTCGTCACCCGACATGACCCAGTAGAGCTGCGGGGAAATCATGCGCGAAAGCGGAATTTTGGCCGAGGCGATCTGTCCCTGCAGCTGGTCTTGCGCTCCGCCGAGCCATGCGTCCATAAAGGGCGAGAGGTAGTTTTCGAGTTCGGGGTACGACGTCAGAATCGGGAAAATATCTTCGTAGCGTTTGTTCAGGAACTCCACGGCGTGCGGGAACGTGCAGTATCGGCCGCCTTTGTAAATCCGTAAGTACCAGATGATCGCCGCGAAGAGAATGATGGGCGATTCGACAAAGAAGTCGCCTTGTTTCTGTACCCACGTGCGATTGAGATTCAGCATGATCGTGTAGGCGGATTCGTAGGCGTCGGATATGTCGGTCATAAAGTCTGGATTGATCGGGTTGCACCGATGCGAGCGCCGCGGGTCGTCGAAGTTGATGACGTAGAACGTCGGGACTTTCTTGTATCCGTTTTGATTGTTAAGTAGATGATTGTAAGCTATTTCCGACAAATTAGGAAATTTGAAATCGTAGAGGTACATGGCGAAACCTTTCTCGATTTGCTGTTTAATAAATTGATTAACAACGGCATACGATTTGCCCGATCCCGGAGTTCCCAACACGATGGAGGCACGGAACGGATTCACGACGTTGATCCACCCCTCGTTCCACCGCTTGCGGTAGTAGAAGCGCGTGGGCAGGTTTACCGAATACTCGTTGGTCAGCAGGCGCGTCTCCTGCATGAACGATTCGTTCTCGGTGTTGAACGGGTCGTCTATGAGGTTGTTTTTCAGCAGGCGCGACATCCACACGCCGCTCATGAGCAGGCAGATGTATCCGACCGATAGGGTCAGTATGTAGAACGCCGTATCGGCGACCATCGGAAACGGTATATCCAGCAGCCACCAGTTGAAGAAAAACAGCACGCCGCCCACTGAGAGCGTCGCGATGATTTTCCGCCACGTGATCTTTTCCTCTTTCACGCCCGTCGTTCCCAGACACGAAAGGGCGAGAAATACGACGGCGAACAATTTTGTCCGAAACATGCTGCCGAACAATCCCGTCGTGCGGTCGAAATTCAAGAGTATCCGATCCACTACGCCGATATTCATTCCCCATTCCACGATCTGACCGTAGCAGAACCAATAAATATGGATTACCACGAATAAAATACTCAAAGCCCGCATGAAGTCCATGACTTTCGCCAGACCCCGCAGGTCGTCTTCCTGTTGCATAATGAAAATGTTTAAGAGATAAATAATTCGAGTTTACAGTTTGCGTCTTCGGGCGGCATCTCGCTTCGGTGTTTCGTGCGGCGTATCGGCAGGCTGCGTCGGCCGGTTCGTTTCGCTCCGATTGCCGAACCGCTCCTCGAACGCGTTTGCCGAATAGACTTTGCCTAATCGCGATCCGTTCACGACCGTGCGGGTCGAGTGGTCGATGAATGTTACGCCCACGATGCGCCCCGTATCGTTGCGACGCAGGTAGAGGTCGATGCGCTCTTTGCGCAAGCTATCGCGCAACGCTCGTTCGGTCGCAGCCGTCTGTAGCGCTTCATCGACAAGTCGGTACAATCTCTTGCGAGTATTATCCCGCTTGATCCGCTCGCGGCTGCGTTCCATGTGCCGCTCCAGTTCATCGAATCCGACCGCTTTCCCGAACACGGAGGATTTGAGCGGCGCGGCAGCCGCCTTGTCTCCGTTTTCGTCCAAGACCGTGTAGAGCAGACCTCGATACGGCTTGCCGGCACGCTCACCGCGCACCTCCTCGATGCCGATATTATAGAATGATAGCAGGGCTCGGAACTCGCCGAGTGTCTGGAACCGATACATGGCGGCGGCCGGTTTCACGACCGCACCAATTTGACGTTTCAGATTGCCTTTCGTGCAATCGACAGCTGTCAGACGCCAATCCTCCGTGCGCTTCCGCTCTTTGGCCGGATGCAACCCGTACTCGCGCTCCAGCTCTTCGGTCGCGGCGACGCTGCGCTCGTTGCGCTTGCCGTCTTTGATCTTGCGGCCGTCCTGGCCGACCTGTACCGTGACGATGTGAATATGCCGTCGGTCGATGTCGGTATGCTCGAAGACGATGTACGGCTGTTCGCCCCAGCCCATGCGCTCCATATATTTCTCGGCGATTTCCGTAAGCTGCTCGGCGGTCAGACGGTCTTCGGGGTCGGGATTGAGCGATACGTGCACGACGGGGTTCTCGGTGCAGTAGTGCGAGGGCATCCAGCGCAACAGGTCTTCGGCTGTCGTCGCGACGTCAAACCGCCCGTCGGACGGTTCCCGCAGAATATGCGTCAGGAGCACCTTGCCCTTGCCTCGATCGACCTTTTGCTGGTTATAGGCGAGTGCTCCGTAGACGTCTTTTCCGGTGGTGATTTTGGCTACCATCGCTTCTTAAACTCTTCTGAAAGTGCAATGATTTGTTGCCCGACGGCCGCCAATTCTTTGGTCGCATTCTCCAATTTATAGAGCATGGCAAGTGCTTTCCGCTCCGAGAAATGGGTGTGCAACAGCTTCACAACTTGGTTGTAATTCGTTCCTACGGCTCGGAATTGAGCGTGCAGTTGCGTCAGTTTGGCCACGTATTCCAGCGTTCCGCGGTCGGTTTTTATCACTCGGAACACGTCTCCGAAGACCCGTGCCTTGATAAAAGCCGCCTTCGATAACAGCCCCGATTGCTCGTACATCGTCAGAAATCGGGCGTGTTCCGTATCGTTGAATCGCACCATGACGCAATGCGAAGCGGTATCCGTTTTCGCGGGGCGTCCCCCTCGACCCTTGCGGGCAGGTCTGTTTTTCTCCATAATCGAAATTTTCGAGGTGAGGCCATCGCCTCGCCGGTTGCTGAAAATTGCGATTCGTTCGCGGGGTGCTGCCGATTCAGAAAGCACCGACTTCGGAGGTGCTTCCCCCCCCCTTGCGGGCAAGCTGTTTTCCGTTACGAAAATAGTTTCGGGTAACGGAAAACACAGCTTGCTATTTGCCTTTTGCAAATACGTTCCGTCCGCTCGTCGGACGGACTATTGAACCGGCCGCCGTAAATACGGGCAAGGCGGCTTCTATCTACGTCGGAATCGTTACAACGGCAAAGATACCGACCGATTCAATTCATTGCATAATAGTCTATTGTGCCACATGGCGCCACTTCGACGCCACAAGCTACCACAGCGAAAAGCAGGCGGATAATCGGGCCGGATAAGGGCTTTCTTTGCCCTTGCAATCGACTATACGACCGATGATATAACCGACCGAACATATAATCATACATCTGTCCGGCCAGCCGAACGACCGAATATCTGGCTGTCGGATTGTCCGACC
>CAXHRY010000061.1:0-7406 GCA_964018965.1 uncultured Alistipes sp.
AGTTCAGCTGGTTAGAATACGTGCCTGTCACGCACGGGGTCAGGGGTTCGAGTCCCCTACGCACCGCAGACGAAGAGGCCTAAGAGATGAGGCTTCCGACGCAAGAGAAACGAGATGGTTACCGCAACCGTCTCGTTTTCTTTTGTTTATACCCTATCGCACGATGCATCAAAGCATTGAACATCGTTCGACCATTTCTCGCCTCGGCAATTCGAGCAAACTCGATTGCACTCGGCTTAACGAAATGGGTAGGAAATCCGCCTCGGGCTACATATGGCTTACGCGAAACTGCTCCGGATCCGTTCCTGCGGACACTTCGGGACGCCCGAACGTAACCCATTCGTAACCGGCGCATCGCAATCGCGTAACCTTTCCTCGGCTTGTCTTCGCGGCGTCTTTCATTGACTTTACCTATTTGCATATCAAATAGTTGTGTAGTGCCATTTTTATCACACCAATAAGCAAAGTATGGATATTCTTTACATAAACGAGATGCTTGCCTATACGATATTTGACACCTGTTACTTGCCGAACGTCTTTCATACGTATTTTTAATAATCATATTTTCTTAAATTCCGTAGGGATTCCGAAATATCGTTTGATTATTCCTACATCACTCTTTTTACATCCTCAAAATTTACATCGAAACCGCCATTGCTGTATTTTAACCGTTTGTCTACGGGTTTGAATTTTATTTTCTTAAGTTGCATATATAATATACCAAACCGATCAGGAGATAGTGATGTTAAATCAGTACATTTTTTAGGGAATGTAAAACTGATAGACATCCAGTTTCCCACGTCATCTATCGTAGCCCCTGAAGGCGGCGGTTCGTTATCTTCGCTTCAACGACGCATCGATACCCGGCAACTCCGAAAGGATCTTCACTGACGGTACGAGTGCCGGAGGCGCGATGTCGTCGTTACAGGGAGCGGCAGGCGATGCCGAAGCATACGAACCTTATCTGAGAGCCATGGGTGCAGCCGATGTTTCGGACGCCGTCTACGCTTCGATCTGCTATTGCCCGATTACCGACCTGAATCACGCCGACATGGAATACGAATGGCTCTACGGCTGTACCGATACCGGTGTGCGCGGTCTCAACGACGCGCAGATCGCCATATCGAACGAATTGGCGGCTCTATGCCCTGCCTATATCGATTCGCTCGATCTTCGGGATGAGGACGGACACACTGTCACTGCCGCCAACTATGCGGATTATCTCAAGACCTTCATCATGGCCTCGGCCCAGAAAGCATTGGACGAAGGGTGCGAAATACCCTACGATATCGGCATCGTACGCTATCGGAAACCGCAACCCACATTCGCCCAACGACTCGGTGCCGGCCCTGCGAACGGGAACTTGTCGACCGATCTGCCTCCACTGGGCGACATGCCGATCCGCGGCGAACAGGCACCTCGTGTCGAATACTGGGATTCTGTTACGGATGTCGACCTGGACAAGTATCTTTCCTATGTCGCCACGCAACAAGCTCTGAAAACGCCGCCCGCTTTCGATGCTTACGGAGTCCTGAGCGATGCCGCCACGCCCGAAAACAAGGTATTCGCAGACGCAGCCGGCAATGCGAACAATTTCACCGATTTCAGTCTCCGCAAACGTACCGGGCGACACAAATGCCGTTCTTTCGCCGTAGCTCGAACGAAGAGCGGTGCTGATGAATCCCATGAATTTCATCGGAACGGCGCAGCGGAAAGGTATGGCCGAACATTGGCACATACGCCACGGCGCGAA
Source organism: uncultured Alistipes sp. (assembly GCA_964018965.1). Classification (GTDB taxonomy): domain Bacteria; phylum Bacteroidota; class Bacteroidia; order Bacteroidales; family Rikenellaceae; genus Alistipes. Next base: position 1,754 of record CAXHRY010000061.1, read on the forward strand.
AAACCGCGATACGTCGTTCCTCGTGCCGATCAATCTCGCCACACGACTGCGGAACGCCGGTTACGATGTGAATTTCGCTCTGCCGTGGAATCGCCCCCATTCCGGAGACTACAATCTCGACGACCTGTTCCGCTGGATCGAGTCGGTAAAATAAATCAAAAGGCCGAAGATACTTTCAGTTGCCGGTATCTTCGGTTTTTCGTTTCTCGAACGCCTCGTTTTTGAAATGCCGGAACTGCTCCATATGCGCTCTTATAAACTTTCGAAAAGAGCGAAAGATTCTCGAACCCGTCGTCTAAACAGACTTCCGTCACCCGTTTCTTACCGGATTTTATCAACTCATGCGCAGCCTCCAACCCGCCGTCCGACGATCCATTTCCGCGGCGTCGAATCGCGCCTGAATGTTGCCGGACTGCATCCCGTATAATTTGCGATTTCCGCCATCGACAAATCGCACATGCAATTATCGTTCAGATAGTCGATGATATCTTTTTTTCCACGGATCGACGAAATCGAACAGCGAGGCATAGAGGTATTTGTCCGCATCGAGCTGCACATAAGCCCCTTCGATCATTTTCAACTTCGACACGTCGTCGGATGGTCGCATACCCGCATCGAAATAGGGAACGACCGATTCGAAAAGGCTGCGAATATCGGCGCGGTTGTATCGAGAAGCATCCCGACCTGTCGGGGTCCCCGTGAAAACCACTCCGCGGACAACGCCCAGGCTTGCGTCGAGGCAACGTTGCTTGAACGGCAACGAATCAAGGATAAGTTTTTTCCGCCCGAAGCGGAGAGGGATCACCATTCAGTGCCCCCGCAGTGTGATTTACACACGCGACGACAACCGACGAGGGGATCTCGGAATAAACGACAGCTGTAAAAAGAGCGATAATTCGTCAATCTTTTGTTCTTCGGCCCATCGTTTGCTGCTCACCCTGCAAACGACATGTCGATGGCCGAAAAGCATGGAATTGAACTTTACCGTCCCGAACGGGAATCCGCCGCAGAGGTACCGCTGGCATCGAGCGGAGTTCATGCCGGTTTCCCGTCCCCGGCCGATGATTTTCTGGAAGGGTCGCTCGACCTGAATACGCTTGTCATCAAGCATCCCGAAGCTACGTTCTTCGCACGGGTCGAGGGCGACTCCATGAAGGACGAGGGTATCACGGAGGGCGATATCCTCGTCGTCGATAAGGCCATAGAACCCTACGACGGTTGTCTGGCCGTGGCTTATGTCGACGGAGAATTTACGCTCAAACGCATGCGCCTGGAACCCGGGCGTCTGCTCTTGGTCCCGGGCAATCCTGAGTATCCGGCTATCGAGATCACCCCGGAAAACGATTTCGCCGTCTGGGGCGTCGTGCAGTGGATCGTCAAACAAGTTTGAACGTGTACGGACTCTGCGACTGCAACAACTTCTACGTCTCCTGCGAGCGGGTGTTCGACCCGTCGCTCGTGGGACGTCCCGTCATCGTACTGTCGAACAACGACGGGTGCGTCATAGCGCGCTCGAACGAGGCCAAGCGGTTGGGCATAAAGATGGGAGAGCCCTATTTCCAACTCGAAACCCTTATACGCCAAAATAATATCGCGGTCTTCTCGGCCAATTTCGTCTTATACGGCGATATGTCGCGCCGGGTGATGAGCCTGCTGCGTCAGTTCGTACCCGCTACGGAGGTGTACTCCATCGACGAAGCGTTTCTCGACTTCTCGGGAATAGACGCAACGACACTCGATGCCCTGGGGCACCGCATCGCCCGCATCGTAAAACGTCACACCGGCATTCCGGTCAGCATCGGCATCGCCCCGACGAAGACCCTGGCCAAAATAGCCTCGAAACTCTGCAAGCAGTACCCGAAGCTGAACGGCTGTTGCTACATGCACCGCGCCGAAGATATCGAAAAGGTGTTGCGGCGTTTCCCCGTCGGAGACGTCTGGGGCGTCGGACGGCGCTGGGCGCAGCTGCTCGAACGTCACGGCATACGAACAGCGTGGGATTTCACGCAGCTACCGCCCGAATGGGTGCGCAGCCGGATGTCGGTCGTGGGGCTCCGCATGTGGAAGGAGTTGCGCGGGGAGCCGTGTATCGGCTTCGAACAACACCCCGCGGATAAGAAACGGATCGCCACGACACGCACCTTCGACCGCGACATCGGCGATTACGAGGAACTCCATAGCCGGATTGCGCAGTACGTTGCGGCCACGGCTGAAAAACTGCGTCGACAGCGAAGTGTCAGCGGAGAGATCTGCGTTTTTATTCTAACCAACAGGCATAAGGAGAACATTCCTCAATACTACGAAAGTCGGTGCATGAAACTTTCCGTTCCCACCGACAGTACCCTGGAGCTGACCCGCTATGCCGTCGGACTGCTACGGAACATCTACCGCAAAGGCATTGCGTACAAGCGTGCCGGAGTGATTCTATCGGATATCAGTTCGAGAAACGGTCTCCAGACCGATCTGTTCGATGCGACGGACCGCACGAAACACGACCGCCTGATGGAGGCGGTCGACGCGCTCAACGAACGTTTCGGCCGGCATCGGCTCGTCACGGCGGCCGAAGGGTTCGAACCTTTCAAGATGAACCGGAATCATCTCTCGCTGCAATATACTACCGACTGGAGCCAGATACTCCGTGTGAAGACATAAGAGGGGCCGTTGTGCTCCTATACAGTCACAGCCGTTCCAGCACGACGATCTCGGCGCATGCATTGGTCCTTGCGAATGCCTCCTGCATAGGGGTGCGGTCGAGGACGACAAACCGACATCCTCTTTCTAAAGTCTACCGTTATCGAAAGTCAGTCTGATTTCGACCCCGTCACGGAATAATTCACCCGTTATCCTCAGGAAGAAATCCTCGTCATAGCTGACAAGAATTTCCATCCGGAGAACGATACGATTTAGCCTCGAGGCTCGACGATCACCTCAGAATCGCCTATCAATACGACAGCAGAAATCGTGTGACGCAGGAATATGCCGTCCTGAACGACGGCACCCCGGCGCAGGTCTACTTCACCTATGACGATCTGGGACGGTTGGCGAGCAAAACTTTCCCTGTGGACGGTGATCTTGTGACCGAAACCTATGAGTACGACATTCACGGCTGGCCGATACGGCGCCGAAGCCGTTACTTCGATCAACAGCTGATCTATTGCGACACTACGCAGAATCTGCCGGTCACGCCGCGATTCTCGGGAAATATCGCAGCAACGAAGTGGCGGCACGAGGGACAGCCGGCCCAAGCCTATGTCTATGACTACGACAGTCGGGGGCAATTGACCAAGGCTCGAACCTATAATGATTCGGTCGTATCGAACCGTTTCGCGGAATTTGTCCAGTATCATCCGAACCGTGCTGTCAAGTCGCTGACACGTTACGATGGCTATGGCATTTGCACGGACAGTCTGGCATTTCCCGATAATGAAAGACCCGGACATCTGTACGACTGCAAAGATGGAGAGCCCCGCCAATGCGCTTTTGAATACGATCTTACCGGAAATGCGACCTATGACGCATATAACGATTTGGAAGTTAGATATAATTTCCTTAACTTGCCGAGTAGTGTCCGAGGTCGGGATTTTTATACCTATCTGGCCGACGGCACCAAATGTGCGGTAATCGGCGATTACGATGCCGGTTTCGACTACATCGGTTCTTTGTTGTATTTGAAAACGGAAGAAGATACGCTCCTGGCGAGTGCCGCATTCGGCTCCGGACGGATTGTAGCGACCGACCGGAGTACCATTCCGCACTACTACCTGTGCGACCACCTGGGAAGCACGCGGGTGATTGTGGCTGCAACGGGTGTGACAGAGACGTATGATTACTACCCTTATGGTCTGACGTGGCAGCAGGCGGAGCAGCCTATCGGTACGAACACTTATCTGTTCACCGGCAAGGAGTGGCAGGCGCAGGACGGGGTCAACCTCTACGACTTCGGAGCACGATTCTACCAGTCCCGCTTCGGCAAATGGCTGTCTTTCGATCCATTGGCTGAAGAGTATATGGGGATTTCGCCGTTTGCTTATTGCGCTAACGATCCTGTAAATTATATCGACCCCGACGGACGAAAACTTTATTTTGCTCCCGGTGTTTCCCAAGAATTCAAGGATAAGTTCGCTGCGACAATTAACTACATGAATGCCCGGGGCACCTCGGGCGACATTGCAAAGCTCCATGCTTCGGAGAAAACCTATTATATTGGAGAGCGGAATACTGACCGAGAAATGAGCAAATTCAATCCTGCAGAGCGAACGATTTATTGGAATCCCAATTTCGGATGTCAGACGGATGAGGGAATTTGGTTATCTCCAGCAACTATATTGGCCCATGAGGCAGGGCATGCCGCACAATTTGATGCAGATCCGGAACAATTTTCAACAGATAGGCGTACTGTAAACGCTCAATATGGAAATGAAGAGGAGAAAAGAAACATAACAACCACAGAACAGTTTGCAGCAAAGAAACATGGAGAGATTATTGATGATATGGTAACAAGAAAAAATCATGCTGCCATCGGTTTAGTTAATGTGGGAAGGAAAGGGCCCGATGCACAGGAATTATTTTTCAAGAGCAGAAATGAAATACTTTTTCCTGATAAGTAGTTTGTTGGCGACCTCGTGCCGCTATGTGGGGAGTGCGATTTTTGATCCGACCGCTGCGGACAGCATCCCGGTGTACTGCGAAAGAGTGGTGAGCGGGCCTTTCGGTGCAGTCTCGGCCGAAGAGTTTGCAGGTCGCCATCATCGATTGGCGCCTCCGGTCGTTATTCGAGAACCTGCCACCGTGCGTAAGTTGGTTGCTCGGGCGGATTCGCTGCGTGTGGCGTCTGCTCTCGAAAGCAGGCCCTACATGGATACGCGCATGATGCTGATTTTGCACCGAAAGCACCGGCCCGACGACTCGCTTTTCATCGGAGTTTTTCCTCAGTATCATATGCAACTGAACCGACAAATTATGGAGCCGGACAGTGTGTTATGGACCGAAGTGCGCGATGCCGTTGCTGCCCGGGATTCGCTTTTCGCGGCCAATTTCGGCGGTCGACCGTGCTATAGTCTCACGCGGCCGCAGTTCGAAATATTGAGGATGGAATAATTCGATTGGATAATGAAATATTTCTTCTTGATAATCAGTGGCCTGCTTGCAGCCTCATGTGGTCGTGCGGTGACGACCTTCTCCGATCCGTCCTCCTCGGACAGCATTACGGTATACTGCGAACGAACGGCATTCGAATCTTTTGCTGCGGTTTCGGCAAAGGAGTTTGCAGAGCATCATCGGCAAATGCTTCCGATTGTTATCCGGGACTCCGCCACCGTGCGTAAGCTGGCAGCACGAATAGATTCGTTGCGTGTGGCGTCAGACCCCGAAGGGCGGCTTTACATGGATACGCGCATGATGCTGGTTTTGCACCGGAGATACTGGATGAACGACACTCTTTTTCTCGGAGTTTTCCCGCAACATCATTTGCAGCTGAACCGGCACATGATGGAGCCGGACAGTGTGTTATGGACCGAAGTGCACGATGCCGTCACCGCCCGGGATTCTCGAATTTTGTTATAGCTTCTTGTCTGAATAATCGGGGCTGTCTAACAATAAAAGTTAGGCAGCCCTATTTTTGAGGATTCAAGAATATTAAGCAGCGGAATAAATT
>CAXHRY010000062.1:0-7031 GCA_964018965.1 uncultured Alistipes sp.
AGAATGTAGGGGCGGAAATTCGGTTTAGTTTGGTCGGTTAGCCATATATAAGCTAAACCGAAGTAAATTATATTTAGTTAGGCATATTTGTTTTTCTGTATGTCTATGTTGGAAAGAGCAGTTCTTGGCCGAGTCCAAAATGATGCGGAGAATTCGAGATGAAATAGTGCTTTGTCTCCTTTCTTTTTTGGCTGCAACAATAGACGATGCTATTTTGCAGTCGTGGCCATGAAACGAGAATGAGCGTATACGAATTAGTATGCAGCTAAAAAAGTCTGCGAATGCCAGCAAGTGAAAAGACAGAAAACAACAGCAAGGTAGAAAACCAAAGAACCGCTTAAATCCTTGATTTTGTGCCTGATTTGTTGCTTATTTAAACAGCGTCACAACTCATAGTGCTGAATGATAATAGATTGACAGGGCGCTATTAAAGACTTCCTACGTTTACGATGACAGCAATGCGATTCACGTCGCGTTCGACGGATCGCTTGTCCCAAAAGTAGTACAAAAAATCGAAACCGCAACAATTTCCGTGCGATTTTTTGTATCGAAGGGGCTTTTACGTCCGAATGGACTACGGCAGCGGTTTTTCGGAATATGATTGAAGGTGTGCTCGGCGGTGTTTTGAGGGGCGCGGCTTTTATAATCATCTTCGTCGGCTGAAAGGGACGAGTCGTAGCCTGTGGGGCGAGCATAGCGAGCCTGCGCCCGAGGGAGGCTACGGCTCGCGCAGTCTGCAAGACTGCTTTTATTAGTAGAAGTTGCAATGCCTGGGGCGTTGAGTTGGCAGTTCGCGCGGCGCAAAGATCCGCAGTTTGCAGAAAAATCAACCGATGCTGTGTAGCGGCGCCAGAAATCCGGCTCAATACCGGAGGCGTAAAACGGAGTGCACACCAAAAGCGCGAGCGAAGGGGCCCGCTTGTTTGTTTCGGGAGCAGACTGACCGTATTGCGAACCACGGGCTATTCACAAACCCCGGCTCTTAGCCGGGCGGAGCCTGCATTAGGGCGCATGGAGTAGGCGCAGGCATTTGCCGGAGAGTTTTCGGTACTTTTGGTGGCCGAAAAGTATGAAGAATAGAATCGCGAACGCGATTCGAAAAAGGAGTTTGCAGGGCTACGTCTCGCAAGGCCTTTCACAACGCAGCCGCCCCTTCATGATGGAGGGGCGGCTGCGTATGCGAAGCGGGATGCTATTCGTCGTCGGTGTCGGTGTAAGCCTTCAGCAGCTTATCCTGCACGTCGGCGGGAACCTGTTCGTAGGAGGCGAATTTCATCGAGTAGGTCGCCGAACCGGAACTGAGCGACGAGAGCGTCGTCGAGTAGCGGTAGAGTTCGGCCAGCGGCACCAGGGCGTTGAGGCGGTCGAATCCCTTGTCGGACTCCATGCCCGCGATCATCGCACGGCGGTTTTGCAAGTCGGACATCACGGCGCCCATGTACTCGCTCGGGGTGAGGACCTCGACGTTGTAGATCGGTTCCATGATCTTGGGTCCGGCGTTGCGGAACGCCTCTTTGAAGGCGTTGCGGGCTGCGAGCTTGAACGAGATTTCGTTCGAATCCACCGGGTGCATCTTACCGTCGTAGATCACTACGCGGATATCGCGGGCGTAGGAACCCGTCAGCGGTCCTTCGTCCATCTTCTCCATGATACCCTTCAGGATGGCGGGCATGAGGCGGGCATCGATGGCACCGCCGACGATCGCCGAGTAGAACTGCAACTTGCCGCCCCACGCCAGATCGTACTCCTCCTTGGTCTTGACGTTGACCACCATGTCGCCTTTGCCCGGCACCTTGTAATTCTTCGGTTCGGGCATCCCTTCGTAGTAGGGCTCGACGATCATGTGCACCTCGCCGAACTGTCCGGCGCCGCCCGACTGCTTCTTGTGGCGGTAGTCGGCCTGCGCGACCTTGGTGATGGTCTCGCGGTAGGGAATCTTCGGCGCGATATATTCGTAGACGAGTTTGTTCTCCGACTGGATGCGCGAACGCAGGATATTGAGGTGGTGTTCGCCCTGGCCCTGGATGATCGTCTGCTTGAGCTCCTTGGAGTACTCTACCAGAATCGTCGGGTCCTCGAAACGGGCGTCGTTCAGCACCTTGCCCAGCTTTTCTTCGTCGCCTTGTTCCTTGCATTTGATAGCGGCGCGGTAGCGTGGCTCGGGGAATGCGATGGGTTCGATCGTCACGGGCGCTGCGGGCGCCGAGAGCGTGTCGTTGGTGCGCGTGCCCTTGAGTTTCACCGTGCAACCGATATCTCCGGCCGAGAGTTCCGTGACCTTGATGCGGTTCTTGCCCGCTACGGCGAAGAGCTGCGAAAGTTTCTCCTTGTTGCCCGTGCGGGTGTTGGTGAGCTCGGTGCCTTCGGTGATCTTGCCGCGGATGACGCGGAAGTAGGTGATCTCGCCGATGTGCTGCTCGACCTGGCTCTTGAAGACGAATGCCACGACGGGTGCCGTCTCGTCGGCTGCGATCTCTTCGCCTTCGGTCGAGAGGAACTTCGGAGCCTTGAGCGGTCCGGGGGCGACGTTGATGATGAACTCCATCAGACGTTTGGTGCCGATATCGCGTTTTCCCGAGGCGCAGAAGATCGGCATCACCTCGCGGTTGGCCACGCCGATCTTCAGACCCGAACGGATGTCGTCCTGCGTGAGCGTGCCTTTGTCGAAGTAGAGTTCCATCAGGGCCTCGTCGTGCTCGGCGGCCATCTCCACGAGTTCCTTGTTGAGTTCCTGGGCGCGTTCCAACTCCTCGGCCGGGATCTCGAGCTCCTCGCGGTGGCCGTCGTGGTCCTTGAAACGGTACATTTTCATCAGCAGCACGTCGATGAAGGCGTCGAAGCCCGAACCCTGGTTGACGGGGTACTGCACGATGACGGGTTTGACGCGCGATGCGGCTTTGATCGACTCGAAAGTCGATTCGAACGAAGCCTTGTCGGCGTCGAGTTGGTTGATAACACCGATGACGGGTTTCTTGAGCATCCGGGCATATCGGGCCTGGATCTCGCTGCCTACTTCCCAACCGTTCTGGGCGTTGAATACGAAGACGCCCACGTCGCCGACCTTGAACGCCGAGAAGAGGCTTCCGCAGAAATCGTCCGAACCCGGGCAGTCGATGATGTTGAGCTTGCGATCCATGAATTCGGTGAAGAGGATCGTCGAATAGATCGATCGCTTGTATTCGTGTTCGATGTCCGTATTGTCCGAGAGGGTGTTGTTCGTCTCGATGCTGCCCCGGCGGTCGATGACCTTGCCTTCGTAGGCCATCGCTTCGGCGAGGGTGGTTTTTCCCGTGCCGGGTGCACCGATGAGTACGATGTTTTTGATCTCTTTGGCTGAATAATTTTTCATATTCCGTGAAGTTTTATAGGTGTTCTTGAACTAACTGACTATAAATATACGAAAAAATCGTGAAAAACAAATGCCGTATGCTGATTTTTAAGTCTCGATCGTCTGAAAAGGCGAAAAAATGAAAAACCGGAGTCGTGAAACTCCGGTTTTTTCGAATCCTTCGGCGTGCTGCCGGGGGTGTGCGATACGGTTATTCGCGCATCGTGCCGACGATCGCTTCGAGGTCTGCGACGGATGCCGGGAGGTATTTGTCGCCCAGCATGCGGCAGCCCGTTTCGGTAATTAGCAGGTCGTCCTCGATGCGGATGCCGCCGAAGTCGCGGTAGGCCTCCAGCACATCGTAGTCGACGATACCTGCGTAGAGGCCTTCGGCGCGGCATTTGTCGATCAGTGCCGGGATGAAGTAGATGCCCGGCTCGTCGGTCATCACCGTACCCGGCTCCAGACGCCATGCGGCGCGGTAGATGCAGGTGCCCGATGCGGCGGCGCGTTCGGCGATCTGCGAGAAGTCGAACGATCGTTCGCCCATCGCTTCGCAGTCGTGGACGTCCATACCCAGTCCGTGGCCGAGTCCGTGGGGCATGAAGAGCGTCATGGCACCGGCGGCTACGGCGTCCTCGGCCGTGCCGTGCAGCAGTCCAGCGCCGATCAGACCTTCGGCCAGAGAGAGATAGGCGGCGTTGTGGATTTCGGTGTACATGCGGTGGGGACCGGCGATCTGCGCTATGCGGTCGTGGGCCGCCAGGACGATTTCGTAGATCTCCCGCTGCCGGGGTGTGAAACGACCGCTCACGGGGTAGGTGCGCGTGTGGTCCGAACAATAACCCTCGACGCTCTCGGCGCCGGCGTCGCACAGCAGCAACCGTCCTTCGGAGAGGATGCCGTCGGCATTGAGGTTGTGCAGCGTTTCGCCGTGCTGCGAGACGATCGAGGGGAACGATACTCCGGCGCCGTAGGATTTGGCGATGCCTTCGATCGCACCGGCGATTTCGCGCTCGACGACTCCCGGGCGGCACATGCGCATAGCCGTCGTGTGCATGCGGTAGCCGATTTCGAAAGCGCGCTCCATCGCTTCGATCTCCTCGGCGCTTTTCTTTTCGCGCATCTCGGCGACGGCCAGCATCAGGTCGACAGACTTATAGTCGTGCAGCAATTCGGGGCGGATGCCCAGCAGGGCCGAGAGCTGGAGTTTGGTTTCGCCACGGTAGGGCGGCAGGAAGTGGATGCGGCGTCCCGATTCGATGGCTCTGCGCAGACGTGTTTCCAGGGCCGCGAGGGGGAAGGTCGCGGCGATGCCGACCTGGGCGCCCAGGTCATGCAGCGTGGGCTGCGGACCGGTCCAGATGATATCTTCGACCGTGAAATCGTCGCCGTAGAGCGCCTCCTCGCCTGTCTCGGCGTCGATGAGGCCCACGAGCGCGGGGATGTCCAGCCCGAAGTAGTAGCGGAAGGTCGAATCCTGACGAAAATAGTAGGCGTTGTTGGGATAGTTGTTCGGTGCGAGACCGTTGCCCGGTAGCAGGATGATGCCCTGTCCGATCTTCGTGCGTAGCTCGCTGCGGCGCGCGGTGTAGGTATTGGCGGAAAACATGGCGGTTTATAAGGTAAAAGGTTATATATAGGGGTTTCGCGGACGCAGTCCGTACCCGGCTAACAGCCGGGTTTTATAAATTGGTTTGTCGCAAAGATCCTCTTCGGCGGCTGGGCCGGTCGCGCTGCAAGCGCGAGATGCCGGAGATGGCAAGGCTTTGCCTTGCAGTTTGCGGAAAAAATCATAGGACCGGCTGTTAGCCGGGTGCCCGGAGGAGGCTCTGGTCCGCGCGATCCTAAAGGATCGCATTCTTTCTGCCTACTTCTTCACCACCAGCACGTTGGGAACCTTGCGCTCGCCTTCGTGGTCGAAGCGTTTGTTGTCGTAGGGGTGATTGAGCACGCCTTTGCGGGCGGTCCAAAGTGTCGAGGAGCCGCCGCCGTCGAGGTTCAGAGCTTCGACGAGTCCCAATTGCTTGGCGATGAATGCCGTTTCGGGAATCGTAGTGCCTTCGCCCGCGGGGAAGCGACCGTCGATGACGGCCATTACGACCGTTCCGTCGGCACGCAGACCGATCAGCGTGCGGGGATGACGTCCTGTGTGAAAGCTGCGTTGCGAGTCGTATTCGACCGTGCGGCCCTGCTCGACCAACACGGGACCAGCGGCCAATGCGGTGCGGTAGCGGCGTGCGACGCGTGCGTAGTCGGCCGTGTCGCAGCGGAAGATGTCGATCTTGCGGCCGCGCTTGTCCTTGAACGCGATGATGCCGTTCGTGCGGAGCGCATATTCGCTGGGGGTGGTGCTGCCGACGACCTGTTTGTCGAGCTGTACATAGGTGACCGGTTCGAAAGTCTTGACGTTGAAGTAGCTGCCGTTGAGTGCGATTTCGGCGTCGGTCTTCTTGCCCAGGTCGCTCGTGGTGCGGGCCGTGCGGTCGAGATGCACGAGTTGCGTCGAGAACTTGCGGCGGGGGTAGCTGGCTACCGAGATGCTCTGGTGAGAGCCGAAAAGTTCGATCTGCGCATAGCGGCATTCTGCTCCGTCGCCCAGGTCGGTGATTTCCCAGGTCGCCGAAGCGAAAGCGATCGAGTCCTGCGGTGTCTGCGCCGCGGTCGAAAGAGCGAAAAAGAGCGCGCAGGCGCTCAGGAGGGTTTTGTTCATGGTATTTTTATTTTAGAGGGGTTTTTCCGTTGCGGGATTCGAGATAGGCCTCGATCGCCCGGGCGGCGGTGCGTCCGGCTCCCATGGCGAGGATCACCGTTGCGGCACCCGTCACGGCGTCGCCTCCGGCGAAGACTCCTTCGCGGGTCGTAGCGCCGTCCGCGTCGGCCGTGATGCAGCCGCGGCGCGAGGTTTCGAGTCCGGAGGTCGTCGAGGCGATGAGCGGGTTGGGCGAGGTGCCGAGGGCCATGATGACCACGTCGCAGGGGATTTCGAACTCCGAGCCGGGCTTCTCCACGGGCGAACGGCGTCCGCTCTCGTCGGGTTCGCCCAGCTCCATTTCCACGCAGCGCAGGGCGCGGACCCAGCCCTTTTCGTCGCCCAGCACCTCTACCGGGTTGGTCAGCATCCGGAAGTCGATGCCCTCCTCGCGGGCGTGGTGCACCTCCTCGGCGCGGGCCGGGAGCTCCTTTTCCGAGCGGCGGTAGACGATCGTCGCCTCGGCGCCCAGGCGGCGTGCCGTGCGGATGGCGTCCATCGCCACGTTGCCGCCGCCGACGACCGCGACGCGTCGTCCGACGTAGATCGGCGTGTCGTAATCGGCATCGTAGGCGTGCATGAGGTTCGCGCGCGTGAGGAATTCGTTGGCCGAGACTACGCCGTTGAGGTTCTCGCCCGGGATACCCATGAAGCGGGGTAGTCCCGCGCCCGAACCGATGAATACGGCGTCGTAGCCCTCCTCGTCGAGCAGCGAATCGACCGTGAGCGTGCGGCCTACGATGACATCGGTTTCGATCTCCACGCCGAGCTGCTCGACCTGGGCGATTTCGCGGGCGACGATCCGCTGCTTGGGCAGGCGGAATTCGGGAATGCCGTAGACCAATACGCCTCCGACTTTGTGCAGCGCCTCGAAAATTTTCACTTCGTAACCTTTCTTCGCCAGGTCGCTGGCGCAGGCAAGTCCTGCGGGGCCGCTGCCCACGACGGCGA
>CAXHRY010000063.1:0-6871 GCA_964018965.1 uncultured Alistipes sp.
AGTGGTTGAACTGGCCCGCCTGGAAAGCGAGTAAACCCCCAAAGGGTTTCAGGGGTTCGAATCCCCTTCTTTCCGCTCAGTGACGCATCATTACGGCAGAGTTCCAGGCTCTGTCGTTTTTTGTCGTCGCCTGTCGCCCGCGCGAATTTTTCGGATAAAACCGCCGTTACTACCGACGTCTTCGGATCTTGGACTTCGTGTTAGATGCTCCTGCTCGGCGAACCCCGAATAAATTCGGGTTGCACTCGCTTATTCGTATCATTGGCTTCGCCTTAGATCCTGCGCCTCGGAAAAATGCAAGCGAGTTTGCTTTTTTCTCCCGGCTTTTCGGATCTTGGACTTCGTGTTAGATACTCTCGCTCGGCGAACCCCAAATAAATTTGGGTTTGCTCTCGCTTCTTCGTATCTTTGACTGGCGGTTCGGATCCTTCCGCATAGCAAGATCGTGCGGTCGTGCGGATATGCGATGCGAAAGGCTCCGCGGTTGTACCGTATAATACCTATCCCAATCATGAAAATCGTGAAAAAACTGTTGCTGCTATTTGCAGCGGTTGCGATTACCCAACAGCAGGCTTTCGCCTGGGGGCGTTTCGGCCACGAGGTAGTCATCAAAGTCACCGAACGTCATCTGACCGATCGGGCCAAGGCGAAAATCGCCCGATACATGCCTTATGATCTGAAAACCGATGCCGTGTGGATGGACCATCACCGCAAGGATAAGGAGATAGACTATACGACGGCCTGGCATGTCTACAATGTGGATGAAGAACACAACTACGATCCGAATCCGCGGCTGGGCAAGGGCGATATCATGACGGGAATGCGCACGGCCGACTACAATCTCCGCAATTACGAGCGTTCGACCGATTCCGCGGTGCTGATGAATTTGCGGATGCTGCTCCACTTCGTAGGCGATATGCACTGTCCGACGCACTCCTATTTCCCCGGTCCGCGCTGCTTCTGGCCCTGCACGCTCGAAGGAGTGCCGCAGAAATCGTTTCATTCCGTCTACGACCGGATGCCGGAACTGCTTTACGGCGATACCCCGGTAGAGGAGGTCGCGGCCCGGATCGATACCCTCGGAGCGAACGAGATCGACCGAATTCAACAGGGGACGTTTCTCGATTGGATTCGAGATTGCGGCGATCGCAATTGCGTGATATACGAATGGAATCCGTTCGACACCGAGGTGCTCGACCCGAATACCGTGGAACTTTCGCGGGATTTGGTGACCGTGCAGATGCGCAATGCGGGGTATCGCCTGGCATTGCTGCTCAACCGATATTTCGACGAATAACGCCCCAAGTGCCGGATACGAAAACACCCGGCTGCCTTGCGGAAACCGGGTGCCGATGAGTTCGCATCGATGCTTATTGAATATCGACGTAGGTGTAAAGCGATTTCAACGTGATGGTCACGGTGTGCCCGCCCTGCTCGTATACGACGATCACGTCGGGATCGAAGCCTCCCGGACGGCCATGCTCCTCGACGTAGGCGATCGCTGCCGCCGCATCGTCGAACATCTCGGGAGTACCGCCGAACGACGATTGGCGATAAGCCTCCTTGAATGTGCCCAGGTTGAGAACGGCATCGCCCCCGGCGTAAGACTTCCAGATGGCGAGCTGCGTCGCGGCATCGTACTTTCCGTAATCGAGCGATGCCCGTACGGAGGTGATGACCGTACTTTCGGCATCGCCGTTGACGTCGACATTGAATGCGTTGCCGGCAAGGTCGAGCGCATAATCGAAATAGATGTAGTTCGTACCCCACAGCGACATTTTGTTGCCGAGGATGTAGTATGTTTCGGCGAACTGCTGATAATCGGCACCGATCCACTGCGTGGCGACGGCATAATCGAGCGTGAGGTAGTTTTCCATGAGCTGCACGCGGAACGCGTCGTTCTCGATGGTCGGCACGGCGTAAGCCTTGCCCGGCACGACGCTGAAAACTCCGCACATAAGCAGGTTCTCCGTGCCGTTCGTCGCGACGTATTGCAACGACTCCTCGATCGTCTGCAACACGCCGCCTTCGGTCGCGCCGCGGTACTTCGTGCCGAGGAACTTACCCAGCCCGAGCGTTTCGGCATTCGTCATGTAGTACTCCCAGAGGGTCTGCATCTGCTGCTGGTTCTCCGGAGCCCCGGAGATGCTGCCGACCTTGCCGTAGCTGTTTCGCTCGACCGTGATGCGGAACAGGATGCTGTCGACGTCCGTCTTAAGGTATCCGCCCATGACGAAAACTCCGTCATCCGGCTGGTTTTTCGTGGCATATATCTCGTTTTCGGTGCGGAAAGTCTCGAAATCCGTGTCGAGAGCGGCGGCCAGTACGTCGCTTCGGAAAGCGATGCGATCGCCTTTCTCGGGAGCCGTACCCTCCCCCTCGTCGTCCGAACAACCTGTCGCCAGGACGGAGATGGCAGCGAACAGGTAAAAAATGTCTCTGATTTTCATGGTGCGTAATGTTTGATGATTGAAGCCTTGCAAAAATAGTGAAAAAAATTAAAAAATCCCGGCTCTCTTTCGAGTGTCGGGATTTTATCATTGGGAAGGATCGCGATTACTTCGCGAAGCCTTTGCCGATGGCGAGGAAGTCCTCGGCCTTCAGAGCCGCACCGCCGATCAGACCGCCGTCGACGTCCTCCTTGGCGAAGATCTCGGCAGCGTTCGACGGCTTGCACGAACCGCCGTAAAGGATCGGGCACTCGTCGGCTGCGGCGCCGAACTTGGCTGCCAGCACCTGACGGATGTAGGCGTGGATCTCCTGTGCCTGCTCGGCCGTCGCGGTCTTGCCCGTACCGATGGCCCAAACGGGCTCGTAAGCGATCACGAGGTTCTTGAACTGCTCCTCCGTGAGGTTGTAAACAACCTCTTCGATCTGAGCCTTCACCACGTCGAAATGCTTCTCGGCCTCACGCTCGGCGAGGTTCTCGCCTACGCAGTAGATCGGCGTCAGCGCGTTGGCATAGACCTGCTCCATCTTTTTGTTGAGCGTCTCGGAGGTCTCGCCGTAGTACTGGCGACGCTCCGAGTGGCCGAGGATGACGTATTTGCAGCCCAGTGCTGCGATCATCGAAGCCGCGACCTCGCCCGTATAGGCGCCCTTGGCCTCGGCGGCGCAGTTCTGTGCGCCCAGTGCCACGTCGGAACCCTTCAGGGCCTCTGCGACCTGTGCCAAGTGGGTAAACGGAGGGCATACGATGAAGTTCACGCACTCGCAAACCTCGCCGCGGCCGGCGACTACGCCTTTGGCCAGTTCTACACCCTCGGCGGGAAGCGTATTCATCTTCCAGTTGCCTGCAACAATTTTCTTTCTCATTTTCGTTGTGTATTTGAAACTAATTCTTAAGGTTGCTATGAATTTTACACCGTTTCCGTTTTTCGACCGCCATTTCGCTTAAGGCTGCTGAAGGCCGCATTTATAAATCCGCCCCACCTCCATCCGTTGGGTGCAACCCGCGAGGTTGCAGGGTCTCAAGACCGGTTTCGGGTAATTATAAATTCTTAATTCTCCTCGCACCAGCGTTTCACCTCCTCGATCGAGGGGGCTTTCAGTCCGAGTTTGTTTTTCTTGTTGAAGCCGCACAAGTCGTTGAAGAACTTGCCCGGGGCGAGTTTCTTCAGGGATTCGACGGTGATATAACCCATCTTCTGGATCACGGGAACCCACTCCTCGGGAACGCCCAGGGCGGTGTATTTCTCCGCGTCGTCGGCCACGACCTTCTTTTCGGGGCGCATGGTGGGGAAGAACAGCACGTCCTGAATGGTCGTCTGGCCCGTCATGAACATCGTCAGACGATCGATGCCCATGCCCATGCCCGAACACGAAGGCATGCCGTATTCCAGCGCACGCACGAAGTCCATGTCGATGAACATCGCCTCGTCGTCGCCCTTCTCCGAGAGGCGCAGCTGCTCCTGGAAGCGTTCCAGCTGGTCGATCGGATCGTTCAGCTCCGAGTAGGCGTTGCAGAGCTCCTTGCCGTTGACGAACAGCTCGAAGCGCTCCGTCAGATCGGGATTCTCGCGGTGACGCTTGCACAGAGGCGACATCTCGATGGGATAATCGCAGACGAAAGTGGGCTGGATGAGATCGGGTTCGCAATATTGGCCGAAGATGGCGTCGATCAGTTTGCCCTTGCCCATCGTCTCGTCGACCTCGACGTTCAATCGTTTGCAGGCTTCGCGCAATTGTTCCTCGCTTTGGCCCGTAATGTCGTATCCGGTCTTTTCGAGGATCGCCTGCGTCATGGGAAGACGGCGGAACGGAGCCTTGAACGAAACCGGCTTGCCGTCGATCACGAGCTCCGTGGTGCCGTTCACGGCGAGGGCCACGCGTTCGAGCATCCGTTCGGTGAATTCCATCATCCAGAGGTAGTCCTTGTAGGCTACGTAGATCTCCATGCAGGTGAACTCGGGATTGTGCGTGCGGTCCATGCCCTCGTTGCGGAAGTTCTTGCCGAATTCGTATACGCCGTCGAAACCTCCGACGATCAGCTTCTTGAGGTAGAGCTCGGTGGCGATACGCATGTAGAAGTCGATATCGAGGGCGTTGTGGTGCGTGATGAAGGGGCGTGCCGAAGCGCCGCCGGGAATGGGCTGAAGAATCGGAGTCTCGACCTCCAGGCAGCCCTGTTCGTTGAAGAACTGGCGCATGGTGGCGATGATCTTGGCGCGCTTGACGAAGACGTCGCGCACCTGCGGATTCACCACCAGGTCGACGTAGCGCTGACGGTAGCGGACCTCGGGATCGGTCAAAGCGTCGAACGTCTTGCCGTCCTTCTCCTTGACGATGGGCAACGGACGTATCGACTTCGAAATGACGGTGAACTTGCGGCAGTGTACCGACAGTTCGCCCGTATTGGTGCGGAAAGCGAAACCCTCGACGCCGATGAAGTCGCCGATGTCGAGCAGCTTCTTGAATACGGTGTTGTAGAGCGTCGGATCGCCCTCGGGACATACGTCGTCGCGGCGGATGTAGACCTGGATGCGACCCGTATGGTCCTGCAACTCGAAGAACGAAGCGCTGCCCATGATGCGGCGCGACATGATGCGGCCGGCGATGCGGATATCCTGGAAATTCGCCTTCTCGGGATCGTAGTTTTCGGCGATTTCACGCGCCGTGGCCGTCACCTCGTAGCGAGCGGCGGGATAGGGTTCGATGCCCAGGTCGCGCAATGCCTTGAGCGACTGACGGCGCAACAGCTCCTGTTCACTGAGTTCGATAGCCATAAGTTTCTATTTTCGTGTTATACTTATTAACGGATTAACCGATTGCAAAGATACGAAAAGCCGGGAGAAAAAAGCAAGCTCGCTTGCATTTTTCCGAGGCGCAGAATCTAAGGCGAAGCCCAAGAGACGAATAAGCGAGTGCAACCCGAATTTATTCGGGGTTTGCCGAGCAGGGTGTATCTAACACGAAGTCAAAGATACGAAGAGGTCGGTAGTAACGGCGGTTTTATCCGAAAAATTCGCGTGGGCGGCAGGCGATCCGCAATGCAATTCATGATTGCGATCTCCTGTTATCTCCCATCGCAAGGCTTTTGCCTTGCCAGCTTCGACTGTACACCGACCGCTTCCCGCCCGTAATACAATTCATGATTGCATTGTAGTATCATATATACGGCCGCAAGGCTATTGCCTTGCCATCTTAAGCGGCTCGCGTGGGCTGCACATCCGGCTCGGAATACAATCGATCGCTGCAAGATGCTAATTATATCTCCTATCGCAAGGCTTTTGCCTTGCCATCTTCGGCGGCTTGCAAGCTATTTGCCTGTCTGCGATGCAATCTTTCATTGCAATATACTATTGTGAATACGACTCCCAAGGCGATAGCCTCGCCATTTTCGGCGGCTCAACGACCGCTTCCCACTTATGATAAAATTATTAATTGTAATATACTATTGCGCATACAATCGCAAGCCACTGACCTGACTTTTTCGGCGGCTCGCAGGCTGTATCTCGCTTCGAATACAATTATAACTTGCAGTTTGCAATTATTTATTCGGTCGCAAGGCGATAGCCTTGCCATCTTCGGCGGCTCGCACCAAAGGTGCGACGCCCCCAGCCGCCGAAGATGAGGTATTCATAGCAACCTGCACTCTCTAAAGATACAATATTCAATTGCAAAAAGGCCCCGAAACCGGCGAATTTCAGTTTTTCGTGCAAAAAAGAACGATTTTTGTTGTATAAATTAATTTTTTGTTCTACTTTTGGGTTGCGGTCCGCCGATAGGCGGCGCCTTCGTTGGTTTAAATCTTGGAGGATTTTAGGAATAACGAAGTGAAAAGCAGCCCGACGGGTCGTGTTTCCCACGTCCCGGATTGTGGTAGTCACTATGACCTGCGGGCGTGGGCATTTTTACTTGCATTATTCCGGGTTTCCTCCAAGTACCTTAACCAGTGTAAGGGGCTCACGTTCGCTTATATTTTTCGGCGGGTCGCATAACTTGAAAAACGAAAAGTTATGTTACTTTTGCAGTCGAATGCGGCCACGTAGCCGTAACATATTCTAAAGGTTAGGACAAACCTTTATACCACTCACAAACTCGCGACAATCTAAATGATTGGTTTTCGTCTGGTGTAAATGTTGTCTGAAACCTGTGTTTTGCCCCTGCACTCGGTGCAGGAGGCATGCACGGGCGTAAGGGCAGCTACCAGACTGAGGCTCGCGAGGCCGGTGAGTGGGGCTGCACCTGCGTCCCGTGCTTTTTTATGTCCGCACATACAATATAGTATTGCATTCGAGATTCGCAGGGTCAAAATAAACAACGATCAATCAACCGATAAGCATCCCATGCAAACACGTATAATCAATATGTATTGTTCACTTCGGGTTACGACAGCCAATCGTAATCCAGAGGACCGGATGCCGCATAC
>CAXHRY010000064.1:0-6782 GCA_964018965.1 uncultured Alistipes sp.
ACGGGCACGGCGGAGCAGCCGGGGCTGTTGGAGAAGTATTTCACGCTGTCGCTTTCCGACACGACCTCGTTGCAGGATGTCGAGTTGGGCGCCGAGACGCTGCGTGTGGGCAACAAGCGTGTATGCCTGCATACGCTCTCCGACACGGAGGATCTGCCGGGACATGTAGGTACGGACATGCGCTACGAGCGTCTCTCCACCGACCGCTCGGACTGCCTGCTGTCGTTCGCCGCACCGGTGGGGCTGCTGCTCTCCTGCGATCATATCTATAACCAGTATCTGTTTTTGGAGAGCAGCGACGCGAACCTGCAAATGTTCGAGAAACGGGCGCGCAACATGCAGTCGCTGTCCCGCTATTCGCGCTCGAACCAGATCAACAAGGAGTGGATCGACCGCTATTTGAACGAAGCGCATTCGTTCGGGCTGCTCTCCATCCGTGCGCACTTCAACGTCATGGCGTGGTCGGACGATGCGGAAGAGCTGCGGCGTATCCGCAACGACGTGGGCAGTCAGCTCGCGCTCATGGAGTGCCGGCCGCGCCACAACACGGTGGATGCCGCGACGCTTTACTGGGCGGGTATGCCGGGCAATGCGGGCGACTTCCCGGCCGAAGAATCGTTCTATACGTTCGTCGAACCGGCGCTGTGTTTCTTCACGGAGGAGACCAACTACAAGTCTTCCACCAGTCCGTTCGGCATCAAGATGTGCGACCGCATCAGCGGGAAGCCGCTGCATTTGGACATCTCGGACGAGCCGATGAAGCGGGGCGTCATCACCAACCGCAACAAGTTCGTGCTGGGGCCGAGCGGTTCGGGCAAGTCGTTTTTCATGAACCACCTCGTGCGGCAGTATTGGGAACAGGGCACGCACGTCGTGCTGGTCGATACGGGCAACTCCTATCAGGGTCTGTGCGAGTTGGTGCGCCGCAAGACCAAAGGCGAGGACGGCATCTACTTCACCTATACCGAGGAGCACCCGATCAGTTTTAATCCGTTCTACACCGACGACTACGTGTACGACGTGGAGAAGAAGGACAGTATCAAGACGCTGCTTCTGACGCTTTGGAAGACCGAGGACGACAAGGTTTCCAAGACCGAATCGGGCGAGCTGGGCAGTGCCGTGAACGCCTATATCGAACGAATCCGCAGCGACCGCACGATCGTTCCGTGCTTCGACACCTTCTACGAGTACATGCGCGACGACTACCGCCGCGAGTTGGAGGAGCGCGACATCAAGGTCAGCCGCGACGACTTCAACATCGACAACATGCTCATCACCCTGCGTCAATATTACCGGGGCGGGCGGTACGACTTCCTGCTGAACTCGAAAGCCAACATCGACCTGCTGAACAAACGCTTCGTGGTCTTCGAGGTGGATTCCATCAAGGAGAACAAAGAGCTGTTTCCGGTGGTTACGATCATCATCATGGAAGCGTTCATCAATAAGATGCGCCGTCTGAAAGGCGTGCGCAAGCAGCTCATCGTCGAGGAGGCGTGGAAAGCGCTGTCGTCGGCCAATATGGCCGAGTACCTGAAATACATGTACAAGACCGTGCGCAAGTATTTCGGCGAGGCAATCGTGGTTACGCAGGAGGTCGAGGACATCATCTCCAGCCCGGTGGTCAAGGAGGCGATCATCAACAATTCGGACTGTAAGATTCTGCTCGACCAGCGCAAGTTCATGAACCGCTTCGATGCGATACAGTCGCTGCTCGGACTGACGGACAAGGAGAAGTCGCAGATACTCTCCATCAACCAGTCGAACGACCCTGCACGCAAGTACAAGGAGGTGTGGATCGGTCTGGGAGGTATGCAAAGCGCTGTCTACGCTACGGAGGTCAGCCGCTCGGAGTATCTCGCTTACACGACCGAAGAGACGGAAAAAGTCGAGGTGCAGCGTCTGACCGAACAACTGGGCGGGGACATCGAGCTGGCGATCAAGCAGCTTGCCGAACGCAACAGTTAAGAAAGGGAGGCAGGCCATGTATAGCAGATATATCGGAGACCCTATGGCGGCACAGCTCGACTTTCGGCTGTGCGATATTGTCGGCACGTGGGAGAGCCGCGAGGGAGCGCCGGGCGTAAGAATATACCGCAACAGCACCCGCAAGGGCGGCGGGTATCGTCTGGAGCTGGCCTACGACCGCAGGACACGCTTCGTGCTTCCCATCAGGAAATATTGGGGCGGCATCCGGTATTTCGACCTCTACGGCTTTGTCGGAATAGCCTACGATGCCGAGCGGGACATGCTCCGGCTCTCCGTCTACGGCAACTATTACAGAACGGACGAACAGTCCGAGTATTAACCCGTTAAAAAACGAATCATATGAAACGATGGATAATGATGGTGTGTCTGTGCCTTTGGGGCTTCACGTATCAGGCGCACGCGCAGTGGACGGTCATCGACCCGTCGAATCTCGTTCAGAACATCAAGAGCGCGATTCAAAGTTCGACCACGGCGACCAATATGGTCAAGTCGTTACAGGAAAGTGTGAAAATCTACCAGCAGAGCAAAGCCTATTACGATGCGCTGAAATCGGTGAATAATCTCGTCAAGGATGCCCGCAAGGTGAAGCTGACGATCGAGATGGTCAGCGAAATCACGGACATCTACGTGTCGGGCTTCAACAAGATGGTCTGCGACCCGAACTTCACGGTGGACGAGCTGGCCGCTATCTCCGCGGGCTATGCACGGCTGTTGGAGGAGGGCGGCGCACTGGTCGCGGAACTCAAAACGGTAGTTACGGGCGGCAACGGCCTTTCGCTCTCGGACAAGGAGCGCATGGAGGTGATAGACCAGATTTACAACCGGATGTTGGCGTATCGTAATCTCACGCGCTACTTTACGCGCAAGACGATCTCCGTCTCCTATATCCGCAGCCGCGACAAGGGCGATGCGAGCCGCGTGCTGGCTCTGTACGGCAGTCCCAACGAAAGATACTGGTAGCCATGATGCCGTTAGCAATGAATTTCGACAATCTGCATCAGGTGTTGCGGAATC
This sequence comes from uncultured Alistipes sp., assembly GCA_964018965.1. GTDB lineage: Bacteria > Bacteroidota > Bacteroidia > Bacteroidales > Rikenellaceae > Alistipes. Next base: position 3,001 of record CAXHRY010000064.1, read on the forward strand.
TCTATGTGGAGATGATGCCCATGTGCGGCGATATGATCGGCGTGGCGAAAGGCGTGGCCGGTTTGGGGGCGTTGTTCTACGTCGCCTACCGCGTGTGGAAAGCCCTCGCCAATGCCGAACCGATCGACGTGTTCCCGCTCCTGCGGCCGTTTGCCATTGGTTTGTGCATCATGTTCTTCCCGACCGTCGTATTGGGGACGATCAACGCCGTCATGTCGCCCGTGGTGCAAGGCACGCACTCCATCTTGCAGGGGCAGACGATGGATTTGCGGGCATACCAACAGCAGAAAGACGATCTGGAATACGAAGCACGGGTACGCGAGGGCAAGGCGTGGCTGGTGGACGACGAGGCCTACGACCAAAAACTCTCCGAGCTCGGCATCACGGACTTGGGCGAGATCGTCAGCATGTGGGGCGAGAGAACGTGGCACGACGTGAAGATGTGGTTTCGGCAGTTGGTGCGCGATTTTTTCGAGCTGCTGTTCAATGCCGCGGGTCTTACGATCGACACGCTGAGAACATTCTTTCTGGTCGTGCTCTCGATTCTGGGGCCGCTGTCGTTCGCCCTCTCCGTGTACGACGGGTTCCACTCTACGCTCACGAGTTGGATAGCCCGTTACATAAGCGTCTACATGTGGCTGCCGATCGCCGACCTGTTTTCCGCCGTGCTGGCGAAGATACAGACCCTGATGCTCGAAGCGGACATCGCCGCGCTGCAAGACCCGAACTATATCCCCGAAGAGGGCGGAGGTATCTATATCATCTTCCTTATCATCGGCATTATCGGTTATTTCTCGATTCCTACCGTCGCCGAGTGGGTAATCCAGTCGGGCGGAGGTGCGAGCGGCGCAATGGGCGGCATCAACAAAGCCGGCTCGTTCGCGACGGGTGTGGCCGGCGGCATCGCGGGCAACGCCATCGGCCGGACGTTCCACCGCAGCGGCGGCAGCACCTCTTCCGACAGTGGCGGCGGAGCACCCGCCGGGCAGAATCTGGCCACACGCGGATAACAATCATTCATAAACACTCAAACAATGGAATTCAAGTCATTAAAAAACATCGAAAGCAGTTTTCGGCAGATTCGGACGTTCGGTATCGTCTTTCTCTGCCTGTGTGCGGCAGTCGCGGTATTCAGCATCGTCAAAAGCTATCGTTTCGCCGAGGCGCAGCGGCAGAAGATCTACGTGCTGGACGAGGGCAAGTCGCTCATGTTGGCTCTGTCGCAGGATTTGAGCCAGAACCGTCCCGTAGAAGCGCGGGAGCATATCAAGCGTTTCCACGAGTTGTTCTTCACCCTCTCGCCCGACCGTGCCGCTATCGAGAGCAACATCAAGCGGGCGTTGTTTCTGGTCGACAAAAGTGCATTCGCCTATTTTCAGGATTTGCAGGAGAAAGGCTACTACAACCGCATCGTGTCGGGCAACATCAACCAGCGTATCGAGGTCGATTCCGTGGTGTGCGATTTCGAGCGTTACCCCTATCGTGCAACGACCTACGCACGACAGTTGATCGTCCGCGAGAGCAATATTACCGAGCGGAGCCTCGTAACGCGCTGCGACCTTATCAACTCGGTGCGCTCGGACAACAACCCGCAGGGGTTCATCATGGAGCGTTTCGAGATTCTCGAAAACAGGGATTGCGGACTTTGACAAGGTGAGGTTATGGTACGCAAGAGATTCGGCGCCCTGTCGGAACATGTGGAGTGTTTCCTGCGTCGTGCATGCGGGGCTTTGTCTCCCGCAAGTCGGTTGATCGTCGTGCTCACGATGCTCGCGCTCTTCACCGTACTGTCGCTCTACTTTACCGTTTCGTCCGTCTGCCGGTTCGGACAGGGTGCGGACGATGCGATGCGGATTCGGCATATCGAGCCTGCGGAGCTGCAACGGGAGCCGACTGCAACGGACAGTGTAAAACAATCAAACGATTTCAATTATGACGACAAACGAGAAACAGAATGAACAATCGAAGAGCGTGGAGCGCAAGGAACTCACGCCGCAGCAGCTGCAAACGCGGAAGAAGATGGTGATTTTCCCGCTGTTCTTCCTCGCCTTCGCCGGGTGCATGTGGCTGATATTCGCCCCGGACACGAAAGATGAGCAGCCGACCTCCGGCTTCAACACCGATCTGCCGACACCGGAGCAGAACGGCATCGTGTCGGACAAGCGCGACGCCTACATACAGGAGGAGATGAAGCGCAAGCAGCAGGACAAGATGCGGTCGTTGCAGGATTTCGCTTTCGAGCTGGATGGCGGGGAGGCTGCGCAAGAGTCGGAGCCGCAGGTTACGGTGTATGCCGACAACCAGTCCCGCTATGGAGGCCGCACTTCCGGCAATGCGTTCCGCTCGTCTGCCGATGCCTATGCCGACATCAACCGACAACTGGGCAATTTCTACACGGACACCTCCGGCGAAAATGAGGAACAGCAGAAAGAAATGCAGGCTCGGATCGAGGAGTTGGAGCGTCGTCTGGAAGAGGAGCAGGAGCGTAAGAGTGCGCAGGAAGAGCAGGTGGCGCTGCTCGAAAAATCATACGAGATCGCCGCCCGCTACATGAACGGAGGACAAACACCGACGCAGGAACCTGCCGCAGCGCAGCCTGCCGTCATATCCGGCAAGGCTGTCGTGCAGCCCGTCAAGCAGGTGCGGCACAACGTCGTATCGCTGCTCGCCGCACCGATGCCCGATTCGGTATTTCGGGAGGAGTTCGTGAAACCTCGCAACTGGGGGTTCAACACCGTCGGCGGGGATGCACAGGAAAAGAAGCGTAACGGCATTCGGGCATCCATCTATCGGACGGTTACGATTACCGATGGCGGGCAGGTGTCCCTGCGGCTTTCGGAAGCGATGACGGCCGGAGGCGTATTGATTCCGGCAGGAACGGTGGTCGCGGGAGCCGCCCGCATCGCCGGCGACCGACTGGGGATTACGATCAACGCCGTGCAACATGCCGGAACGGTCATTCCGATCGAACTGCTGGTCTACGACATGGACGGCAACGAAGGAATCTCCGTGCCGGGGTCGGAGGAGATCAACGCAGTGAAAGAGATTGCCGCCAACATGGGGTCGGGCATGGGAAGCAGCATTACCATAACCGACGACGCAGGGTCGCAGCTGCTCTCCGACTTGGGGCGCAGTGCCATACAGGGCGTATCGTCGTATGTGAGTAAGAAGATGCGCACGGTGAAGGTAACGCTCAAAGCCGACTATGCGGTTCTGCTGCTGCCGCCACAGAAATAGAAATCGACAAGCCACTGAAAAAATCCATTTTATCAATCATTAAAAACAAACGACATGAAAAAGATTCTTTTGGCATTCGCATTCGTCGGGTGCATGTTCGCAGCAAACGCGCAAGAAAAACCCTCTACGGGCGATCTGTTCGACGGACTTACCCGTCCGCTGACTTTCGACCGCATGATTCCGCCCTATGCGCTGGAAGTAACGTTCGACAAGACGGTTCACGTCATCTTCCCCTCGGCAATCCGCTACGTCGATCTGGGATCGGCGGATCTGCTGGCGGCGAAAGCCGACGGCACGGAGAATGTCCTGCGTGTGAAGGCCGCACTGCGCGATTTCTCGCGCGAGAGCAACCTCTCGGTCATTACCGAGGACGGGGCATACTACACGTTCAATGTCAAGTATGCCGACGAGCCGGTGAAACTTTCCGTGGAGATGACGGACTTCATTCACGACGGCGAAGCGGTGAACCGCCCCAACAACGCGATGGAGGTATACCTCTCGGAGCTGGGAAGCGAATCGCCGCTGCTGGTCAAGCTCATCATGAA
>CAXHRY010000065.1:0-3496 GCA_964018965.1 uncultured Alistipes sp.
ACGATCATAAACCCCGCTTTCAGCACCTTGTTTTGCGAGTCTAAATTCATATCATTTTCTGTTTAGTGCCTTCCCCTCCCAGTAGCGTTTGGCTCCTTCTTCGAAGACCGTGCATTCGCCCGTCGGCCCGATGTACCGTCCTTTGCTGAACGCCTTGTAGCCTTCGACCCAGATTTTCAGCGACGCATCGTACATGACCTTCATAGCCGCACGTCCGTCCGGACGCTTGCCGTCGGCATGACTGACGAAAATCAGCAGTTTATTGCGGTGGCGCTCCTTGAAAGCTATATACTCCTTGTAGCTCATCTGCGTATATTGGAACGAGTCGATCACCACGAAATCCCACGAGCGAGGCTTCGACAACCGTTCATCCATCTCTTTAAAGGTCATCGTCTCGTTGTACTGGAATTTCCGACCACACTCGTCCAGTCCGTAACGACGGATGGTGTCTTGCGTCGTGCCTACCAGACCCTCCTCCAGCGGCAGGTAGAGCACCCGACCGAACTGGGTCAACTCCTTGCAGAAAGTGACGACCGCCGAGGTCTTGCCGTTGCCCGAGTTGGCCCAAAAGAATACCACTCCCGTGCGGTCGATCTCCCCGACGCAGTCTGCCCAGATGCCGCCCAGACGGATCGTCCGGCGCTTGAGGGTCAATACCTGTTTGGCTGATAATGTGCGTCCCATTTGAACAGCGTTTGAACAGTGTTTGAACGGCGTTAAAGTCTTGCTGCCGCTGCAATGCGACGCTGTTTGTGGACGGCTTTCTTCACGCGGCGCAAATCGAACCCGCAAGCATTCGAATCGGCGATGACACGCTGGATTTCCCGTTCGTCCGAAAGCCCGTTCGCCCGACATACCGCCGACACTTCATGCTCCGTCACCTTCGACAGGTCGACGAACCGGCGACAGATGCGCGAGTGCATCTCATCGTACCCTTTGCGGTCGAGCTTCAGCCCGCGGTCCATACGGCGCTTGATGTACGGAGTCGACAGGAAAAGCATCCCGCACTTATCCTCCAGCGCGTTATAGAGCGAGATGAAGTAATACATCACCGAATCGGTCAGTTTATCGCCTTCATCGAAAATAAGCAGCGGATGCTCCAGTGTGACCAGCTCGTCCGTAATGGCCGACAAGGTTTCGCGAACGGTCAGTCCGTCGGTACGGATACCGATTTTGCGTGCGAGCTCATGAATGAAGTCCGACTTGTGCATATCCTCCGAACAGGGCAGCAGGAAGACGTTGCGGTTCTGGCGGGCATAGAGCGTTGCCGCTGTGGTTTTCCCGATGCCGGCGGGACCGACCACCCATGCAACGTTCTGGTATTGCTGCGCATCCTGCATCAGCGTATTCAAATCCTGATAAGCCGCGGTCGTACAGAGCTGCCAGCCATCCATGCGCGTCGATTCGATTTGCGAACGAATGTTGAGAAACATGTTGTCGCTGATGTTTTCGAACTTGCCGGTCAGGATGGCATTCACCGTACCGGCGCTCGTTCCTTTGAGCGAGTTCGCGGCTTTCGTCTGCGTCGGGAACCGCTTCGTGTACTCGACGAGTTTTTCCCGAATGCTCTGCTTCTGTTCGATGGTCAATTGTTTCATTGTCTTTTATGATTTTGGATTTACATTCTGCTGAAGACGGCCGTCGGGTCGAAATCCATGTTGCTGACGACTTTCGTATATTCGCCGACCGCAAGCGGTTCGGTCGCAGGCTCGGTCGGCAGGACCGTTACCGCGTCGGCCAGCCGCTCGTACTCCTTTTCGCTGATGCCTTTGAGGGCCGGAGTCCGCAGCCCGTGCTGCTCCGGGGCGACGCCGTGTTCCAGTTCCAGTGCATGCGCCTCGATCTGGCGGCGCACCCGCTCGCGCTTGTTCGCCTCGTCGTTGAGGCGGATCAGCTCCATGTCGCCCGGCTGCTGCTCCTGAATGTTACGGCGAATCGAAAGGTAGGGGTAGGCCACCGTCTCGTAGCGCAGCCCCATCGGCGTTCGGGTGTAGAGCAGCGCCCGGTCCATGCGCTGCGGGTCGAACTTCACGAAGAACTCCCGACCGGTATTGTCCCGGCGCCACTCGTAGTCCGGGCGGCCGTCTGCGGTCAGAACTTCGTAGGTATACTTGCGGTTTCGGTATTGGACCGTGATGCCGTCGGCCGTGAACAGGCTCGGCTGCTCGGTCGTCAGCCAGAACAGGTCGATCAGGTCGAATTCCGTAATCGGGTCGGTGGCCGGATTCGCGCTCGCACGGTACATCTCCTCATGGGCGATCCCTGTCCGGTAGTGCTTCATCGCATTCCACTTGCAGCGGGCCGCGGCATAGGCCGCCAGCATCTCCTCGTAGGTGAACAGCTTCTCCTTGTTCGCTTCGAGGAACTCGCGATTGATTTTCCACGCCTCCTTCGAGGTCATGTTGCCGCCCGTGAAGCGCCAGTCCTCATGCAACACCTGTTGCTGAAAGCGGCCGAATGCCGACTCGATGCTCTTCGACGGTCCGTTGTACGGCGCCGTCGGCCGATTGATGCGGCAGATGTTCGCGAAAAACTTCTGCGCGATCTTGCTCCGTTGGCCACCCTGATTGTCCGTCACGATCTCGTAGGGCTTGCAGCCGGCCGTCTCGATGGCCATGCGGAAAGCGGCGAATTGTGCGTCGAAGTTCTCGCTGGCGCTGACGGAGTATCCGAGCAGCGTCTCGCTGTAGGCGTCGATGACCTCATAGACCGAGACCGTGCGCACGACCGTCCGGCCGTTTTCGACCGCCTTATAGAAGAGGTTAAGCTTCGTACCGTCGCCGTACCACAGCGAATCGCGCATGGTCGGCATCTCGGTCTTGTTGTGACGGGCGTAAAGCTGTTTGGCCGCCAGCTCGCCGTAGACGGCGTCGTACCACAGCGGTTTGACCTCCGGCCGTTCGAGGTATTGCACCAGCGACGACTGCGAGGCGAGCGGCTTCCAGCCGCGACGCTCAGCAATGCGGTTGAACTCCTCGAAGAGCTGCTTGGTCGTGTAGACCGGCACGCGGCAGCGGCGCAGCGCGACGATCTGACGGCCCGCCGCTTTGGTTATCTTCAGCGTATTGCTGTTGCAGAACTTGCCCGAGACAAGGCAGCCGTAGCCCTCCTTGCGGTACTGTCGCAGCTTGTCGCGCAGACGGGCCTCGCTTTTCGGGAGCGTATGGCCATAGGCCTCGCGCAGCTCCTCGGCTGCGGCAAAGATATTCGACCAGATTACGGGCGTATGATTGCCGTAGGCCCGGCGCATCGTCTTCTGCGTTTCGAGCATATCCCGCAGGGCGTTCAGCACCCGTGCGTTCAACGTGTATTCGGCTTGCTTCTCATCCGGCAGATGGTCGCCGTTGGGTAGCAGGTGGTCGTGGTAGAAGCGCTGCGCGTCAGTATCCATCGCAAGCGGCATTTCGTCTTGTCTCATCGTCTTCTCGGGATCACCGTATTTTTTCTCGAAGCGCGTGCGGAAGCGTTCCGGAAGCGAGCGATATTCGATCAGGGC
>CAXHRY010000065.1:3506-6738 GCA_964018965.1 uncultured Alistipes sp.
GTCTTCTCGGGATCACCGTATTTTTTCTCGAAGCGCGTGCGGAAGCGTTCCGGAAGCGAGCGATATTCGATCAGGGCCTTTTTACAGCGGCATGCACGCTGAAGAACATTCATATTCCGTTGCCGGACATTCCAGTCGTATGCGGCTTGACTCATAATCGCCTCCCCGTCGTCCGACCGCGTCAGCTCGTGCATTGTTACCGCTATTGTATTCCCGAAATATTCCATTGTCGTTTCGTTCTTGATCCCGCGCCGGTATCGCTCTGGACAACGCCTTACGCGTTCGCGGGAAACCGGTAGCTCACTAATTCAATGAATTTGCGAGACTTTGTGTCTCGAATACGATGTTGCCCCAATCATGCATCTTGACGTCGGAGAACGTCTTCACGGAACGTCCGTTCCGGCTGATCTCGGCCGTACACGTGGCGTTGTCGAGCTCCACTCGAGCGCCGTTCGAGAAGGTCTGAATAATCCGTCGCACGCCGTCGGCATCATGCTCAAAAGCGGTCTCGCAATTCGGCATGAAGCCGTTCGTGACATCGACCTCGCTTATCACGCGCCCGCCGTCCTGCAAGGCCATGCGGCGAATCTTCTCTGCCAGCGCGCTCTGGGTCTGGAAAGTCAGGGCCGACCACAGCGTTACGCGGCTTACGCCCAGCGCCCGTCGGATGCGCGCCTTCTTGGCCGTTGGTAATTCGATATACTTCATCTCTATCCTGTTTTATTCGGTTTTGTGCATTAGTCGGCCAGCACCTCTTCGAGACACACCACATCTTCCTCCCAAAGGGGCAGTCCGCTCTTAACCTTGTATAGCACCGCCGCTTTTCTTCCGATGAGCCTTACGGCTTCACGATAGAAATCCGTATCGTTATAGGCAGTGGCCTTGCCGAGGAGGAATTCCGCAAGGCTCGTTCGCTTTTGCCGAGCATCGTCCAGTTCGTTGTTGCGCTCCTCGAGTACGCCGTTCAAAACCGTGATACGTCGGTAATATTCCGCTACGAGTACGCTTGCGCCGTGTTTCTTGTACTCCGCGCAGAACTGGTCCTTGTCCATGTTCCCGGCGGCCATATACATTGCTTCTATCAGTGCGTATTTTCCCGATGAAACCGTCTTGCCCGTCCGATCTTCAAATTCCTGTTGTGTCATATCCCTTTATTTTATAATTCGATCAATATCATGTCGAGAATGTTATTGGTCGCCATGCTGCTCACTTCGAGAACTGCGCTGTCGATTCCGTTCTGTTGCATCCAGCGCTTTGCCCGATTGGTGGCTGTGGTCTTGCTCGATCCGTCGGGAATCAATGCCCCCAATTCGTCGTAGTTCTCCGTCAATAATTGGAACCAATATCGTTTCATTGTTGGGTTATTTTACTTCTTCGATGATCGGTCGTAAGGAACAGCCGTAAACCGTTACCAAAGCGTCGGACATGCGTTCTACGAAAGAAGCGGCCGCCTCGAAAACAATTCCCGATTTCTCCGTATAATGGAATGCGACGCCGCGCGTAATCAGGTAAAAGCAGACTTTGTCCTTGTTGCTCTGTGTCTGCCATTTCTTCGTCTTGTCTTTCATGTCAATAATTCAAAATTTTCACTACCTTTATAGCGCCTTAACACGTTAAGACGATGCAAATATAAATCATATTGATTTACCATGCAAGTTTTATACAAATTATTTTGATTTATTTTTATGGAGAAGGTATCAGCCCTAAAAGAGCGATGGCTAACAAATGAAATAGAACGATTGAAAGCCAAAGGCTTCTCAAAAGTAGATATTGCGCTCAAGCTGGGTGTAAAGCCTCAATATATTAATAACATAATCAATGGGGGGCGAGGTATTACAGATGCTTTCTTAGATAGGTTTATCGAAACATTCAATATAAATCATTTTGAATTATCAAAAACCCAAACTGAGCATAGCGAGGAAACAATTGTTGGGACGCCATATTACGATGTAGATTTCTGCGGCGGATTCGACCTCGTGCTAAACGACCAGACCTATGCACCTGCAGGATATATAAATTTGCCTCAATATGGCAAAGCCGACAGCTGGGCAAATATTACGGGACATTCGATGGAGCCGCTGATCAGCAATGGCGATATCATTGCGCTACGCAAAATTGAAGATTGGCAGACTTACCTGCTGTATGGCGAAGTTTATGGCATCATGACCGACGAATGGCGAACGGTTAAACGTGTACGTAAATCAGAAAACCCCGAATATATCCGCCTTGAGCCAGTGAACAAAGAATACGACGAGCAGGAAATTCCCAAGTCAATAATCAGGGGAGTGTGGCAGGTGCTCGGTAGTGTGAAAAAATTCTTTTAGAGGGTCTCGCGCACTTTTTTAGATGGTAAATGCCGGTGATATGAATAATTGTCGTTGGTTTTCAAGAAATTGCAATGCAAATAAAATTCACATTTACGCAAAATATATGTAGTTAAGGGGTGATTTAACCGTTATTTTCATGCAAAAAAACTGCTTTTAGTGCAGTCATGTATCGTTTTAAGCAACGATTTTCACATAAAATACTCCGTCCAATACTCCGTCCATTGTATATTTTTCGTTTTGTGATTGCATTTCTACAGCTCGGTCCATTGCTCCGCCCAATGCGCCGTCCATTTTTTATTATTAGGGGTATTGACGCAATCCAGATTAGGAGAAAATACTCATTACGAAAAACCATTTGAACGGCAAACAATCGCATTTGAATGGATACGTCGGCGACCCGTTACAAGCATACGGACAACTCGCCTAAATCACGGCTGTATTCACTTCTTGCAGGCTTTCTGTAGGATGATTCACACACAAAAACGCCTCCGAAATTTGGCCGTTTTCGGCCGTTTTCGGAGGCGATGTAACATCAGGGGTTGAACACCGCGTTCAAATCAAGGTCGTATGTAACACGAAAGTAACACCGAAGTAACATTTGGTTTCGCAGCGCGTCCGGGGGTGTCGCGCTGCTAACCGTTTGATATATAACGGTTATCTATCTTTCTGTCGCTGTTCTTCTTTCATACATTTGGTTTTATCCCCCGTATGTCGCCGATGATTTGCCCGTTGTTGGCATCCGGCATTTCGGTGTTGTAGCCGTCAGTTCCCGGCTTCTGTTCCTTGTCGGAGGACGGGGCGAATATCAGCCACATCGCCCCGATGAACACCAGCACCATAGCGGGCAGCACTATCATCTTCTGCCGTTTCAGCCGTTGCGCCTCGGTCAGCGGTTCGCGCTCCTT
>CAXHRY010000066.1:0-6439 GCA_964018965.1 uncultured Alistipes sp.
TTCTTGTTGGTCGCCAAAAGAGCGATTACCACCAAAAAGACGATACCAACAACGAGATACTGATTCATAATTTTTGGGTTCTAAGGTTGCTTACAGTTTTTCGACGCTACCTCCGGCTGCTGCGATAGCAGCCTCGGCACTCTTCGAGAATGCGTGGGCCTTCACCGTAAGCGCCTTGGTCAACTGACCGTTGCCCAGGATCTTCACTTTGTCTTTCGACGAAACGAATCCTGCTTCGATCAGCGTGTCGATCGTAACTTCAGCAAGCGACTTCTTAGCAGCCAGCTCCTCGAGCGTAGAAAGGTTGATAGCCTTGAATTCCACACGCTTGAGGTTCGTGAAACCGAACTTGGGCAGACGACGCTGAAGCGGCATCTGACCGCCCTCGAAGCCCAGTTTGCGCGAGTAACCCGAACGCGACTGAGCGCCCTTGTGACCGCGCGTAGCCGTACCGCCGTGACCCGAACCGGCACCGCGGCCGATACGTTTGTCGTGGTGCGTTGAACCCTTTGCAGGTTTGAGATTATTGAGTTCCATGTTTGAATAATCCGTTAGCAGTTAAACTTATTCGGCGGCCTTCACGGCTACCTCTTCGACCTTGACCAGGTGCTTCACGCGCGCGATCATACCTTTGATGATCACCGAGTCGTCGTGCTCGACGCTCGCATTGATGCGCTTCAGACCCAGAGCGTCGAGGTTCTTGCACTGACGCTCCGTAGCGCCGATGCGGCTTTTCACCTGGGTGATTTTCAATCTTGCCATTTCTTGCTGAGAATTAACCGTTAAACACCTGAGTCATCGAGATGCCGCGCAACTGGGCCACGCTGCGAGCGTCGCGCAGTTCGCACAGAGCGCCGATGGTAGCCTTCACGAGGTTGTGGGGGTTCGACGAACCTTTGCTCTTAGCGAGCACGTTCTTGATACCCAGCGACTCCAGCACGGCACGCATAGCACCGCCGGCGATGATACCGGTACCGGGAGCAGCCGGACGAATCATCACGACGGAACCGCCGAAACGATACTCCTGCTTGTGGGGAATCGTACCCTTGATGACGGGGATCTTCACCAGGTTCTTCTTGGCATCTTCCACGCCTTTGGCGATGGCGGCCTGAACCTCCGAAGCCTTACCCAGGCCGTAGCCTACGACGCCGTCTTCGTTACCTACGACGACGATGGCCGAGAAACTGAACGTGCGACCTCCCTTCGTTACCTTGGTAACGCGCTGAATGCTTACGAGTCTGTCCTTGAGCTCGAGATCGCTGGTGCGTACTTTCTTTATGTTCGTATTTGACATGATCGCTTAGAATTTAAGTCCGCCTTCGCGTGCTGCTTCGGCCAGCTGTTTAACTCTTCCGTGATACAGGTAACCGTTGCGGTCGAAAGCTACGGTCGAAATCCCCTTGGCTACGGCGCGCTCGGCTGCGAGCTTGCCTACCAGAGCGGCGACTTCGCACTTGTTCTTTCCGGCAGCTGCTTCGGCGACCTCCTTGTCCATCGAGGAAGCGGAAGCGAGGGTCACGCCGGCCAGATCGTCGATGAACTGCACGTAGATTTGCTTGTTGCTGCGAAATACCGTCATACGGGGCTGCTCGGGCGTACCGTTCACGATCTTGCGGATACGCATCTTGATCCGCTCTCTTCTTTCTATCTTGTTCAGTGACATAACTTCAGACTATTTACTATTTGGCACCTGCCGACTTGCCGGCCTTACGACGCAACTGCTCGCCTACGAACTTGATACCCTTGCCCTTGTACGGCTCCGGCTTGCGCAGCGAACGCAACTTGGCGGCCACCTGGCCTACGAGCTGCTTGTCGGTCGACTTGAGCGTAACGATCGGGTTACCCTTCTTCTCGGTAACGGCCGTAGCGGTAACCTCTGCGGGGAGCAGGAAGTGGGTATCGTGCGAATAGCCGAGGCTCATCTCCAGGATCTGGCCCTTGACTTCGGCTTTGAAACCTACGCCGACGAGCTCCTGCTTGATTTCATAGCCTTTCGACACGCCGATGACCATGTTATTGATCAGCGCGCGGTAGAGGCCGTGCAGCGAACGGTGGCGGGGCTGGTTGGTCGGGCGCGTCACGATAACGGCGGGGATCTCCGCTTCCGTGTGCGGGCATTTGTGGGTGCCGACCTCGACCTTGATGTCCGAGTCTACTTTCTGACTCAGCGTCCCGAGCGGCCCTTTCACGCTTACCACGTTGTCGGCCGAAACCTCTACGGTAACGCCGGCGGGCAAGTTTACAGGTAATTTACCAATTCTTGACATTGTTCGTTGTAGTTTAATGATTTCCGATTAGAAGATGTAGCACAGAACCTCGCCGCCTACGTTCTCCTTGCGAGCCTTGGCGTCGGTCATGATGCCCTTCGACGTGGAGAGGATGGCGATACCCAGACCGTTCAGTACGCGGGGCATGTCCGAAACCGAAGCGTAACGGCGCAGACCGGGGCGGCTGACGCGCTTGAGGTCCTTGATGGCGTTGGTCTTCGTGGCGGCATCCCACTTCAGAGCGATTTTGATCGACGGGTGACCTTTCTCGTCGGTGTCGAACTTGTAAGCGAGGATGTAACCCTGCTCGTAGAGAATCTTCGTGATTTCCTGCTTAATTTTTGAGCCAGGAGCTTCAACCACTTTGTGATTGGCTTTCACTGCGTTTCTAATTCTGGTCAGAAAGTCCGCAATAGGATCAGTCATAACGAATAAGAAGTTAAAAATTAATAATTTAGTTAAATTGCTTTATATAAGCGCGCAAATATACGCATAATTTCTCGGATCAGCAAGTTTTAACGCCTAACTTTTAGCCGTTTAAGTGCGAATTCCGAATACGGACAAGGTTAGCATGCAAGGCAGCTAACACATATCCGCACGAATTTTCCGTGTTAACCCGCCATCCCGCGATGAATCCAACCGACCGAAAAACCCGCACGAAGCCCTTTCCGAGCTTCTGTACGCGTTCTCGTCGCGACGGATTCCCGCAGTCCCCCGGGACCCGGAAATTCATACCAAGCGCCCAACTTTTCGCTACGCCTCACATATCGGGAAGTTACCGTTTGCGACGGCACTTTCCCCAATACTGCGACGTATCTACCGGGTTGTGCACCCTTATCTGTCTTCGTTCCGCCGACACGGAAAACGAACGCCGGGAATCCCGGAATCCGCACTCCGCACCTCGGGCTTTCACCCGCGGAACCGAAAACGTCCGAACAGGAACGAACCTGCCGTGCATCTCACGCACCTTTTTCTCACCTCGGCATAGCTAACCTGGCTCTGCATTCGGGTTATAAAAAAGGCTCCTGTTCCTAATTACTCCCCCAACCGGCATCGGCCGCCCGTGAAGGTACCCGTCAGGATAAGCAGCCCCGAAATCAAGCGACGTTCCTAATAAACGGCCCTCACTTGCAACGCTCCTTCTCCTCCTGCGGTTTGCTTACAACAGCCTCTTTCGGAAACCGACCTCCAGCAGCCCGCGTCAGCAGATTCCTTTTGAAAACCGACCTCCAGCAGTCCGCGTCAGCAGATTCCTTTCGGAAACCTACCTCCAGCGACCCACTTCAACAGATTCCTTTCGAAAACCGACCTCCAGCGACCCACTTCAACAGATTCCTTTCGGAAACCTACCTACAGCGACCCACTTCAGCAGCATCCTTCCGGAAACCGACCTCCAGCAGCCCGCGTCAGCGGATTCCTTTCAGCAATCTACCTCCAGCGACCCACTTCAGCAGTATCCTTTCGGCAACCTACCTCCAGCAGCCCGCGTCAGCGGATTCCTTCCGGAAACCTACCTCCAGCAGCCCGCTCCTGCGGCCCCTCGTTCGGCCCCCTCGTTCGGCCCCCTGGGGGTTCAGCGGAGCGGTTCCCCGCCCCGCTGAATGACTACCAGCTGGCTTTCTTAACGCCCGGGATCAGACCTTTGGAGGCCATCTCACGGAACTGGATACGGCTGATACCGAACAGGCGGATGTAGCCCTTCGGACGGCCCGTGATCTTGCAGCGATTGTGCTGACGAATGGGATTCGCGTTGCGGGGCAGTTTCGACAGAGCGATCCAAGCCTCCTCGTGGTCGATCTCACCGTTCTTCAGCTTTGCAGCGATCTCCTCGCGCTTGTGAGCGTAACGCTTCGCGAGCTTCTCACGCTTCACCTCGCGCGCCTTCATTGACTCTTTTGCCATAGCTTAGTTCTTTTTAGCGTTTTTGAAAGGAAGGCCGAATTCGCGGAGCAGCGAGTAAGCCTCTTCGTCGGTCTTGGCCGTCGTCACGAAGGTAATCTCCATACCGAAGATCTTCGTGATCTTATCGATGTCGATCTCCGGGAAGATGATCTGCTCGGTGATACCGAGGGTGTAGTTACCCTGGCCGTCAAACTTCTCGTTGATACCCTTGAAGTCGCGGATACGGGGCAGAGCCACGGCAATCAGACGCTCCAGGAACTCGTACATCTTCGTGTCGCGCAGCGTCACGCGGACACCGATCGGCATGCCCTTACGCAGCTTGAAGTTCGAGATATCCTTCCGCGAACGAGTCTGCACGGCCTTCTGACCTGCGATCACCGACAACTCGGCCTGAGCCACGTCGATGAGCTTCTTGTCGGCAACGGCCTGACCCATACCCTGGTTGATAACGATCTTCTGGAGCTTCGGGCACTGCATAACGCTCGAATAACCGAACTCCTTCATAAGGGCCGGCAGGATCTGCTCCTTATACTGTGTCTTGAGTGTTGGTACGTATGCCATTATTTGATCTCCTCCCCTGACTTTTTAGCGTAACGAACTAATTTACCATTGGCATCTGCCTTGCGGCCCACCTTCGTGGGTTTGCCGCTTTTGGGGTCGAGTACCATGAGGTTCGAAACGTGGATAGGCGCTTCCTTCTCTACGATACCGCCCTGGGGGTTCTGCGCGTTGGGCTTGGTAGCCTTCTTGCAGATGTTCACGCCCTCGACGATGGCACGCTCTTTCGAGACCTCGACCTTCAGGACTTTGCCCTGCTGGCCCTTGTTGTCTCCGGCGATGACCTGAACCATATCCCCTTTCTTAATATGTAATTTCACTGACATATCCGAAATAGTTTTTTATGATTACAATACTTCGGGTGCGAGGGAGATAATCTTCATATACTGGTCGCGCAGCTCGCGAGCTACGGGACCGAATATACGAGTACCGCGCATTTCACCCTGGTTGTTGAGCAGCACCACGGCGTTGTCGTCGAAACGAATGTACGAACCGTTGGCACGTCTGATCTCCTTGGTCGTTCTTACGACGACAGCCTTCGATACGGCGCCTTTCTTGACATCGCCCGACGGAGTCGCGCTCTTGACGGCAACGACGATCTTGTCGCCGATGGAAGCGTAGCGACGCTTCGTGCCGCCGAGAACCCGGATGCAAAGAACCTCTTTAGCACCGCTGTTGTCAGCTACTACGAGTCTACTTTCCTGTTGTATCATAACTACTTAGCTCTTTCAATGATTTGTACTAATCTCCAACGCTTCGTCTTGCTCAGGGGGCGCGTCTCCATGATGCGCACGGTATCGCCCTCCTTGCAGGTCTCGTCCAGAGACTCGGCGACGAACTTAGTCGTCTTATTGACGAACTTGCCGTAGATAGGATGCTTCACCTTACGTGCTACCGCAACGACAATGGTTTTTTCCATTTTGTTGCTGACAACCACCCCAATACGCTCTTTTCTAAGATTTCTTTCCATAGTTGTTCCTTATTTGGCGTTCTTCTGACGCAGAATTGTCAGCATGCGAGCTATGTCTCTGCGGCTTTTCTTAATGATCGACGGGTTCTCGATGGGGGAAACCGCATGCTGCACCTTCAGCTTTGCGAGCTGAGCCTTCTCGGCCTCGATGCGCTCTTGCAGGTCCTTCACCGCGATATCCTTGATTTCTGCAGTTTTCATCTTGTCTGAAGCGTTAGATTGAGGTTTCGACGTAGTCACGTCTTACGATAAACTTGGTAGTGATAGGCAACTTCTGAGCACCCAGGCGAAGCGCTTCCTGCGCGATTGCCAGGGGCACACCCTCTGCCTCGAAGAGAATACGTCCGGGCGTAACGGGCGCTACGAAGCCTTCGGGATTACCCTTACCTTTACCCATACGTACCTCGGCGGGCTTCTTCGTGATGGGTTTATCGGGGAAGATGCGGATCCACAGCTGACCCTCACGCTTCATGTAACGCGTGATGGCCTGACGTGCCGCCTCGATCTGACGACCCGTGATCCACGTCGATTCGAGCGCCTTGATTGCGAACGATCCGTATGCAAGCTGGTTACCTCTCTGAGCGAGACCCTTCATACGGCCTTTCTGCATTCTTCTAAATTTGGTCTTTTTCGGCTGTAACATGATAGTTCTGCTTTAAAAAGGTACTACTTACTGTTGTTGTTGCGACGACGGCCGCCACGACGGTCTCCGCGATCGCCGCGTCCGCCGCGACGTTCGCCG
>CAXHRY010000067.1:0-6011 GCA_964018965.1 uncultured Alistipes sp.
AGTATCCCCAAAGAGTAAGGCTGCCCAAACTACTGGTCAGCGGAATAAAATTGTCCGCATTAACAAACCTGCCCCACGTCGGATTGTAATACCTGCTCCTGAGGTAATACAGCCCCGTCTCCTCGTCATACACATACCCGCGATACCGGAACGGGTTCAGCGTACCCAATGTAGTTGCCAAGGTACCAAGCTTGAACAGAGGTTTGCCCCAGGCGTCGTACCTGTATTCTACCACCGGGGTACCGTTTGCGTCAACCAACGCAATCACGTCCCCCTGCAGGTTGTACATGTAGGCGTAGGCCACGCCGTCATAGAGCGCTACCGCCGGCTTGTTCTGCGCGTCGTAGAAGAAGTGCATTTCATGCTCATTGTCCGTCAGGTGGACGATGTTCTTCCCGTGCAGCTTGACTTGCCCCGTATTGGTGGCTATCGAACCTCTCGGCTTTGTAGATCGACACGATTACGGAGATAGTTCGCATGCATTGTTACTATTCTTGTACATGGATGTAAAGTTCAGGTGTGGTGGTTCAGCAAATAGGTCATGATAATCAATTGGGTAATGTTATAGGATATTTACATCCATCTTGTACAGCAACTGCATCCCCCTGCTCTGGATAGAAAATGATATCATAACTTGTTGGCAATAGTAATTCTCCATTTTCGGATATCAAATTGTATCGACCATTCTTTTTAACAATATAATATTCGTTTCGATAAGGAAAACCTTCATCATCAAATGCTATCTCCCATTCAATCGGCGTGCAAAATTCTTTGGTTTCAAACTGAAACAGACCGTAATATCCGGAATCATCCAAGGCTATCCATACGGAATGCGGAGATGCGATATCCAGTATATGATGCGCATTCAGTGGATAAACCAGCTGACCATTCGTGTTGATGATGCCATATTGATTCTGTGCGTCACTTACAATAGCATAACCATATGTGTAGTCACTTGCACGTTTCCAGTGATTATCGGTCAGTGGTTTGCCGTCCAGATCAATAAACAGGTTGCCTTTATCGTCAATAACTCTTGCCAATCCGTCTGAATAGTCAAAGGCACCCGCATAGATACAGGGTACAACCAAATTACCTGTTATATCTATATAACCGCACAGGCCATCAGTCGTTACAATCCATGCCCTGCCTTCTGAAAAATTCCCTGCGCCAAGCCACTTATCCGCTTCAAGTATTATGACATAAGTTCCTGTGGTATTGATATATCCATGCTGTGATTCAGTCCGAACATAGGCAACTCCCTCTGAAAAAGGTTCGGCATCTTCCCATCGTGGTTGGATCACCCAATCCCCGTTCATATCAATAAAGCCACATTGATAATCAGGCGTCACTGCCAAAATCGGCATATTACTTTCTGTTGAAGCTTCTAAGTATGAATAGTCAAAATTTGTGATCATACCACTGTCAGCACAAAGGGCGTAACGCGTCGCACCAACGCTATCAAACCTTCCAACGATTGTCACCCCCTGGGAGAGAGGGTGTAGTTCCAGGACGTAATCTCCCAGGGGGATGATGATGCTACCTTCAGAATTCATCAAACCGCAATTGAATGTTGCTTGCTGTTGTACAACGCTCAAGCTGCCAACAGTATCAATGATGACGATATCGCTTTCAACCGTTTCAGCAGGATATCCATTTGAGATGAACAATGCGCAGAACAGCAAAGCTGTTACAATCAATCGCGACAAAACGATTCCTCCTTTTAATATGTGTTATTGATAATCAACAAAGGGCATGTAGGCATAGTTCGTAAACGAAGTTTCAGACAGAGAGGATACGATGATGCCGCTTTTGGCACTGGCAGCTTGAATAACTGCATTGCCAATATACTCGCCGGTAACAGGATGAACGTAATTACCAACATAGACACCCATATGATACCATGGCACCCTCTTTCCACTACCATTGAAATGGTTTGGATCATATGTAAATACTGCCATGCCAGGAACCAAGGTGTTTCCATCGACAATTTGATTCGTAGTCTCATTCTCAAGACCACAGAGTTTTCTCATGCCCTCAGCAGTAGTGGGAAGAGAGCGGCAAAGTGTTTGGGATTGCTGCTGAACGATGATTCGTGTTATGCCCACACAATCAACATTCCCCCATTTCATGGAGCCTTTATGGTAATTCCAATCGCCCATGCGAATGATTTCATCAAGGCTTGACAATAGGTACGAGCGAGAAATACGGTCAAGTTTTGCAGAACCTTTACGCCCTTCTTGTAAAAACGGGCCTTGCGAGAGCGGCAACGCAAACGTAGAGAAGTCGTTGCTTGTATCGCCACTATCATCAATCAGACAAATTCTTGAAAATAGGCGGATGAGTCCACTCGGATCATAGGAAAGCACTGGCATATTAGTACAATATGCAAACCTATTATGATTCAGAAGCGTGGATCCATTATTGTACAGTGCATCCGCATTAACAAACCTGCCCCACTCCGGGTTATAATACCGACTCCTCAGGTAATACAACCCCGTCTCCTCATCATACACATACCCGCGATACCGGAAGGGATTCAGCGTACCCAGCGTCGTGGCCATCGAACCAGTCTTGCTGATCGGCTTGCCCCAGGCGTCGTACCGATACTCCACCACCTTTGTGCCGCTGGCATTGACGATGGCGATGACATCCCCCTGCAGGTTGTACATGTAGGCGTAGGCCACGCCGTCATAGAGCACCACCGCAGGCTTGTTCTGCGCGTCGTAGAAGAAGTGCAGATTGTTGCCGCCCCGCGTTAAGTGTATCACATTTTTACGGGGAAGTATATCTCTATCCCAACTCCCATTGTGCTTGAAATTACAAAAAAGGCGAAGTCTCCGAAGAGACTCCGCCCAAATTTGTTGCTATTCAGCTACTTGATCTTGAATATCATACCCATAGTCAGGATCAAGGCTAATGATTTCTCCTTCCGTATTGATCCAGACGTTCTTGTAACCATTTGCTGTCTCATAGGTAACCAGCGCAATACCATTTTGAAAATCTTCCGTCCATTCCCAACGAAGAGGGATCACGGTTTCTCCGTAGGCGTTAATATAGCCAAAGAATTCTTTATCCGTTGAGACAGCGCATAAACCCTCAGAGAATACATGCACCTCTTGGTAGATGAAACCACTGAACCATCCCGTTTTTTTGTGGTAAATTGCCAAACCAACTTCGTCAATTGCTAAAACCAAAGATTCTGAGTCACCATCTTCGTTGTCAGAGGCAATTGTAATGGGAAAAGGAACCGGATCATGCAGCCATTTCCCATCCATTGAGCAAACAACATAATAGGGGACGTCCTCCACCATGACTTGCTCTATTTTTGTACCACCGGGATATAATTCTGCAACAGCAGCAGAACAGCTCATAGCAATTAGTAGGATGATCCACAAAGAAAGCAGTCTTTTTTTGAACATCGTTTTCCCATACTCCTTTCAGTAACTGACATCTTGCAAATAGCCAAAGTACAAACTCGTATTTTTATCTAAGCCATCACTAATATCGGATAGAGAGCGAACAATAACTCGGTTATAGGAACCAGTAGCCGCTTCGATCACAGCATCGCTATAGAAGATGCCAGTATTCACATCCAAATAGCTACCCATATACACACCAATATGATACCACGGCTTTTCACGCGTTGAATCATTCCAGTAGACAGCCATTCCAGGAACCAAATCACTCTCGTTTCCTTCCAACGGTACGATTTCAAGACCTTGCTTGATCGCATCATGATACATCTTGCCAACATAAGTAGCAGATTTTTTAGCCAGCTGCTGGCTGTATTGCTGATAAGCAAGACGAATCATGCCAATACAATCGACTGCTTTCCAGGCCATTTTACCGCTTACATATTTCCAGTCGCCGCTTTCCACCATCTGATCCAAATAAGCCAACAGATATGCAACTGGAATTTTCCCGCTGTTCTTCCCCTTTTGGCCCCTGCTCAAGACAGCTTCTGGGGCTCGGGCGCTGGGTGAAATATAACCATTGCCTCCGCCATCGTTCATGCATGCATAAGCAAATTGAGCAGATTTACCATTGTCATCGGATAAGACGATTGGGTTGTTGCCACAGTAAGCATACAGATTCCCCTTGAAAATCGTATCCGCATTGATAAATCGACCGCATATAGGGCTATAGTAGCGATTTTGGAGGTAATACAGCCCCGTCTCCTCGTCGTACACATACCCGCGATACCTGAACGGGTTCAGCGTGCCCAATGTAGTTGCCAAGGTACCAAGCTTGAACAGGGGTTTGCCCCAGGCGTCATACCTGTATTCTACCACCGGGGTACCGTTTGCGTCAACCAGCGCGATGACATCCCCCTGGAGGTTGTACATGTAGGCGTAAGCCACGCCATCGTAGAGCGCCACCGCGGGCTTGTTCTGCGCGTTGTAGAAGAAGTGCAGGGCGGAACAATTCCAAATCAAGTGTAACACATTGTTGCGAGGAAGTATACCTTTTTTTCTCGACTTGAACTTATGTCCGTAGTTACAAAAAGGCGGAGCCTCCGTAGAAGCTCCGCTGAAAGCTAATTAGGTTGGGAGAAAAGACTCGACATAAAACCACTTGTCTAGAATTCTTATGCACTGGATATAACCATTATCTGTTATTCCAAGGTGCTCAATCCTTACCTGTTGGTTACTCGCGGTAACAAAGTGATCAGGAGGAACCAGATATTGATCACTGCTGCAATAGGTGACTTGGATTGTTGTTTCGGGATGATTACAGTCAAAACTAAACGTTACATAATCCGGTGCTCTCATATCAACTGATGTTAGTTCCAAGCGAAAGCAAGATTGAAAGTCTGACAAAATCTTATTGCTTTTACTTATATATGAGCTGCTATTATCAGATATTAAATCCAACAAAGTTGGGCTGTTTTGCAAGACATCTTCTGAGCATATTGTATAGCTGCTCTCATCAATATTATTGTTGACACTCAAGATGCAGGCTACAGAAAATGATAATAGCATGAGTAATAAAGCAATCTTGATTTTTAACATCACCTTCTATCTTCTCCTCCTCTTTTATTGAATTGGTTGCGCACAATAATCCGATACGATAATAGAGTATGACGCCGGATTATCAGCCATATCCTTAAGGACGGCTTGAGCCACCTGATCGTTTGAATAGTAAAAAGGAACATTCATACCAACAAAGCGACCACGTTCATTGTTCGTAAGATCCATAATGGTTCCATCATGAATAGTTGTAACAATGCTTTGATCATACCACATGACATAAGGAGTCATATCGCCATAATAAGGAGATTCATGCGCTGTAGCAAATGCTTTTGCCATTGAATAGCCTAAATCACGGGTCATAATAGCATTCCATACAGCATGTTTGAATGCATTTGCTGCTGTAGCATCGTAGTTTGTGGCGTTATCTCCCCAATACTTATTCGTAAGATCAGAGGCAGCGCTAGATGCGGATTTTGCAATTGCAGCTTCAATCGGATGTGCTCGTGCCACTTGCCTTTCAGCTTCCGTAAAACCAGGCATTGTGGCAATTTTATGGTCTGCATAAAGAATTCCACTTAATGCAGCACACAGCGAAATGAATAGCAACCACTCTCCGTCCGGATCGCTACAGAGCACAGGCTGATTGCAGCAATAGGCGAAGATATTATGACTATTTATCGCCTGAGAATTCCCAATATTCGCGTCCGCATTAACAAACCTGCTCCACTCCGGGTTATAGTACCTGCTCCTCAGATAGTACAGCCCTGTTTCCTCGTCGTACACATACCCGCGATACCGGAAGGGATTCAGCGTACCCAGCGTGCTGGCCATCGAACCAGTCTTGCTGATCGGCTTGCCCCAGGCGTCGTACCGATACTCCACCACCTTCGTTCCGCTGGCGTCAACCAGCGCGATGACGTCCCCCTGGAGGTTGTACATGTAGGCATAGGCCACGCCATCGTAGAGCGCCACCGCGGGCTTGTTCTGCGCGTCGTAGAAGAAGTGCATTTCATGCTCATTGTCCGTCAGGTGGACGAT
>CAXHRY010000068.1:0-5928 GCA_964018965.1 uncultured Alistipes sp.
ATATAACCGCCCCATAGCCCGACAATAGTCAATCGTTTGCTGCCCTCATGCTCATTCAAATGCAAGGATAATTTCGGCTGAACACCGGTCAAAGAGGTTTGGTCTTTAATGATTTGCAAAGCAAGCTGGTCTAATTGCTCCGTAGTGTAATCAAGAACAGGCAATGTTGTTGTTCCGAAGAACTTCTTTATGCAAGCTGTGTGCATATCCTTCTCCCCCTTTAAGAGCGGGCGATAACAATATAAGCAATTACACATGGTTCTCCTCCTTTTCTTCTTCCATAGGAACAACACTTACCGCTCCGATACAATCCTTGCAGCATGTCAGCAACAACGACATCCGGTCAAGAATACTGATGTCTGTATTCCGCAATGCAACATCTAACAACCATCCTTCAGGAATCAAACCATCGAAAAACGGGAACAGCACAGGACTTGTATACGCTTCCTCCTGTAAAGGCAATGTCAGACTAACAGCCTTTGCCTTTTCAAGAGAGAGGTATTCCGGTAAATAGCGGAATTCATATCCGGCATCGTTTTCTGTCAGAATACCAGCCAATTGGTCTTTGTAAAATATATGGGCTTGTTTCATTGATTATCAGTTTTAGAAGTGGCAACCATTTCATAATTGAAGAAATCAAGGAGCTGATTCACCTTATCGAGACGTAACGTTTCCTTTCCTTGCTCAAGGTCTCGCACAAAGCGCAATCCCACTCCCGACTTCAACGAGAGTTCTTCTTGCGTCAGATTATATTGCTTTCGCAACATTTTGACCGTAGTAGAAAGATTATTCATAGCATCATTTTTATACCTTTTCGGGTACAAAGTTAACACAAATATTCGATATTATATCAGTATGGGTATAATTTATTGTTTTATCTACGTGGATATATCAGATAAGGTATAATTTACAGAGATTTTGAGTTGTAAATTATGAAGGCTAAGACAAGCACAATACAAGGGTTTGACACTTTTTCAAGTGAATAAATCGGATTCGTTACACTTTTTCCAATGAATCACCCCTATTACACTACATTGTTCCAAACGAATCCAATGTCAATTCTACAAAAGCCACATCAGCTTCCGAATAGTATTTTTTGGAAAAGTGCAGAAAACAAAGTGATTTTGCTTTGGAAAAATGTAAATGCTATCATATTATTTGTAGACACCAATATACACACGCAACAAACAATATATTATTCGTTATATGCCCATTCAAGATTGGTTTCCATCCAAGTGAAAACCACCTTTACTTTATCTCCGTATTCATATATACGTTCATTAAAGTAAAGCTAACAAAGGGGAGAAAAAGAGATAGCTTCGCCAAAACCAAACCGAACCAGACTATAGGACTTTCTCTTTTGGCTGCAAAATATGAGCAATCTAAGTATGAAGATTGAGCAAAATACAACTCCAAGCAAAGCAATACTCATCTCCTACCAGATCACAAGAAAACAACCCGGAAATCTGTGAATCTGTCTTCCATTTTGCAGCCTGAATCGGCGAAATAATCACCGATATGCCTTATCTTTGCGAACTGGAGGTTTCGGAACAAAAGAGAGCCATTTTCCTCTTTTTCCCTTCGTTTGAAGACAAATTAAGGTTAAAAACGTTAAATCTTCGATTTTCGGCGAAAAAACAAGTAAATTTTTGAGCCTTCTATCTTTTAAATCATAAAATATTGATAGTCAATTAGCATAATATGCTGCATCGGCAAGTAATCTCGATCTAAGATTACACAACTCATTAACACCCCGAAAAAAAAGACGAGTCCTGTCGCATGACAGAACCCGTCGCTTAAACTGTTGAGGATGGTTCTCCTCGGGAGAGTTTCGGAGACGTCGTTGTCTCGGATTTCAGATTCCCGACCAGGAAACTCCGTTACGCCTCGGTCTTGCCGAAGGGGAACTGGTGGTCGGTCACATCATCGAACCGCATACCCTTTTCGTAGGTCTTCATCGCACGGCGACTCATACCCATCGACGAAAATCCTCCGTCGTGGTAGAGATTCTGCATCGTCACCTTACGCGTGAAATCCGAGAAGAGCGTCAGCACGTAATCGGCGCAATCCTCCGCCGAAGCATTGCCCAGCGGCGACATATTCTCGGCGAACGACATCAGATCGCCCAGACCCAGTACGCCGCTTCCGGCCGTAGTCTGCGTGGGCGACTGCGATACGGTGTTGATACGCACATGCTTCTCGCGGCCGTAGATATATCCGAAGCTGCGAGCGATCGATTCGAGCAACGCCTTGGCATCGGCCATGTCGTTATAACCGTAGAGCGTGCGCTGCGCAGCGATGTAGGAGAGCGCCACGATCGAACCCCATTCGTTGATGGCGTCCTTCTTCCGGGCCACCTGGATAGCCTTGTGGAACGAAATAGCCGAAATATCGAGCGTCTTTTGCAGATAATCGTAGTCCAGGTCGTCGTATTTGCGTCCCTTGCGGACGTTGGGCGACATGCCGATCGAGTGGAGCATGAAATCGAACTTACCGCCGAAATGTTCCATCGTGCGATCGATCAGATTCTCCAGATCGGCGACATTGGTCGCATCGGCCGGTACGACGATCGTATTGCACTTCTCGGCCAACTGACCGATCGTTCCCATGCGAATGGATACGGCGGTGTTCGTCAGCACGATCTCAGCACCTTCCTCCACTGCGCGTTCGGCCACTTTCCAGGCGATCGACTGTTCGTTGAGCGCACCGAAGATCAGGCCTTTCTTTCCTTTCAGTAGATTGTTTGACATATTTTTCCGTTAAAAAATCGGGGCAAAGATAACGTTTTTTTCGGAACTCTCAGAAACGGAATCTCACACCTATCGAGAATACGTTCGCATGCAGCTTGTAATTCCCGGAGAAAACCTCGGTCAGTTGGGTCGGATTGCCGTACTGATAGATCGGATAGGAACCCGTACGCTCGGGATCGGCCGAGGAGACGTAGCAGTAAGCCAGGTCTACCGACATATACTTCGTGGGATTGAGGCTCAGACCGGCCGTGTAGGCCACTTTGGTCATCGAAGGCGTCTCGGGATTGAGGTAGTTGCTGTCCACGGGGCTTTCATCGACGTACATACCCATGCGGGCCGTCAGGAAATCCGTCGCTCGGTACTGACCGCCGAAACGGAACGCCAGCGTATTCGAATAGTTCTTCACCGAAAGGATCGGCTCGATGCTCAGTTCGGGCTCGTTGAAGTTGACATCGAGGCGCTTGTAGGCCGACCATCCGGACCATTGCAGATCCACGGCCAGTTCCCAGCGCGTCGTCGGGCGGAACGATACGCCCCATGTAACGACCGTCGGGAGAGGCAGCTCGGCGTTGAACGTTCCCTGATCCAGTCTGGGCACAGCCGGAGCCTGCCCGACGGAGGTGAGCACCTGGTTCAGCAATGCGAGATACTGCTGCGCCTCGGTGCTGCCGTAGTTGAGCGCGGCAGTCCCCTTGCCCACTTTCATATTCATGCGCGAACGCCATGTCATACCGACCGACCACTCGTCGGTGATGTCCCACAGGAATCCGGCATTGACCCCCACTGCGACGTCGGCACCGCCCTCGAGTTTAGCGGAGACAATGGCGCGATCGGTCAGATTGTCCGCGAAGTAAGCGGCTCCGGCTCCGGCCTGCGTAGCCATAGCGGAGTACCGGGCGGCGGCTTCTGCCTGTCCGGCAGCCTCGGCGGCCTGCGCCTGCTGAAGCAACGCACCCTGCGCGACGGTCATGCCGCCGGCCAACGTAGCGTTGCCGCCGCCGATAGGCAGCATCGAACGCGAAAGGTCGAAACTACCCCACGTAATCATCAGACCCGCACCGATCGAGAGCCGGTCGCAAATGCGGTACGACACGGTAGGCTGCACGGTATAGGCTGCCAGGTTGATCTCCTGCACCAGATGCGCGCCCGACCACTGGTCGCCCCAGCGCATCGACGAACCGTTGGGCGTGAAGAATCCCAGACCCACCGAGAGGCGCTCGATAGGCTTGTAGTTGAAGTATACATGCACCGGCGTAGAGAGTTTGTTATCGGATTTCTCGGCCGGGCCGCTCGTGTAGTCGTTGGCCAGGGTCGGCAGCGAACGATAAGCGCATTTGGCGAGAATGCCTGTGAATCCGGCCGAAATATCGAATTTCGACTCCTGGAACGATGCGGCGGCGGGATTGAAGAAGATAGACTCCGAATTGAGTTTCATGGCCGTACCTACATGGCCCATACCGGTTTGCTTGGCCGACATGTTGTTGACCTGGTAGCCTTCGGCGCTGGCACCCGTAGCGAAGGCCGCAGCGGCCAAAACGAGGAGAATTTTTTTCATGATAAACTGTTTGGTTCAATTTTTTGCACCTTTTTCTCGCCTCGGCGAGCAGCGCAAATCGGGGACAAAAGTAGAAAAACTATTCCCTGCACCCAAACATTTTGGCCTAAAATTCCCGAAAATTGGATTAAAAGACCTAATTTTGGAAGATACGGACGTTCCGTTCAAGTTCCACCGTTATCGTGCGTTATATGCTTCGAGGGCTTTTTGCAGCACGACGAGCGCCCGTTCAAGATCTTCTTTTCGAAGGACATAGGCGATACGCACCTCGTTGCGGCCGCACGAAGGATCGGAATAGAAACCCGAAGCCGGTGCGAGCATGACGGTTTCGCCTTCGTAGCTGAACTCCTCGAGACACCAGGCGCAAAAGCGGTCGCTGTCGTCAACCGGAAGGCGTGCTACGGTGTAGAAAGCTCCCATCGGGATGGGCGAGTAGACGCCCGGAATCCGGTTCAGGCCGTCGATCAAGCATTTGCGTCGTTCGATATACTCCTCATAGACCTCCATGGCGTATGTACGCGGAGCGTCGATCGAGGCTTCGGCGACGATCTGACCGATGAGTGGCGGCGACAGACGCGCCTGACAGAATTTCATCACGGCATCGCGCAGCGTGCGGTTCTTGGTTATCAGCGCGCCGATGCGGATACCGCACTCTGAATAACGTTTCGAAACCGAATCGATCAGCACGACGTTTTGTTCGATGCCCTCCAGGTGGCAGGCCGAGATATAGGGCGATCCGGTATAGATGAATTCGCGGTATACCTCGTCCGAAAAGAGGAACAGATCGTATTTGCGGACCAAATCGCGAATGCGGTTCATCTCCTTGCGGGTATAGAGGTATCCGGTCGGGTTGTTGGGGTTGCAGATCAGAATACCGCGCGTGCGCTCGTTTATCAAGGCCTCGAATTGCTCGACATCGGGCAATGCGAATCCCTGCTCGATCGACGAGACTACGGGCCGTATCACGGCGCCCGCCGAGATAGCGAAAGCCATGTAATTGGCGTAGGCAGGTTCGGGCACGATGATTTCATCGCCCGGATTGAGACACGTCATAAAGGCGAAAAGCACGGCCTCGGAACCGCCCGTGGTGACGATGATATCATCGGCCGTCAGACGGATCTGATACTGCTCGTAGTAGCTCACCAACTTCTCGCGCAGCGAACGATATCCGTCGCTGGGGCTGTATTCGAGGATCTTGCGGTCGATACGCTTCAGGGCATCGAGACCTTCGGCGGGCGACGGCAGATCGGGCTGACCGATATTGAGGTGGTAGATCTTCGTACCGCGCGCCTTCGCGGCCTCGGCCAGGGGGACGAGCTTACGGATGGGTGAAGCGGGCATGATCGCCGCGCGCTGCGAAATCTTCGGCATGACGGTAGTCTGTTCAATAGGGTTTGAAGGGCAAAGATAGTATTTTAACACCAGAAACCGCCAATTTCGAATCGGAATTCCGGTTTCGGGGCCCCGATTCGTCGTTCCGGCGCACGAAAAGCGGCTCAGGATTTGGCGAAATGGAAAATCGGTGTTACATTTGCCACGACTTGACTGGAAAGATGGCGGAGTGGTCGATCGCGGCGGTCTTGAAAACCGTTGAACTGCAAGGTTCCGGGGGTTCGAATCCCT
>CAXHRY010000069.1:0-5824 GCA_964018965.1 uncultured Alistipes sp.
GGCTTTGCGGAGGAGAGCGGCATCAAGGAGAGCGCCTCCGGCTTCTTCTATGTGGAAGCCAATGGCGAGCAGCCCCGTGTGAGCGCCTTTGACAAGGACAAGCTGTTCCAGCAGGACGGCCTGTGGTTCAAGGATCTCAACGGCAACGGCGAACTGGATGTCTATGAGGACTGGCGGCTGCCCGCGGCGGAACGTGCCGCGAATCTGGCAAGCCTGATGAACCTGAAGGAAAAGGTAGGAATTCTCGGTTTTGGCGGAATTGCGGGTAACAATGGCAGTACCGTCAGTGATTTGAGCGGCGAGGTCAGCGGCGGCACTGGCGATACCTCTTCCATCATCAACAAGGATCATCCTTCCGTCACGGCGACGGCCGAGGTGGAGACCGTGGAGGTGGGAACAACCACCTATCCGTCCATGGCTTATCAGGCGCAGGTGATGGGCATCAGCACCTATATCGGCGCGCTGACCGGCCTGCCCAAGGATCAGCTGGATTTGATCAATGCGCTTCAGGCGATTCAGGAAGGGACACGGCTGGGCATTCCCGCTGTTGTTTCCGGCGATCGCACCTACAACACCTGGGGCGGCATGATTGACGCGCCTCACTATGCCTTCGGCGTGGCTCGTGATGAAGAGCTGCTGTATCAGCTGATGAGCGAATACGCCAAGGAATCCGTAGCCATTGGCTATTCTCAGGTATTCCATGGCTATGGCAATGAGATTGGCTCCTTCTATGGCGACGACCCGACGTACATTGCCGCAATGTCCGCTCTGGAAACCCGTGCGTATGAGGACAACGGCTATGGCGCTCATTCCAAGCATTTCATTGCCCGCGGCGGCCGGAATAGCTATAAGAACGCTAAATCTCCCGCCAACCTGATTGACAGCTGGAAGATTGGCTGGAAGGCTGTTGTGGATGCGGGTACTTCCTATGTCATGACCAACAACGCGGAGGGTATCACGCCCGGCTTGATTGGCTTCATGGACAAGGATACCTACGCGATTCTCCGTGAAGAACTGGGCTATGACGGCGTGGTATGCCTGGACTGGCCGATGTCTCCCGCCTCAATCATGGGGCAGACAGGCATCACCTCCGACGGCATTGACGTATCGACCTTGACGCTGGGCGAGCGGTACGCGCTGATTCTGAACGTCGGCGTGGATATGTTCTCCTGCGGCTATGAGGTTCCCGGTACGGATATGACCGCCTACAGCGGCGCGTTTGACATGGTCTATCTGCCCGATACTCTGCTGGCAGAAATTGAGGCTGGTAAGTATACCGAGGAAGCGCTGGATGTTCATGTGACCCGTATCCTGAAGAATAAGTTTGATTTGGGCCTGTTCGAGAACCCCTTCCGTGACTGGGGCGAGGCGCTGGAGCTGATTGGCAGCGACGATTACAAGGCTGAACAGTTTGTGCCCATGAACAATGACGACATCAACCGTGCCCGCCGCAGCGAAGTGACGGAAATGGAAGAGCGGCTGATGGTCAAGTCCACCATTCTGCTGAAGAATGACAATGTTTTGCCGCTCAAGGCAGAGCAGAAGATTTTTGTTGATTCCGCATCCGCCAACAACAAGGCGCTTCTGACTGAGGCGATTGCTGCCAAGGGTACCGTTGTGGACAGTCTGGAAGCCGCCGATGTGGCGGTGTATGAGGTTTCCAGCTTTGACGATCAGTATGAGCTGATGATTGAGGATGCCCGGGATGCCGGCGTGGCGGTAGTGGTTGTCTTCGAGGGCACCAATTCCTCCGAGCCTGCCCTGCAGCAGTTCGTTGACGCGGATGCTCTGATGATGCAAACCTATGTCAATACGCCGGATCACGGTTCCTCTGTCGGTTCCTTCTATCGCTATGTGAAGCCTTCGATCACCGCGGATATGCTCTATGGCGATAAGGAACCCGCAGGCAAGACGCTGTTTGAGCTGGCTTACAGGAGCGAGGACAAGGTTCTTTCCTGGGGCGAGCTCCAGGATGATATCGGCGTGGACGGCAAGACCCGGCTCTATATGGCGATGCTGGCCAAGCGCAACCCGTCCGTTGACATGCCGAACAACCTGGGTGATGTGATCGTCACGACGGACTTTGGCATTGCGTACAGCAAGCCTGCCGATATCCGTCTGTCCCTTCTCACCGTGCCTCAGAGCGTGCTCACCGAGGAAGTGGAAGGCTCCTCCGGCAAAACCACCAAGATGGTTGTGAGCAACAGCGTTCCCAAGGCTGGCGAACCCTTTGAGATCAGCTTCGTTGCTGAGAACCTGGGCGGCGACGGTCTGATGACTGTGCAGGTGCTGGATGGCGATAACGTCATTGCCGAAAAGATCGTTGGCGTGACGGAGGGGCAGTTCCGCGTGATTTCCGTGGATATTGCCTTGGAGGCCGGTACGCATGAGATCAGCGTTGGCGGCATGACCAAGACCATTGTGGTCGAATAACAAGCGGGTTTCGGCGTGATGGTTTCCGGACAGTTTCCTATCACGCCGCAGCCGGGGCGGGCGCTCCTTGGAGGGCCCGCCCCTTTCCTGTTCTCGCGGCAGGGGCGGCCTGAAGGGCGTAATGGCAGGCGCTGCCATCCGCGAAGGACGGAATGAATGTTTTTTCTATGTATTTATTGCAATTGATTAACAAAATAGGAATGAGCGCGGCAAATGTGTGCCAAACTCTTGACAGTACAGGAAAAAAACGGCTAAAATATGAAAAGCAGGCATGTGCCTGTTTTTTTTATGCGGAGTGATGTTTTTTCCATAGCTTGTGCAGTAACTGCATAAGTTATATTAGACCCATCAAGCGGCTCGTTTTCGCATAGAGGGATGTCGAAAACGCTCAAGCCGTGAAAAAAAGGGAGGAGACTGTCTCATGAAAAAAACTGCGTTGCTGATGGCCCTCATCATGCTCGTGTCCTGCGTAAGCCTGACCGGCTTTGCGGAGGAGAGCGGCATCAAGGAGAGCGCCTCCGGCTTCTTCTATGTGGAAGCCAATGGCGAGCAGCCCCGCGTGAGCGCCTTTGACAAGGACAAGCTGTTCCAGCAGGACGGCCTGTGGTTCAAGGATCTCAACGGCAACGGCAAGCTGGATGTCTATGAGGACTGGCGGCAGGACATCGACGCCCGTGTGGCCGACCTGGTTTCCCAGATGGATCTGGACATGAAGCTGGGCAACCTGGCCAACGACTTCACCGGCGGCGCCTTCTCGCCCATCTATCCCATGCGGGATGAATGGCTCTACGGCGAGGAGGATCACATCGCCATGGACGACGGCATTGTTTATCGTCCGATGTGGTTCGAGATCAATAAGAACCATGTGACCCATTATTCCTACAGCTCCACCGGCACGCCCAAGGAGCAGCTGGACGTGCTCAATGCCATCCAGAGCATTGGCGAGGGCGCGGCCCTGGGCATCCCGATCTCCTTTGAGACGGACCGCCCCTACAACACCTTCGGCTCCATGATTAACATGCCCTACTACGCCTTCGGCGTGGCCCATGACCCGGAGCTGCTTTACAACATGGTGGCGCAGTATTCCAAGGAAATGGCGGCCATGGGCTATACCACCATCTTCCACAGCTATGGCGTGGAGATCGGCTCCTGGTATGGCGACGAGGTGAACTACATCTCCCAGATGATCGTGCCGGAAACCAAGGCGTATGAGGAGAATGGCCTGCATGCCATGACCAAGCATTACATCGCCCGCGGCGGCCGCAACAGCTTTGCGAACGCCCGCTCCGACGCTCAGCTGTGGCAGAACTACATGGTGCCGTGGAAGGCCGCCGTGCAGGAGGGCAAGACCTCGACCATCATGCTCAACGCCGGCTACGGCATCGAGAACAACCCCATCTATTATGATGGCTACACCCTGGGCTACCTGCGCAACGAGCTGGGCTTTGAGGGCGTCATCTGCACCGACTGGCCTCTGTCCATGACGGCGTATGACGCCGGCTACACCAGCGACGGCCGCCTGATTGGCGACATGACGCTGGGCGAGAAGTACGCCTGGATGATGACGTGCGGCATCGACCAGTTCGGCGTCTTCCGTATCGAGCATGGCCTGGATACCGAGAACTTCTATGTGTCCAACAGCTTTGACTGCATCTTCTGGCCGGACGCCCTCAAGGCGGAAATCGAGAACGGCAAGCTGGATGTGGCGGTTGTAGACGCGGCCATCGCCCGTGCAATGAAGAATAAGTTCCGCCTGGGCCTGTTCGAGGATCCCTTCAATGACTATGGCGAGCTGGAAGCCCTCTTTGCCAGCGACGCCTACAAGGCCGAGGCCTTTGAGCTGAACAGCGTGGAGGACGTTGTCCGCGCCCGGACCGAGCAGATGAACGCCTGGGACGAGGAGCTGATGGAGAAGTCCGCCGTGCTGCTGAAGAACGACAACGCCATCCTGCCCCTGACGGAGGGCGCCAAGGTCTATCTGACCAGCAACGCCAACGACGTGCTGGCAAAGGACACCGAGGCCATCGGCGCCAAGGCGACCCTGGTGGAAAGCTATGAAGAGGCCGATGTGGTCATCGCGCACATGACGGATCTGGGCGACAGCTGGGAATATGTGATTGAAGACGCCCAGGCCGCGGGCAAGCCCGTCGTGCTGGTGCTGGAAGCAAGCGTTGGCCGCAACGGCGCCACCAGTGAACCCGCCGAGCGCGAGGTCAATGCCTGTGCCGCCAT
Source organism: uncultured Alistipes sp. (assembly GCA_964018965.1). Taxonomy (GTDB): domain Bacteria; phylum Bacteroidota; class Bacteroidia; order Bacteroidales; family Rikenellaceae; genus Alistipes. The sequence goes on from CAXHRY010000069.1 coordinate 4,666, forward strand.
CCTGATGCAGACCTACAACAGCCTGCCGGACCATGGTACCGCTCTGCCTCAGTTCTACCATTACACTTATCCCAGCGTTACCGCTGATTTCCTGTTCGGCAGCCGCGTGCCTTCCGGCAGCCTGGTATACGAGATCGGCCGCAGCACCGAGGACTATATGATGTCCTGGGGCGATCTGCAGCTGGACATCGGCATGGACGACCAGACCCGCCTGTACCTGACCGCCGCCATCCGCAATCAACCCGACCTGCTGGTGCCCAACAACCTGGGCGACACCCTGTACTCCTCCAACTTCGGTATGACCTACGGCGCTAAGCCTGACTTTGACATCAACACCCTGGTCGTGCCCAAGGAGATCAAGGCCTTTGAGGAGGAATACCGCGGCAGCATGCGCACCGTGACCAAGGCGGTGGAGAAGGTGCAGAAGGCCAACGAAGCCTTCCCCATCATGTTCATTGCCCAGAACAACGGTGACGACGGCTACTTCAATGCCGAGGTGTACGACGGCGATCAGCTGATTGCCAGCAAGTTCGTATCCCTGGACGCGGGCCAGTTCCGCGTGGTGACCATCGACCTGACCCTGGAGGCCGGCACCCATGAGATCAGCGTCTGCGGCCTGACCAAGACTATCGTGGTCGAATAACAAGCGGGTTCCAGCGTGATGGTTTTTGGACAGTTTTCGATCACGCTGCTGCCTGGGGCAGGCGCTCCTTGGGGGAGCCTGCCCCCTTTTCCTGTTTTGCTGGGGCATAGAAAAGCCCTGACGGCATAGAAAACCGCCCGTGAAGGCCGGAATGAATGTTTTTTCGGTGTATTTATTGCAATTGGATAACAAAATAGGAATGAGCGGGGCAAAAATGTGCAAGACTCTTGACAGTACAGGAAAAAACGGCTAAAATATGATTTGTCTGGATAGACAGGCCGGTGATGCGGTCCTTGCAGGCGTAGTTTAGTGGTAAAACTCCAGCTTCCCAAGCTGGCCTTGTGGGTTCGATTCCCATCGCCTGCTCCATTTCCGCATCAACCGCCTGAACCAGCGGAGGTTCAGCTTCCGCAGTTTGACGTGAACTTAAAGGAGGAGATTCCCATGGCTAAGGAGCGTTACGAGCGCAAAAAGCCCCACGTAAACATTGGCACGATCGGCCACGTTGACCATGGC
>CAXHRY010000070.1:0-5795 GCA_964018965.1 uncultured Alistipes sp.
GCTGGGATGTTGACGCAACTCCACACCCTTCGGGGCACCGTCCGGAAATATTCGGACGGTGTTTTTTTATTCGGCACAAATTCGGAACGTTTCCTTTCTACTCCCGCCCCGTTACCGCCCGAGCCAGCCGCGCAGCCGCCAGTTCCCGATACTTGCGCGAAAATTCGATTTGCATCCCTCCGATTACCACACCCTGCGCAGTAACACCCGCAACGTGTTCGGCATTGACAATATAGGAACGGTGCACACGCACGAACCTGTCATCAAGCAGTTGTTCCCATTGGGAGATGCGGGTCCGCGTGCGATAAACCGTTCCGTCGACCGTATGGAGCGACACTTCCGTATCGTTCGATTCGACATAAACGATGGCCGCAAATTCCAAGGTCACCTTCCTGCGCTCGGAAACGAACGTGATATTCCGAGACCGAGGCAGCCTCCGCCGAAGCCACCGCGACAAAAGTTCGCAAGGGAGCACGAACGCCACCAACAAAACGAGCAGAAAAATCGGATTGGAGAACAGCGAGGGGAAAACTTCCCGGCCGAAAGCGACGAGGGTATAATTGCTGGCAAGCAACATCGACACCCATTCCACCACCACAGCCCCGACAACGGCGCAAACTACGGTGACACCCCGACGACGACGGGCAGAAAAAGCCTGCGGCAGGAAAAACTGGGCACAAAACATACCGGGCAACATCGACGTTGCGATGAACAGCGCCCGCCCGAACCCGTAATCGAAACTGGCCAACAACGCAGCCAGCAGCAGTACCGCCACAGACCAATAAGCAGCTATCGCCCAATATCTCATAACTTAATCGTATTATCCCTCCCAGCTCCACGGCAGTCGGGCAAGCGTCAAGATAGCGCAAACCAGGCAATTGCCGAAACGCACCTATCTTCTGCAAAAATAGCAAAAAGCCGGATTCGGCAAAACCGTTTTCTGCCGAACCGACGGTTTCAGCAGCAGAAACGAGGGATTCGGCTTTGCAATTCAGCCCCTCCCGCCCCTATCTTTGCAAAAGAGAATCACGGTCCTCTGCCGAGAGCTCCGACAAGACCGGATCTATTTCAAACTCAAAAAACTATTGCCGAATGAAACGCATTATCTTTTGTTTGCTCGCAGCGCTACTCGCATGCGCTGCACTCGCCGCACAGGGAACTACCGTCATCGCTCCGGCACTGCAACCAACCGCCGACACCACGGCCGAAACACAGCAAAACGTCCGTCGGGTTCCGAACACAACAGGGGAAAGTCCGAAAATAGATGCCGGAGAAATCGCCATCCTGGACCCGGATACAAACGAATGGATCATCGAGCCCGACCCTTGGCCGACAACAAACCGCACATTGGCCGACCTTTACATGGAAGGGGACTGGATCTGCATGACACTGATGACCTTATGTCTGGTCACCATGCTTTTCGCCGCCTGGAAAGCTCCCAACTGGATTAAAGAACTCGGGAAACTGGCCTTGCTGACCGGAACTTTCTATATGATGTTCGGGGTCTATTCCATCTTCGACCTCGTGCAGAGCAGCGGAATCGACATATCATTTCCGATACTCTGCTCAGGTTTTCGCGTTGCTTTGATCGCCCCCATGTACGGCATGATAATCTACGGGGTCTCGCTGATCCTGCGTATAGCGCTCCAGCCCCGAATATAAATCGCCCGCCCGTATATAATTTTATCCCCGCATAGGCTTTGCCGAACGGGGATATTTTTTGCTCCTGGCGCTCACTCCCTCGACGAACGAAACCCCGCCATTTCCACGAGTGCGGAACAAAGGTTCAAGTGCCCCTCCCCACAAAAAACCACCGTCATTCCGACTACCTGCCTGTCATTCCGAGGAGCCGTCCCCTCTGTCATTCTGAGGAAAGGCGAAGCCTTGACGAAGAATCTGCTTTTCTATAAAATAGATTCTTAACTTGCGCTGCGCTTGTTGACCTCCTCCTTGCATGGCATAGCCTGCAAGCAGTCTCTGCGTATGTTGCATTCGTCGGTTCGTCTACGGCTCCACAGAATGAGAAAACAACGAATAGTTAATAATGAATAGTTAATAATTGTCTTCTGAAGAAATCATAACCTCGCCTCCCAATAGCGCGAATCACTCTCCAGCAGCATAACAAAAAAGGCCGGACCACGATGGCCCAACCAAGGAAATAAAAAAGAAAGCCGGACTCCCTAAGGAATCCGGCTTGAAGAGGCGGCTACCTACTCTCCCACGGGAAAACCGCAGTACCATCGGCGTGAGTGAGCTTAACTTCTCTGTTCGGAATGGGAAGAGGTGGAACCTCACTGCTATAACCACCTAAAACTTGAATGAAGAATTAAAAATGAAGAATTAAAAATTACCTACTCCAAACTTAACCCTCCTGAACTCTATTTCAGGCACACCTGAGAAAGAACCCTTATGCGGAAGACGCTTAAGCAACGCCCCAGAACCGTCCGCACCCGGTAAAGGATGACATGAAAGGGCTATGAGATAAAGAATCTTGCAAGAAAGCCGTTCGGGTAATTAGTATTGCTCGACTTTGACATTACTGTCTTTACATCTGCAACCTATCAACGTAGTCGTCTCCTACGCCCCTCAAGGGAAGACTTATCTTGGGGATGGCTTCGCGCTTAGATGCTTTCAGCGCTTATCCAAACCGAACGCGGCTACTCGGCGGTACACTTGGCAGCATAACCGATACACCGGAGGTTCGTCCAACTCGGTCCTCTCGTACTAAAGTCAGGACCCCTCAATCTTCCTACGCCCGCAACAGATAGAGACCGAACTGTCTCACGACGTTCTGAACCCAGCTCGCGTGCCACTTTAATCGGCGAACAGCCGAACCCTTGGGACCTTCTCCAGCCCCAGGATGTGACGAGCCGACATCGAGGTGCCAAACCGCCGCGTCGATATGAGCTCTTGGCGGCGATCAGCCTGTTATCCCCGGAGTACCTTTTATCCTTTGAGCGATGGCCAGTCCACACAGAACCACCGGATCACTATACCCTGCTTTCGCACCTGATCGACTTGTAGGTCTCACAGTCAAGCGCCCTTATGCTATTGCACTCTACGCACGGTTACCATTCGTGCTGAGGGCACCTTGGGAAGCCTCCGTTACGCTTTTGGAGGCGACCACCCCAGTCAAACTACCCACCAAACGGTGTCCCCTTCGCAGGGTTAGAACTCAAATACACAAAGGGCCGTATTTCAACGTCGGCTCCACGAACACTGGCGTGCCCGCTTCAAAGCCTCCGGCCTATCCTACACATTGTGTACCCAAATTCAGCGTTAAGCTATAGTAAAGGTTCACGGGGTCTTTTCGTCCCGTTGCGGGTACCCGGCATCTTCACCGGGACTACAATTTCACCGAGCTCACGGTTGAGACAGTGTCCAGATCGTTACACCATTCGTGCAGGTCGGAACTTACCCGACAAGGAATTTCGCTACCTTAGGACCGTTATAGTTACGGCCGCCGTTTACTGGGGCTTCGATTCAATGCTTCTCTTGCGATGACATCCCCTCTTAACCTTCCAGCACCGGGCAGGTGTCAGGCCCTATACTTCTTCTTTCGAATTTGCAGAGCCCTGTGTTTTTGATAAACAGTCGCCTGGACCTTTTCGCTGCGCCCACCTCGCGGTGGGACCCCTTTTCCCGAAGTTACGGGGTTAATTTGCCTAGTTCCTTAACCGTGATTCACTCGAGCACCTTAGGATACTCTCCTCGACCACCTGTGTCGGTTTACGGTACGGGTAACACATACTATAACTTAGAAGATTTTCTCGGAAGTCGGCTTGGGTACACTATCGGATCATCCGTAGACTCTCCGTACTGTCAGATTTCAGCAAGGACCAACTCTTAATCAATCCTTTTACCTACGTCCTTTAACGAACTATTCCGTCAGTTCGCGGTACTTACGCTCCTTCGTCTCTCCATCGAGGTATATATTAGTATCGGAATATTAACCGATTGTCCATCGAGATCTCCGTTCGGATTACCCTTAGGACCCGACTAACCCTGATCCGATTAGCGTTGATCAGGAAACCTTGGTCTTGCGGTGTGCGGGTTACTCTCCCGCATTATCGTTACTTATGCCTACATTTGCTTTTCCATACGCTCCACCATACCTCGCGGTACGACTTCGACGCGAATGGAATGCTCCCCTACCACACTTTCGTGTCCAGAACTTCGGTGATATGCTTGATGCCCGTTTATTATCCACGCTCTGTCGCTCGACTAGTGAGCTGTTACGCACTCTTTGAATGAATAGCTGCTTCCAAGCTAACATCCTAGCTGTCTCTGCAACAAAACATCGTTAGATCAACTTAGCATATTCTTGGGGACCTTAGTTGCTGGTCTGAGTTGTTCCTCTTTTGTGACCGGACATTAGCACCCGGTCGCTCACTGCTGTAAATCATACTACTGGCATTCGGAGTTTGTCAGGATTTGGTAGGCGGTGAAGCCCCCGCATCCAATCAGTAGCTCTACCTCCAGTAGACTCTCTATTACAACGCTGCCCCTAAAGGCATTTCGGGGAGTACGAGCTATTTCCCAGCTTGATTAGCCTTTCACCCCTACCCTCAAGTCATCGAGAAGCTTTTCAACGCTTATTCGTTCGGACCTCCAGTTGGTTTTACCCAACCTTCAACCTGCTCAAGGGTAGATCGCAAGGTTTCGCGTCTACAACCACTGACTGGCCGCCCTATTCAGACTCGCTTTCGCTTCGGCTCCGTGCTTCCTAGCACTTAACCTCGCCAGTGATTAGTAACTCGTAGGCTCATTATTCAATAGGCACGCCGTCACGGCACGAAGCCGCTCCGACCGGTTGTAAGCGTATGGTTTCAGGTTCTATTTCACTCCCCTGTTCGGGGTACTTTTCACCTTTCCCTCACGGTACTGGTTCACTATCGGTCTCTTGGGAGTATTTAGCCTTACCAGGTGGTCCTGGCGGATTCAGACAGGATTCCTCGTGTCCCGCCCTACTCAGGATACTGCTATCTTATGACGAACTTACCTGTACGGGGCTTTCACCCTCTATGGCCGAACTTTCCAGAACGTTCCAGTTCGCAGTCACTCGAATATCGCAGTCCTACAACCCCGGTCACGCCGTAACGAAACCGGTTTAGGCTACTTCCCTTTCGCTCGCCGCTACTCAGGAAATCGATGTTTCTTTCTTTTCCTCCTCCTACTAAGATGTTTCAGTTCAGAGGGTTGGCTCACATCTCTGTGTGACAGGTCATCAACCTGCCGGGTTGTCCCATTCGGAAATCCTCGGATCGATTCCTGTTTGCGAATCCCCGAGGCTTATCGCAGCTTACCACGTCCTTCGTCGCCTCCAAGAGCCTAGGCATCCCCCATACGCCCTTAATTACTTTCTTACAACTCTTCATACACCCTATTGAAATGTATGAAGACTTTATCTCATAACCTTAATCATGTCAAAGAACTGAATCGGTTGCCCGATTCTGAGTGGAGGATAAGGGAGTCGAACCCTTGACCCCCTGCTTGCAAAGCAGGTGCTCTAGCCAACTGAGCTAATCCCCCGAGTGTTTCGGTGTAGTCCCGTGCGGACTTGAACCGCAGACCCCTACATTATCAGTGTAGTGCTCTAACCAACTGAGCTACGGGACTGTATTCCGCAGGGAAATTCCCACTCGGTATAACATAAAAATTACGGGTTAATTCGAGAGAAAAGAGTGCAGCAAGATCTGTCGTCGAAGTAGTCACACTCTCCAGAAAGGAGGTGTTCCAGCCGCACCTTCCGGTACGGCTACCTTGTTACGACTTAGCCCCAGTCACCGGTTTTG
>CAXHRY010000071.1:0-5736 GCA_964018965.1 uncultured Alistipes sp.
GCGCGGGAGATCGCCGCCATCGTGGGCGCCAAGAACCGCCGGGAGGGTTATATCGAGGGAAACGGCTATGTCGTAACGTGGGCTTTCGGACACCTCATCCAGCTGGCCATGCCTCAGCAGTACGGCATCGAGGGATTCAAGGCGGAGAATCTGCCTATCCTGCCGCCGAAGTTCATCCTCCTGCCCCGTCAGATCCGAGAGGGCAAGGAGTACAAATCCGATCCGGGTGTGCTGAAACAGCTCTCCGTTATCAAAGAGTTGTTCAACATGGCCGACCGTATCGTCGTCGCGACCGATGCCGGACGCGAGGGCGAGTTGATTTTCCGTTATATCTACTCGTTTTTGGAGTGCCGCAAGCCGTTCGTGCGACTGTGGATCAGCAGCCTCACCGACAAGGCGATCCGCGAGGGGTTGCAGAACCTCCGGCCGGGCGAGGAGTACGATGCCCTCTACCTCTCGGCCAAAGCCCGCAGCGAGGCCGATTGGGTCGTCGGCATCAACGCATCGCAGGCCCTCTCCATCGCCGCCGGCCGCGGCGTGTGGTCGCTGGGACGTGTTCAGACCCCCACGCTGGCCATCATCTGCTCCCGCTATCTGGAAAACAAGGCCTTCAAGCCTGCGACCTATTATCAACTCAAACTCTCGACGGCCAAAGACGCTACGCTCTTCGCCGCTCTTTCGGCACAACGGTTCGACGACGAACATGCGGCGCAAACGGCCTATGCCGCCGTCATGGATGCCGAACAGATACGTGTAGTCCGTGTCGAGCGCAAGGAGGTAAAGGAACAGCCGCCCCTGCTGTACGACCTCACGACGCTTCAAAAGGAGGCCAACACGCGCTACGGATTCTCGGCCGACAAGACCCTCGGCATCGCGCAGACGCTCTACGAAAAGAAGCACATCACCTATCCTCGCACCGGCTCGCGTTACATTCCCGAAGACGTCGCCGCCGAAATCCGCCCGCTGCTCGCGACCTTGCGGGAGCATCCCCTGTTCGGTCGGAAGGCGGCCGCTGTTGCCGGTTCGGAAATCAACCGACGCTCCGTCGACAACGACAAGGTAACGGATCATCATGCCCTGCTCATTACGGAGGTAGCACCGACGAGCCTGCCGACCGAGGAGCAGACGATCTACGACCTGATTGCCGGCCGTATGGTCGAAGCCTTCGGCGGGATCTGCATCAAAGAGGTATCGACGGCACGGCTGGAGTGCGGCGGCATGGAGTTCGTCGCCAAAGGTACGGTCGTCCGAGAGGACGGCTGGCGTAAGGTCTGGCGGGAGCCGGAGGAGCGGGCGGACGACACGACGGCGGCACTGCCCGCATTGCAGGAGGGCGACGAATTGCCGGTAAAAGGCTGCGACGTGGAGCACAGGCAGACCAAGCCGCACCCCATCCATACGGAAAGTTCCCTGCTGGCCGCAATGGAGACGGCCGGTCGCAGCCTGACGGACGAGGCCGAACGCGAGGCGATGAAAGATTCCGGCATCGGAACGCCTGCCACCCGTGCCGCCATCATCGAGACACTCGTCGCCCGCGACTACATACGCCGCGAGAAGAAGTCGCTCGTCCCGACCGACAAGGGACTGGCCGTGTACGGAATCGTCAAGGACAAGAAAATCGCCGACGTCGCCATGACGGGCGGCTGGGAGCTGGCCCTTGCGAAAATCGCCACCGCAGAGATGGATGCTTTCACGTTCCACCGAGGCATCGAGGTCTATGCCGCACAGATCGCCAAAGAACTGTTGGCGGTTAAAATGGAAAGCTCGCAGGAGCGGGGCAGAGCCGTCTGCCCGCGCTGCGGGCAGCAAGTCGTTTTCTATCCCAAAGTTGCTAAATGCCGGAATACCGACTGCGGGCTTACGGTCTGGCGCACCATAGCCCGCAAGGAGCTGACGGACGCCCAGCTCACCGACCTCGTGACCAAAGGCAAGACCTCCGTCATCAAGGGATTTACCAAGAGCAGCGGTGAGACGTTCGAGGCGGCGGTCATGCTCGACAAGGAGTATAAGACCGTCTTCGACTTCGCACGGCGCAACAAACCCAATAAGGGAAAGGCGAATAAACGGAAATAATCGTTACCTTTGCCACTGAAGAATCTTATCGTGACGAGATAATGCTTGTCTGATGGATTTTTTAGTGGCGGCGCTTCGGGTGGGAACCCGGAGCGCCTTTTTCGCTTTCCCATTTTCCAACCGCTAAAAAATCCAAGTCATGTCAGACAACCAACAAACTCCATCGGGGGAGTTATCCTATTACGGACTTTCGCTCCTCTCGTATCTGCGCGACAGCCATCCGCTGCTTGCCGCCGATACGTCGTTCATCGCAGACCGCGCCGACCGTGCCACCGAGGCGTACAGCGACGCGATTCGTGCGGGAAGCACCCATGCCAAGGCCGAAGCGGCCGCAAGCGACGAGCTTTACCGCAGGCTTCATTTCTCACCGTACAACACATTGGTTCATATCCTTTGGGATGAGTTCGCCTCGGAGATTCCCGAAGATGCCGCACGCGCAGTCGCACTCCGGCTGCTGACTTTGCCCGCACTGCGCGACGTGATGGCGAAGTACGACCTTGCGGACGATTTCGCCGCGACACCGGAATATCAGCTGCTATACACCGAACTTGTAGGAACCGTTCAAATACTGCTCGAAGATGGCTTACAATAAGATGGCGCATCTTCGCCAAAATATCGAGGCGTTGAAGACGGCCTTCGCGCTCGAACGGGAGCAGCGTCCGGCTACGGCGCCGGAGCGGGAAATATTGGCCGCATATAACGGCTTCGTGGCGATCAAGGAGGTTTTGGAACTTCCGAAAAACAGGCCGGGCGACGACATGGATGCGCTTATCTCCGAATTGCACGAGATTATCAAAGCCGATACTCCGAGCGAGCGAGAGTACAAACGCTATATGGAGGGTATCAAAAACTCGGTGCTGACAGCCTTCTATACGCCGCCGCAGGTAGTGGATGCGATCGTCGAGACGATATGGCAAGCCGGCATCGCCCCGCAGCGCATCCTCGACCCGAGTGCCGGTACGGGTATTTTCGTTCAAGCAGCCCGCACCCATAATCCCCATGCGGAGATCACGGGCTTCGAGAAAGACCCCGCAACAGGGTTGATTCTGAAACACCTGCATCCCGAAAGCCAGGTGCGAATACAGGGTTTCGAACGTATCGAGCCCAAGTACGCCGGACATTATGACATGGCCGTGAGCAACATTCCATTCGGGGATGTAGCGTTGTTCGACCCGTTTTTCTCGACCCATACCGACCCCGTGCGACGGCAAGGCACGCGCACGCTCCACAACTACTTTTTCATGAAGTCTGTCGACACCGTTCGAGAAGGTGGTCTGATCGCCTTCATCACCTCGCAGGGCGTGCTTAATGCCGAGCAAGGACGCCCCATACGCGAATGGCTGATGAAGCGGTGCGATGTCGTGTCGGCTGCGCGGTTCCCGAACAACCTTTTTATCGACCATGCCGGAACCGAGGTCGGCAGCGATCTTATCGTCTTGCAGAAGAAAGCCTCTGCGGCAGAACTGTCCCCGCGGCAACTGGATTTCATCGAATCCCGCAAGCTGACGAACGGCATTCGGGTGAACAACCTGTTCCGAACATTCGATCGGGTAATCCACACCGACGCAAAGGTCGGAACAGACCCTTACGGAAAGCCCGTAATGGAGTTCACGCATACGGGCGGCATGATCGCTATCGCCAACGAGTTGCGGCAAATGCTCTCGGACGACCTCCGCACGAACCTCGACGTAGATTATTACCTGTCCCATGCTCCTGCCGACGAGGCGCGGCAACAGGCTGCGCTACGCCCGCAGCAAGCACGGACGGCCTCTGTCGAATCGGAGGAAACTCGCCGCGTGGTCGCCGAGATGGCGGCACAGGGGGACAGTCTCGACACCGAAACGGGAGAACTTACCCGAATCGAGCAGGCACAGGAGCCAGCGGCTGCGACCGCCGCACAAGACCCCACAGCGGAAGATTTGGCCGACTTCGGTGCATGGGCCGAGGAGCAGAATCGGCATCTGACGGAGCGGCAGCCTCCGCAACCTGCGGATTACAGCATAGATGAGGCCGCCGAGGTCGTCGGCTCGGAAATACCGATCGCAGCGGCACCGACCGTCGCAAAAGATACTCCGCAACAAGTATCCTCCGGCTCGCTTTTCGACATTCCGGCCGCATCGCAGCCCGCTCAAACCGTCGCACCGCAGGAGCCGCTGCTGACGCTTTACGATCTGTTCGGCTTTACGGCCGAGGAACGCAGCCAAACAACACCCAAGCGTAGGAACCGCCGTGCGCCGGCCCGTCAGCCGTCGTTATTTTCCCGACCTGCACCATCGGAGCCGCAACCTGCGGAACCCGTTGCGGAACAGGCCGTTTCGTCGGAGCCGCAGACGCATGATCCCGAAGAGTTGTATGCAAGTCTGAACTGGGAGGACAACCCGCCGATCAACGGCTTTTATGAAGCCATGATGCGCATGACGCCCGAACAACGTGCGGCATTGCGGCAGCAGCCGACGCCGGAACTTGACGGGGCGACGCCTGCGACACCCGACACATCTTCTCGCGGCGTAGAACGGACGACACCGCAGGAGCAGGAAATGAACCCCCTGCCTTTCACGGGTGAGGTGTCGCCGCATTATCGCAACGGGACGCTCGTTGCTAACGAAAACAACCGCATAGGCTATCTGCGCGACCTCGATGCTCTGCGTCCCATGTTCCACCCGCTGAATCTGTCGCCGACGCAGCGGGCGAAAGCCTCTCTCTACATCGAGATTCGCGACACCTATTTCCACCTCTACGACAACGAGGCGCAGACGCAGACGGAGAATCCCGCCCTGCGCGAGATGCTCAACCAGCTCTATGACGACTTTACGGAGCGCTTCGGACGGCTCAACGACAAACGCAACCTCGACCTCATCAAGATGGATGCGCGGGGAACGGAGATTCTGTCGCTGGAACGCTACATCGACGGCAAGGCCCGCAAAGCCGATATTTTCGACCATCCCGTAGTTTCAACCCCAACCGAGATCACCCGTGCCGAAGATCGAACAGCGCTGGTCGCCAGTCTGAACCAAATACGACGGGTCGATCTGGGAATACATGCCTCGCTCACGGGAGCTACGCAGCCGCAGATGCTCGAAGAACTGAAAGGGCGCATCTACTTCAATCCCCTCATCGACCGCTACGAGATCGCCGACAAGTTCATCGCGGGAAACGTAATCGAGAAAGCCGACCGGGTGCAGGCCTTTCTGGAACAGCACCCCGACAACGAGGCGACACGGGAATCGCTCAAAGCCCTGCGGGAGGCGGCTCCGAAGCCATCGCTTTCGACGACCTCGATTTCAACTTCGGCGAGAGATGGATACCCAAAGGCATCTATGAACGGTTCGCCTCCTCGCTGTTCGACACGGAGGTCAAGATCGTCTATTCGCCCAATGTAGACGAGTACAGTGTGAAAGGGGCGTCGCGCAATGCGAAGATCATGGAACAGTACGCCGTCGATTCGCAGAGCCGCAAGTACAACGGCCTGCATCTGCTGAAACATGCCTTGCAGAATACCTCGCCAGACATTACCAAAAAGGTAAGGATGCTGGTCGACGGCGAGTTGAAAGAGGTGAAGGTACGCGACGGCGAGGCCATACAGCTTGCCAACAGCAAGATCGACGAGATACGCAACGCCTTCCCGGAGTGGCTGCGCGAGCAGACGCCCGACTTCAAGGATCG
>CAXHRY010000072.1:0-5278 GCA_964018965.1 uncultured Alistipes sp.
ATCAGCAGCAGGGCCCGTCCGAAAAAGAAGATAAGCAATACGATGACAGGCACGAGCAGGCCTGTCGAGATCCAGTAAAGGATGTCTGAGATGTAGTTCATAATTCTATCTGTTTTTGATTATTCATTTCATTTACATGCAGGTTTTCCCGCCTCGGCATGGCCCGAACAGGTTCGGCTCTGCAACCGGCTTGTCGAAAACATTCGTTTTAATCTGATTCCGTACAGTATGACGCCCCCGATAAGGCCGAGCACGGCAAGTCCGCACACGCCCGCCAGAGCTGCCGGGTCCACTTCGCTGATTCCAGCGACGGCTGTACGGCCGTTCACCGTGGCGACGACTCCTAGTATGGCGATGAGCGCGTTGGACAGGAAAAGCACTTCGAGGCGTATCTCTTTCTCGGGCAACAGCCGTTTAACGCCGTATACCGCCAGCGGTATGGCGACAAGCACCGCCGCTGCCGCCGACCACGCCACAAGCCGGAACGATGTGCCGGGCAGGGCGAATATGACCGACACCAGCAGACTGAACAGTACGGGGAAGACGAGCACGCCGGGAAACCACCTCAGGATGCGGTATGTCCATAGCGTCAGCGGTATCACCTTGCCCGATGTCCGGATATGTGCAGACAGGACGCAGAACGCCATCTGTACCGCGACTTCCAGCGTGAGGATTACCGCCACGTCGAGCATCAGCGCGGAGTCCGAAAGCCAGCCGGCGATCTGCGACTTCGACTGTTCGACCGCATAGGGCCACATCAACCCCATAAAGAGCGCGCAAACGACCGCCGAGCATGCCACCGCGTATTTTTTCCGGTAGGTCTGCTTCAGGATGTAATTGAAGCAGACCAGTATCATCATGACCAATACTACGGTTTCCATTATTCCTCCATCTTTTTGCGGCGCCAGCGCACCGTCCAGACCAGCGCGGTTATCGCCACGAGCACCAGAACGGCCACCGCCGTGTTGCTGACTATCGTCCTTGTTTTGTCGGACGCGTTCATCTCCTCTCGTTTGAGTACCATGCTCCTGTCTTCCGAGAGCGAGGTCTCGCGGATGTCGCGGATGTTCCGCTCATACCGGGCGGCCGTCTCGGGCGCGGTCTTCGATGCGATGAATTCGCGCAGCTTCGCATTGTTGCAGACGAATCCCGAGCAGGAGGGTTTGTACTTCTCCACCAAACCGGTGTGGAGTTCGGCGATGGCTTTCAGCTGCTCTGCCGACGCGTCCCACATCCCTTTGCGCGCCGTCTCCATCATGACGGCCGTCATCTCTTCCAGGGCGGCGGGGTTCTGCCGTTCGAAATAGTCCTGCACACCCAATCCGAACTTGTCCTGTACATATACATCGTATATCTCGTCCCATAGTTCGTTGTCTATGGCATCGGGTTTCATCACGTTCCAGCCGTAGGTGTTCTGCACGATTTCGGCGAAACCGGCAGCGGCACCCGACCCGCCCTTCATCTTCTCGCGGATGTATGCCGGGTTGAAGATGGTGGTGCGGCTCTCCACGCCGATGGCCTCTTTCAGCTCCTGCATGCGCATGTTGTTGCGGTTGCGGTAGTCGCTCATGTATGCGTCGGGTTCCTTGCCCGTGACATTGCGCACGGCGAGGTTCATCCCTCCCATGAACTCGTAAACGTGGTCGAGGCTCAGCGCTCCCCATGTATTGCTCTGGCGGGGCTGTACGACGGCGTCCGTGTTGCCGAGCGCCGCTTCCAGCGCGAACTGCCGCACCTGTTCCCAAGCCTTTTCGCTGCCGTAGTACGCTCCCATATTTTGCATATAGATGTCGGCGATTTCGGCGCTGTTTTCCCAGCGGTCGCCGCTCTGCACCATTCCGGTGATGCCCGTGCCGTAGTTGCCGTTCACGCCGCCGAACACACGGTAGGTCGAGACCTCGCGGGCCTCTTTGGGCGAGAGTCCCTTTTCGATCAGGGAGCGTTCGGCATCGACGACGCTCTGCGCCACGAAGTTTTCATACTTGTCATCCTTTGCGGCGGCGGCCATCTCCACGGCGCGCGAGATGAGGAACAGACGCGATGCGGCGATGTCGCGCAACTGTCCGCTGGTCTGCACCACCACGTCGATGCGCGGCCGTCCGAGTTGTTCGGAAGGAATCAGACGGATGTCGGTCACCCTGCCGAATGCGTCGCGGACGGGCTCGACGCCCAGCATATAGAGGACCTGCGCGACGGTGGCGCCTTCGGTTTCGACGAACTCGCCGCTCCAGAGCGTGTAGCTTACCTTGCGGGGAATGGAGTCGTTGTGCCGTTCCCGATACATCCTGACGGTGTTTTCCGCCAGCTCCTTGCCCCGTTCCCATGCGACCTCGCTCGGCGTGGCCTCGGCATTCACGGCATAGAGGTTGCGCCCCGTAGGTACGGTATTCGGATTGGCGATGGGGTCGCCGCCCGGCGAGGGTGCTGTGTAGCCTCCGTCCATCGCATTGAGCAGCGATGCGAGTTCTGCTTCGGGGCTCCGCTCCAGCGCCGACTTGTAGTTCCCCACGTTGCGGATGGTGCGCTCTATCTCCGTAATCACACGGGCGAGCTCCTTTTCCTCCTTCGTGTACTCCTTCATGCCCGTCTTCATCGCCGGCATTGCCGCTACTCTTTCCTCACTCTTCCCGTCGCTGACGTGTCCGGCATTTTCGGGGCGTTTGCCGACTTTCGGAATCCACGACGGATGTTTCGCGCCGCTTCCTTTTCCTGCTGTGACTCCCGCCGGATGCTTCATTGCCGCACCGGAGCCCTGCATGGCCATCATTCTTGCCATCATGTCCTGCGGGGCATTAAGCGAGCGGGTGATCTCCCGCGCTTTGGCGAGCTCTTCAGGTGTAATGCCGGCCACCGCGCATATCCAGGCGTCGGAGACTTGCTCGGAGCCGTTCAGGAGTCTGGTGACCAGTTCGCGTGCCGGGGTCAGATAGCGGCGGGTAAAGAGCGACTTGTGCTTTTCCGTTTCACGGGTCGCCTTGCCGCGCCATTTGTCCAGTGCCAGCAGCGAGTAGGCTATCGGTTCGGCGGACATGGCGTAAACGCTGCTGCGGATACGCTCCGCGGAGTAGGGTTCGCCCATCGTATAGAGTTCTCCCGTCACCTTTTCGTTGGCCAGTTCCTCGGCGAAAGTCTCGATACGTGCTATGTCCTGTTCGGTGTAAGGCGTCGTGAGCAGGGAGTCCAGACGCAGTTCGCGGTGGATGCCCAGCTCCACGGTCAGGCGTTTGACTTTCAGAGCGGCCTTTTCCGTATCGGGTTTGCCTTCGGCATAGAAGAGGTCGTTGTACTGCCTGACGGCTTCGGACAGCTCCTTGTAGATGCCGCGCACTTCGCTCTCCATGAACGGAGGTGTCAGGTGCGATTGCAGTGTCGCATACGAGCGGCGTTTGGCAATCATTCCCTCGCCGACATCACCGATCGAGTAGACATAGAGGTGCGGCATCGCGCCCACCAGCGCGTCGGGCCAGTCGTTGCCGCACAATGCGGCCTGCTTGCGGGGCGTGAACTCCAGCGAGCCGTGCGTGCCGAAATGGACCATCACGTCGGCGCCGAAACCGTACCGGGCCCAGAGGTATGAGGCGATGTAGGCGTGAGGCGGCGCGGCGTCCGTGCCGTGCACGATGGCGAAATCGTCGTCGCCCGCACCCGCAGCCAGCTGCGGCAGCAGCACGACATTGCCCAAGTCCACACGGGGCAGCGCCAGCTCGCCTTGTCCGGTAGAGATATAGGAGCCCGGGAACTCGCCGTCGAGTGTCTTGACCTCCGCCATGCGTTCGGGTCGTATCGCCGCGGCCGTCCATTCGGCGTACTTCTGCGCCGAAATCAGTTCGGGAGCGCCGTTTTTCAGGAATTCGGCTTTGGTTCCTCCGGCATAGGCATTGAACACGGCTCCCTGACGCTGGATGAGCCGCTCCAGTTCCTCGGCCGATGCAGGCAGGTTCTCGATGCGGTAGCCCTCTCGCTTCATTTTGACCAGCAGGTTGTGGAGCGACGGGGCGACCTCCATGCCAGCCGCTGTCAGCGCGTTCTGTCCCGGTCCTTTGTAGTAGTAAATGACCACACGCTTCTCGCTGTTGGGTTTGCTTTGCAGGCCGATGTGGCGGTTTACGGTCTCGACGAATGTTTCCAGACGTTCGGGGATGGCGTATGCCTGTTGCAGCCCCTCGTCGTCGAGACGGTGGCCGAAGAGCGCATACGGGCGTATGGCTCCGTCGATTTCGGGCATGACGATGCTTTGCGACAGGAAGCCGCCGTTCATTCCCATCTTGTCGTCCTCCCACTCATCGACCGGACGGTTGACGTTCAGGGGGGCGAACAGCGGAATGTTTTTTTTCGTGAGATAGTCAACCATATAGTCGCCCATGCGTCCGTGGGCCATGTTGATGACGGCCGAGGGGCGTATCGAGTCCGCCTGACCGTTTCGCACCGCCGCCTGCATGTCGCGGACGCAGTAGACGGTGTTGCCCGTCTTTTCCAGCGCGGCGACCAGTTCTTCCGGCTCTCCCATCTGCCCCGTGAGGATAATGCGCGGGGCGTTCTCTTTCATCAGGCCGTGCTTGCGCAGGAAGGCCTCGTATTCGGCTACGCTGCCGAAATCCGTCTCCTCGTCTTCAGGGTTGGCCGGGTCGGTGTGGTAGAACTGCTTCCGCTCCCGTTCGAGCGGGGCGTTGGGCTCTTCGCTGTCGAAGGTCTTGCCGTCGATGTTGCGGCGGATGAAGGTGAGCATGTTGCGGTAGTTGCGGCGCCCTCCGCCGCTGAGGTAGCCTTTGATCATTGCAACGGTGGCGGAGTCGGCCGAAACGATATTATTGTCCGGGTTGGTGGCCATCGTCGTGATGACGGTGAGCCCGTTGTCGGAGGCACGCTGTATGGCTGCGCGCTGGTCGGCCGTGATGCGCAGGCCCATGCCGTTGATCAGCACCATATCGTACTTGCCGAGACGGTCCAGCTCCTCCGCGTCGAGCGCAGAGAGGCTGATGCGACCGTTGTCGTTGGCTTTGGCGATCTGGCCGAGCGTGATGACCTGATAGTTTACAAAGGCGATGCGCGTGGCGGAGAACCAGACGTTCCACACCGCCACGCCCGCCATGACGACGAGCAGGGCGATTCCCGCCCAAAGGATTATCTTTCGTTTCATATCGGTGTTTCTATTTTTTCTTAAACATTTGTTCTATGTCAAGCGACAGTCCCGCCGAGCAGGTGGTTCCCGTCGTAGCCGGGGAGTTGCTGTAATAGTAGCGGGGACGGTAGTTGAAGAGGTTGTCCACGGCGAGCGTGA
>CAXHRY010000073.1:0-4891 GCA_964018965.1 uncultured Alistipes sp.
CGGAAGTAGCTCAGTTGATAGAGCATTAGCCTTCCAAGCTAAGGGTCGCGAGTTTGAGCCTCGTCTTCCGCTCCAGTACGCAGCAGCGTGTGATGCGAACGTCGATTTCCGTCGGAGACGGAGCGTTTGTGTCGCTCGCTTGTTCTGCGGATGAATTTTAAAACTTTAACGCATTATTAACAATATTTTATAATATCTAATACTATGGCAAAAGAAAAATTCGACCGGTCGAAACCGCACGTGAATATCGGTACCATCGGTCACGTAGACCACGGTAAGACGACGCTTACCGCCGCTATTACGACCGTTCTGGCCAAGAAAGGTCTCTCGGAGCTCCGTTCGTTCGACTCGATCGACAACGCACCCGAGGAGAAAGAGCGCGGTATCACGATCAACACCGCTCACGTCGAGTATCAGACGGCTAACCGCCACTACGCTCACGTAGACTGCCCGGGCCACGCCGACTATGTGAAGAACATGGTTACCGGTGCTGCTCAGATGGACGGTGCCATCCTGGTTGTTGCCGCTACGGACGGTCCGATGCCCCAGACCAACGAGCACGTACTGCTCGCTCGTCAGGTGAACGTGCCGAAGATCGTCGTTTTCCTGAACAAGTGCGACATGGTGGACGACCCCGAAATGCTCGACCTCGTCGAGATGGAGGTTCGCGACCTGCTTTCGAAATATGACTACGATGGCGACAACGCTCCCATCATCCGCGGTTCTGCGCTCGGCGGTCTGAACGGCGAGCCCACCTGGGAGGAGAAGATCATGGAGCTGATGGACGCTGTCGACAACTACATTCCCCTGCCGCAGCGTGAGAATGAGAAGCCGTTCCTGATGCCTATCGAGGACGTATTCTCGATCACCGGCCGTGGTACCGTAGTTACGGGTCGTATCGAGACCGGTATCATCCACGTAGGTGATCCCGTCGAGATCATCGGTCTGGAGGAGAAGACGCTGACGTCGACCTGCACCGGTGTCGAGATGTTCCGCAAGCTGCTCGATGAGGGCGAGGCTGGCGACAACGTAGGTCTGCTGCTCCGCGGTATCGACAAGAAGGAGGTTAAGCGCGGTATGGTAGTCGCTAAGCCGGGTTCGATCACTCCGCACACCGAGTTCACCGCTGAGGTCTACATCCTGAAGAAGGAAGAGGGTGGCCGTCACACGCCGTTCCACAACAACTATCGTCCCCAGTTCTATCTGCGTACGATGGACGTAACGGGTGAAGTTCACCTCCCCGCAGGTGTCGACATGGTTATGCCGGGTGACCACGTAACCATCACCGTGAAGCTGATCTATCCTGTCGCTCTGAACGAAGGTCTGCGTTTCGCAATCCGCGAGGGTGGCCGTACGGTTGGTGCCGGTCAGATTCTGTCGATCGTGAAGTAATTTCACAACACCAAAATAGAGAAGCGGGCTTCCCGCTCGCTTCTCGACTTAGGAGCATAGTTCAAGGGTAGAATAGCGGTCTCCAAAACCGTTGATGGGAGTTCGAATCTCTCTGCTCCTGCTAAAGTAAAAGAAAAAGTTATGTTCGATTACGTTAAAGAATCCTATAACGAACTTGTGAACAAGGTGACGTGGCCTACGTTCCCGCAACTTCAGAGTTCGACGGTGGTCGTGATGGTGGCGTCGGTCATCTTCGCAATCATCGTCCTCGTCATGGACCTGTCGTTCGAGAATCTGATGGCTGCCATCTACAAAACACTGGGTAATCTTGGTCATTAATATCCTTTCGTGACGATGAGCGAGATTAGTAAACAGTGGTATGTCGTGCGCGCCATCGGCGGTAAAGAGAACAAGGTCAAAGAGTATATCGAGGCCGAAGTTCGTCATAACCACCTGGAGGATTATATTTCCCAGGTGTTGATTCCCACCGAGAAAGTCTACACGATCCGTAACGGAAAGAAAGTCTCGAAAGAGAAAGTTTCTTATCCGGGTTATGTGTTGGTCGAGGCCGCATTTGTCGGACAGATTCCTATCTTAATTCGTAATACTCCCAATGTGCTGGGTTTCCTCGGCGATACCAAGGAAGATAGCCGCAAGATGGTCGCTACGCCTCTGCGTCCGCAAGAGGTCGCGCGTATTTTGGGCCGCGTCGACGAAATGAATGCCATGGAGGAAGAAAACGAAGTTCCATTCTTCGTCGGCGAGACCGTTAAGGTCACCGATGGGCCTTTCTCAAGCTTCCAGGGTACCATCGAAGCCGTCGATAACGAGCGCAAGAAACTCACGGTATCGGTGAAGATATTCGGGCGCAAGACTCCTATGGAGTTGGGTTTCACACAAGTAGAAAAAGAATAAATAAACCTAAGGAAAACTATGGCAAAAGAGGTTGCTGCATTTATTAAATTGCAGATTAAAGGTGGTGCCGCCAATCCTTCGCCCCCGGTTGGTCCCGCATTGGGCTCTAAGGGAGTCAATATCATGGACTTCTGTAAGCAGTTCAATGCACGTACGCAGGACAAGGCGGGTAAGGTCCTTCCGGTCATCATCACGGTTTACAGCGATAAGTCGTTCGACTTTGTTGTAAAACAGCCGCCCGTAGCCATCCAGTTGAAGGAAGCAGCCAAGGTGCAGAAAGGTTCCGCACAGCCCAACCGCGACAAGGTGGGACAGGTGACGTGGGATCAGATCCGCGATATCGCGCAGGACAAGATGCCCGACATGAACTGCTTCACGCTGGAATCGGCCATGCGTATGGTTGCAGGAACCGCCCGCAGCATGGGTATCAATGTCGTCGGTGAATTTCCTAATATGTAGTAGAAGATGAGTAAGTTGACAAAAAATCAAAAGATCGCCTACGCGAAAGTGGAAGCCGGTAAGGCTTACAAACTTTCGGAGGCTGCCGCTCTTCTGAAGGAAATCACGTTCACGAAATTCGATGCATCGGTCGATATCGACGTACGCTTGGGCGTAGACCCCCGCAAGGCGAACCAGATGGTCCGCGGCGTGGTTACCCTTCCTCACGGTACCGGTAAGACGGTGCGCGTGTTGGTGCTTTGTACACCCGAGAAAGAGGCCGAGGCTCAGGCTGCCGGTGCCGATTTCGTCGGTCTGGACGAATACGTCGACAAGATCAAGTCCGGTTGGACGGATGTCGATGTAATCATCTGCACGCCGAACGTCATGGGTAAGGTCGGTGCGCTGGGTCGTATTCTCGGTCCTCGCGGTCTTATGCCGAACCCGAAGACGGGTACGGTGACCATGGAGGTCGCTAAGGCTGTCAAGGAGGTGAAAGCCGGTAAGATCGACTTCAAGGTCGACAAGTTCGGTATCATCCACACTTCGGTCGGTAAAGTTTCGTTCTCGCCGGAACAGATCGCAGACAATGCGAAGGAAGTTCTGAATATGATTATCAAGTTGAAACCGGCTGCTGCCAAAGGTTCTTATGTGAAGAGTATCTATCTCTCGACCACGATGAGTCCGGGTGTGCAGATTGATTCCAAATCGGTAGAAACCAAATAAGAAGGAGGAAAGAAGAGATGACAAAGGAAGAAAAACTGGTTGTAATTAACAGCCTTGCCGAGCAGCTCCAGGCTTATCCTCACTTCTACATCGCCGATATCGAGGCACTGAATGCCGAGCAGACCGCAAAGCTGCGCCGCAAGTGTTTCGAAAGCGACGTGAAGCTGGTGGTCGTCAAGAACACGCTCCTGTGCAAAGCACTCGAGAAGGCTGAGAAGGCCGATGCCGATTTGGTAAGCGTATTGGAGGGTCCGACCTCGATCATGTTCGCCAATGTGGCGAAGGCTCCCGCTGTGCTCATCAAGGAGTTCCGCAAGGGTTCGGACAAACCTGTTCTGAAGGCAGCTTATGCCGAGGGCGGTGTTTATGTCGGTGACGACAAACTCGATGCGCTGTGCAACATCAAATCCAAGGAGGAGCTCATCGCAGATATCGTTGCGCTGCTGCAATCTCCCGCGAAGAATGTTATTTCTGCATTGCAGGCTAATGCAGGCCAAAAGATTGCGGGCCTCGTGAAGACGCTCGAATCGAGAAACAACTAATCACAAACAAGAATTAAAAACAAATTAATAAGCTTACAACTATGGCAGACGTAAAGAAACTTGCTGAAGAACTGGTAAACCTGAAAGTTACCGAGGTTAACGAACTCGCTCAGATCCTCAAGGAGGAATATGGCATCGAGCCGGCTGCTGCCGCTGTTGCCGTTGCAGCTCCCGCTGCTGCCGGTGAGGCTGCCGCTCCCGAGAAGACGTCGTTCGACGTTATCCTGAAGTCGGCCGGCCAGGCTAAGCTCCAGGTTATCAAGGTCGTTAAGGAGATCGCAGGCCTGTCGCTGGGCGACGCTAAGGCTCTCGTAGACGGTGCTCCCAAGGCTGTTAAGGAGGGTGTCTCGAAGGAAGAGGCTGAGCAGATCAAGGGTCAGCTCGAAGAGGCAGGTGCAGAAGTTGAGCTCAAGTAGTATTGCTGCTTAGATCTTGACAGACGGATCAGGTATAGGGCTTACCACGGAGTAGGCTCTATGCCTTTTCTTGGTCTAAAGAACGGGAGTGCCGATCAGGAGCTGTGTCCGTTCTTTGACTAAAGTAGTGCTCCCGGGGCATCGTGCCCGCATAACGGGGGCATTGGCGGGATCGGAACCCGCACTTTTGGGGAGCGTAACCCATTACACTTCATCTAATTTTGGATTTTACGATGTCCGCAGCAAAAACACAACAGAGAATTAGCTTTTCTTCGGTGAAGAACCGGGTCCCGTATCCGGATCTGCTCGAGGTACAGCTTAAATCATTCCGGGACTTTTTCCAGATGGACACCACGGCCGAAAATCGTAAGAACGAAGGTCTGTATAAGGTGTTTCAGGAGAATTTCCCCATTACGGATACCCGGAACAACTTCGTTCTGGAGTTCATCGACTACTATATCG
>CAXHRY010000074.1:0-4881 GCA_964018965.1 uncultured Alistipes sp.
TCCTTGTCGCCGATGTTCTCCCAGTTGAGCGGAAAGGCGTGCTGCCAGAATCCGTCGTAACCGACCGTGAGCGTATTTCCTCGGGCGAAAAGGTCGTGCCAGTGGAACGAAGCGTCGAAGTTGGCGAAGCGGTAGGGAATGTTCGGCAGCCGCACCTTATAGTGCATGTTCTCCTGCTGCGACGAGCCCGTCCAGCGCCGTTCGTAGTCGCGGGTGTCGATGCTGTTCCATGTTCCGCCGAGGTCGAACCAGCGGGCGAACGAGTAGCGCAGCGACACGTTGTAGCCCTTGGTGCGCACGTGACCGTGGTTTTCGTAGATGCCGTACTGCGTCGATCCGTGCTTGCCCAGTCCGCGCTTGATATAGTCTTTCGTGTTGCGGTAGATCAGGCTGACGTCCGCATAGAGACCGTGCTTGCCGAAGCGGCCGTCGTAGCTGAGATTGAGATTGAAGTTGTCGCTTCGTTCGGGCCGCAGGTCGGCGCGCCCCGCTTCGAGGTCCTCGTCGCCGAACAGCTCGTCGGTGGTCGGCAGCCGGAACGCCCGTTCGTAGGAGCATTTGGCCTGCAACGCTTTCAGGATGTAATACGTTCCGGCCGCACCGCAGCCCCATGCCGAGACGCTTTTGCCCAGCTCCACGTAGTCGCCCACGCCGTCGGCGCTGCGCGAAACGGGCCCCCGGTTGTATTGCAGGTAATATTTGACGAATGCCGAGGCGTTCCACCGCTCCGACGGAATCACCCGGTAGGAGAGCCCGCCGATGTTCTTGCGCGTGAGTTTGGGAATCGAGAAATCCGTGAGCACCGACGAGGTGCCGACGTGCGAACGGCTCGTGCGGCGGAAATCGCTGAAGACATGGTTGAATGTCAGCGTGTGGATTTCGCCGATGCGGTAGTTGAGCGTCAGCGTGGCGTTCCAGTTCGTGTTGCGCGATTCGCTGTTCTGATAGGATTGTTCGCCGCGGCTATCCTTTTCGTAGTAATGGCCGTACCAGTTGTAGTAGCGGGCCGCGGTGTCGATGTTGTGCGTGACGTTGCGGTTGTAATTGGCCGTCACGAGCAGGTCGAGCCCCTCGGTGAAAAGGTTGCGCTTGGCATACTCCAGCGACGGGGAGAGCGAATGGCCCTTGCGGTGCTTCCGGCCGAAGACGATTTCCTGATAGACGCCGGTCTGGATCTCCTTGTAAAAATTGGAATAGGAGAAGCCCAGCACGAAGCGGTCCGCCCATTTTTTGCCTGCGAGACCGAGTTTGCCGAGCACGACCTCGTTGTGGAAGGCGTCGTTGAAGCGCCGGACGTGCTTCACGTCGCTCTTGTCCACGGGAAACTTGTGAACCGTACCGTCGGGCAGCACCTCGAATTCGCGCACCCAGTTGTCGATATAATAGTCGTTGTCGGAGTAGTTCTGGAAAGCGTCGATTTCGTACAGGAAGCCGCCCCGGGTCGTCTGCCCGAAACGGAGGTTCGAGCGGTGGGTGTTGAACGAACCGTAGGAGTAGGAGGCGTCGGCGAACCAGTTGCGCCGCCGTTTGTTCGTGACGATGTTGATGACGCCGCCGATGGCGTCGGTGCCGAAACCGACGGGCACCACCCCCTTGTAGACCTCGATACGCTCGGCGAAGCCTGCCGGGATGTTGTTCAGGTCGAACGCCTGCCCGGCCCCCTCCTGCGGCACGCCGTCGATGAAGACCTTGACGTGCTTGCCGCTGAACCCGTCGAGCATCAGCTGCATGTCGGAGCCTACGCCGCCCGATTCGCGGAGCTTCATGCCGGGCAGTTTCGTGAGGGCGTCGCTCAGGCTCTTGGTCGTGTTCTGCAAGGCCCTCGTGTCGACCGCCACCGCGTTGAACGGCGACCGGCGGACGCGGCCTATGCCGCTGCCCGTGACAACGACCTCTTCGAGTTCGGTCGCTGCCGGTTGCAGGATGACCGTGAGGTTTTTCATGTCCCGGCTGGTCTCTATGTTTTTCTCGACGGACCGGTAGCTGATAAGCGACACGACCAGCGTATGCTTACCGGCCGGCACCTTGAAACGAAACCGCCCTCTCTCGTCCGTGGAGCAGCCGTAGTTCGTGCCTTTCAGATAGACGGTGGCGAAAGCGACGGCCGTGCTGTCTTTCTCCATTACCTTTCCCGAGAGCCATGCGGAGGCGTGCGGACCGCGATGTCCGGCATGCGGACGATGGGACTGGGCTGCGGCCGACTGAAAGCATAGGGCCAGCATGACCGTCAGGAGTCCCCATGTTTCTATTTTTCTGTTTCTATATCTCATTGCGAGCGGGTTAATTTCGAGTGCAAAATTACCCGCCCCGCGAATTCCAGTCAATCGCCTTTTTTGGGGAATTTCAAACGACGGAAGTACCTAATTTCGATTAGCGAACTATGCGCGACGACGAGAAGGAGCGAGAACGCCGACGATAAATAACCGCGCGGGACAATAATCTGTCCCGCGTTTTTCATGCAGCTCAACGCCGAACGGTGCCATTCCGACGCCACAAGCTGCCACCTCGGGCCGTTGCTGTAGAACCGTACAAAACCCGACCTATCTTGCACCCGAAACCTCAAACCAAACGAGTATGAAACGAGAAGCGAACCGGATTCGGGATACATGAAGGCAGTTGCAGGCTACCGAAATCGAATTTATTAACTGAAAACTAACGACGATGAATTACCTTTTAATCGAAGAGCGCGCATGGACGAATCTGCAATCCCACGCCCGCCGACTGACCGACACGATGCGACGGCTCGACCGTCATTTCAACCCTGCGACCGAGAGCGGCAGAATGGACAATGCCGAAATCTGCCGCCGGCTCCATATCTCGAAACGGACGCTGCAATGCCTCCGCAACAGCGGGAAACTGCCGTACTCGACGCTCGGCAACAAATGTTATTACAAGCCCGAAGACGTGCGGGCGTTGCTCGACAAGAACCTGACGACCCAATGCGAATAACTATGGACGAGAAAACGATGATCGAGAACCGCAGCGTCCTCACCTGCAATACGGCTGAATACAAAGTGCTGCTCGAAGCCATGCGCCTCGCCGCGCAGACAGCAGATAGGCTGATCGCCGAGATCACTCCGCCCCTGTCGGGCGAACGCTATCTGACCACCGAGCAGGTGATGACCCATTTCCACATCTCCCGTCGCGCCTTGCAGAACTATCGGGACAAAGGAATTATCCCTTATACCTCCGTCGGCGGGACGCTCCTCTACCCCGAATCCAAGATCAACGAGGTGATGGAGAGGAACTACTACAAATAAAAGTGGGAAACAATAATAAAACGAGGCGAGTAATTCGCCTCGTTTTATTTTACTCGTAAACCGAAACGTTCTTTTACAAATCACGAAATTTGCCACATAAAGATTTAATTTGTATTTTTAAACAAATTAAAATGCAGTTAAACTATGATAGTTGGACTTTTTGTCAAAAATATAAAAACGTATTCGGGGATTAATTTTATTCCGCTGACTTATAACAATAATTTTTGTGGAATAATCGGGAAAAATGGATGCGGTAAAAGTTCTGTATTGGAGGCATTAGACTATGTGTTTAATAATCGTGCAGAATGGAATTATCATATTTCATATAAAAAGCAAGGATTAGCAAAGACCACTCCTTATGTAGTTCCTGTATTTCTTATAGCAAAGAATACAATTTCTGATCCGCAAACAAAAGAAATTGTAGAAAAATATAGCCAGATATTTTGGCGAGTACATTACAATGAAGTAAATTCATCAAATGTAGAAACGTGCAAACAATTTATTAAACATCGAGATAATATTGTGCAATATGTTTCTGAAGATGACTATTATTTGATAACTATTGGATGTGATTATGAACGCAAAACGTCATTATCCATTTTTGATACGTTGCCTACAATAGATAAACTCCAAATAGATAAACTTCGTAAAATCATATTCAATTCATATGATTATGTATATATCCCTAAAGATATAGATCCTGAAAAAAATGATGAAGCTCGAAACAGAAGAACTACAAATCGTTTTGGGTAAGACATTACAAGACATCATATCTGACATATTTGATCAAGAGAAAATATTAGGACTTAACAGAAAATTATTGGAATTTACAAACAGGCTATCAGACCAATTGGGAGAATACGAATTTAAAACATCTCAAGAAAGACAAATAGCTTTAAGGCGAAACTCATTATATGATTTGATAATTGAAGACTTCTTTAAAAAGAGAAAATTGCATAAAACTTTTCAAGGCAGATCTATTAGTATATCCATGTTAAGCTCTGGAGAAAAGCAGCAGGCAATTCTTGATTTGTACTATAACCTTATAAAATTTTTAAGAGAAAGTAAGCGAGTGCTCATTATAGGTATTGATGAGCCGGAAGCATCTTTACATATTTCAGCATGTTATAGTCAATTTAATAAGTTATATGAACTATGTTCTCCCGTTTGTCAGACAATATTTACAACTCATTGGTATGGATTTATTCCGACTATTGAACAGGGAGGGATAGTCAATATATCTACACCGCAAGGGGAGCATAAATTTGATATATTCGATATCGAGCGGTATCGTGAACAAATACGTCAACAAATCGTCGAGCAAAAAGGATATTTACCATTAGATATATCTCTTAAAAGTATCAACGATTTTATTCAATCAATTATCAGTAGCCTAATGCAAGAAACTCCGTATAATTGGTTAATATGTGAAGGTTCTTCAGATAAAGTGTATTTGGAGGCTTATTTTAGAGATATAATTAAAGCTAATAAATTGCGAATAATTCCCGTTGGCGGCGTTGGCGAGATCGCAAAAATATATAAACAATTATTGATTTTTTTCGACGACCAACATATAAAAAAGGAGATTAAAGGGAAAGTATTTCTATTATCAGATACTGAT
>CAXHRY010000075.1:0-4664 GCA_964018965.1 uncultured Alistipes sp.
CGGTGCACGCCCAGCGTGCCCTGCCGCGGATGCGCAGCATCGAGCTTCGGGGCGGCATGGTCGACGGGTTCTGCACCGCTGCGAGCAAAGATGCGGGATACTATTTCGGCATTGCGATGAGCCGCTACGCGAAGCATGCCGACAAGTGGGTTTTCGGCATCGAGTACCTGTCGCGCTACTATCCCTACAAGGCCGGACGCATTCCGATGGCGCAGTTTACGGCCGAGGGCGGCTACTACTACAAGTTCTTCGCCGACCCCTCGCACACGTTCCTCTTCTACGTCGGAGGTTCCGCTATGACGGGCTACGAAACCGTAAACTGGGGCGACAAGCGGCTCTACGATGGTGCGACGATACGCAACCGCGACCGGTTTCTCTACGGCGGGGCCGTTACGCTGGAAGTGGATGCCTATCTCACAGACAGAATCATCCTCTCGTTGTCGGGACGTGAACGCTGCTTGTGGGGTACGACGACGGGCCATTTCCATACGCAGTATGGCATCGGAGTCAAATTCATCATCAACTGACACGAATATTTTTATCAAACCGCTACACAAGTAGCATAAAATCAATTTATTGTATGAAAAACTTATTTTTGGCGGCTGCGGTCGCCATGGGACTTCTCGTCTCGTGCAACAAGGAGGACAACGAAATTTACGCGACCTCGAAAGGCGCGGTAGCGACCGTGTCGTTCACCGACGGAGAGCCTGCGACCCGCAGCGCGACGGCCGAGGCCGAGACGTGGGAAAAGACGCTCAACACGGTTACGATGTTCGTCTTCGACCCGTCTGGCGACCTGATGGTCAAGCGTTCGTTCTCGGCAGCCGAACTCTCGGCCAAGAAGGCGACTTTCGCCCTGCCGGATGCCGTGCCGGGCAGTATCTGCGAGTTCTACGCCGTGGCGAACCTCGACATGTCGCAGGTCAATAGCAGCGATGTTCTGACTGCCATGCTGGAACAGGATGCGGCCGCATACAACGGTACGTTCGCCGAAGTTTCGACGAAAGCCGCGCGCGACGGCGGCTTCGTCATGTCGGGCACGACCTCGAAAGCCGTCGCGGCCGCAGGCTCGACGACCGACGTAGCTATCACGCTCAAGCGCACCGTAGCGAAAGTGGCCGTTCAGGTTACGCCCTCGCCCCGGTTCGGGTCGCTCTATCAGGGAGCCGTACGGATCAACAGCATCTCGCTCTCCAATGGCGCGACGCAGACACCGGTGTTCCACTCCGACTACAATCCGGGAGCCTTCAATTTCTCGGCGACGCAGGCCTCGGATGCCGCCTCGGGCAAGTACCGCAACCTCTTTTACCTGTTCGAGTGTCCCGCCCGCAACGTCGGCAACCGCGTGAAAGCCATCATCCATGCAACCTACGATATGGACGGCGATTTTTCGACCGCATCCAGTCAGTCGTCGATGACCTACGAGGTGGAACTCGACGGTGCTTCGGGAGGTGAAATCCGCCGCAACAGTTGCTACCGCGTGGATATTACGATCAACGGGCTGTCGGGCCACGACGCCTCGCTGACCATCACGCCTGCCGAGTGGGAATTGCCCGTAACGCAGACCGTGGAGCTGGGAGCATAAACCGCAAGTCGAACCTGTTTCCGCTCCGGCTTCGCGTCGGGGCGGAAACTTTTAACCGAATCAATCATGAAGAAAATAGTATTGTTTATCATGCCGCTGCTCGCGATGATGAGCAGCTGTATCAAGGACAAAATAGAGCGGTGCCCGTCGATTGAGGACGAGGTACGTTTCTCGTTGCAGGTGCAGGAAGAGGGCGTACAGTACGTTACCCGTGCGACAGATGAGCGAAGCGTGCGCGACGTCAATCTCTTCCTCTACGACCCGCGCGGCATGTTGCCCGACCGCCATTTCTATGTCGAAAGCGGCACGGTGGAGTGCTCCGTACTGCCCGGCAGCTACGAAGCCTATGCCGTTGCGAACGTGCACCGGGACATGGGCGCGATGACTCAAGAACAGCTGCGCGCCGTTCAGCTTCCCTCGGTAACGAAATATGTTATGCTTCCGATGTCGGGACACACAACGCTCACGGTCGAAGACCGAATGTCCGCACCCGTCATTACCGTGCGACGTACCGTTGCGAAAATCATCTGCAACGTATCCATAGATCCGGCCGTCGCAAGCACGATGGAATTGCAGTCCGTGCAGATCGTAGATGCCTCTGCCACGACGAAGCTGTTCGAGGCGGAGCAGGTCGCCAAGAATTTCATCACAATGAACTCAGCGGCAATCGCATCGTCGGAATTACGCTCGGCAACACGAATGTTTTATCTACTGGAAAATTGTCAGGGCGACGTGCCGTCCATCACGACCCAGCAGCAGAAGTGTGCAGAGAACGCTCCGCAAGGTGCGACCTATGTGCGCATCAAGGCGCAACGCGACGGTAAACAACTGACATTCGATGTATACTTGGGCGAGAACAACACCTCGAATTTCGATGTGCGACGCAATACGGTACAAACGCTCGACATCCGTATCGTAGGCGAAAACGAAGTCGACACACGGGTGCATTCGTTCGGTGTGGAGATTACCGACGACCTGCCCGATCTGGACTTCGGTACGATACAGAAAGAGTATTGTTGGTACAAAAGCGGTATGAATAATCTGACCATCGAAGTCGACAAACCGGACGTTACGGGCGAATTGACGGGAGATATACGCTTCATTCAAGGACAGCAATATGCTTTCCATATCAATGAAAAAACACTCACCCCCGGAATATCGCTTCGGCTGGCCGATCCCTCCGGCAACTACGTTTTCAACGTATGTTACGACCCGCGCGTGTTTACGTCCGCCAACAATCGGCTGATCTACGACGTGTCGCTCTCCAACGGGAACGGCTACTCTTACACGAAACGGTTTACGCATGATTTTTACAATCATCTGACGGTTTACACCTATTGGAACGGCCGAGAACACCAAGGCGGCTATCTTGACGATATTTCGGCTGTGCGCACTATTTCACATTCCAACGCAGGTGTTTCTTATGTCCGTATGCTCGCCCTCGACGACGGGCCGCAGATGCGCGCGGTACCCGACGACGGCTTCGCATTCAAAGGCTGGTATGCCGACAAAGAGCTGACGCAAAAGGTATCGGATGCAAATCCGTATCGGCATCCGATGAACTTTCGGGTAGACACCCTCTATGCGAAATTCCAGTCGGAGCGAGTGTACATTTATACGCGGATCAAGGAAGTGTCGTTCACCTGTTCGAGCGGATACCAGATAGACGAGGCCAAGCAGGCATTCATCGTCCTGCCCGGCAGTCGATGCACCATATCCGGCAAAGATGGGCGACTCGTTTCGGTATGGTGGGACAAGCCGGAAACGTCCATGATACGCCGTATCGTATCGACCGACAATCCGTACAGCTTTACCGCAACAGCCAACCGCACACTTATCCCGGGCTACGATGCCGTGTCGAAAGAAGAACTGACGAACAACCGGACTACGACCTCCACCGATTAAACCCTACGAAGATGAAAAAGTTATTTATCCTGCTGCTGTGCGTCCTTGCGGCGCACACGGCATCGGCCCAATACACCGCCGTGCGTGTCAATGCGCTGGGCTGGGCGACGGGAACGCTCAATGCGGGCGTCGATGTCGCCGTGGCGCAGAAGTGGTCGGTAGATGTTTCGGGCTATTGGAATCCTATTTCTACGGAGAGCCTGCGGGCCAACGTTCTCGCTGCGACGGTCGGTGTGCGCCGCTGGCGCTTCGAGCCGCACGTGGGGCTGTTCTGGGGGCTGCACTCGACCCTCGCCAAGTACAAGGTCGGCAACAGCAGTACCCGCTACAACGGCTGGACGACGGGCATAGGCTCCTCGGTCGGCTACTCGTGGATGCTGGCCAAGCGGTGGAACCTGACACTCGAAGGTGGCGTGGGCATCTACTACATGGACGACCTGCGCTGGCATCCCGACCCGTCGCCGCTCGAAGCGATCCGCTACGAACATTGCCGCCGCGTCGTCCTCGCGCCCTCGAAAATCGAAGTATCCTTTTCCTACCTGTTCTGAACATCAACTATAACAACACAATGACGATGAAACGAAAAATCAAATACGGCCTGCTGGCATTGGCCGTCGCGGCGGGGTGCATGGGGTGCGCCAAGCTGCACGAAGAGATCGAAGAACGGTATATCGAACAACATCCGCAATACGACATCGAGCTACCAGCACCGGTGGAGTGGGATTCGATTCCGCAACCCGACATCCCGATAGGCAAATGATGTGAAACACGTAAACAGAAACGACATGAAGAAGATGAAAGGATTTCTGATGCTCGCACTCGCGGCGGTCGGTACGCTGCTGACCGCTTGCGACAAAGAGCTGGACATAAAACAGGCGTATGCGTTCCGACTGGAGACGATGCCCGTACAGACGCGCATCGTGCGCGGAGAGACAGCCGAGATACGCTGCACGCTCGTTCGGGAGGGCAACTATGACGGAGCGCGATACACGATTCGCTATTTCCAGTCCGACGGCAAGGGCGAACTCCGCATGGACGATGGAACGGTATTCCTACCCAATGACCGCTATCCCCTCACGAGGGAGGTGTTTCGACTTTACTACACCTCCCGAAGCGATGATCGACAGGTCATCGACGTGTATATCGAGGATAACATGGGGCAGATAACCCAGAA
>CAXHRY010000076.1:0-4580 GCA_964018965.1 uncultured Alistipes sp.
TATTCGGTCTCGCTGCAAGTCGGCTTCCGCTTCTGACGACCTACAACCGAGCCGCAAACTACTACGACAGCAAACCTGCCTTACGACGCCAGTAGAGGGATATCGATAAACGACGTCATTGAACCGCTATTTCCCCAATTGGAAGCAGTTGAAAGAGGAGTTGAATGAATTTATCGTGTAATTTGTACGGCCGGTATTACAAATTTATGACAAACTAAAACCGCGTTGCTGGTTGCTGCAACGCGGTTTTAGTGAGGTCTGAAGCGAACGCCATAAAAATTAATTGATATTAATCTGTCTTTATCTTATTTAATTTGTATTTCAGTATGTTATGTGAATATTTTATTAATTGCGAGGTCTGGAAATTTTAGAAAATTTCGTTGATGTATGACAAATGTATTACAAAAATAGCTACATTTGCAACGGATAATATCGACGATTATGGCAACCTTTTGTTATCGCATTCGCTCGACGCAGAAAAACAAACTGATCAAGGTTCAAATACTGTTTACGGTCGGACGAGGAAACCAATTCTACGTTGACAGTCAATATTTGGTTTTGACTGATGTGTGGGACAGTAAACGACAGACGGTTAAAAGCCGTTATGCCTTTACGGGTGATTTCACCGAGCAGCAGGGGCGCGAACTGACGAGGAACCTGTCGGAGCTGCGCAGTTTCATCCTCGGAGAAATGGCGAAAGACCCCGAACATGCGATGACGAAAACAAAGCTGGAAAAGATTGTTTACAGCTTCCATCACCCGCACAGTGCATCCGGCGGCCGCAACATACGCAGTCGGGAATCGCTGACCGACTACATAGCCCGTTATACGCGCGAAATGGAGGACGGCACAAGGCTCAATATCCACAAGCTGCGCTACGGGGCGTCGACAATCAAGAACTATAAAGGGTTTATCATTCAGTTCGACGAGTTCTGCAAAGCAAAACGAAAGCGGTTCGACTTCGGCGATATCGACCTGAAATTCTACGACGATTTCGTGGCGTGGTTTACGGCGAAGGATTATTCGATCAACACCATCGGTCGCCATGTCAAGGAGTTGAAAATAATCATGCGGGCAGCGCGCGAAGAGGGACTGCACGACAATGGCTTGATTGAGAGCCGCAAATTCCGTGTACTGACTGCCGATGTCGAGAATATCTATCTGACTGAATCGGAGATTCGAGCTATTGCCGACCTCGATTTATCGAACAACAAACACAAGGATATTGCCCGTGATATATTCTTGGTCGGTTGCTATACGGCGCAGCGATTCAGCGACTACTCGACCATCAACGAGGGCAATATCCGCACGTTGGACAGCGGACAGCGGGTCATCGACCTCAAACAGCAAAAGACGGGAAATCACGTCGTCATCCCCATTCGACCCGAATTGCAGGCGATACTGGACAAATACGAAAACCGGTTGCCGAAAGCCTACGAACAGAAAGTAAACAAATTCATTAAGGAGGTTGCATGCGAGGCAGGTATCACGGAGAAAATCGAAGTATCATACGTCGAGAATGGGGAAAAGAAGACGCACTTAGTCGATAAATGCGACTTGGTAAAGACCCACACGGCACGCCGCAGCGGAGCAACGAATATGTATCTGGCGGGCATCCCGACCATCGCCATCATGAAAATCACGGGCCACAAAACCGAAAAGGAGTTCATGAAATACATCAAGATTACGGAAGAGCAAACCGCAATGGAGTTGATGAATCATCCGTATTTCAGCGGCAGGTAATTCGAAATGTTACCGCCGTAAAATTTACGGCGGTAACAAAATGTCAAACAAATTCCGGCATGGACGGTTGTTGCTCCTATTATTCGCAAATAAATTGTAACTTTACAGAAAATTAGAAATATATGACGGTTGAGGAACTGACAAACATACTCGATTCATTACTGAATCTACCTGCGGAAACGGAGGTGGTGGAGTTTAAGAAAGCGTCCAATGGGTTCGGAGATCAGGAGCTGGGACAATACTTCTCGGCATTGAGCAACGAAGCCAATCTGAAAGGCATGTCGCACGCATGGCTGGTTTTCGGCGTGGAGAATCATACGCACGAGGTTGTCGGCAGCCAATACAAGAATAGCCGTCCGGCTCTCGATGCGATGAAGAAAAAGATCGCCGATCAGACTACGGGCCGGCATACTTTCGTCGAGATACATGAATTGCGGTACAAGAACGGCAAAAGAGTTGTGATGTTCGAAATACCGCCTGCCCCGCAGGGTATTCCAATCGATTATCAGGGCCATTATTACGGTCGAGACGGAGAATCTTTGCAGGCGTTGAGTATGGACAAAATTGAAAGAATCAGGAATCAGGTTCGTTTGAAGGATTGGAGCGCGGAAATAATCGAAGACGCCTCGTTGGAGGACTTGGATTCGGCGGCCATTGTCAAGGCAAGGGAGTTGTACACGAACGCCCACAAGGACAAGGCCGACGAAATTGCATCGTGGGACGACGCGACCTTTCTGAATAAGGCGAAACTGACGATTCGAGGAAAAATTACCAATACGGCAATCGTGCTGCTCGGCAAAGAGGAGAGCGAGCACCTGATCTCTCCCGCGGTAGCTAAAATCAAATGGATTCTGCGCGGACAGGACAATATCGAGCGCGATTACATGATTGCCTCCTGCCCGTTCATTTTGGCCGTCGACAGAATATACGACAAGATTCGCAATCTGAAATACCGCTACATCAATCCGGAATATAAAACACTCTTTCCCGAAGAGATCGACACCTACGAGCCGTATGTCATTCGCGAGGCATTGAACAACGCTATCGCCCATCAGGATTATACGCTCGGCGGTCAGATCAACGTGGTGGAATACGACGACAAACTGGTGTTCTCGAACAAAGGCTCGTTCATTCCGGGCAATATCGAACGGGTGCTTATCAGCGATGCTCCCGAGGAGCGATACAGAAATCAATTTTTGGTAACGGCCATGGTCGGGTTGAAAATGGTCGATACGATCGGCAGCGGCATCCGCAAGATGTACAATTATCAAAGACAGCGACTGTTTCCTCTGCCGGACTACAATTTGACCGACAATCGGGTTGAAGTTACCATAACGGGTAAAATTCTCGATATGAACTACGCCAATATTCTGGCGGGAAATACCGATTTGAATCTGCTCGATATCGAATTGCTGAACCGCGTGCAGCTGGGGAAACCGTTATCCGATGACGAGATCGTCCGATTGAGAAGCAAACATTTGATTGAAGGCCGCAAGCCCAAAGTCTATATTGCGAAACATATCGCCCAAAAAGTCGGACAAAAGATTGAGTATTCGGAGCATAAAGGACTTGGAAATAAAAGTTGCGAAGAGTTTTTGATGACAGCATTGCGCGATCACAAATCATTGTCGCGCAAAGAAATCGATAAGCTACTGTGGAATCTCCTTTCCGACCTGCTTACAGACAGACAGAAAAAAGATAAGATTACGAATCTTTTGGCAAAATTAAAGAGGCAGGGCAAGATAAGAAATGAATCGCAAGGCCCGAATTCAGATTGGTTTAATGTTTAATTTTTACACGCTTTTACACGCTTTTTTACATGCTTATTTCTTTTTACGTTTCGTTTATATGCTGTGTATTAGTCGGTTAAAAGCGTGTAAAAATGTTTGGGTAGAGAGAAAATATACCCCCCCCTAAAAAATATAGATAATGCCTCGTCGTCGCAGAATAGAAATCAAAGCTTCCGAACTGGCGTGCTTCGACACGCTGGTCGAGGCATTGCGCTCCCGGCCGGAGTTTGCGGACTTCGACCCGGCAAGTCTGCGCGTGTGGGCGTACGAAAGTTATGAACAAGAACTGAAAAACGCGGATAAAGCGATTCGGCATTTTGACCGCTGGCTGTATATCCACAAGGACAAAAACGAGCTGCCGGCATTCGACGGCGGGCGGCTGATGAACAAAAAGGAGTTGGCCGCCGCATTGGGTATCACCCGTCCGACACTCTACCGTTGGTTGAGCAGCAAGTGGTTCGAGGGCTGTCGCGACGAACGGATGTCTCGGGATGAATATTACTCTTCATCGGCTGTTCGCGAAGCGCTGCAAAGGTATCTTGACAGAGAACAAAGCGAATAACGCTTAAAAACCTCCAACCGTTTTGCAGGGAGCACGAATCGTTGCTCCCTGTTTTTTTATGATTTTTTAATCACTTTACACGCTGGGATTTTATGGCGCAAATCTCCGCAATTTATGGAAATCCGCCTCAAAAAACGGGATAATTATCCGTGGATTGTCCTAACTTGACATCGTATGTCTTCGAAGTGTCTTCGCCTTGTAACACAATTACTTATTTTAGTTAATTCCGATAAACCCATTCCTTTGCAGCGTTAAATTGCAAGAATTATGGCAAAGGAAATCTATTTGAACGGCATGACTGCCGACCAACTCTCGGAGATGATTCGGGAGTCCCTGCGCGACGAACTGCAACAGCTGCGTCCCGTACAACTGAAAACCGACACGAAGTATCTCACGCGGCACGAAACCGCCCGCCGTCTGCGCATCTCGCTCGTGACGCTCACCGACTGGGTGAATCGCGGTAAAATCTGCGCCCACAAAATCGG
>CAXHRY010000077.1:0-4504 GCA_964018965.1 uncultured Alistipes sp.
TATCTGTTTCCGATACTCGATTCGCGCAGGCATACGACGCCGATGCAGAAACGGAATCGGGTGCATAAAGTCTGCCATCAAGTCAATACCGAATTGCGCCAATTAGCCCGCAGATTGAATATTTCGGGAGAGGTGACGACTTACGTCGCAAGGCATAGTTTTGCAATCGTGTTGAAGAAATCGGGTGTAAATATTGGCATCATATCCGAGGCGTTGGGACACCATAGTCTGAAAACCACACAGATTTATTTAGGGGCATTCGAAAATAGCCAAATCGACGCGGCGATGCAGAACTTGCTATGACAAAAACTCGGACCGACTTTTCCGAGGGGTCTTAAAATAACCCCTCGGTCAAAGTTGGTCCTACTCTTGGAGGGATTATCCGCTTGCATCGGGTAGTCCCTTTTCTTTTTTCTGCGGTCGTCGGTTGCGTCAGAATGCGAAATTTTGTAAATTCGTCTTTATAAAGATACTCCTATGCAAGAAGAACAAACCTTTTACCCCGTAACGACCGAATATTTCACCGCTTGCCTGCCCTTACTGGAAAAATATTTCGGCATCACGGCAGGCTATTTCAACAAAGAACTTTCAAATGCCAAATGTCTGATACCTCACCGAGAGGGTAATAACGTAAAGTACAGCATTAAAGAGGATTGCAATCTGGTTTTGCCGTTTCGACACCTCGAATGCCATGATTTGTTGTCGCTTATCAACTCTTACGGGACAATTACCCCGATAATAGAGGAAGCCCTATTGCTGGTGGCCTACTGCATCCGCGAACAGCAGATCGACGAAAACGAATACAATGACCTTGTTCAGTTTCATACTTGGGACAATACCAAAGCGAAGGGCGCACCTATTGCTTTTTATGGAGCAAATGGAGGCACGGACACTTAAAAGCAACAAACAGACCGCCATCACAATTCGCACCAATAATGGGGAAGCGGAACAGATTTCTATTCCAAACAGCAATAACTGGTTATTCCGTCTGATTAAAAAGGAACTTGCAAGCTATTTTCCCGAAGTACAGACAGCCGAGGAAGCACGGCAGGATATTCAATGGCGCAAACCGTCTGCGGGGCGAAAAAAGGATAATGCCATCTATTCGGCAGTTGCATACGGCATTTACCGAATGCTCCATGAAGAGAATGCAATACCCAGCCAGCCCGATACGCCGAACGAATTATGCCAACTCATTCACGGCTATACACGCTTCACGGGTTGCTATCCCGATAGTAAAGGATGGAGCGGCGAATACGACCCGAAAGTAATCCGCGCCGACCTTGCCGCCTATCTGAAACGAGCGGCTATGAATCAAGCACCACGATTCAGACCGATACCATTGCAGAGGCAGGTTATCATGCAGGATTTTAATTTTCCGCTATTGGACTGATCGGACTATATAACCATACCATTTAAGGGAGCCGTTTATCGCGGTTCCCTTTCTTTTTTTCTGCCAAAAATCTGCCAGTGTCATGATATCTGCCATTTTGTCATAACCAGCAGATTTACAATATTTTCCATGATGTATTTTGCAATATTTTCGACAGCAAAGGTAATGAATAGGTCGTTTTTAAGGGCTATTATTTATGTTTTTGCAAAGGCTCCAAAGGTCGGATTTATGCAGGTTCAAAAGCCAGAATCCGCGAATAAAGCGTACGGTTATTCGAGAGATTCGGGGAGTAGCCAACAGCCTGCAAAAAAGGCGGTAAAATGAAAAAATACGACCGATGAAACACAAAACCTAAACAACTGAAAAACAGGGGTAAATAATAGGTCCAAATACTGCCTATAATATCTACCTCAAAACGGAAAACAAAAGGGGGAAATATCCCGTATTAACCCTGAAAAGCAACAGGTCGGAGCGTACGGCCGACCGAAGTTGCAGGGTGTGTTTCCCTTCCTTAAAAAGGAAAACAAACTAATTATTCAAATACAAAATGGAAAATATGATTATTTCTGCGATTGAGCCGAAGAAAGTAAGCTCGCTCGCCACCACCGTTCAGACGGTGAACAAAATTGAAGAGAAACCCGTAATGCGTTTCGTACAGATGAAGTACGAGAACAACGCCCAAATGGTAGGCGTTATGCAGAAAGCCATTAGGCTGGGTTTGGACACCATCATCATTACGCCTCGCGTGGATGTCGCAGGTTGCGGTTACGTTTGGGTAGGCCTACGTAAAGGTCAGACCGAGTTGCAAGGCAAACTTTTGCTGAATGTTCAGATTTGGGCCTATTTGCTGGCGGCTCTGTTGGGCGAGGAACTCCCCGAAATTAACAACTGCGACGCTGATAACGAAATTTGCTGTCAGGGTGAATGGCTGGAAAAGTTGGAGGCGGAAATTCGCCGATACACTACCAAGCGTCGGGAAGAATACACCCAAGACGCGGAAAGCGGTACGGGTTATCTGACCCATTCGTGGATTTTCCCGAATGGTAAAATCAAGATGCCCGCCGAAGCAATAGAAGATGTAACGGCACTTTTCGCCTAACATAAGTCAAACAGGGGAGCGGGTTTCGCCGCTCGCTCCCCATAATTTTTTATCTATGGTCGAAAAAACGATCGAAATCAAACAGGGGCAGGTTCTTTCCGATATACTCCCCAATAAAGAAATCCCGACGAATACGATTCTTAACAAAACGCTGACGGGTTGCGGTGCTACCTACGGAGAGATCGTACATGCGAAACGGCACTCGATCATCATTGAACCGAATGTGCCCGTTATCCTCGGCAAAAAAGCGGAACACCCATCTTTGTTTGCTGTCTACGAGGGGATAACCAAAGAGGATGTCAAGGCGTTTCTTGCAGGTGAGGAGGATGGATTCAGAAAGATCATCACCACGCCCGAAGGCTTCGATAAAAAGGTCCTGCCTGCCATGTACGAAACCCATACTCCGATGTACGACGATTATTTCCTCTTGCTCGACGAGTGCGAAAAGACCATACAGGATGTGGGCTACCGCGGGGATATTTACCTGCCCGTCGAGGACTTTTTCAGATTCAAGAATAAGGCGATGGTTTCGGCAACTCCGATCCTGCCCTCCGACCCGCGTTTCGAGGAACAGAATTTTGAAATGGTGCGGATTGCTCCCACTTACGACTACCGCCGACCGCTGACACTTTGCGTCACGAACAATACGGTGCGGATACTCCGAAAATTACTCGTACGGTTGAAAGATGAAACGGTCTGCATCTTTATAAATTCGACCGATACGATTTTGGGACTGATTCAGACGCTCAAATTAGAGGGCTGTTGTAAAGTGTTTTGCGCCGATAAGAGCGTCCGCAAACTCAAACAGCAGAATTTCACCGATGTAAGCGACCGCTTGTCCGAACTTGCAGGAGTAAATTTTTTCACCAGTCGGTTCTACTCGGCGGTAGACATTAAACTGGACTACAAGCCGCATGTAATCGTGCTTACGGATGTGTTCCATGCTCCCTATTCGATGATAGACCCGCAGACCGAGGTCGTGCAGGCCATCGGGCGATTTCGTAACGGCATAGAGCAAGCGTACCATATAACGAATACCTGCGACAGATTGCAGAGCGTTTCGCGCGACAAGTTGTTCCATAACCTCGAATGTCAAGAACGGATTTACAACCGAATACGGGAGTTGCCTATTGAGGGCGAAATCGAACACCAAACCCTTACGCAAGCCTTGCAAGGGATGGACTATAAACGCTTCGTAACGCGCACGGGCAATCGAAACTGGTTCATGTGGGACAACGCATGGACGGATGCCCGACTGGAAGCCCTCTATCGATCCTCCGCAACGATTGAGGAGGAGTACAAAGACGCCCCGTTCCAGTTGGCCGTTCATAAGGTAGATTACGACCTGACCGACGAAGACCGTCTGCGGCGGACACAGGCCCAAATAAAAGGAACGACGGAATTATGGCGCGAGGTGGTAGAACAAATCGACCGAATCCAGCGGCAGAATCCCGACGCAGAACAAACGTTTCTCTGCGGACAATTAGGCGATACGTTCTCAGAAATCATTGAAGCGGCAACGATTCTCGGTAAAGAGCGCATCGGGCAACTGGGCTATGACAGGCGCAGAATCAAGGCAGCGTTGGAGAACGTGGAGGAGAACCGATTGATGACCTCCGAAAAGATGCAACGAGCCGTCTATGCGAAATACAATACGGGCGATTTGGTGCTCTGTTCTGAAATACTCGGTTTTCTGCGGGGACTGATAACCGATAACGGAATACCATTCAAGGGGCGTGTAGACAGGCAGATTGTCAAGCTGTTTTTCGAGATTGCCGATGACAAACCACGAATTAAGGGCAACAAAGCCTATTTGCTCGGTAAAAAGATGTTCGAGTTTTAAAGAGGAAAAACGGACCGACTTTCGCAAAGGGGGTAAATTAAGACCCCCCTTGCAAAGTTGGTCCTATTCTTTGCTTGTGAAGATACTATCTCTTTTTCACCCCTCCCCCTTTTCAGATGGAAAACCGAATTTTTTACTTACCATTTAATAGGATTCCACATAAAACAGA
>CAXHRY010000078.1:0-4240 GCA_964018965.1 uncultured Alistipes sp.
TAATTTATTCCGCTGCTTAATATTCTTGAATCCTCAAAAATAGGGCTGCCTAACTTTTATTGTTAGACAGCCCCTTCTTGTTGTATTGGGGTGGTTGGTCCGCCGGGGACGTCTAAAAACAGGCTTTATGATTTCGTCTGCGAAATACGATCCGCGGGTTCGCGCGATCCGTATCCTCCTCCGGGCGTCC
This sequence comes from uncultured Alistipes sp., assembly GCA_964018965.1. Lineage (GTDB taxonomy): Bacteria > Bacteroidota > Bacteroidia > Bacteroidales > Rikenellaceae > Alistipes. The sequence continues at coordinate 191 of CAXHRY010000078.1, forward strand.
GGCTAAAAGCCGGTTTTATGATTTTTTGCAAACTACAAGGCATAGCCTTGCCATCTTTGGCGCGACCGGCCCAGCCGCCGAAGTGCTTTTCCGAATCGCATTCGCGCTTCGATTTTATATACTTTTGGGCTGCAAAAAGTACCGAGAACGCTTCGGCAAATGCCTGTACGTGCGCCCTAACGCTGGCTCCGCCCGTCTAAAAGCCGGGTTTTATGAATAGCCTGTGGTTCGCAATACGGTCAGTCCGCTCCCGAAACAAGCAAACCGTTCCCTTCGCTCGCGCTTTTAGGGCGCCCTTCGTTTTACGCCTCCGGTATTGAGCCGGATTCTTGGTTGTCGCCATAGGTGGCGATAGGTTATGCTGTGCAGAGGTATCAAACAAAAACAACCGGACGTCGATACGTTCGAACGCCCGGTTGTCTCATCTATTTGAAAAATGTCTGGTTACGCCAAAACTTTTTTTTCGATCTCTTCTACCTGGAGTCGGAATGCCTTGTCGGTTTCCAGCAAGTTGGTGACGGCCTTGCACGAGTGGAGCACCGTAGCGTGATTGCGTCCTCCGATGGCTGCACCGATAGCCGTCAGCGGAGCTTTGGTGTGCTGCTTGGCCAGGTACATGGCGATTTGCCGGGCCTGTGCGATTTCGCGCGTGCGCTCCGTGGAGTTGAAGCGTGCGAAGTCGAGATTCAGATGTTCGCACACCACCTCGATGATTCGGTCGATGGTGATCTCTTTTTGGTTGATCTTCACGTAGACCTTCAGAATCTCTTTGGCCAGCGATACGGTGATCTTCCGTCCGAGGAACGAAGCATTGGCAGTCAGCGACGAGATGGCGCCTTCGATTTCGCGAACGTTCGCCGAGATGTTGTCGGCCAGGTAGGCGATGACATCTTCGGATATCTGAGCTCCCAGTTTGTGGGCTTTGGCACGGATGATCTTGAGTTTCGTGTCGTAATCGGGTGTACCGATCTGCGCCGAGAGCCCCCATTTGAAGCGGGTCAGGAGTCGCTGTTCGATGTCTTTCAATTCCACGGGCGGTTTGTCCGAGGTGAGGATCAACTGCTTGCCGGAGAGTTGCAGGTGATTGAAGATGTTGAAGAATGCGTTCTGTGTACCGGTTTTTCCCGTCAACTCCTGGATATCGTCGATAATCAGTACGTCGATCATCTGATAGAAGTGGATGAAGTCGGGAATCTCGCCGTTTTTATATGCCGTCTGGAACTGCGCTTGGAACTTGTTCATCGAGACGTAGAGCACCTGCAATTCCGGGTGACGCTGGCGCACTTCGTGGCCGATCGACTGCACGATATGCGTCTTGCCCAATCCCGAATTGCCGTATACGTACAACGGGTTGAATGGGTTGTTTCCCGGGGAGACGGCCACCGACATGCCTGCCGAGCGGGCCAGCCGGTTACACTCTCCTTCGATGAAAGTGGTGAACGTGAGATTGGGGTTCAACTGCGGATCGATGATGATCTTCTTGAGCCCCGGAATCACGAACGGATTTTTGATGTTGGCGGTATTGGTCTGCGTGTTGAACCGCGAGATCGTACCGCTGTCGGCCGTTTCCGCCGCGACGTTCGCCGTCGGACGCGGTACGGCGTAATGCAGACGTGTCTGCTGTCCGTAGAGTTGCGAAATGATCGGCCGCAGAAAAGGAATATAGTTTTTCTCGATCTGGCGGACGTAGCTCTCGTTGGGTACGCGCAGACGCAGGGTCGTACCGTCGAACTCGAGCGGCACGATGGGCTGGAACCATTTGCGGAACTCCTCTTCGGAGGTCTGCGCCTTGATACGGTCAAGGCAGTTCTGCCACCTATCGTTATATGTCTGCGCGTTACTTAACATGGCAATGCTTGCATCATTTTTGACGAGACAAAGTTGTGAATAATTTCGTAAAAAGATTCCCGGAAATGAGTTGCAATTCTCCTTTTTTTATATATGGAAAAAGGGGCCTTCCCGGACTGCTAATTTTAACTCGCTGATATTGAATATTCGAATTTTATTTTTAAATTTGCATATAAATATTTTGGACTCGTATATCATAACCGATAAGTAAAACTGATATTTTATGGCAAACGAATTGGAACAGATGGTTCTGAAAAAAGCCCAGAGCTGGCTCGACGGTCACTACGATGCAGCTACCAAGGAACAGGTCAAAAACCTGATGGAAACCGATATGAAGGAGCTCGTCGAGAGTTTCTACAAGGATCTCGAATTCGGAACGGGCGGTCTGCGCGGTATCATGGGCGTAGGTTCCAACCGCATGAACATCTACACAGTGGGTGCTGCTACGCAGGGTTTGGCCAACTACCTCAAAAAGAATTTCGCGGGTGAACGCATCCGTGTGGCCATCGGTCACGACAGCCGCAACAATTCGCGCATGTTCGCCGAGCGTGTGGCCGACATTTTCGCTTCGAACGACTTCGATGTTTTTCTGTTCGATGCCCTTCGTCCGACTCCCGAGTTGAGCTTCGCCATTCGCGAACTCAAGTGCCATTCGGGCGTGGTGGTCACCGCTTCGCACAATCCCAAGGAGTACAACGGTTACAAAGCATATTGGACCGATGGCGCTCAGGTCACCGAGCCCCACGATAAGAACATCATCGCCGAGGTGGCGAAGATCACCGACGTAGATATGATTCTCACGGGCAAGAACGCCGAAAACATCACCATTCTGGACGAGAAGTTCGACAAAATCTATTTGAACAAGGTGCACGAACTCTCGCTCTCGCCCGAAAGCGTGCGTAAGCACCACGACATGAAGATCGTCTATACGCCGCTGCATGGTTCGGGTGTGCGTCTCGTACCCGCCTCGCTCGCGAAGTACGGTTTTACGAACGTGAAGCTGGTTCCCGAACAGGCTGTCGTCGATGGTAACTTCCCTACGGTCGAGTCGCCGAACCCCGAGGAGCGCAAAACCATGTCGATGGCGATCGACCTGGCGGCGAAGGAGGGGGCCGATCTGGTGCTGGCTACCGATCCCGATGCGGACCGTATCGGCGTTGCTTTGCGCAATAAGAAGGGCGAATACGTGCTGTTGAACGGTAACCAGACTCTCGTGCTGCTGATGAGCTATCAGTTGACCCGTTGGGCCGAGCGCGGCGAGTTGGACGGCAAGCAGTATGTCGTGAAGACCATCGTTACTTCGCAGATGGCCAATGCCGTAGCCGACTATTTCAAGGTGAAGTGCTACGATTGCCTCACAGGCTTCAAGTATATCGCCAAGATCATCCGCGAGAACGAGGGCAAGACCAAGTATATCGGCGGCGGCGAGGAGTCGTTCGGTTATCTGGCCGGCGATTACGTGCGCGACAAGGATGCCGTTTCGGCCTGCTCGCTGGCAGCCGAGGCTGCCGCCTGGGCGATGGATACGATGGGCCTGACGCTCTACGAGTGGTTGCAGGAGCTCTATGTGAAGTACGGATTCTACCGCGAAGGTCTCGTTTCGGTGGTCCGCAAAGGTAAGGAAGGTGCCGAACTGATCCAGAAGATGATGGTCGAGTTCCGTGCGAATCCGCCCAAGACGATCGTGGGCTCTCCGGTGGTACGGATCAATGACTTCCTGATGCTGGAGCAGACCGATGTGAAGAGCGGCGCGAAGACCCCGATCGAGCAGGACAAGAGCAACGTGCTGCAGTGGTTCACCGAGGACGGCACGATCGTTTCGGTACGTCCGTCGGGTACCGAGCCCAAGATCAAGTTCTACTTCGGGGTGAAGGCTCCCCTGGCATCGGTCGCCGAGTTCGATGCCGTGAAAGAGCAGCTCGACGCCAAGATCGAGGCTATCAAGCAGGACTTGAAGCTGGTGTAACGTCCTGTTATTGTGAAAAACGCCCCGGAACAACCGGGGCGTTTTTTGTTGGTTATGGGTGAAAGGTTTTGTGCAATAACTGGGGACGAGACGTAGCCTGCGGGGCGGGCCCGGCTAAGAGCCGGGTCTTTGGAGGAAATAGCAGTAAGAGTTGCTTTTTGCCGTCATCTGTCCCCGGACGAATGCGAGTTTCCGCCCGTGGGAGGCTACGGCTAAGAGCCGGGTCTTTTTTTGGG
>CAXHRY010000079.1:0-3809 GCA_964018965.1 uncultured Alistipes sp.
GTAAAGTCAATCAACCTTATGTATAACTGTAAAATTGATTAAATGATGGAAAAGAAAAATTTGTGCGTGGCATTCTCCACTCAAAAAGGAGGAGCAGGAAAAACGACGCTTACGGTGTTGGTCGCCTCGTATCTGCACTACGTGAAAGGGTACGACGTGGCGGTCGTGGATTGCGACTATCCGCAGTACAGCATTGCCGAGATGCGCGACCGCGATCTTCGTATGGCAACGGAAGACGAGCGTTACAAAGCAATGGCTTACGAACAGTTCACCAGACTGAACAAGAAAATGTATCCCGTGGTCAGAAGCCTTCCCGAAAAAGCCGCGGAGACGGGTCGTACATTGATGCAGAAGGGAAAATACGACTTCATCTTCTTCGATCTACCCGGAACGGTTAACAAGGAGGGCGTGATTTACACGCTTTCGCTGATGGATTACATATTCTCGCCCATCAGTGCCGACCGAGTTGTTTTGGAAAGCACCCTGCGTTTCGCCTCCCGTCTGAAAGAGAAGATCGTCGATGCGGGCAAATCCCGCATCCGAGGGCTGCATCTGATATGGAATATGGTCGATGGTCGCGAGAAAACAGAGCTTTATGCCGTCTACGAACAGGTCATAGAGACGCTGGGACTGAACGTGCTGAAAACTTTTTTGCCGGACAGCAAACGGTTCCGCCGTGAATTGCCGGCCGGTCGCAAGGCACTGTTTCGCTCTACGGTCTTTCCGGCCGACAGGTCGTTGCTCAAAGGCAGCAATCTGGAACCGTTGGTAGATGAAATTCTGGTAATCGCAAACAAATAGCATCATGGCGAAAACGGTGAAAAAAGAAGACATCGACGAAAAGTCGATCATCGCCTCTTTCTTGCAGGATGAGCCGACCGAGCATGATGCACTCGTTCGGGGGAACGAAGCCGATAATACGCTTTCCCGATCGGAGGTCGTTCGGGAAGATACCCGCCGCAGGCGCAACAGGGAGCAAGACTACGAAACACTCTTTATCCGGGAGCCGCGTACCGTTGCTCGTGTCGGTAAGACGACCTATATCCGCCAAGAGTTCCACGACACGATCCAGTCCGTCTGCCGGGTTGTCGGGGAAGGCAAGGTGTCGTTGTCGGGGTATATCGACAATGTGCTGGCGCATCATTTCGACACCTACGGCGATGAAATCACCCGTCTCTACGACGAAAAACACAAAGGTATCAACATCTTAAAAAAGTAAATCCATGTCAGAGAATATCATTATTATTGCTACGGTCGCAACGGCTACTGCGCTGGTTGCCGCACCGTTCATTTTCCGTGTGCTCCATTATCACCGAAGAGTGCAAAGTGCACATCCTACAATCGAACCGATCGAAGAGAAATCCGTACAGACAATATCAGCCGATACCACTTCATGTTCAGCATTCCCAAAGGACGATGCGCGCCGTCGAAAAGGGAGAGGTCAGGATTACGAAACGCTCTTTATCCGCAATGCGCCGTCCAATACGCGCAGCGGCAAAACGGTTTATATCCGCAGGGAGTTCCATGAGCGCATTACGCGCATCTTGCAGGTAATCGGCAAAAACGAAGTGTCGCTGTACAGCTACCTTGACAACGTGCTGGAACATCATTTCGCCGCTTATCAGGAGGAGATCTCCGAACTGTATAAAAAGCGTAACGACGATATTTTCTGATGACAGCCATGACGACGACCTGCATTTTATGGTTGCTGACGGTCTGCGCCGTCGGCTACGCACTTTGGACGGTCTGGTATCTCTTTCGGGAGAGCCGGCGCAACAACTGCCGCCCGCCCGTTTCGGCCGACGCAACCGTCCGTCGGGAGATTATCGGCAAGAGCCGTTTTGTCCTCGACCGACGCCACTCGCAGCCACAAGCGGCCGTAGCGGCGCAAACCGAAAAAGGTATCGAAAAAGGGGATATATTTGCTCCCGCAAGTGTACCCGAACACCCCCGGCAGATACCGCCGGAAGACTTGGACGAGGTATTCGGCGATGTTCCCGCCGGCGAGCGAAACGAGCCGCTGGACATCTACTATCCGCTTTACGAAGAATCTTTCCCGGATACGGAAGCGGAAGAGCCGGAGGACGAGACCGAAGAGCTGCCCCTTCTGGGGCGCTCGCTCGCACAAGGGGTCAGTTTCGAGCAGATGGGCGAAGTCTACCGCCATGTGGTGCACGATCCACCTATTACAGATGAGCAGAAGGAAGAGACGGGACGTCTCCTTCTGGGCCTGAAAGAGACCGACATGTTCGAGGCGATCGTTTCAGGCTGTCCCGACGGGAACGACAAGGTAAAGCACCTTATCGACACCTATCTCTCGGCATTCCATCGGCGAATGGCCGCTGAGGCTGCGGAAAGTCCATCTTCGCAGGGTGCCGTTCCCGACGGATTCGACGTCCGCAATTATGTGTAACCGAAACAACAGCAAAAGATGAAAGAGCGAGATTACGGATAGCGGCATACCAGTTCCGAAGCCACTGAAAAATCCGACAAGACAAGTTTAACCCGGTGCGGGGCATCATCCCCGCACCTAAATCAAAAGATCATCGCATTATGACAAAGAAGAAGATTCTTTCCTCGGCGGCCCTGTTTCTTGCCGCCGTCTCCTCCGCTTTCGCACAGGGAAACGGATTGGCCGGTATCAACGACGCCACCAATATGGTAACGAGCTACTTCGATCCCGGCACGAAACTCATCTACGCCATCGGCGCCGTCGTGGGTCTGATCGGCGGCATCAAAGTCTACAACAAGTTCAGCTCCGGCGACCCCGACACCTCGAAGACTGCGGCTTCGTGGTTCGGGGCGTGTATCTTCCTGATCGTCGCCGCAACGATTCTGCGCTCGTTCTTCCTGTAATCCGTCAGCCTGAGAATTTATGGAATACGGAATCAACAAGGGAATCGGTCAGAGCGTGGAGTTCAAGGGGCTGAAAGCGCAATACCTCTTCATCTTCGCCGGAGGATTGCTCGCCGTGTTCGTGCTGTTCGTCATCTTCTACATGGCAGGCGTCGATCAATGGATGTGCATCGGCTTCGGCGTTGCGGCAGCCTCCGCATTGGTATGGCTGACGTTCCGTCTGAACGCCCGCTACGGCGAGTATGGACTGATGAAGCTGTTGGCCAAGCGGCAACACCCGCACTACCTTATCAACCGCAAGGCTCCGCGCCGCCTGTTTCCCGCAAAAAGAAAGGAGGCGCAAGCATGAGAAACATACTGAAAGCAGCCACGATCGAGAGCAAATTTCCACTTTTGGCGGTGGAGAACGGCTGCATCGTCAGCAAGGACGCGGACATAACGGTCGCTTGCCGGGTCGATCTTCCGGAGTTGTTCACCGTAACCTCCGCCGAGTACGAGGCGATCCACGCCGCATGGTGTAAGGCCGTCAAGGTCTTGCCCGAATACAGCATCGTCCACAAGCAGGACTGGTTCATTCGCGAGCAGTACCGCCCGCAGACCGGCGACGCGCAGATGAGTTTTCTCTCGCGCAGTTACGAACGGCATTTCAACGAACGTCCGTATCTGAATCATTCGTGTTTTTTCTTCCTCACGAAGACGACCAAAGAGCGGATGCGGATGCAGTCGAACTTCTCGACCCTCTGCCGGGGCAACATCATCCCCAAAGAGGTCGATCGGGAATCGACGACGAAGTTTCTGGAAGCCGTGGATCAGTTCGAGCGTATCCTGAACGATTCGGGCTTCATCTCCATCGCCCGTCTATCGGGCGATGAAATCACGGGCACGGCGGAGCAGCCGGGGCTGTTGGAGAAGTATTTCACGCTGTCGCTTTCCGACACGACCTCGTTGCAGGA
>CAXHRY010000080.1:0-3484 GCA_964018965.1 uncultured Alistipes sp.
AACGGGCAATGAATCGGATTCTTACGAAATACAACATTCCGAATCTGTCGGCCGATAATCCGCTGTCGGTTACTTACGCCCTAAATGAACGGTGCAAAATGATTCCCGAATCCGTGTCGCTGGCTTATTTCGTTAAAGTGTTATGCACCAAAAACCCGATAAAGGCCAATAAGCTACATTCACAATCTTTTCTACTCACATAATATACTTTCGTTCAGACGCCCCGATTTCACAGTCGGGGCGTTTGTGTTATTAATCATTAATTTGCAGTCAAATTTTCCATAATAGGCATACTTAATGTAAATTTATATCTGCCATAAATTCCTTGAATTTTTTCGTTTCCCGCTTCAATTTCTAAAATCACATCTCCTTTATTCAAGTTCATAACTTTTTTCACTATCCACATGCCTTTCCCTTTTCCATTGCGCTCTAATCTTTGGGGAAAAACTCCCGAATAATTATCTGTAAAAATTAAATCTTGTTCAGTATTCTGAATATACAAACTAATCATTTTGAATGAAACCAATAAATTTGAAGCAGAAGATTTAAATTCAATATCAAGAGTTGAATTTGGCATAATATATTTACATGCATTATCAAACATATGGGATAATGCAACAGAGATTGTCCTAAAATCAATGGCTACAAGTTTATTACAAGGCCTAACATCAACTGTTACATTTTTTGCTTTTAAATCAATCCATCGAGGACTTAATGCCCTTAAAATTAATTTATGAATTTGGTGCGGTAGAATTTGTAAATCGTCAGAAGGATTATCAGACGTTAACATATTATATACAGCTATTTCATTCCTTATTAATCCTGATGATTTCCAAATGCGATAAAGCGACTTAGCCACTTCGCTTACATGCGAACTTACAATACTACATACGGCTTCTAATTGATTTGCTCTTGTATCTTTAGGATTCAATGATTCTTGGGGAAAAAGCATTTCAAATTCTTGGACAATATCTGCATTTTGGGTAGATATATTGTGTTTTAAAATTGAAACTTGATCTCGGCATTCCCTTGTGATGTTTTTTTTGTGCTGAATTAATTCAGCTCCAAAAAAAGCGGCTGTTTCTTGATACCGTTTAAATATTTTATTTGTAATATTCTCATCATACGTACATAGATATAATCTAATTTCATCGGATAAAATTACACCATGTCGCTTTTTTTTATTTTTAATAGGACATAATTCGCTTACCGACACATTTACACAACGGTTTGCTTCACACCATAACTCTGGAGGAAGATTACTCGCTATAATATCATTTGTTAGGGAGGTGATATGATAATACATTATGGAATTGAACAAAAGATTTTTATAATATCTAATATTAAACTCACATTTGATATTTGGAATAATTTTGATAAATTTTTATTTTCAAAATTTTTAGTGTTATAAACATTAGCTAGGGCTATTGTGAGTTTTTCTCTATCGACTGCATACCCCAATTCTTTGCATATTATTTTATATAATCTTTCTACGCATTGTTCAACCGAAAAACATTCCATTGCATATATCTCCAATAAACGCTCAAATTCATACGGGTCCGTGTCTTTTGCAAGCCGATAATCTGCATCGTTCATTCCTTTATGAAAGGCTTTAATTTTTTGAGGTTCTTCTGCACTATATACAATTATCTTTTTATATTTATATTTTTCACGTAGAGCAACGATTAGCCCCAACCCTTCATCCGCAAACCCCATTTTCTTACCAACCCCCTGAATGTCAACAAACAGAACATGGGAATCTCTTATCTCTTGCTGCTCTAATGCTTCAACATCTTTTATTCGAGAAACATTTGTCCAACCGTCTCGTTTGAGAATATCTATAACACGATTAAAATTCTTATCATCAATAAAACAAACTTTGCAAGCAGGCTTAATCGTTTCTAATGTTCGCACTGGCAATTGACGATTTTTGCGAGAAAAAAGGTTAGAAATAAAATCGACCATAATTTAAATATTTTATATACAAATATATAAAATTTCAATTGTTCTTGCAAACACTCGCTATTTTTCACCCCTCCCCCTTTTCGGATGGAAAATCGAATTTTTATCCCTCCCATTTAATAGGATTCCACCTAAAACAGACCACCCCTTATTTATGCCCGAAACCATATAACAGCATAGAATTATCGGAATTATATAGAATCGGAAAGCTATTCTTACATGGAGATATGCCGCCCTGTTTAGTTATGCAATGGAGTTATCTTTTTACAAGTAATGGGGAATAACTCTAAATTTTACAGACCATGAAAACATTAAATGAAAGGGCGACAGAAATTCTGAAAGCCTTGTTAGCCGTGCGGGCTTACAGAATCGACCACGGAAACGGAGTTTACACACGCTTACGTGCCGCAATGATTGGACGCAATGGAAAGTACAACCTTATTTCGCTGGTAGAATACTACGAATCTAAAGATAAACTTGCGCAGAATACAGAAATGAATTTTGCATTTGACACAAGTACAAAGCAGTTTATCCCGTACTATTACTGCAACAAAACTCTCCGCATTGAATCGCATAGTGCGTACCCGACTGAAAACGGAATGGAGAATTGCGCCGAGGAACGGCAGGCAGACCACACAAATTTTGCAAACCGATGGCTAATACGCATGAACTCGCAAAAACCGATTATATGAATGCGCAACGAATTGTACAGAATTGTGTTTTGAAGAATCAAAGCACAGTTATCGAGGAAATGATACGGGCAAACCTTATTTCCGAAGAATATCTTTATCCGTTCGCGGATGATGTCATGGAATGGTGGCTGATTGATTCTTGGCTGGCCGAACGACTGAAAGAGCAAGGCGAGGTTATCATCGAGGAATACGGTTGCTATTGGTGGGGCAGGCAATCCAGCGGGCAGGCGATTTACATGGACGGCGTAATACAAGAAATCTGCGGAGAAGATTAACCCAACCTACAACTAACAAAGTTTCGATTCCATACTCCCCACTATTGGATAGAAACTTTGTTTTTCAGAAATTTGATACGGCAACAATCCCGAAAAGCGGGATAAGGTCATTGCGTTTTCAGAATATGTTTTTACCTTTGTGGATGACATATTGAAATTTACGGAAGCGTAAGTTTATTCTCGGATAGTGAACGTAGGAAGTCTTAGATAGAGATATGCCAATCTGTTTATATTCAGCAATATAAATCCGAATATCGGCCTAATAAGCAACAATACAGAAACAAAATCAAGGATTTAAGCCGTTCTTCTGTTTTTTACCTTGCAGTTGTTTTCTGTCTTTTCACTTGCTGGCATTCGCAGATCTTTTAGCTGCGACACTCTACTTGCATGCGCTCATTTTCGTTTTTATGGCTACGACTGCGAAAGCGCATCGCCTATTATTGCATCCAAAAGAGAAAGGAACAAAGCACTATTTCACCTCGGATTCTCCGCATCATCTTGTTCTCTGTTAAGATTGTTCATTCCGGCATAGGCATACCGAAAAACAAATATGCC
>CAXHRY010000081.1:0-3449 GCA_964018965.1 uncultured Alistipes sp.
TACGCAACGCTTTCCCGGAGTGGCTGCGCGAGCAGACGCCCGACTTCAAGGATCGGCTCACAGACCTCTACAACCGTACGTTCAACTGCTTCGTGCGCCCGAAATACGACGGGTCGCACCAGACGTTCCCCGACCTCGACCTCAGAGGACTGGGCATTCCCGACCTCTACCGCAGTCAGAAAGATGCCGTCTGGATGGACAAGATGCTCGGCGGCGGAATCATCGACCACGAGGTGGGCGGTGGCAAGACCCTTATCATGTGCTGCGGAGCCTACGAGAAGAAGCGTCTCGGGCTGGCCAACAAGCCCCTTATCATCGGGTTGAAGGCCAACATTCACGAGATTGCCCGCACGTTCTGTACGGCCTATCCGAATGCGAAGGTGCTCTATCCGGGCAAGGAGGATTTCACGCCCAAGAACCGCGAGCGCATCTTCAACCTCATCAAGAACAACGACTGGGACGCCGTGATTCTCTCGCACGAGCAGTTCGGCATGATACCCCAATCGCCGGAGGTGCAGCAGGAGATTTTGCAGGCCGAACTGGACAGCGTGGACGAGAACCTCGCCGTCCTGCAATCGCAGGGACGGGAGGTATCCCGCGCCATGCTCAAAGGCTGCCTCAAACGCAAGGCGAATCTGGAAGCCAAGTTGCAGACCGTCATGCACACGCTCGAAACACGCAAGGACGATGCGGTGGACTTCCGCCTGATGGGCATCGACCACATCTACGTGGACGAGAGCCACAAATTCAAGAACCTGACCTTCACCACGCGCCACGACCGCGTGGCGGGACTGGGCAATCCCGAAGGGTCGCAGCGGGCACTCAACATGCTCTTCGCCCTGCGTACCATACAGGAGCGCACGGGGCGCGATCTGGGAGCCACGTTCCTCTCCGGCACGACCGTTTCCAACTCTCTCACGGAGCTGTACCTGCTGTTCAAATACCTGCGACCGAAGGAGCTGGAGCGGCAGAACATCCGCACGTTCGATGCGTGGGCGGCCATCTTCGCCAAGAAGACCATCGACTACGAGTTCTCCGTAACCAACGAGGTCGTGCAGAAAGAGCGGTTCCGCTACTTCATCAAGGTTCCCGAACTGGCGGCGTTCTACTCGGAGATCACCGACTACCGTTCGGCCGAGGACATCGGCATCGACCGTCCGCAGAAGAACGAGATTCTGCACAACATCCCGCCTACGCCCGACCAAGAGGAGTTCATCGGCAGGCTGATGGAGTTCGCCAAAAGCGGCAAGGGCGAGCTGCTGGGACGTGCCCCGCTTTCCGAAAGCGAGGAAAAAGCTAAGATGCTCATCGCGACGGACTATGCCCGCAAAATGTCGCTCGACATGCGTATGATCGACCCCGACCTATACGGCGACCACGTGGACAACAAGGCCAGCCATTGCGCCAAGATGCTCGCGGACTACTACCGTCGTTTCGATGAACAGAAAGGTACGCAGTTCGTATTCTCCGACTTGGGAACCTACAAATCCGGTGTAGAGTGGAATGTCTATTCCGAAGTGAAGCGCAAGCTCGTGGAGGACTACGGCATTCCGCCGAGCGAGGTTCGGTTCATACAGGAGGCGACCACCGAGAAGTCCCGCAAGGCCATGATCGCCGACATGAACGCCGGACGCATCCGCGTGCTGTTCGGCTCTACCGAGATGCTCGGCACGGGAGTGAACGCCCAGAAGCGGTGCGTGGCGATTCATCATCTCGACAGCCCGTGGCGGCCCAGCGACCTCGAACAGCGCGACGGCCGCGGCATCCGTACCGGAAACGAAGTGGCGAAATACCATGCCGACAACAAGGTGGACGTGATTCTCTATGCCGTCGAGAAGTCGCTCGACGCCTACAAGTTCGGGCTGCTGCACAACAAGCAGCTCTTCATCCGCCAGCTCAAGACCAACAACATGGGCAGCCGCACGATCGACGAAGGGGCTATTGACGAGAAGTCGGGCATGAACTTCTCCGAGTACGTCGCCATCCTTTCGGGCAACACCGACCTACTGGAAAAGGCCCGTTTGGAAAAGAAGATCGCCACGCTCGAAAGCGAGCGTCAGGCGTTCGTGCGCGGCAAGTCGTCAAGCCGCTACAAGCTGGACACCATACTGTCCGCCATAGAGAAGAACGATGCCAAAATCGAGGGCATAACCAAAGATTTGGAGCATTTCAAAGCCCGTGTGCAGCTGAACAGCGACGGCTCGTATCGCAATCCCGTGAAACTCGACGGCCTCGAAACCTCCGACCCGAAGCTCATAGGCAAGCAGCTGAACCATATCGCCGAGACGGCCCGAACGGGCGGCGAGTTACAGCCCATCGGAAGCCTTTACGGATTCGACCTGCTCGTAAAGAGCGAAACGACCGAAAAGGACGGATTCGACCTTACGCAGAACCGTTTCTATGCACGCGGCGAAGCCGATTATCTCTACTCCTACAATCACGGAAACATTGCCGCAGATCCGCGTTTAGCCTCGCTCAACTTCATACATGCCCTTTCGACCATCGAAACGGTGTTGGAGGGCTTCAAGAAGAAGAATGAGGAACTGGCCAAAGACATTCCCACCCTGCAAAGCGTGGTGGAGGGAACGTGGCGCAAGGAATCCGAACTGGCGGCACTGCGCGCCCAAATGACGGAGTTGGAGCGCAAAATTCAACTGTCGCTGAAACCCGTCGAAGAGGAGGCGGAGGTAATAGAGGAGACCGCGCTGATGGAAGACGGGCCGCGGCATTCACTGCCGGAAGGTGGCGGACAGCCTTTTATTCCATTGCGCCTGCAACAGATAGCCGATGCCTCCGGCGGGCGTATCGTCATCGGACGTGTCGGCACGCAGGTCAAAAACGAATCCGGCGCAAACAAGGGTGTCAAGATGTAAACGAGAAAGCCGACGGTATTGCCGTCGGCTTTTATTTATACCGAATCATATTACTCTCCGATTCGGCTTTTCAAATCCATGCGTTCGTGCAGGATTCTCACGATCTCTACGGCACTCTCGGAAACCCTCCGATAGAAAACGATATGTTTGCCCGTTTGGTATCCGTATAATTCGGCCATGATTTCCGTGTACTCTCGGCCCAACGGTCGAGAACTGTCGGCTATTTGTCGGCAGGTAGCGACGAGCAACGCATAATACTTGTCGGCTTGGACCTCCGACCATGTTTCGACCGTGTAATTCCAGATGTTCGTGAGGTCTTCGACGGCTTTGTTCGAGAAAAGCAGATCAGCCATTTTTTCGCTGCATTTTCAACGTCCGCAGATGCTGCTGCGGGTCGAAGCCTACGGCAATGCCGCTTCTCACACCCTCGTCGATTGCGCTCTTCAACGCCACGACACTGTTTTCCTGCTCCTCCAAAAGCCGCAGGCCGGCGCGCACGACCTCGCTGGCATTGTTATAACGTCCCTGCGCAATCGTGGACTGGATAAAATTCTCGAAATAGGCTCCCAAAGCTAC
>CAXHRY010000082.1:0-3146 GCA_964018965.1 uncultured Alistipes sp.
GGCTGGGCGACGGGAACGCTCAATGCGGGCGTCGATGTCGCCGTGGCGCAGAAGTGGTCGGTAGATGTTTCGGGCTACTGGAATCCTATTTCTACGGAGAGCCTGCGGGCCAACATCCTCGCTGCGACGGTCGGCGTACGCCGTTGGCGCTTCGAGTCGCACGTAGGGCTGTTCTGGGGGCTGCACTCGACCCTCGCCAAGTACAATGTCGGCAACAGCCGCACTCGCTACAACGGCTGGACGACGGGCATAGGCTCCTCGGTCGGTTATTCGTGGATGCTGGCCAAGCGGTGGAACCTGACACTCGAAGGCGGCGTAGGCATCTACTACATGGACGACCTGCGCTGGCATCCCGCCCCGTCGCCGCTCGAAGCGATACGTTACGAACATTGCCGCCGCGTCGTCCTCGCGCCCTCGAAAATCGAGGTGGCATTTTCCTACCTGTTCTAAACCCCGACGACGATGAAAGCAATGATGAAACATACCTCCGTCGGCCTGCTGGCCGTGCTGCTGGCAGGCTGCTCGGTAACGTCGCATTTGGAGCGGCGGCAAAGCCGCGCGCTTGCGGAGTACGCACTCCGCGAGCAGGCCGCGCCGAAGCCCGCCGAGAAGAGGAACTACATGACCATGCGACACGACAGCACGACCTACTACATCGCCGAAGCGGTCAAAGACGAAAACGGCGAGACGATGGCCGAGTTCCGCCTCGACGAGGTGGTCGTCGTGGCTAAGTCGCGCACGCTGTCCGAACGCAAGGGCAAGGTGTTGGTCGATTTCGTCGTGAAGCTCCCCAAAGAGCTGCAGGGCGGCTGCCGCAGCATCGTGGTCGTCCCGCATCTGCACAAGGCTGAGGGAGCCGTACCCTTGCAGGAGATCTCCATACGCGGCGGACTGTTCAGCCGCGTGCAGGATCGCAACTACTGGCAGTTCTCGCAATATGTACGTCTATTCCGTCCCGACGCTGCGGGCGAGCAGCGGGCGTTCGAGCGCTTCGTGAAGCACCCTTACCCGCAGGGCGTGCGCCTCGATTCCATTGTCGAGGGTGCACGCGACCTGTCCTACTACTATTCGCAGGAGGTTCCGACTCGCAGCGAGGGCAAGACGATGTTGCTGACGCTGCACGGCGCAGTCGTGGCGCTCGACGGCAGCCGCTATGACATGCCGCCCCTCGACACGCTCCGCTATCATATCTCGTCGATGCTCTCCTTCGCCGACACCACGACGCGCTACGTGACGAAAGTCATCGAGAAGTACGTCGTAGTGAACGACCGCAACTACCTCTCGTTCCGTGTGAACGACACGCGGATCATCGACACGCTGGGCGACAACGCAGCGCAGCTCGCTCGTATCGAATCGCTGATGGAGGAGCTTGTCGAACAACGCGAGTTCCATGTGGACAGCATCGTCCTCACGGCCTCGGCATCGCCAGAAGGCTCGTATGCGCAGAACGAACGGCTGGCGCGCGGACGTGCGGCGGCGCTCAAGCAACGCCTCGGCCAGCGCTTCGGACGTCAGGTCGATACGCTGCTTGCAGTGCGGTGGGTAGCAGAGGATTGGGAGGTGTTGGCACGCCTTATCGCCGCAGACAATACGATTGCCGAACGCGAGGCGATACTCGGTCTGCTGCGCACGGTCGGCAATCCTGACCGGCGCGAAGCGGAGCTGCGACGACGGGTCCCGAAGCAGTACCGCGACATACGCGAGCGGCTCTATCCGCTGCTGCGCGCGGTGAACTTCAAATACGACCTGCGGCGCGTGGGTATGGTCAAGGACACGATTCACACGACCGTACCCGACACGCTCTATGCCCGTGGCGTGGAACTGCTGAACGAACGCGAGTACAACGACGCGCTGCGCATCCTGCGTCCCTATGAAGACCGTAATACGGCCGTGGCGATGCTCTCGCTCGGATACGACGAGCAGGCATACGAAGTGCTGTGCCGGTTGAAAGAGGAGGCGAAGGTCGAATATCTGAAAGCCATAGCCTGCGCTCGCATGGGACGCATCGAGGAGGGTAAGGCGGCATTCCGTCGGGCGTGTGAGCTGCAACCCAACTTTGAATATCGGGGCAACCTCGACCCCGAAATACGCGAACTTATAACAACACAATGACGATGAAACGAAAAATCAGATACGGCCTGCTGGCATTGGCCGTCGCGGCGGGGTGCATGGGGTGCGCCAAGCTGCATGAAGAGATCGACGAACGGTATATCGAACGTCCGCAATACGACATCGAGATACCGGCGCCGCCCGTGTGGGATTCGATTCCCCAACCCGACACCCCGATAGGCAAATAGTGTAAAACCGATAAAAACGAAACAAGATGAAGAAGATAAAAGGATTTCTGATGCTCGCACTCGCGGCAGTCGGTACGCTGCTGACCGCCTGCGACAAGGAGCTGGACATAAGACAGGCGTATGCGTTCCGATTAGAGACGATGCCCGTGCAGACGCGCATCGTGCGCGGAGAAACGGCCGAGATACGCTGCACACTCGTTCGGGAGGGAGAATACAACGGAGCGCGATACACGATTCGCTATTTTCAACCCGACGGCAAAGGAGAACTCCGCATGGACGACGGCACGCTG
The DNA here is from genome assembly GCA_964018965.1 of uncultured Alistipes sp. Taxonomy (GTDB): domain Bacteria; phylum Bacteroidota; class Bacteroidia; order Bacteroidales; family Rikenellaceae; genus Alistipes. The sequence goes on from CAXHRY010000082.1 coordinate 2,588, forward strand.
TTTCTCCCCAACGACCGCTACCCGCTCACGAGGGAGGTGTTTCGGCTTTACTACACCTCCCGAAGCGATGACCGACAGGTTATCGACGTGTATATCGAGGATAACATGGGACAGATAACCCAGAACACTTTCTCGTTCCAAAACGAGCGGGAAGAAGACGATGAATAACCTCGAAGCACGAACGATAGAAACGCCCGTTTCCGGGCGTTTCCTAATAATAAAGCCTTATGACAGATCAAGCGAAACAAATATTCCAGCGCAGAGAATATTACTTGCAGACATTGGAGCGTTGCGACGGCTATACACAGACCTTGAATTTTTTGAACAGCGTGCCATCGGAGGATCTGACGTTGGGACTGGCAGAGCGGATATTCGTAAAAGAACCCGAATTGTTTTACCGTATCCCCGACAAATTCAAAGATCGAGAACTATGCGATACGGCCGTGCGCTATGACGGGAGTTATCTGAAATACGTTCCCGAAGCGATGAAAACATGGGAGCTGTGCATGAAAGCCATACGGCGCAGTCCGTATGCTATTGCGCATCTCCCCGTGTCGAT
>CAXHRY010000083.1:0-3114 GCA_964018965.1 uncultured Alistipes sp.
TACCGCCGAGCGGCTGCTGCGTGATGAGCGAGTAGGGACCGATCGAACGGGCGTGCATCTTGTCGTCGATCATGTGTCCGAGCTTGAGCATGTAGATCACACCCACAGTCGCGGGCTGGTCGAACATCTCGCCCGTGCCGCCGTCGTAAAGATAGGTGCGACCGCTGTGCGGGATACCGGCCTGCGCGGTGTATTCGTTGATCTGATCGAGCGAAGCACCGTCGAAAATCGGCGTCGCGAACTTCAGGCCCAGCTCACGTCCAGCCCATCCGAGCACGGTCTCGTAGATCTGACCGAGGTTCATACGCGAAGGCACACCCAGCGGGTTCAGACAGATGTCGACGATCGTACCGTCCTCGAGGAAAGGCATATCCTCGTCGCGCACGATCTTGGCGACGATACCCTTGTTACCGTGACGACCTGCCATCTTGTCACCCACCTTCAGCTTGCGCTTCTTGGCGATGTAGACCTTAGCCATCTGAATGACACCCGTCTGCGGCAGTTCGTCGCCGTTGGTGAGGTTGTACTTCTCACGCTTGATGGCAGCGTCGGCCTTCTTCCACTCGATCGTATAGTTATTGACCGTAGCTTCGATCAGAGCATCCGTATGTTCGTCGCCCGTCCAGCGGCAGGGACCGAGGTTCAGGTAACCCATCATGACACCCGTCTTCTCGTCGGTAGTCTTGCGCGAGATCTCTTCGAGCATCTTCTGCGAGAACTTCGTGCCTGCGGGATAGATCTCCACTCCGAAGTAATCGAAAATACCCGTCGTGGTCTTGCCCTGGAGCAGCGTCCAAAGTTTGGCCACCAAACGCTTGGTCAGTTCGGCGATCTCGACGGCGAATTTCTCGTCGAGTTTCTCCAGCTGCACGCGCTCGACGCTCTTGCCCTTCTTGTCGACCTTGTTGGCGCGACTGTAAAGCGTCGTGCCGATCACCACGCCGTGCAACGAAGGCTGCGCCTTGAGCGAAGCATCCTTCACGTCGCCGGCCTTGTCGCCGAAAATCGCACGCAGGAGCTTCTCCTCGGGCGAAGGATCGCTTTCGCCCTTCGGGGTGATCTTACCGATCAGGATATCGCCCGGGTGAACGTTGGCACCGATGCGGATGATACCGTTGGCATCCAGATCCTTCGTGGCATCCTCCGAGACATTGGGGATATCCGACGTCAACTCCTCGACGCCCCGTTTCGTATCGCGCACCTCCATGATGTACTCGTCGACATGCACCGACGTGAAGATGTCTTCGCGCTGGATGCGCTCCGAGATCACGATGGCATCCTCGAAGTTGTAACCCTTCCAGGGCATGAACGCCACCTTGAGGTTGCGGCCCAGGGCCAGCTCACCGTGCTGCGTCGAATATCCCTCGGTCAGAATCTGGCCTTTGGTCACCTTATCTCCCGTCAGCACGATAGGACGCAACGTAACGGAGGTGTTCTGGTTGGTGCGGCGATAACGCGGCAACAGGTAGGTAGTGACTTCCGGTGCGAACGACGCGAGAATCTCATCCTCGGTACGCTCGTAACGGATCTGAATCTTGGTAGCATCCGCGAAGACTACTTCGCCTTCGCCCTCTGCGACGATCTGGATGCGGCTGTCGGAGATCATGTCCTTCTCGATACCCGTGCCGACGATCGGGGCTTCCGAGGTCACCAGGGGCACGGCCTGGCGCATCATGTTCGAACCCATCAGGGCACGGTTGGCGTCGTCGTGCTCCAGGAAGGGGATGAGGCTCGCAGCGATCGACGCGATCTGGTTGGGCGCGACGTCCATCAGGTTGACCTCATCGGCCGTAACTACCGGGAAGTCGGCACCCTGACGCGCTTTGATACGGTCGGGCTGCAAGAAATGGCCTTCGTCGTCGATCGGCATGTTCGACTGAGCGACGATCTTACCCTCCTCCTCTTCGGCCGAGTAGTAACGGATATGCGAATTGTCCATGTCGATCACGCCATCCGCAACCGAACGGTAGGGCGTCTCGATGAATCCCATCGGCGAAATCTTCGCATAGACGCACAGCGACGAAATCAGACCGATGTTCGGGCCTTCCGGCGACTCGATCGGGCAAAGACGTCCGTAGTGCGTATAGTGCACGTCTCGCACCTCGAAACCGGCGCGGTCGCGCGACAGACCGCCGGGACCGAGAGCCGACAGACGGCGCTTGTGGGTGATCTCGGCCAACGGGTTGATCTGGTCCATGAACTGCGAGAGCTGCGAAGTACCGAAGAACGAGTTGATTACCGACGAGAGGGTCTTGGCGTTAATCAGATCCACCGGCGTGAAAACCTCGTTATCGCGCACGTTCATACGCTCGCGAATCGTACGCGCCATGCGCACGAAACCTACCGAGAACTGATTCGACAGCTGCTCGCCCACCGTGCGCACGCGACGATTCGACAAGTGGTCGATATCATCCACGTCGGCTTTGGAGTTAATCAGCTGAATCAGGTATTTGATGATGGCGATGATATCTTCGCGCGTCAGCGTACGAATCGCCGGATCGGTATCCAACGACAGCTTCTTGTTGATGCGGAAGCGGCCCACATCGCCCAAATCATAGCGTTTGTCCGAGAAGAACAACTTCTCGATAACATCGCGCGCCGTAGCCTCATCGGGCGGCTCGGAAGCGCGCAACTGTCTGTAAATATAGACCACAGCCTCCTTCTCGGAGTTGCAGGGGTCTTTCTGCAAAGTATTGTAGATGATCGAAAAATCGATGCCCGACTGGTTCTCCTTGTGCAGCAGAATGGTTTTGGCTCCGCTTTCGATGATCTGATCGATATGCTCCTCCTGAAGCACCGTTTCACGATCGACGATGACGTTGTTGCGCTCGATGGAAACCACCTCGCCCGTATCCTCGTCGACGAAATCCTCGACCCACGTCGAAAGCACGCGCGCCGCCAATTTGCGGCCTACCGCCTTCTTCAAGGTGGATTTCGAGACCTTCACCTCGTCCGCCAGGTCGAAAATCTCAAGAATCTGCTGGTCGGCCTCGTAGCCGATAGCGCGCAGGAGCGTCGTTACGGGCAGCTTCTTCTTACGGTCGATGTAGGCATACATCACGTTGTTGATGTCCGTAGCGAACTCTATCCACGAACCCTTGAAGGGGATGATAC
>CAXHRY010000084.1:0-2954 GCA_964018965.1 uncultured Alistipes sp.
GGTAATCGCGCATATAGTCGCCGCCGGCGGTCAGGATGTGCCTGCCCGCGAAGGTATGGTTATAGAGCGTGCGGAGCATGTGCTGCACATTGCTGTAATCGCGCACGTCACGGTCACTGGCCACGAGGTAGTCGCTCTTGTCGTACTGGTCGAAAGAGTACGAAAATTCCAGATCGTCCTTATCTGTGACGGTGTAGTTTCCTTTCAGTCCACCCGTGAAGCTGCGGTAGCGGTCTTCGAGGCTCTCCGAGGAGTTGCGCTCGCGGAAGAAATAGCCTGCCCGCGCCGTAAATCTCAGTCCTTCCGCAACGGTGAATATCAGACGCTCCTTGACATTGAGCGTGGAGTGGCCGTAGATGGTGCTGTAATCGCCGACATGCGCGTTGTCCGTGCCTTTCGAAAGGTCGATGGCGTCGATTGAAGTGTACTGCACGTTGGTCATGGAGTTGAAGCGTCCCCGGTTGAATCCCACCGTACCGCCGTACCGCTGTTCGTTGTGCGCGCCGTAGCGTCCGTTGACATTTACCGACCACGGCTCCTGCGACTCGCGGCTGATGATGTTCACCACACCGCCCACGGCATTCGAGCCGTAGAGCGACGAGGCGGCGCCCTTGACAATCTCGATGCGCTGCACGTTGTCCATGTTCAGGCGGTTGTAATCCACGTTATCGAGCGTTTCGCCCGCCAGCCGCTCCCCGTCGACGAGAAAGAGCACCGAATTGCCGCCGAAGCCCGACATGTTGAGCGAGGTCTGCTGGTTCATCGAGTAGGAGAACTCGATGCCCGGCAGTTCGGTTTGCAGCAGGTCGCCGATATGGGTGGCGTCCGTCCGCCTGATGTCCCGCTCGGAGATGACGCGCGTCACGATGGGCACGTCCTTCAGCAGCTTGGGGGTGCGGGTTCCTGTCACCACCACCTGGTCGAGCATCGTCGGGTTCTCTTTCAGTCGGAAATCCACCGTATCGTTCCGAGTGCCGCCAACGGTCTGCGCCGCATCGAAATAACCGATGTAGGATGCCGTCAGCGTATAACTCCCGTTATCCGGAAGCCGCAGTTCGTAACGTCCTTCGGCATCCGTTACCGCACCGAGTGTCGGACGCTTTTTCACCATAATGGTAGCTCCCGGTAAAGGCTCGCGATAGCCGTCAGTCACGGTACCAAAGATTCGGCGTTGCGCTGCGGCATCGACCGTCAGGAGCAGGCCGAGCAGTAAAAATATAGTCATTCTTCCTGTCATGGCTGTACCGGGTATAGGTAGTCGATGGTCATGAATCCCTTGACGGCCGCGTCGTTCATGAAGTTCATCAGGCGGAGTGCCGCAAAGGTGCCGTCGGCAAGACGGAGCAGATAGACTTTGCCCGAGAGCGTATAGATGGGCGGCATGGTCGAGGTATCGACATGCAGCCATCCTGACAGAACAGGGTTGTACCAATCCTCGGCGTAGCGGATGATGCCGTCCATCATCTGCGACATATCGACTGTTATTTTGTCTGTCGTCCATTTGTCGGAAACAAAGGCCTCCGCGGGAATAGTGTTTATAGCGGACAGCATGCTGAAACCAGCCGCCGCACTCTCCATGACGGCTCCGCCGTTGGTCTTGGCATCGTAACGGTGGACGGCGAAGTCCCATTGTTCGGGAGCTTCTTCACCGACAGCCACCGTGGTTGCCCGCTTTCCGTGCAAATCGACATAGTGCCACTCGGTGTAGTCCGTGGCATCGATGTATATGCGGCCCATATGCGTGGCGTCGTCGACGGAGACAAAGCCGTATATCTTGGTATCTTCAGGTTGGGGGGCGTCGTAGATCTCCTCAAAGATGCCGTTACAAGCCGAGAGCGATAGCATGGCTATCACTCCCGACAAAAAAGAAACTGTTTTTTGGTTTACAAACATCTCTTTATTCGTTTGGGGTTACGACTCGGAAGCAGCCGGTGCCTTGCCCGGCAGCAAGGTAATGGTTAGACCGCCCATGACGGCAGGCACATTGAATGCGATGGAATAATCGTCCTTTGCGGCGTTGCTCTTTCCCGTCATGGTGAAGGCATAGTCCTTTACATTGTCTTCCATGCCCATCGACACTGTCCCTTCGCCCGTGAACGTATAATTGTCGCCGTTCTTCTTAATGGTGGCTTTGTCGACCTTGAATGTGCCCCACGTTGCGGATTCAAATACGACGGAGAGGGTCTCGTCGCTGTTGGCCGTCATCTTCAGACTTTCATCGTCAGTGTAACGGTTCTGAAAATAGGTGCAACCGGCATTGGTGTAGCCTTCCCAGGTCCCTGCCAGCAACAGATCGGCTGGTACCTCTCCGGTGATGAAATCGATGGTCAGACCGCCCATGACGCCGGACACCTTGAACTGCATCTGCGCTTTCTCCCGGGATTCGATGACTGCGGTGTAGGTACAGTCGTAGGACGATACATTGCCACCCATGCCCATTTTCGTCTGTCCGCTACCCATGAGGGTGTAGGTGCCTCCGCTTTCACTCATTTGGGCATTAGGTATGGAGAATTCGCCCCAGGAACCGGAGGTGAAGGTCACGTTAGCCGTGCCATCGGCGTTTCCGGTGACGGTGACGGTCTCATCCGTCACACAGGTGTTCTGGAAATAAGCGCACCCGGCAAGAGTGTAACCTTCGTAACTGCCTGCAATGTCTGCAACGGCGGGCAATTCCTTTTCATCACTGCATGCTGCCGAGCAGAGCACTACGACAGCCATCGTCAAAATCGTTTTGAATTTCATATCTGCTGTTTTTTAGATTTATTTACTTTCCAGCGGCAAAATTACCCGTGGATTCCACGGCGGGCAATACTCCGATTTTAGTATTTTGAAACGCTATTATACACTACCTTTCACTATTTTTTGGTATTGCCTGTTATTATATAGGTAAGTAACTTTGCAACCGTAAACAGAGATTTTCAAAAAGGGATGAATGATTTGAACAGTTATCAGGC
>CAXHRY010000085.1:0-2897 GCA_964018965.1 uncultured Alistipes sp.
TCCTCTTCTACGTCGGAGGTTCTGCCATGACGGGTTACGAAACCGTGAACTGGGGCGACAAGCGGCTCTACGACGGTGCGACGATCCGCAACCGCGACCGGTTTCTCTACGGCGGGGCCGTTACGCTGGAAGTGGATGCCTATCTCACGGACAGAATCATCCTCTCGTTGTCGGGGCGTGAACGCTGTTTGTGGGGTACGACGACGGGACACTTCCACACGCAATACGGCATCGGAGTAAAGTTCATCATCAACTGACACGAACATTTTTTTATCACACAGCTACGCAAGTAGCATAAAATCAACTTTTTATATGAAACACTTATTTTTGGCGGCTACGGTCGCCTTGGGACTTCTCGTCTCGTGCAACAAGGAAGAGAACGAAATTTACGCGACCTCGAAAGGTGCGGTAGCCACCGTGTCGTTCACTGACGGAGAGCCTGCGACTCGCAGCGCGACGGCCGAGGCCGAGCCGTGGGAAAAGACGCTCAACACGGTTACGATGTTCGTCTTCGACCCGTCGGGCGACCTGATGGTCAAGCGTTCGTTCTCGGCAGCCGAACTCTCGGCCAAGAAGGCGACTTTCGCCCTGCCGGATGCCGTGCCGGGCAGTATCTGCGAGTTCTACGCCGTGGCGAACCTCGACATGTCGCAGGTCAATAGCAGCGATGTTCTGACTGCCATGCTGGAACAGGATGCGGCCGCATACAACGGTACGTTCGCCGAAGTTTCGACGAAAGCCGCGCGCGACGGCGGCTTCGTCATGTCGGGCACGACCTCGAAAGCCGTCGCGGCCGCAGGCTCGACGACCGACGTAGCTATCACGCTCAAGCGCACCGTAGCGAAAGTGGCCGTTCAGGTTACGCCCTCGCCCCGGTTCGGGTCGCTCTATCAGGGAGCCGTACGGATCAACAGCATCTCGCTCTCCAATGGCGCGACGCAGACACCGGTGTTCCACTCCGACTACAATCCGGGAGCCTTCAATTTCTCGGCGACGCAGGCCTCGGATGCCGCCTCGGGCAAGTACCGCAACCTCTTTTACCTGTTCGAGTGTCCCGCCCGCAACGTCGGCAACCGCGTGAAAGCCATCATCCATGCAACCTACGATATGGACGGCGATTTTTCGACCGCATCCAGTCAGTCGTCGATGACCTACGAGGTGGAACTCGACGGTGCTTCGGGAGGTGAAATCCGCCGCAACAGTTGCTACCGCGTGGATATTACGATCAACGGGCTGTCGGGCCACGACGCCTCGCTGACCATCACGCCTGCCGAGTGGGAATTGCCCGTAACGCAGACCGTGGAGCTGGGAGCATAAACCGCAAGTCGAACCCGTTTCCGCTCCGGCTCCGCGTCGGGGCGGAAACTTTTAATCGAATCAATCATGAAGAAAGTATTATTGTTTATCATACCGCTGCTCGCGATGATGAGCAGCTGTAACAAAGACGAGATGGAGGATCGCCCGTCCTTGCAGGACGAGGTGCGCTTCTCGTTACAGATTCAGGAGGAGGGCGTGCAGTACGTTACCCGCGCGACGGACGAGCGAAGCGTGCGCGACGTCAATCTTTTCCTCTTCGACCCATGCGGCGTGCTGCCCGACCGCCATTTCTACGTCGAGAACGGTACGGTGGAGTGCTCCGTGCTGTCCGGCAGCTACGAAGCCTATGCCGTGGCGAACGTCCATCGGGATATGGGTACGATGACCCGAGAACAGCTTTTCGCCGTACAACTTCCCTCGCTAACGAAATATGTTATGCTTCCGATGTCAGGATATACGACGCTCACGGTCGAAGACCGAATGTCCGCACCCGTCATTACCGTGCGACGTACCGTTGCGAAAATCATCTGCAACGTATCCATAGATCCGGCCGTCGCAAGCACGATGGAATTGCAGTCCGTGCAGATCGTAGATGCCTCTGCCACGACGAAGCTGTTCGAGGCGGAGCAGGTCGCCAAGAATTTCATCACAATGAACTCAGCGGCAATCGCATCGTCGGAATTACGCTCGGCAACACGAATGTTTTATCTACTGGAAAATTGTCAGGGCGACGTGCCGTCCATCACGACCCAGCAGCAGAAGTGTGCAGAGAACGCTCCGCAAGGTGCGACCTATGTGCGCATCAAAGCACAAAAGGACGGGTTGCAAATGACCTACGACGTCTATCTGGGCGAGAACAACACCTCGAACTTCGATGTGCGGCGCAACTCGGTACAGACGCTCGATATTCGCATCAAGGGGGATAATGAGGTAGATGCGCGCATCCACTCTTTCGAGGTGAAAATCTCCGACGACCTGCCCGATGCCGACTTCGGACGCACGGCGGATCGCTGCATTTACGACACCGGGAAGCGGCTCTCGATCTCCGTTACCAATCGGGAGAAGGCGGGAACCCTTACCGCGAAGATACGGCTCGTGCAGGGGTAGGTCGGAGCTTTCTCCGCAAACAGGCAGATGGTAGCCTCGGCCGTAACCGTATCGCTCGACGATCCGTCGGGCCTCTACGAGATTCCGATAGGTTATGTCGCACGACCGATATATACGGCTGCCAACTCCCGTCTGGTCTACGAAGTTACAGTGAGCAACACGGACGGATACAGCTACACCAAGACTTTCACGCGGGATTTCTACAACCTGCTGACGGTCTATACCTATTGGCAGGGACGCGACAATACGGCCGGACGATTGGAAGGTGTTACCGCCGTCAGCGAGATCAAGACATGGACGCCCTCGGCCTTTTACACGCGTCTTCTGTCGCTCGACGACGGCCCGACGATGCCCGTCGTCCCCAACGACGGCTTCGCATTCAAAGGGTGGTATGCCGTATAATCGGCAAAACGAGATGCGACGGAGTTCAAAACCAGATGCGACTTTTCGGGAGTTGAAGTAACCCAAAACGA
>CAXHRY010000086.1:0-2838 GCA_964018965.1 uncultured Alistipes sp.
CGAGTGAACTGCTCGTAGGCCATGCGTTTGTAGTGCTCATCTTCGAGCGCCATCTTTAAGTCGCGGTCGCGCATCTCGACGATGGAGTGCTGCGGATAGTCGCAGTCGATGACCGCGACATCGAATCCTTTTACGTAATGCAGGTAAGAAGCCACCAATACCGTGAGCGTCGTTTTGCCTGCACCGCCTTTCTGCGTGGAGAAGGCGACGAATTTCGTTTTTCCTTTCATTGTTGCTGTGTTTTAATTATACAATCGGTTAATTGTGTGTGCATGGTTTTGTTTGCGCAGATGTCTGTATGCGCAATCGGTTTTCTGCGCACCAGTGCATGTACGCTGTCAGGCACATGCGTTGGTGCTCTGGTACGCACGTGCATAAGTGCGTGTCCGATTATCCGATTCCTTATCTGCATAAAAATCTGTTTGCACAGGCAGGCAAATAGCCGTTTATTCATCTGCGTACTCCGGCATTCAACTATCCATATCTGCACGCAGACACATGTGCATATAGCTGTTTGCGCTTGTTTGCACCCGCAAAGAAAGCCCTTATCTGGCCCGATTATCCACCTGCTCTTTGCTATGGCTGCGTGTGGCGTCGAAGTGGCTCTATGCGGCACAATCGACTATTATGCAATGAATTGAATCGGTCGGTATCTTTGTCGCCGTAACGATTCCGACGTGAATGGAAGCCGCCTTGCCTGTTTTTACGGCGGCCGGTTCAATAGTCCGTCCGACAGGCGGACAGAATGTATTTGCAAAGGGCAAATAGCAAGCTGTGTTTTCCGTTACCCGAAACTATTTCCGTAACGGAAAACAGCTTGCCCGCAAGGGGGATGAAAGCACCTCCGAAGTCGGCACTTTTCGACAGGCGGCTCCGCCACGAACGAATCGCAATTTTCAATAACCGACGAGGCAATAGCCTCACCTCAAAAATTTCGATTATGGAGAAAAACAGACCGACCCGCAAGGGTCGAGGGGGACGCCCCGCAAAAACGGATACCGCTTCGCATTGCGTCATGGTGCGATTCAACGATACGGAACACGCCCGATTTCTGACGATGTACGAACAATCGGGGCTGTTGTCGAAGGCGGCTTTTATCAAAGCACGGGTCTTCGGAGACGTGTTCCGTGTGATAAAAACCGACCGCGGAACGCTGGAATACGTAGCCAAACTGACGCAACTGCACGCTCAATTCCGAGCCGTGGGAACGAATTACAACCAAGTCGTAAAGCTGTTGCACACCCATTTCTCGGAGCGGAAAGCGCTCGCCATGCTCTACAAATTGGAGAATGCGACCAAAGAATTGGCGGCTGTCGGGCAACAAATCATTGCACTTTCGGAAGAGTTTAAGAAGCGATGGTAGCCAAAATCACCACAGGGAAAGACGTCTACGGAGCACTTGCCTACAACCAGCAGAAGGTCGATCGGGGAAAGGGCAAGGTGCTTATGACGCATATTCTGCGGGAACCGGCCGACGGGAGGTTCGACGTTGCGACGACGGCCGAAGACTTGCTGCGCTGGATGCCCTCGCACTACCGCACTGAGAAACCCGTCGTACACATCTCGCTCAACCCCGACCCCGAAGACCGTCTGACGGCCGAACAGCTTGCCGAAATCGCCGAGAAATATATGGAGCGCATGGGCTGGGGCGAACAACCGTATATCGTGTTCGAGCATACCGACATCGACCGCCGGCATATTCACATCGTGTCGGTGCAGGTCGGACAGGACGGCCGCAAGGTCAAAGACGGCAGGCGCAACGAACGGAGCGTCGCCGTTACCGAAGAGCTGGAACGTGAGTACGGATTGCATCCTGCCAAAGAGCGCAAACGCACGGAGGATTGGCGTCTGACAGCTGTCGATTGCACGAAAGGCAACCTGAAACGTCAAATCGGTGCGGTCGTAAAACCGGTCGCCGCCATGTATCGGTTCCAGACGCTCGGCGAGTTCCGAGCCCTGCTATCATTCTATAATATCGGTGTGGAGGAGGTGCGCGGCAAACGTGGCGGCATACCGTATCGGGGATTGCTTTACACGGTCTTGGACAAAGACGGCAATAAGGCTGTCGCAGCTCCGCTCAAATCGTCCGTATTCGGAAATAGGGTCGGAGTCGAGGAGTTGGAACGGCACATGGCACGTTGTGCGGAACGCTTCAAGAAAGGCGGCGAACGGCTGCGGCTTCGTCGCAGGGTCGAGGACGCATTGAGCGAGGCGACGTCGGAGCAGACATTGCGCGAATGTCTGCAAACCTGCCGCATCGACCTCTTTCTGCGGCGCAACGACGCGGGTCGAATAGTCGGCGTTACGTTCATCGACCATGAAACCCGGTACGTTGTAAACGGTTCGCGTCTGGGAAAGGCCTACTCCGCCAATGCGTTCGAGCAGCGGTTCGGCAATCGGCAAAGTTCCAATACGGATATGCAGTCGAGAAAGCGGGAGCCGTCGAACGAGCGGCCCGACATGCGCAACTCCCGAAACACGCGCGGGAGAAAATTCTGAAACAAAATTATTCATCATAAAATGTACTGTTATGCAACAAGAAGACGACCTTCGGGGTCTGGCGAAAGTCATGGATTTCATGCGGGCGTTGAGTATCCTGTTCGTGGTAATCAACGTCTATTGGTTCTGTTACGGACAAATCGTGGAATGGGGCCTGAATATCGGCGTGGTCGACAGAATCCTGCTGAACTTCAACCGCACAGCCGGATTGTTCGGCAACATCCTTTGGACAAAGCTGTTCGCCGTCGTATTTCTGGCGCTCTCGTGTCTGGGAACGAAAGGCGTAAAGGAGGAGAAAATTACATGGCGACGAATCATCGCGACGCTCTCGGTGGGCGG
>CAXHRY010000087.1:0-2820 GCA_964018965.1 uncultured Alistipes sp.
ACGGACGAGGCCGAACGCGAGGCGATGAAAGATTCCGGCATCGGAACGCCTGCCACCCGTGCCGCCATCATCGAGACGCTCGTCGCCCGCGACTATATCCGGCGAGAGAAGAAGTCGCTCGTCCCGACCGACAAGGGACTGGCCGTGTACGGAATCGTCAAGGACAGGAAGATCGCCGATGTCGCCATGACGGGCGGCTGGGAGCTGGCTTTGGCGAAAATCGCCACCGCAGAAATGGATGCTTTCACGTTCCACCGAGGTATCGAGGTCTATGCCGCACAGATTGCCAAAGAGTTGCTGGCGGTCAAGATCGAAAACACGCCGGAACGTGGCGGAGCCGTCTGCCCCCGCTGCGGGAAGCAGGTCGTTTTCTATCCCAAAGTCGCCAAGTGCCAAAATGCCGACTGCGGCTTGACAGTATGGCGCACCATCGCCCGCAAGGAACTGACGGATGCCCAGCTCGCCGACCTCATGACCAAAGGCAAAACCTCGGTCATCAAAGGGTTCACCAAAAGCAACGGCGAGACGTTCGAGGCGGCGCTCACGCTCGACAAAGAGTATAAGACCGTCTTCGACTTCGCACCGCGCAACAAACCGAAAACGGGAAAAGGGAATAAACGAAAATAATCGTTACCTTTGCCACTGAAGAATCTTATCGACGAGATGATGCTTGTCCGATGGATTTTTTAGTGGCGGCGCTTCGGGTGGGAACCCGGAGCGCCTTTTTCTCTTTCCCCATTTCCCGACCACTAAAAAATCCGAATCATGTCAGACAAACAACAAACCCCTTACGAGGAGTTGTCCTATTACGGACTCTCTCTGCTCTCGTATCTGCGCGACAGCCATCCCGAACTTGCCGCCGACAGGTCGTTCATCGCCGAGCGCGCCGACCGTGCCGCCGAGGTGTACAGCGACGCGATCCGTGCGGGCAGCTCCCATACCGAGGCCGAAGCGGCCGCAAGCGAGGAGCTGTACCGCAGGCTTCATTTCTCGCCTTACAATACGCTGGTCCATATTCTTTGGGACGAGTTCGCCTCGGATATTTCCGAAGAGGCCGCACGCGCGGTCGCACTCCGGCTGCTGACTTTGCCCGCACTGCGCGACGTGCTGGCGAAGTACGACCTTGCGGACGATTTCGCCGCGACTCCGGAATATCAGCTGCTCTACACCGAACTTGTAGGAACCGTTCAAATACTGCTCGAAGATGGCTTACAATAAGAAGGCGCATCTTCGCCAAAACATCGACACGTTGAAAGCAGCTTTCGCGCTCGAACGGGAGCCGCACGACCTCTCCCCGGAGGAATCCGCACGACTTGCCGCATACAGCGGCTTCGGGGCGATCAAAGAGGTGCTGGAGGCCCCGGACAGCAAACGGAATACCGACGGCATGGCCGACCTCGTGGCGGAACTGCACGAGGTCATCAAGAGCAATACCGCCAGTGAGCGGGAGTACAAACGCTACATCGACGGAATCCGAAACTCGGTGCTGACGGCATTCTATACGCCGCCCGAAGTCGCGTATGCCATTGTTGATACGATATGGAACAGAGGGATTGCTCCCAAACGGATTCTTGATCCCAGCGCCGGCACGGGTGTCTTTCCGAAAGTCTTGGCAATAAACCAGCCTTACGCCGAGATAACCTGCTTCGAGAAAGACCCCGCGACGGCTCTTATCCTCAAACACCTGCATCCGAGAAGTCGCGTACGGGCGCAGGGATATGAAACGATCGAACCCAAGTACGCCGGTCATTACGATATGGCCGTGAGCAACATCCCGTTCGGGGACGTAGCGCTGTTCGACCCTTTTTTCTCGACCCATACCGACCCCGTGCGGCGTCAGGGAACACGCACACTGCACAACTACTTCTTCATGAAGACGGTCGATACGGTGCGCGAGGGCGGCATCGTGGCTTTCATCACTTCGCAGGGCGTGCTCAATGCCGAGCAGGGACGTCCCGTGCGCGAATGGCTGATGAAGCGGTGCGACATCGTGTCTGCCGTGCGCTTCCCGAACAACCTCTTCTCCGAACATGCCGGAACCGAGGTAGGCAGCGACCTTATCATCTTGCAGAAGAAAGCCGCGGCGGGCGAGCTTACCCCGCGGCAGCTGGATTTCATCGAATCCCGCAAGCTGTCGAACGGTATTCGGGTGAACAACCTATTCCGAACGTTCGACCGCGTGATACATACCGCCGCAAAGGTCGGTACTGACCCTTACGGAAAACCCGCAATGGAGTTCACGCATACGGGAGGCATTATCGCTATCGCTAATGAGTTGCGGCGAATGCTCTCAGACGACCTCCGTGCGAACTTCGACATAAGCTACTACCTGTCCCATGCTCCTGCCGACGAGGTGCGGCAACAAGTGCCGCAACGACCGCAGCAAACACCATCTGTCGTTGCCGAATCGGAGGAGATGCGCCTCGCCGTCGCCGAAATGGCGGCACAAGGGTACAGGCTCGATACAGAGACGGGAGAACTTTCGACCCTCGACGACCTTTCGCAGCGAGTCGCGGAACACGCTCCGACGGAAGAAGATTTGGCCGAATTCGGAGCGTGGGCAGCGGAAAAGGAGCGGCGGATATGGGAAGCCGCCCCGCCGCAACCCGAAGACTTCGGTATCGCGGAACCCGCCGACACGGAGGTGCAGGCGACTTCGGAGCCTGCACGACAATCGGTCGCCGAACCCGTCGGTTCGCTTTTCGATGTTCCTATCGAGCCGCAGCCCGAACAAGCCGTCGCGCCGCAGGAGCCGCTGTTGACGCTCTACGACCTGTTCGGATTCACCGAGCAGGAACGCAGTCAGACACTCCCCAAGCG
>CAXHRY010000088.1:0-2813 GCA_964018965.1 uncultured Alistipes sp.
AGTTGTAAGAAAGTAAATAAGGGCGTATGGGGGATGCCTAGGCTCTTGGAGGCGAAGAAAGACGTGGTAAGCTGCGAAAAGCTCCGGGGATTTGCAAACGAGAATTGATCCGGAGATCTCTGAATGGGACAACCCGGCAGGTAGAAGACCTGTCATCCGCAAGGAGGCCAACCCTCTGAACTGAAACATCTAAGTAGGAGGAGGAAAAGAAAGAAACATCGATTGCCAAAGTAGCGGCGAGCGAAATGGCAGCAGCCTAAACCGTATTTGTTACGGCAAATGCGGGGTTGTAGGACTGCGATATTCGAGTACCAATGAACTGGAAATAACTGGAAAGTTATACCGCAGAGAGTGAAAGTCTCGTACAGGTAAGTTCGGTACAAGATAGCAGTATCCTGAGTAGGGCGGGACACGAGGAATCCTGTCTGAATCTGCCGGGACCACCCGGTAAGGCTAAATACTCCCAAGAGACCGATAGTGAACCAGTACTGTGAAGGAAAGGTGAAAAGAACCCCGAACAGGGGAGTGAAAAAGAACCTGAAACCATACGCTTACAACCTGTCGGAGCGGCTTCGTGCCGTGACGGCGTGCCTATTGAATAATGAGCCTACGAGTTACTAATCACTGGCGAGGTTAAGTGCTAGGAAGCACGGAGCCGAAGCGAAAGCGAGTCTGAATAGGGCGGCCAGTCAGTGGTTGTAGACGCGAAACCTTGCGATCTACCCTTGAGCAGGTTGAAGGTTGGGTAAAACCAACTGGAGGTCCGAACGAATAAGCGTTGAAAAGCTTCTCGATGACTTGAGGGTAGGGGTGAAAGGCTAATCAAGCTGGGAAATAGCTCGTACTCCCCGAAATGCCTTTAGGGGCAGCGTTGTAATAGAGAGTCTACTGGAGGTAGAGCTACTGATTGGATGCGGGGGCTTCACCGCCTACCAAATCCTGACAAACTCCGAATGCCAGTAGTATGATTTACAGCAGTGAGCGACCGGGTGCTAATGTCCGGTCACAAAAGAGGAACAACTCAGACCAGCAACTAAGGTCCCCAAGAATATGCTAAGTTGATCTAACGATGTTTTGTTGCAGAGACAGCTAGGATGTTAGCTTGGAAGCAGCTATTCATTCAAAGAGTGCGTAACAGCTCACTAGTCGAGCGACAGAGCGTGGATAATAAACGGGCATCAAGCATATCACCGAAGTTCTGGACACGAAAGTGTGGTAGGGGAGCATTCCATTCGCGTCGAAGTCGTACCGCGAGGTATGGTGGAGCGTATGGAAAAGCAAATGTAGGCATAAGTAACGATAATGCGGGAGAGTAACCCGCACACCGCAAGACCAAGGTTTCCTGATCAACGCTAATCGGATCAGGGTTAGTCGGGTCCTAAGGGTAATCCGAACGGAGATCTCGATGGACAATCGGTTAATATTCCGATACTAATATATACCTCGATGGAGAGACGAAGGAGCGTAAGTACCGCGAACTGACGGAATAGTTCGTTAAAGGACGTAGGTAAAAGGATTGATTAAGAGTTGGTCCTTGCTGAAATCTGACAGTACGGAGAGTCTACGGATGATCCGATAGTGTACCCAAGCCGACTTCCGAGAAAATCTTCTAAGTTATAGTATGTGTTACCCGTACCGTAAACCGACACAGGTGGTCGAGGAGAGTATCCTAAGGTGCTCGAGTGAATCACGGTTAAGGAACTAGGCAAATTAACCCCGTAACTTCGGGAAAAGGGGTCCCACCGCGAGGTGGGCGCAGCGAAAAGGTCCAGGCGACTGTTTATCAAAAACACAGGGCTCTGCAAATTCGAAAGAAGAAGTATAGGGCCTGACACCTGCCCGGTGCTGGAAGGTTAAGAGGGGATGTCATCGCAAGAGAAGCATTGAATCGAAGCCCCAGTAAACGGCGGCCGTAACTATAACGGTCCTAAGGTAGCGAAATTCCTTGTCGGGTAAGTTCCGACCTGCACGAATGGTGTAACGATCTGGACACTGTCTCAACCGTGAGCTCGGTGAAATTGTAGTCCCGGTGAAGATGCCGGGTACCCGCAACGGGACGAAAAGACCCCGTGAACCTTTACTATAGCTTAACGCTGAATTTGGGTACACAATGTGTAGGATAGGCCGGAGGCTTTGAAGCGGGCACGCCAGTGTTCGTGGAGCCGACGTTGAAATACGGCCCTTTGTGTATTTGAGTTCTAACCCTGCGAAGGGGACACCGTTTGGTGGGTAGTTTGACTGGGGTGGTCGCCTCCAAAAGCGTAACGGAGGCTTCCCAAGGTGCCCTCAGCACGAATGGTAACCGTGCGTAGAGTGCAATAGCATAAGGGCGCTTGACTGTGAGACCTACAAGTCGATCAGGTGCGAAAGCAGGGTATAGTGATCCGGTGGTTCTGTGTGGACTGGCCATCGCTCAAAGGATAAAAGGTACTCCGGGGATAACAGGCTGATCGCCGCCAAGAGCTCATATCGACGCGGCGGTTTGGCACCTCGATGTCGGCTCGTCACATCCTGGGGCTGGAGAAGGTCCCAAGGGTTCGGCTGTTCGCCGATTAAAGTGGCACGCGAGCTGGGTTCAGAACGTCGTGAGACAGTTCGGTCTCTATCTGTTGCGGGCGTAGGAAGATTGAGGGGTCCTGACTTTAGTACGAGAGGACCGAGTTGGACGAACCTCCGGTGTATCGGTTATGCTGCCAAGTGTACCGCCGAGTAGCCGCGTTCGGTTTGGATAAGCGCTGAAAGCATCTAAGCGCGAAGCCATCCCCAAGATAAGTCTTCCCTTGAGGGGCGTAGGAGACGACTACGTTGATAGG
>CAXHRY010000089.1:0-2797 GCA_964018965.1 uncultured Alistipes sp.
TCTACAAATTGGAGAATGCGACCAAAGAATTGGCGGCTGTCGGGCAACAAATCATTGCACTTTCGGAAGAGTTTAAGGAGCGATGGTAGCCAAAATCACCACCGGCAAAGACGTCTACGGGGCACTTGCCTACAACCAGCAAAAGGTCGATCAAGGCAAGGGCAAAGTGCTTCTGACGCATATTCTGCGGGAACCGTCCGACGGGCGGTTCGACGTCGCGACGACGGCCGAAGACTTGCTGCGCTGGATGCCCTCGCACTACCGTACCGAAAAACCCGTCGTACACATCTCGCTCAACCCCGACCCCGAAGATCGTCTGACGGCCGAACAGCTTGCCGAAATCGCCGAGAAATATATGGAGCGCATGGGTTGGGGCGAACAACCGTACATCGTGTTCGAGCATACCGACATCGACCGCCGGCATATTCACATCATATCGGTGCAGGTCGGGCAGGACGACCGCAAGGTCAAAGACGGCAAGCGCAACGAACGGAGCGTCGCCGTTACCGAAGAACTGGAACGTGAATACGGATTGCATCCTGCCAAAGAACGCAGGCGGGCAGAGGATTGGAGACTGAAGGCTGTCGACAGCACGAAAGGCGACCTGAAACGTCAAATCGGTGCGGTCGTAAAACCGGCCGCCGCCATGTATCGGTTCCAGACGCTCGGCGAGTTCCGAGCCTTGCTCGCACAATATAATATCGGCGTGGAGGAGGTGCGCGGCGAACGTGGCGGCATACCGTATCGGGGATTGCTTTACACGGTCTTGGACAAAGACGGCAATAAGGCTGTCGCTGCTCCGCTCAAATCGTCCGTATTCGGAAAGAGGGTCGGATTCGAGGAGTTGGAGCGTTACATGGCGCGTTGTGCGGAACGCTTCAAGAAAGGCGATGAACGGCTGTGGCTTCGTCGCAGGGTCGAGGACGCATTGAGCGAGGCGACGTCGGAGCAGACGTTACGCGAACGCCTGCGAACCTATCGTATCGACCTCTTTCTGCGGCGCAACGACGCGGGTCGAATAGTCGGCGTTACGTTCATCGACCATGAAACCCGATGCGTCGTAAACGGTTCGCGTCTGGGAAAGGCCTACTCCGCCAATGCGTTCGAGCAGCGGCTCGGCAATCGGCAAAGCTCCGATACGGATATGCAGGCGAGAAAGCGGGAGCCGTCGAACGAGCGACACGATATGCGCAACTCCCGAAACACGCGCGGGAGAAAATTCTGAAACAAAATTATTCATCATAAAATGTACTGTTATGCAACAAGAAGACGACCTTCGGGGTCTGGCGAAAGTCATGGATTTCATGCGGGCGTTGAGTATCCTGTTCGTGGTAATCAACGTCTATTGGTTCTGTTACGGACAAATCGTGGAATGGAGAATCAATATCGGTGTAGTCGATCGTATTCTGCTGAATTTCAACCGCACGGCCGGATTGTTCGGCAACATCCTTTGGACGAAACTGTTTGCCGTCGTATTTCTCGCCCTCTCGTGTCTTGGAACGAAAGGCGTAAAGGAAGAAAAAATTACATGGCGACGAATCATCGCAACGCTCTCGGTGGGCGGCGTGCTGTTTTTCTTCAACTGGTGGCTGCTGGCGCTGCCGCTTCCGACGGTTGCGAACACGGCGTTCTACATACTGACCGTATCGGTCGGATATATCTGCCTGCTCATGGGCGGCGTATGGATGTCCCGTCTGCTGAAAAACAATCTGATGGACGACGTGTTCAACACCGAGAACGAATCGTTCCAGCAGGAGACGCGCCTCTTGACCAACGAATACTCGGTGAACCTGCCCACGCGCTTTTACTACCGCAAGCGATGGAACGAGGGGTGGATCAACGTCGTGAACCCTTTTCGCGCGGCGATCGTACTCGGAACACCGGGCAGCGGAAAGTCCTATGCCGTGGTCAATAACTTTATCAAGCAACAGATCGAAAAGGGCTACTCGATGTATATCTACGACTTCAAGTTTCCCGACCTTTCGACCATTGCCTACAACCATCTGCTCAACAATCAAGGCGGATACGAGAAAGTGCCGACGTTCTACGTCATCAACTTCGACGACCCGCGGCGTTCGCATCGCTGCAACCCGATCAATCCCGACTTCATGACCGACATATCCGACGCTTACGAATCCGCCTACACGATTATGCTGAATCTCAACCGCACGTGGGTACAGAAACAAGGCGACTTCTTCGTCGAATCGCCCATCATTCTCTTCGCGGCGATCATCTGGTACTTGCGGATTTATAAGGGCGGCCGATACTGCACGTTCCCGCACGCCGTGGAGTTCCTTAACAAACGCTACGAGGATATTTTTCCGATTCTGACGTCGTATCCCGAACTCGAAAACTACCTCTCGCCCTTTATGGACGCATGGCTCGGCGGGGCGCAAGACCAGTTGCAGGGCCAGATCGCCTCGGCCAAGATTCCGCTTTCGCGCATGATTTCCCCGCAACTCTACTGGGTCATGTCGGGCGACGAGTTCACCCTCGACATAAACAACCCCGACGATCCGAAAGTATTGGTCGTGGGCAACAACCCAGACCGTCAGAACATCTACGGAGCGGCACTCGGTCTCTACAACAGCCGAATCGTGAAACTGGTCAATAAAAAAGGACAGCTCAAATCGTCCATCATCATCGACGAGCTGCCGACGATCTATTTCAAGGGGCTCGACAACCTCATCGCCACGGCACGCTCGAACAAGGTCGCCACGCTCCTCGGATTTCAGGACTTCTCGCAGCTCAAGCGCGACTACGGCGACAAGGAGGCTGCCGTAGTGATGAACACCGT
>CAXHRY010000090.1:0-2794 GCA_964018965.1 uncultured Alistipes sp.
CCGGCCCACCGCGACGGATGCGTCTCGCGACCCGGAAACGAATGCCGAACGAGATCCCAAGTAGCACGATCGTTCCCGGGTTCGAGACGGCTCCCGAGCGGTAACTACCACACGAACAAAAGTTTACCACAACCGGATACAACACCTGCGACCGATCGGATACCCTGCCGCACAGCGGAGGAGTATCGGCGATCCATTATTCGCACTGCCGCGGCAGCTACTAAAAAAATTTGTCGTACGAGGTTGCTCCCAGGCGAAGCAACGAGGTCGAAGCTGCCGATTCGGCAGCTCCGGACTCCCTATTGCGAAAAAAGGCCTACCACAGCACGATACCGGATCGATAACCACCCATCCGCGTCTCGCAAATTCGCCCCAAGGAAGCAACCCCATGACGACAAAAGAACATCGACGGCCCGAAGTGCGGTCTGAGTTCACCCTCGACGAAGCGAGACGGAACTCCGGACGACAAAACGGTCGGGCGCATCCCAAGATACATACATCCCCGCATGAGGGACCGAAATCGACAAGCCTTATCCGAACGGTGTATCTTCGATGAAGTCAAAGATATGAAAAAAACGGAACAAAAAGCACGCAGAAACGCTTTGCACCCAACATCGGACCGGATAGAACATGAATCGGTCCAAACGATCGCTTTCGGACCGGATCATGCAGCGGTTCGAGCACCACCCCACGCTCGACAACAACGAAAAGGCATAAGCGCGACACGCGGCACACGGCACACGAAGAGCATTCGAACGGCACATCCCGGACGAAAAAGGACTAACGAAACAGGGCGAACAAAACAGAACGATCGGAAAAAGGGCGAACAAAACAGAACGATCGGAAAAAGGGCGAACAAAACAGAACGATCGGAAAAAGGGCGAACAAAACAGAACGATCGGAAAAAGGGCGAACAAAAAAGCAAACGGAAAGAACGAATGGAAAGGACGATCGGAAAGAAGGATCGGAAAAGGACAGACGAAAAAGAACGATCGGAAAAGTACAAACGAAACATCCCAAACGAAACAGGGCGAACGAAAAAGGACAAACAAAAATGGCGAACAAAAAAGCAAACGGAAAGGGCGAATTAGAAGGGCGAACAAAAAAGCAAACGGAAAGGACGAATGCCGCGATCGTGGAATCCGAAAAAAGGGTATCCGACCGAAATCGGATACCCTTTTCGAACGCCGGATGCGGAGGTAGCCCCACTCATCCGACGGATGATTACATCTTCTTGCCCACGTTGGTCTTCTTGGCAACCTTCGGAGCGGCAGCTTTCGGAGCCTTAGCAGCAACAGCCTTCTTGGGAGCAGCCTTCTTGGCTTCGCCCTCGACAACGGTGGCCTCCTCTACGGCGTCGGTCTTCTTAGCTGCGCCCTTGCGCGAACGACGCGTCTTGGGTTTAGCCTCGGCAGCAGCGGCCGGAACAACACCCAGCGTATAAGCCTCGTTGAAGTCGACGAACTCGATGATGCACATATCGGCAGCATCGCCCAGACGGAAGCCCGTCTTCAGGATACGCGTGTAACCGCCCGGACGCTCGGCGATCTTCGGAGCGATCGTACGGAACAGTTCCGTAACGGCCTCCTTCTGCTTGAGGTAGGAGAAAACAACACGACGCGAGTGGGTCGTATCCTCCTTGGCTTTCGTAACCAGAGGCTCAACGAACATACGTACGGCCTTAGCCTTGGCGAGCGTCGTCTCGATACGCTTGTGCAGGATCAGCGACGAAGCCATATTCGACATCAGCGCCTTGCGGTGTCCCGCCTGACGGCCGAGGTGGTTGAAATTCTTATTGTGTCTCATAATTAATCTTTGTCAAGTTTGTAGATTGATACATCCATACCGAACTTCAGGTTCAGCGAGGTCAGCAACTCGTCGAGCTCCGTGAGCGACTTCTTACCGAAGTTGCGGAACTTCAGCAGGTCGTTGCGGTTCAGCTTAACGAGGTCTCCAACGGTGTCAACATCGGCGGCTTTCAGGCAGTTCAGGGCGCGAACGCTCAGATCCTGGTCCGAAAGTTTCGTCTTCAGCAGCTGACGCATGTGGAGTACATCCTCATCGAACTCCTCGGCACCGCCCGTATCTTCGATGTTGACGGTGATCTTCTCGTCGGAGAAAAGCATGAAGTGCTGGATGAGAATCTTGGCGGCCTCTTTCAGAGCCTCCTTGGGGTGAATCGACCCGTCGGTAGTAATTTCCAAATTCAGCTTCTCGTAGTCGGTCTTCTGTTCGACACGATAGTTTTCGATCGAATACTTCACGTTCTTGATCGGCGTAAAGATCGAGTCGATCGGAAGCGTGCCGAACTCGCACTCCGCAGGAGTATTCTCCTCCGAAGGTACGTAACCGCGACCTTTGCCGATCGTCAGCGTCATCTGCATCTTCGTCCCCGGGGCCAGATGGCAGATCACCAGGTCGGGATTCAGCACCTTGAAGAACGAGAGGTAATTCGAAATATATCCGGCAGTCAGCTCCGTAACACCCGCTACGTTGATGGATACTTTTTCGGCATCCTGATTATCGACTGTGCGGATAAAACGAACCTGCTTCAGATTGAGGATGATGTTCAACATATCCTCCATCACACCGGGGATAGCGGCAAACTCGTGATCGACACCGCCGACCTTGACCGTCGTGATCGCATAACCCTCCAGCGAAGAGAGCAGGATACGACGCAAAGCGTTACCGACAGTCATACCGAATCCGGGCTCCAACGGTCGGAATTCGAACTTTCCGAACGACGAAGTGGATTCGAGCATAATAACCTTCTCAGGTTTCTGGAATGCTAATA
>CAXHRY010000091.1:0-2647 GCA_964018965.1 uncultured Alistipes sp.
CTCGGCACTGTAAACGGAAGTCATTCCGATTTTCTTTCCAATAAGTCCTGACATTTGTTGTCGTTTGTTTGTTATGAATAAAGTGATCTTTTGCTATGCTATACCTATAATATATATAGGGCCTTCCTATCACACTTTGATTTCGACCTCAACACCCGAGGGGAGCTCCAGCTTCATCAGTGCGTCGATCGTCTTGGGCGTCGACGAATAGATGTCGAGGATACGCTTGAAGGTGCAGAGCTGGAACTGTTCGCGGGCCTTCTTGTTGACGAACGTCGAACGGTTCACCGTGAAAATCTGCTTGCGCGTGGGAAGGGGCACAGGACCGCTCACTACGGCGCCCGTGCTCTTCACAGTCTTCACAATCTTCTCGGCCGATTTGTCCACGAGATTGTGATCGAATGACTTTAATTTGATTCTAATCTTCTGGTTCATATCTTTGCTTATTCTATATCCTTACGTTTACCACTCGATTTCTCGATGATCTCCTTAGCCAGGTTGGCCGGAACTTCCTCGAAGTGCGAGAACTCCATCGAAGAGGTAGCGCGACCCGACGAAATGGTACGCAGCACGGTCACGTAGCCGAACATCTCCGACAGGGGAACCTTCGCCTTGACGACGCGGGCCGTGCCCTTCGACTCCATGCCGGTGATCTGACCGCGACGCTTGTTCAGGTCGCCGATGATGTCGCCCATGCTCTCCTCGGGGGTAACGACCTCCACGGACATGATAGGCTCCAGGATCACCGATCCGGCCTTGGGAGCTGCGGCACGGTAACCGTTGCGGGCAGCGATTTCGAACGACAGCTGGTCGGAGTCCACAGGGTGGAACGAACCGTCCTTGAGCGTGATCTTCATCGAGTCCATCGGATATCCGGCCAGTGCACCGTTGGCCATGGCCGACTCGAAGCCCTTCTGAACCGAAGGAATGAACTCCTTGGGAATATTACCGCCCTTGACCTCATCGACGAACGTCAGGCCCATCTTGCCGTCCTCGGCGGGACCGATCTCGAAGATGATGTCGGCGAACTTACCGCGACCACCTGTCTGCTTCTTGAACACCTCGCGGTGCTGCACGGTCTTGGTAAGCGACTCTTTGTAGTTCACCTGCGGAGCACCCTGGTTGATCTCG
This sequence comes from uncultured Alistipes sp., assembly GCA_964018965.1. Lineage (GTDB taxonomy): Bacteria > Bacteroidota > Bacteroidia > Bacteroidales > Rikenellaceae > Alistipes. Next base: position 1,132 of record CAXHRY010000091.1, read on the forward strand.
ACGCCGAATTCGCGACGCAGACGGTCGACGATGATGTCGAGGTGAAGCTCACCCATACCGCTGATGACCGTCTGACCCGAATCCTCGTCGGTGTGAACCGTGAAGGTGGGGTCCTCCTCGGCCAGTTTCGCCAGGGCGATGCCGAGTTTGTCGAGGTCTTTCTGCGTCTTGGGCTCTACGGCCAGACCGATCACCGGTTCGGGGAAGGTCATCTGCTCCAGAACGATCGGGGCGTTCTCTGCGCAGAGCGTATCGCCCGTGCGGATCTCCTTGAAACCTACGGCGGCGCAAATATCGCCGGCGCTGACGGTCTCCATGGGGTTCTGCTTGTTGGCGTGCATCTGGTAGATACGGCTGATACGCTCGCGCTTACCGCTGCGTGCGTTCAGGACATAGGAACCCGCGTCGAGCTTACCCGAGTAAACGCGGACGAAAGCCAGACGACCTACGAACGGGTCGGTAGCGATCTTGAAAGCCAGACCGCAGAAAGGATCCTCCTCCGAAGCGTTGCGGATCTCCTCGGTCTCGGTCTTGGGGTTCATACCCGTAACAGCGGGAACATCCAGCGGCGAGGGCAGGAAAGCCATCACATAGTCGAGCAGCTTCTGCACGCCCTTGTTGTGGAACGACGAGCCGCAGAGCATCGGCACGATCTGCATCGAGATCGTCGCCTTGCGGATTGCGGCGAGCAACTCCTCGGCGGTGATCGAATCGGGATCCTCGAAGTACTTCTCCATCAGCGCATCGTCGGTCGAAGCGACCTCTTCGATGAGCTTGCCGCGCCACTCGGCGGCCTCGGCCTTCATCGAATCGGGAATCTCGCGCAGCTCGAAGTTGTCGCGGACGGTCTTGTCGTCGAAGTAGTAGATCGCGTTATTATAAATAAGGTCTACCAAGCCTTCGAACTTGTCCTCAGCGCCGATGGGCAGAACCACCGGAAGCGCCGTAGCGCCGAAATGCTCCTTGATCTGTGCGCAGACCGAAAGGAAGTCGGCACCCGTACGGTCCATCTTGTTGACGTAACCCATACGGGGAACGTTGTATTTGTCGGCCTGACGCCATACGGTCTCCGACTGGGGCTCGACACCGCCCACGGCGCAGAACGTAGCGATAGCGCCGTCCAGGACGCGCAGCGAGCGCTCCACCTCGACGGTGAAGTCGACGTGTCCCGGGGTGTCGATCAGGTTGATCTGATACTGGTGGTCCTTGTACTGCCAGAAAGCGGTCGTCGCGGCCGACGTAATCGTGATACCGCGCTCCTGCTCCTGCACCATCCAGTCCATCGTGGCGCCGCCTTCGTGCACCTCACCGATCTTGTGGGTTTTACCCGTATAGAAAAGAATACGCTCCGACGTGGTGGTCTTACCGGCATCGATGTGCGCCATGATACCGATATTGCGAGTGTAATGTAAGTCTCTGGTTGCCATCTGTCGTTCGTATTAGAATCTGAAGTGAGCGAATGCCTTGTTGGCCTCGGCCATGCGGTGCATCTCCTCCTTGCGTTTGAAGGCGGCAC
>CAXHRY010000092.1:0-2513 GCA_964018965.1 uncultured Alistipes sp.
GATCGTGACGGTTCGTGTGGCGGCCGATGTGCGGATTGTGACGGTTTGTGCGGCAGCCGATGTGCGGATCGTGACGGTTTGTGCGGCAGCCGATGTGCGGATCGTGACGGTTCGTGCGGTGCCCGATGTGCGTTATGCGAGCCGGAACGTCTTCGCAGGGACACTATGGGGCGTATGGATGCCGTCTGTCGCAGGGGCCGCATTCCGCATCCAGATCGATGGATGCGAAAAGGCCTTCGGATTATTCCGAAGGCCTTTTCGAGTGCATTATAGGTACATTATAGGGCAGTCCCTATCCCATGTAGCTCTTGATGTAGTGGTGGTGCGAACCCCAGCGTTCGAACGCTGCACGGTCCAGTTCCTCGCGAGCCGACGGGTGGGCGATCGACATCAGCAGACGCGCACGCTCCTGCATCGTCTTGCCGTAGAGGTCTACGGCGCCGTACTCCGTAACGACCCAGTGTACGTGGAAACGAGAGGTTACGACACCTGCGCCTTCGAGCAGCGTCGGGCAGATCTTCGACACGCCCTTGTTCGTAATCGAGGGCATGGCGATGATAGCCTTACCGCCCTTCGAGAGCGACGCGCCGTATACGAAGTCGATCTGACCGCCCGCGCCCGACCAGAATTTCGTGCCGAGCGAATCGGCGCAAACCTGTCCCGTGAGGTCGATCTGCAGAGCCGAGTTGATGGCCGTCATGCGGTCGTTCTGCGAAATGATGTAGGGGTCGTTCGTATAACCTACGTCCATCATCAGCACTCCGGGGTTGTCGTCGATGAAGTCGTAGACGGTCTGCGAACCCATCAGGAAAGTCGAGACCATCTTTCCCGGATCGGTTTTCTTGGCTTCGCCGTTGATGATGCCCTTCTCTACGAGCGGCAGCACGCCGTCGGCGAACATCTCGGTGTGGATACCCAGGTTCTTGTGGTTGCCCAACTGTGCCAGCACGGCGTTGGGAATGGCGCCGATACCCATCTGGAGCGTAGCGCCGTCTTCGATCAGTTCGGCGCAGTGCTTACCGATCGCCGTCTCGACTTCGTTCGGCGCCGAGAACTTCGCCTCGATCAGGGGTTTGTCGTCCTGCACGAAGATATCAATCTTCGACATGGGAATCATCGCCTGGCCGAATGCGCGAGGAACGTATTTGTTGATGACTGCGATCACATAGTCGGCGCACTCGACGGCCGCCAGGGTGGCGTCTACCGACGTACCGAGCGATACGTATCCGTGCTTGTCGGGCGGGCAGACCTGGATCATCGCCACGTTGCACGGTACGGCGCCGCAACGATAGAGCTTCTGCGTCTCGCTCAGGAAAATCGGAATGTAGTCCGCGTCTCCCGTCTGGGTGACTTTTCGCACGTTCGAACCTACGAAGAACGAGTCGAGCTGGAAGATGCCCTCGAATTTCGGATCGGCGTAGGGAGCCGGGCCTTCGGTATGGAGGTGATGAACGTGTACGTTCTTCAGTTCTCCCGCTTCGCCGCGTGCGCACATGGCGTTGATGAGGCATTGCGGAGCCGAAGCGACCGAGCTCAGGTGTACGTGGTCGCCCGACTTGATGACCTTCACGGCCTCTTCCGGCGTGGTAAAGTGGATTGGAGTAATCATTACCGGTTGTCTGTTTAAGTTTGTGTTTCGTATTTTGCGGCTGTTCCGAATTCATCGGCAGCATTCGCTCAGGCTCTTTGCAGCTGTTGTCCGGGTTTCGTCCGCGTGCCGCTGTGCGGCTCGGCCGACTCCGGAGGACAACTGCGAAATGACTGCTGAAAGAATCCTGCCGATAAATTCGAACAGTTCCCTGTTATTTGCGTTTTACCTCTACCTGTTCGTAGCCTTCGACGATATCGCCCACGCGGATGTCGTTGAACGACTCGATGTTCAGACCGCAATCCTGACCTACGGTGACCTCCTTCACGTCGTCCTTGAATCGTTTGAGCGATCCGAGTTTGCCGGTGTAGATCACGATACCGTCGCGGATGACGCGGATGGGAGTCGAGCGGCCCAGACGGCCTTCGCGGACGATGCATCCGGCCACTGTACCTACCTTCGAGATCTTGAAGATCTCCAGCACCTCGACCGATGCGGTGATCTCCTCCTTCATGACGGGTTCGAGCATGCCTTCGATAGCGTCTTTGATGTCGTTGATCGCATCGTAGATGATCGAGTAGAGGCGGATTTCGATCTCCTCTTTCTCGGCTACCTTGCGTGCTGCGGCCGAAGGACGCACCTGGAAGCCGACGATGATGGCGTTCGAAGCGGCGGCCAGCAGCACGTCCGACTCCGAAATCTGACCTACGGCGGCGTGGATGACGTTGACCTGTACGGTCTCTTTCGAGAGCTTGATGAGCGATCCCGACATGGCCTCGACCGAGCCGTCCACGTCGCCCTTGACGATGATGTTGAGTTCCTTGAACGATCCGATGGCGATACGGCGTCCGATCTCGTCGAGCGTCACGTGCTTCTGGGTCATGATGCCCTGCATGCGCTGCAACTGCTCGCGCTTGTTGGCGAT
>CAXHRY010000093.1:0-2501 GCA_964018965.1 uncultured Alistipes sp.
GTCCGACGCCGGGAGGCGTCGGGCACCCTCCGGTATCAGATTACGATGTTGATGATTTTGCCCGGTACGACGATCACCTTCTTCGGGGTTTTGCCGTCGAGCCACTTCTGCGCCTCGGGTTCGGCGACGACAGCCGCCTGGATCTCGGGTGCCGTCATCGAGGCGGCGTACTGCTTCTTGAACCGCAGCTTGCCGTTAACCGACACAGGATACTCGATCGTGCTCTGTACGAGGTAGCGCTCGTCGCAGACCGGATAGGAGGCGTCGCAGACCGACGTCGTGTGGCCCATGCGCGACCACAGCTCCTCGGCGATATGCGGAGCGAAGGGAGCCAGCAGCGCCGTGAGGGGTTCGAGTACGGCGCGCTTCGAGCAGTCACCCAACTCGTTGAGGCAGATCATGAAGGCTGCCACGGAGGTGTTGAACGAGAAGTTCTCGATGTCCTCGCCGATCTTCTTGATCGTCTTGTGCAGCGTGCGCAACTCCTTTTCGTCGGCCGCGTCGTCCGTCACGCGGAAGGCGCCGTCGCGGTCGAAGAACAGGCGCCAGAAGCGGCGCAGGAACTTGTGCACGCCGTCGATACCGTTCGTATCCCAGGGTTTCGACTGTTCGAGCGGGCCGAGGAACATTTCGTACATGCGCAGCGTGTCGGCGCCGTAGCGTTCGACGATGTAGTCGGGGTTGACGACGTTGTACATCGACTTCGACATCTTCTCCACGGCCCAGCCGCAGACGTATTTCCCGTCTTCGAGGATGAATTCCGCATCGGCGAAGTCGGGCATCCAGCGGCGGAACGCCTCGGTGTCGAGAATGTCGTTCTTCACGATGTTTACGTCGACGTGGATCTCCTGGGTCTCGTATTGGTCCTTCAGTCCGAGCGACACGAACTTATTGGTCCCCACGATGCGGTAGACGAAGTTCGAGCGTCCCTGGATCATGCCCTGGTTGACGAGTTTGCGGAACGGTTCCGGTTCGCAAACGTAGCCCAGATCGTAGAGGAACATGTTCCAGAATCGCGAATACATCAGGTGCCCCGTGGCGTGCTCGATGCCGCCGACGTAGAGGTCCACCTGCCTCCAGTACTCGTCCGCCTCGCGACTCACGAGGGCCTGATCGTTATGCGGATCCATGTAGCGGAGGTAGTAGGCCGACGAACCGGCGAATCCCGGCATCGTCGAGAGTTCGAAGGGATAACCTTCGGCCGTGGCCCACTCCTTCACGCGGGCCAGGGGCGGTTCGCCCTGCTCGGTGGGTCCGAAATTCTCGACCGGCGGCAACTCCAGCGGCAGTTTGTCCTCGGCGAGGGGGTATGCTGCGTCGTTCTTATAGTAGATCGGGAAGGGTTCGCCCCAGTAGCGCTGGCGCGAGAAAATGGCGTCGCGCAGGCGGTAGTTCACCAGGCGTTTGCCCAGGCCGCGGCGCTCCACTTCCTCGAACATCAGTGCGATGGCCTCCTTGACGTCCTTGCCGTCGAGGAATCCCGAGTTTATCATGCGGCCCGCCTTGGCGTCGTAGGACTCCTTCTCGACGTCGCCGCCCTCGACTACCGGAACGACCTCCAGTCCGAAGTGACGGGCGAAGGCCCAGTCGCGCGAATCGTGCGCCGGAACGGCCATGATGGCCCCCGTGCCGTAGCCAGCCAGCACGTAGTCGGAGATGTAAATGGGAATGGAGCGTCCGGTGAAAGGATTCACGGCGTAGGACCCCGTCGCCACGCCGCTCACGCGCCGCGTCTCGGCGATACGCTCGCGTTCCGAACGTTTTTTTGCGCCCTGGATATACTCCTCGACGACGGCGCGGTTCTCGGGCGTTGCCAGGTCGAGGGCCCATTCGTGCTCGGGGGCGATGACCATGAAGGTCACGCCGAAAATCGTGTCAGGACGCGTGGTGAAGATCTCTAATTTGCGGTCGCTGCCCTCGATGTCGAAGAAGACCTGTGCGCCGACCGAGCGGCCGATCCAGTTGCGCTGAATCTCCTTGAGCGAGTCGCTCCAGGCCAGCGAGTCGAGTCCGTCCAGCATGCGCTGGGCGTAGGCCGTCACGCGCAGCAGCCATTGTTTCATGCGCTTCTGCTCCACGGGATAGCCGCCGCGGACCGAAAGTCCGTCGCGTACCTCGTCGTTGGCCAGCACGGTACCCAGCTTCGGACACCAGTTGACCATCGTGTCGGCCCGGAAGGCCAACCGGTAGTTCTGCAACACCTGTTCCCGACGGGCTTCGTCCCAGCTGTTCCACTCCTCGGCCGTGAAGTGCATTTCGATCGTGCAGGCGGCGTCGAGTCCTTCGTTGCCGTGTCGGGCGAAGGCCTCGATCAGTTCCGAGATCGGACGCGCCTTCTGCGTGTCGTTGCAGTAGTAGTGGTCGTACATCTTCAGGAAAGCCCACTGCGTCCATTTGTAGTAGGCCGGATCGCATGTGCGAACTTCGCGGTCCCAGTCGAACGAGAAGCCGATCTTGTCGAGCTGCTCGCGGTAGCGGGCGATGTTGCGCTCGGTGGTCAC
>CAXHRY010000094.1:0-2496 GCA_964018965.1 uncultured Alistipes sp.
CCGATATGTACGAGGTCGCGGAACGGAATGCTCGACAAGAGGTTGAAGCCGTCCACGGCCTTGATCGTGACGGTATAGGGCGGAGCCGTGAAGTTCTCGGAATAGAGATCGGAGGTGACGTAGCCCCGCCAATAGAGCTGCCGATTGCGGAAAATCGAGACGCGAAAATAACGTGGATCGGAGGTAAACAGAGCCAGGTAATGGAAATTCTCCTTGCAGAGGATATTGATGGTCGCCTCCGACGCCTTGACAGGCACGTAGAACTCGTCGCCCCGTTTCTCCCACGTGATCTGCAACGGCGTACCGCCGTCGAAGGCCATCTCCTCCGACGGACCTGCGTATCCCCGCTCCGAAATCTCCACGCGCCACAAGACGCCCTTGTACTTCGAGCGCAGCTCTGCGTAGTATTTCAAACCAAAAATCGCCACCTCGTCTCTCCTTTGCCGTAAAGGTAGACGGGGCGGCGAGTGCGGAAGAGATACTTTGTCTCCGTTACGCTACTGTTCCTTTTCAGGGGTAACCCGAAATCCGATCGGCCTTCGGGCTGCATTCCGTTTCGGCAGTTCGACCGATAATGCTCCGATCGCTTCGTAAATCGTTTCGATATCTTTGCGCACATCTTCCGAAAGATCGTTGACTCCGCCCAATATCTCTTCGGTCGCTTGTTCGAGTTCGAGAACCCGCTCCCGGAGTCGTGCGATCTCGACCGATTCGGCGGTTCGGGTCAGGATGCAGTTGCGCATGGCGACGAACGCATCCATAATCGAGATGCTGACCTGAATCGCCGTCGGGCTTCGCAATACGGCCGACAACATCGAAACACCTTGTTCCGTAAAGGCATAGGGTAGATATTTCATATGTTTGCCTCGTTCGTGCGGCATATCGTTTAAGGTGCCGAATCGGCACCTTAAAGCCTCCTCTTTGGTCAGCTGAAACATGAACCGCTCCGGGAAGCGCTCGATATTTCGTTTGACGGCACGGTTGAGAGCCTTGGTTTCGACGCCGTACAACTCCGCGAGGTCTTTGTCCAGCATCACCCGCACGCCGCGCACCTCGTAAATCTTGTTCTGTATGATTTGCAATTCCATAAGAATCCGTTTATAAACCGGCCGCAGCCGTTGTCGGGCGAATCATCGCCTTGGCGTTCAGCTTGCCGGCGAGAACCTCCATGTCGTTGTTGATCTTCGTGTCGATGACCCGCGCATAAATCTGCGTCGTCTGAATATTCGTATGTCCGAGCATCTTCGATACGGTTTCGATCGGCACTCCGTTGGCCAACGTCACGGTCGTAGCGAAGGTGTGTCGCGCCATGTGGAATGTCAAATCCTTGTCGATGCCGCACACGCTTGCAATCTCTTTCAGGTAGGAGTTGACCTTCTGATTCGACGGGACGGGGAAAAGCAAGCCGCCTTTGGCCGTACCGTCGTATTTCTCGATCAATCGTATGGGAACGTCGAGCAGGCGCACATGCACGGGAACATCGGTCTTCTGCCGTTTGGTGTCGATCCACAAATTGCCGTCGGGCCATCGGCGGAGCATGTCGGTGGATAGATGTTTGAGGTCGATATAGGCCAAGCCGGTATAGCAGCTGAACAGAAAGAGGTCGCGGATGACTTCGAGCCGTTTCATGGCGAATACCTTGTTCGCGAGGCGGTCCAGTTCTTCGTCGGTCAGATAGCCTCTGTCCACCTTCTCGAAATGGAGTTTATAGCCCGCCAGCGGATCGTTCTTCGACCAGCCGTTCAAATAGCCGACGTGCAACATGGTCTTCAACTGCCGCATCAACTTCATCGTCGAATTGTTCGTCAGCCGGTAGTTCATGCGCAGCCATCGGTCGAAATCGGTAGCGAAGCGGGGATGCAGCTCCTTGACCGCCATGTCGGGCAGGCGGTAGCGCGCTTGTATGAACTCAGCAAGTCGGTTGCGGGTCAGTTTGTAACGCAGATACGTTTCGCGGCAGCATTGCTCGGTTTTGAGCAGGTCGGTATAATCCTCGATGAAACGGTCGCAAACCTGCAATAACGTAGTGGCGTTCTGGTCGAGTCCCGTGATGGCGTTTTTGAGTTTGCCGGCCGTGATGACCTCCTCGCGCCGAAGCATCTCGTCGTATTTGCGCCGTATCAGCACGCGCAACTCTTCGAGCATCTCGTTGATCTGTTTCTCCTCTTTGGTCTTGCCCGCCGTGCGGTAATCTTTCGGCAGCCAGCGGTCGGGATGGATGTACATTCTCGTAGCGAAATGCACCATTTCGCCGTTGACGGTGATACGCGCCACGATAGGGACGGTGCTGTCCTCGCGAATCTTGCCTTTCTGAATGATAAAAATTACTGCGAAGGTACTTTTCTGTGCCCGTAACCTTCGGGGCTGTTTCGCGGCATTTTCGTGCAACCGCTGATTCGTGTCTTTCTTCATAACGATACTTTACTTTATTGGTTTGACAAAAATAGTCCAACACAACTATTTGATTGACAAATAGGTAAAGTCAATGAAGGACGC
>CAXHRY010000095.1:0-2416 GCA_964018965.1 uncultured Alistipes sp.
ATTTGTTGTATTACTAAATATTGGTAACTTTGCGAAAAAGGAGGTGAATTATGAAAACGACATCGGTAGCTTTGGGAGCCTATTTCGAGAATTTTATCCAATCGACAATCGCACAGGGACGTTATAACAATGCCAGCGAGGTGGTGCGTGCCGGTCTGCGACTTTTGGAGGAGCAGGAAAACAGTGTCGTGGCGTTGAAGAGCGCAATCGACGAGGGCGTGAGAAGCGGCATCGCCGTAGGGTTCGATCCCGAGCAACATCTGCGGACGTTGAAAATGCAGCGAAAAAATGGCTGATCTGCTTTTCTCGAACAAGGCCGTCGAAGACCTCACGAACATCTGGAATTACACGGTCGAAACATGGTCGGAGGCCCAAGCCGACAAGTATTATGCGTTGCTCGTGGCTACCTGCCGTCAAATAGCCGACAGTTCTCGACCGCTGGGCCGGGAGTACGCGGAAATCATGGCCGAATTATACGGATACCGAACGGGCAAACACATCGTTTTCTATCGGACGATTTCCGAGAGTGCCGTAGAGATTGTGAGAATCCTGCACGAATGCATGGATTTGAAAAGCCGAATTGGAGAGTAATATGATTCGGTATAAATAAAAGCCGACGGCAATACCGTCGGCTTTCTCGTTACATCTTGATGCCCTTGTTTGCGCCGGATTCGCTTTTTATCTGCGTTCCGACACGCCCGATGACGATACGCCCGCCGGAGGCATCGGCTATCTGTTGCAGGCGCGATGGAATAAAAGGCTGTCTGCGCTCTTCCGGCTGCGTATGTCGCGGACTATCTTCCATCAGCGCGGTCTCCTCAATCACTTCCGCCTCTTCTTCGATAGGTTTCAGCGACAGTTGAATTTTGCGCTCCAACTCCGTCATTTGGGCGCGCAGTGCCGCCAGTTCGGATTCCTTGCGCCACGTTCCCTCCACCACGCTTTGCAGGGTGGGAATGTCTTTGGCCAGTTCCTCATTCTTCTTCTTGAAGCCCTCCAACACCGTTTCGATGGTCGAAAGGGCATGTATGAAGTTGAGCGAGGCTAAACGCGGATCTGCGGCAATGTTTCCGTGATTGTAGGAGTAGAGATAATCGGCTTCGCCGCGTGCATAGAAACGGTTCTGCGTAAGGTCGAATCCGTCCTTTTCGGTCGTTTCGCTCTTTACGAGCAGGTCGAATCCGTAAAGGCTTCCGATGGGCTGTAACTCGCCGCCCGTTCGGGCCGTCGCGGCGATATGGTTCAACTGCTTGCCGATGAGCTTCGGGTCGGAGGTTTCGAGGCCGTCGAGTTTCACGGGATTGCGGTACGAACCGTCGCTGTTCAACTGTACCCGGGCTTTGAAGTGCTCCAAGTCCGTAGTTATACCCTCAATTTTGGCGTCGTTCTGCTTCATGGCGGACAAGATGGTGTCCAATCGGTAGCGGCTCGACGAGCGGCCGCGCACGAACGCCTGGCGTTCGCTTTCGAGCGTGGCGATCTTCTTCTCCAAGCGGGCCTTTTCCAGCAGGTCGGTGTTGCCCGAAAGAATAGCGACATATTCGGAGAAGTTCATGCCCGACTTCTCGTCGATAGCCCCTTCGTCGATCGTGCGGCTGCCCATGTTGTTGGTCTTGAGCTGGCGGATGAAGAGCTGCTTGTTGTGCAGCAGCCCGAACTTGTAGGCGTCGAGCGACTTCTCGACGGCATAGAGAATCACGTCCACCTTGTTGTCGGCATGGTATTTCGCCACTTCGTTTCCGGTACGGATGCCGCGGCCGTCGCGCTGTTCGAGGTCGCTGGGCCGCCACGGGCTGTCGAGATGATGAATCGCCACGCACCGCTTCTGGGCGTTCACTCCCGTGCCGAGCATCTCGGTAGAGCCGAACAGCACGCGGATGCGTCCGGCGTTCATGTCGGCGATCATGGCCTTGCGGGACTTCTCGGTGGTCGCCTCCTGTATGAACCGAACCTCGCTCGGCGGAATGCCGTAGTCCTCCACGAGCTTGCGCTTCACCTCGGAATAGACGTTCCAATCGCTGCCGCCTTTGTAGGTGCCCAAGTCGGAGAATACGAACTGCGTACCTTTCTGTTCGTCGAAACGACGGTAGTAGTCCGCGAGCATCTTGGCACAGTGGCTGGCCTTGTTGTCCACATGGTCGCCGTAGCGGTCGGGGTCGATCATGCGCATGTCGAGCGACATTTTTCGGGCATAATCGGTAGCGATGAGCATCTTCGCCTTCTCCTCCCGTTCGGAGAGTGGCGCACGGCCCAGCAGCTCGCCCTTGCCGCTTTTGGCGAACTCCATCAGTCGCCCGATAAACTCCTCTTGCTCGGGCGTAGGCGGGATGTTGTGGAGTATCTCGTTCTTCTGCGGACGGTCGATGCCGATGTCCTCGGCCGAACGATAGTCGGTAATCTCCGAATAGAACGCCGC
>CAXHRY010000096.1:0-2370 GCA_964018965.1 uncultured Alistipes sp.
GCGCTGACGTCGGGGTACTGGCAGGCGCTGACGTCGGCGCGCTGGTGGCCGACAGCGTGGGCGCGGCGGTGGACGCCTGAACCGGCGCCGTGGGCTGTACGGGATCCGACGCGGGCTTCGGCGTCACCAGGACGATGAACCAAAGCAGGGACAGGGCGGTGGCCGCGATTTTGACCGGCATACGCCATTCCCTGCGGTACAGCCACATCAGCGCGATGCCCACCGGCGGCAGCAGAATCAGCATCAGGACAATGAACCATGTACGCTGGTAAAAGGGCGGCTTGGGCGGCGGCGCTCTTCGCCGTTCGGAGCGCCTGGCGCGGCCGTTCGTTGATGTCGTGTAATACAGCCCCGTTCCCGGCACGCTGTAGCTGCTGGTCTGGCGGCCCGTCGTGCTGTACGTCGTGCGGGCCAGGCGGCCCCCGACGGTCACGCTGGCGGACTTCTTGCCGAAATTGATTTTCATACCTGGCAAAAGTTTAATAGAACGTCGAAAGCGCCAGGGCATACTTTTGTACCTCTCTTTCCTTCTTTCACCCTATCCTCATTCGCAGAGATTCAACTGATGGGCTCGCAGCATTTCAAGCGCATATCGGCGGGCGGTTTCCTCCGCGCCGCGATATGCCTTCAGCAAATCGTACTCCTCTTCCGTTGTGACCATGCGTGCCGGATCCTCATCATTCGGGCCAAAGGGAACGACGGTGGCAGGATGCAGGTCTTGGGAAGTCTGCTGGATGGTCAGCACTGACATGGGAACGTCAAAGTAGTCCGCCAACATCTGCATGCGGTCGATGCGCGGGTACTTCTTCCCTGTCACCCAGTCCGATATGGTCGAGGCCGTAAGTCCGAGCGCCGCTACCATATCGACCTGCTCGACACCCTTGGCAGCCATGAGACTTTTTAGATTGCTTACAAAAATTGCTCTTGCGTTTTCTGGCATGGTAGTTGTGTCCTCCTCTCAGTACTTATTATATCAGATTGCGAAGTTTTGTCAACTAAAAGCGTAAAAGCTTTTGCACAAGGTATTGACATTCCGCTTTGGGCGTAGTATGATATTGACAAGGAGGTGATCACATGTACCCCAGGATAACGCTGGAAGCCGCTCGTGTCAATGCAAAAATGACACAGGAGGCTGCAGCAGGTCAGCTTGGCATCAGTCGGCGGACACTCCAGCACTATGAGAGCGGTAAAACGGTACCTGACTGGGATATGGTCAAAAAAATCGAGTGCCTGTATCGATTTCCAGCAGACTATATTTTTTTCGGAAAGAATACGCTTAAAGCGGAATTCTAATGAAAGGAGGAACCCCATGAACGAAAATCTCACGAATCTCCTGGTCATCAACGAGGACAGCAACTACCCCGTCAGCGGGCGGGAGCTCCACGAGCGGCTGGGGATCGAAACCCCTTACACTATGTGGTTTACCCGTATGTGCGAATACGGTTTCGAAGCAGAGCGGGATTTCAACGCTAACAAAATTGTTAGAGTTCAAACCGAGGGGCCGCGTGAGGTCTCCCGTGAGCTTCTCGACCACCACCTCACCCCTCTCCATGGCCAAGGAGCTGTGCATGCTCCAGCGCACCGAGGCAGGCAAGCAGGTGCGGCGTTACCTGATCGAGGTGGAGAACGCCTGGAACAGCCCTGACCAACTGATGGCCCGTGCCCTGCGTGTGGCCGACCAGACCATCGGCAAGCTGCAAGGCCAGGTGCATCACCTCGAAGCCGCCAACAGCGAGCTGACCGTCCGCGCACAGGTGATGCAGCCCAAGGCGGACTACTTCGATCAGCTGGTGGATCGCAACCTGCTGACCAACTTCCGCGACACGGCCAAGCAACTGGGCGTCGCCGAAAAGACCTTTATTGGCTTTTTGCTCGATAAGGGCTACGTCTACCGCGACAACCACGGCAACCTCAAGCCCAAGGCCAACAGCAAGAACACTGGCTTGTTCGAGGTCAAGGAGTGCTACAACGGCCGTACCAAGTGGAGCGGCACACAGACGCTCATCACCCCCAAAGGCCGGGAGACTTTCCGGCTGCTGACGCAAGGGCTGTAAAGCCCCACGAAAGGAGGCCCCATCCATGACCCACGAGGAGCGCATCCGCTATTTGAAAAACCATGAAGCGGAAACCTTGAGCCCGGCCCAGGTGGCGCAAGTCCTGGGCGGGAGCCCTTACTGGTACAACCTGACTGCCAGAGACGGCAAGCTGACCCTACCCCATTTGTGGCGAGGCCGGAACCTGCGCATCTTCAAGGCCCCCATCCTGCGCCTTATTACCCAGGAAAAGGAGGTACCCCCATCATGATCGACCACCACACCCACCAAGGCCGCTGGACGCAGACCATGCGGGCGGCCCCCTGCGCCGTCAGCC
>CAXHRY010000097.1:0-2352 GCA_964018965.1 uncultured Alistipes sp.
TGCTCGCGGTAGCGGGCGATGTTGCGCTCGGTGGTCACGGCCGGGTGCTGGCCCGTCTGGATGGCGTACTGCTCGGCCGGGAGGCCGAAGGCGTCGTAACCCATCGGATGCAGCACATTGAACCCCTTCTGCCGTTTGTAGCGGGCATAGATGTCCGATGCGATATAACCCAGCGGATGGCCCACGTGCAGACCCGCTCCCGAGGGGTAGGGGAACATGTCGAGCACGTAGAATTTCGGCCGCGCGGGGTCGATTTCGACGTGGTAGGTTTTATCGTCCCGCCAGCGTTGCTGCCAACGGGATTCGATCTCTCTGAAGTCGTATTCCATAGCCTTATGCGATCTTTATTTTCGTGTTTAACGGCAAAGATAGCAAAAAAGCACGGATTTTCGTCCGCTCGGGCCTATTTTTCAGTCTGTAGGCTGTGTCTCGGCGTGCGGTGTGTCGGGCGCGGCATCCGCATGCCGGATCAGGGACGTCCGCCCGGAATCGTGCGGATCGATCCGTCGGGTGCGTATTCCAGCTCGCAGACCTTCGCCGAACGCAGCGACGAAACGCCGCCCGACGGAGCACTGTCGTGGTGGAAAAGCCACCAGCGGCCGTCGTATTCGACGATCGAGTGGTGGGTGGTCCATCCGACGATGGGCGTCAGAATTACGCCCCGATAGGTGAAGGGACCGTAAGGATTGTCTCCCGTGGCGTAGCAGATCAGGTGGCTGCCGCCGGTCGAGTAGGAGAAGTAGTATACGCCGTCGCGGACGTGCATCCAGGCCGCCTCGAAGAAACGGTGCGGATCGTCCGCCCGCAGCGGTTCGCCCCGCCCGTCGAGAATCGCGATCGGCCGCGGAGTCTCGGCCAACGACCGCAAGTCGTCCGAGAGTCGCGCCACGCGGGGCGCCAGGGCCGGCTGGCCGGGCTGCGGAAAACGAGGCTCTTCCAGTCGGACGTTGTCGCGGTAGCATTGCATCTGGCCGCCTTGCAATCCTCCGAAATAGAGGTAGATGCCGCTCGGATCCTCGAAGACCGCGGGGTCGATGCTGTATGTCCCTGCGATGGGTTCGGGTTCGGCGACGAAGGGGCCTTCTGGACGCGCGGAAACCGCTACGCCGATGCGGAAATCGCCCTGCCGGTCGCGGGCCGGAAAGAAAAGGTAGCAGCTGTCGCCGCGTTGCAGCGCGTCGCAGGCCCACAGCTGCCGCGAGGCCCACGGTACGTCGTCGAGCGTTAGGATGGCATCGTGCCGTTCGACGGCGCCGCCGCGCGGATCGAGGGCCAGGGCGCAGTAGTCGCGCATGTCGTAATGGGCGCCGTCGGTGGGGTCGGTGATCTCCGTGCGGCGGTCGTGAGAGGTGTAGACCCATATGCGTCCGTCGATGACGTGTGCGGCGGGGTCGGCCAGGAAGTCTCCTTCGACCAGATAGCGTGCGCCGGAGTCGGGCGCGGAGGACGTCGGCGGCGCGCCGTGTCCGGAGAGCGCGGCTGCGGAGAGGTCCGATGTCAGAAACAGAGGCAATAGATTCGCATGGTTCGTAGTTTTTCGCGGTGTCGTGTCGAGCAAAGATAGCGAAAATTCGTACCCGTCGCAAGCTGTTTCGATGGCCTTGCTCGGATATACTTTAATGCGCTGTATATCATGTGATTCGTTGAAATGCGATAATCGTATAGTTATGATTTTGTAAAAAGTATAAGCAAAAAGAATTCGAATATCGCTAAAATGCTGAAAAAACGCGAAAAAAGATGCCCATATATATTGTAATTCGAAAAAAATGCGTACCTTTGCAGTCCATTTTGGACAATGGAGATAGAATTTTTAACCATTAAAGGACATTAAAGAAATGCCAACTATTCAACAGTTAGTGAGAAACGGTCGGGTTTCGCTGGAGGACAAATCCAAGTCGCCGGCACTCGCCGCATGTCCGCAGCGCCGAGGCGTTTGTACGCGTGTGTACACGACGACCCCGAAGAAACCTAACTCGGCGATGCGTAAGGTAGCTCGTGTACGCTTGACCAACGGCAAGGAGGTCAATGCTTACATCCCCGGCGAAGGCCACAATCTTCAGGAGCACTCGATCGTGCTGGTGCGCGGCGGTCGTGTGAAGGACCTCCCCGGTGTACGTTACCACCTCGTTCGCGGAGCTTTGGACTCGGCAGGCGTAGACGGTCGTCGTCAGCGTCGCTCGAAGTACGGTGCGAAACGCCCCAAGGCCGGAAAGAAATAATCACTAAGCAAACACATTCGCGGCCGTAGCTCAAGGTGAAACCGGCCGACTGAAATTTCAACATTTTTAATAGCAATGAGAAAAGCTAAGCCAAAAAAGCGAATTCTACTTCCGGATCCGAAGTTCGGAGACG
>CAXHRY010000098.1:0-2332 GCA_964018965.1 uncultured Alistipes sp.
CTTCTTCTCAGCCTTGATTTTCTCGGCTCTTATTGCTTTTCTTGCACCCATTTTCTACCTATTTTTTCTTGTTACCCGAGTGACCGCGGAAGTTGCGCGTAGGAGCGAACTCACCGAGTTTGTGTCCTACCATGTTCTCTGTTACATACACCGGAATGAACTTGTTTCCGTTGTGAACAGCGATCGTCTGACCTACGAAGTCGGGCGAAATCATACTTGCTCGTGACCATGTTTTGATTACCGACTTTTTGTTGCCTTCGGCCTGGGCTACCACCTTAGCCTCGAGTTTGGGGTCGATAAACGGTCCTTTTTTTAATGAACGGCTCATTATGTACTCTTTTTAATTACTTTTTCTTCTTGGAAATAATGAATTTCGAAGTCGTCTTCTTCGGGTTGCGAGTCTTGTAACCCTTAGCCAACAGACCCTTGCGCGAACGCGGGTGTCCACCCGACGCACGACCTTCACCACCACCCATCGGGTGATCGACGGGGTTCATGACCACGCCGCGGTTGCGGGGACGACGGCCGAGCCAACGCTCGCGACCGGCCTTACCGGAGCTCTCGAGGTTGTGGTCGACATTCGACACGACACCCACCGTAGCGCGGCAAGTAACGAGTACCATACGAGTCTCGCCCGAGGGCAGCTTGATGATGGCGAATTTGCCTTCGCGAGCAAGCAGCTGGGCGTAAGAACCGGCCGAACGCGCCATAGCGGCACCCTGACCGGGGTAGAGTTCGATGTTGTGGACGACCGTACCCAGCGGAATCTCGCTCAGGAAGAGCGTGTTTCCGACCTCGGGAGCAACGCCTGCGCCGCTCATTACGGTCTGGCCCACCTGGAGACCGTTCGGTGCGATGATATAGCTCTTCTCACCGTCGGCATATACCAGAAGTGCAATACGTGCTGTACGATTGGGGTCGTACTCGATCGATTTTACAGTAGCGGCGATGCCGTCCTTCGAACGTTTGAAATCGACATTACGATACATCTGCTTGTGACCGCCGCCGATGTAGCGGACCGTCATCTTACCCGAATTGTTGCGACCGCCGGTGCTCTTCTTGGGGCTCAACAGCGACTTTTCAGGCGTCGATTTCGTAATTTCGTCGAACGTGCCGATAATCTTATGTCTTGTACCTGCGGTAACAGGTTTGAATTTTTTTACTGCCATCTCCGTTAGATATTACTGTAAAAATCGATCTTGTCTCCGTCCTTCAAGGTGACGATCGCCTTCTTGAAGTTGTTGGCGCGGCCTTCGAGAAGACCGGCCTTCGTGTAGCGGCTCTTGAATTTGCCCATGTAGTTCACGGTGTTCACGTCCGTCACGACGACGTTGTACATCTGCTCTACGGCATTACGAATTTGCAGCTTGTTAGCCCGCACGTCAACGATAAAACCGTAGCGATTCAACTTTTCGCCCTGAATCGTCATTTTCTCGGTCAAAACCGGCTTAATAATAATTTCCATTGTAACTCTTGCGTTTTTAAGCTAACAAAGTATTCAATACGTTCTCGGCGCCCTCCACCATGACGATCGCCGAAGCGTTCATCACGTCGTAGGTGCAGACATTCTGAGCCAGCACGGGCAGTACGTTGGGGATGTTGCGGCAGGAGAGCTGCAGGTTGACGTTCGACTCGGGCAGTACGAGCAGCACCTTCTTGTCGGCAACCTTCAGCGCCTCGGTCAGCGCTACGACCGTCTTGGTCTTGGGAGCCTCCATCTTGACGCTCTCCACCACGCAGATGGCACCGGCCTGAGCCTTGTAGGTCAGCGCGCTGCGGCGAGCCAGCTGCTTGAGCTTCTTGTTGAGCTTGAAGCTGTAGTCGCGGGGCACGGGACCGAACACGCGACCGCCGCCCGGGAAAAGGGGCGAGAGGATGCTACCGCAGCGGGCGCCGCCGGTACCCTTCTGACGCTTCAGCTTGCGCGTCGAACCGGCAACCTCGTTACGCTGCTTGGCCTTGTGCGTACCCTGACGCTGGTCGGCGAGATACTGCTTGACATCGAGATAGATAGCGTGGTCATTAGCCTCCACGCCGAAAACGGCATCCGAAAGCGACACTTTGCGACCCGTTTCAGTTCCCTGGGTGTTTAAAACAGCTAATTCCATACTATTTCTCAATCGTTAAGTAAGCACCTTTTGCACCCGGAATCGAACCCTTCACCAGAATGAGGTTGCTCTCGGGAATAACCTTTAAAACTTTCAGGTTCACGACCTTCACCTGCTCGCCGCCCATCTGACCCGGCAGACGCTTGCCTTTGAACACGCGCGAGGGATAGGACGATGCACCCAGCGAACCCGGCTTGCGCTGACGGTTGTGCTGACCGTGGGTC
>CAXHRY010000099.1:0-2308 GCA_964018965.1 uncultured Alistipes sp.
TTTCCCCCCCCCCGAACCAAACTATCGAATAGAAAATATCATTCGATCTCTGAAAAAAGTTGATCGGGGTCAATTTCGGGGCGGGAATTGCAGGAATAATCATCTTCGGCAGCCGGTGAAAGCGACAACCGTACGCCGTTTCCGCTGCGGTTCGGCTATTAGCGGTCAGAGAGCGTAAAACACCGGCCGGGCTGAGTAAAATCAACGCCTACGGCATTGCATCTTCGGCGGCAGGGCCGGTCGCACCGCAGATGCGAGCCGCCGAAGATGATCGCTCCGACGAACTGCGGCTCCTTGAGTTGCGCGAACCGTAGCCCCCGGCAAAACCGCGGCACTCTCTAACTACAACCCGCGGACCTGCCCGAGACACGAAAAACGGCCCCGGGAAATTCCGGAGCCGTCGTCTGTCATCGGATTGCCGTATCGCTACGGCCGCCGCACTACTTGAAGTAACGCTTGTAGAGACCCTCGAAGCCCTTGCCGTGGCGAGCTTCGTCCTTGGCCATCTCGTGTACGGTGTCGTGCACGGCATCGAGGTTCTCCTGCTTGGCCAGACGGGCCAGACGCATTTTGTCCTCGCAAGCGCCGCACTCGGCATTCATGCGTTTCTCCAGGTTGGTTTTGGTGTCCCAGACCACCTCGCCGATCAGTTCGGCGAACTTCGAAGCGTGCTCGGCCTCTTCCCAAGCGTAACGCTTGTAAGCCTCGGCGATCTCGGGATAACCCTCGCGATCGGCCTGACGGCTCATGGCCAGATACATACCCACCTCGGTGCACTCGCCCAGGAAGTGGTTCTGGAGGCCCTCCCACAACTCGGGGCTGGCACCCTTGCCGTCGCCGATCTTGTGAACCGTGACGAAATCCAAATCGCCGGTCGACTCCTCGACCTCGACGAACTTATCCTTACCTACCTTGCACATCGGGCACTGCTCGGGTGCCTCGGGACCTTCGTGAATGTACCCGCATACGGTACAACGCCATTGTTTTGCCATAATTTTCGTATTGTTTGGTGTTAGTGTTTTCGTTTCACAGGACAAAGATAACTATTCCTGTTGAACTCCCTATAAAAAAACGATCGTCTTTTTTTATGGCCCGATAAGCGCAACCTATACCGTCAGCTGCGCCGATCGATCGTCTCCTCGATCTGTGCCACATCGGTCGAATCCTTCACCAACACGCGTTTGGCGGAATCGAACAGATAGAGCGCCGGAATGGCCGAAAGATCGTAGAGATTCCTTTCACGCAATACGCATCCCCGGTCGTAGGCATTGATCCACTCCGCAGGAATCTGCTCGCGATAGCGGTGCCACTCGGTGAGATCCTCGTCGGGATAGAGTGCCAAGACCTTCAGTCGTCCCCGCTCGATCATCTCCGTGAGCATCGGCGACTGTGTGATCGCCTCGCGGATCTCGCGGCACATGGGACATCCGGGGTTGTTGATGAAAAGCAAGACGTATTCCGCCCGCAGACCGTACAAGTTACCCGAAGCCCCCGAAGCCAGCGTATAACGGAAATCGTTGGCCGGCTGCCCGATGCGATTCTGCATGGCGGTCTCCAGCTCGTACTGCGGACCGATACGTTCGTATTCGTCGTAGTAGGGACTCGCGAGCTGCGCCTCGAGCACGGGAATGTAAAATTCGTCGTTACGCAACGGCGAATTGGGATCGTGGAGCACCTTTTCGGCCAGCATCGCGAAGTAGTCGAGCATCGGACGCGACGAGGCGGCACGGCGCATGAGCGAATCCATCGGGCTGCGGTCCGTCGGACGGTCGGAAAGCATCGCCACGAAGCGGGCATAAGCCTTGATCATGGGCAACGTATCGATCCGGGCGATGAAGGTCGTATCGGAGAAGTCGAAACGGTCCCAGTAGTGGAAGCGCAGGTAGTCGTGCTTCTCCTCGGCGGAGAGCGCCACCGGAGGAATGGCCGGAAGAAACACCGCCGGTTGGGGTTCCGACGGCTTCGGCGCGGAGGTCTGCCGGCCGCTGCGGGTGCCGCATGCCGCAGCGCACAGCATAACGGCTATCAATATCGTTTTTCGTACCATAACACGGAGCGTTTCTTTTTACAAAGATACGAATAAGCCGAGAGAAAAATGCAAGCAAGCTTGCTTTTTTCCGAGGCGCAGTATTTTCGGCGCAGCCAAGAATACGAATAAGCCGAGAGAAAAAAGCATGCTCGTCTGCATTCTTCCGAGGCGAAGTATCTAAGGCGAAGCCAAAGATACGAAAAAGCCGAGAGAAAAATGCAAGCAAGCTTGCTTTTTTCCGAGGCGCAGTATTTTCGGCGCAGCCAAGAATACGAATAA
>CAXHRY010000100.1:0-2223 GCA_964018965.1 uncultured Alistipes sp.
CCCGACAAGGAATTTCGCTACCTTAGGACCGTTATAGTTACGGCCGCCGTTTACTGGGGCTTCGATTCAATGCTTCGCTTGCGCTAACATCCCCTCTTAACCTTCCAGCACCGGGCAGGTGTCAGGCCATATACGTCTTCTCTCGAATTAGCATAGCCCTATGTTTTTGTTAAACAGTTGCCTGGACCTTTTCGCTGCGCCCTACTTGCGTAGGGACCCCTTTTCCCGAAGTTACGGGGTCAATTTGCCTAGTTCCTTATCCGTGATTCACTCAAGCACCTGAGGATACTCTCCTCGACCACCTGTGTCGGTTTACGGTACGGGCGATATGAACCTGAAGCTTAGAAGTTTTTCTCGGAAGCCTGCTTGGGCTAACTATCCGATTGGCCGTAGCCGCTCGGTACTGTCGAGTTTCAGCAACATCCTGCTATTAACAGTACGTTATACCTACGCTCTTTAACCAACAATTCCGTCTGTTGGCGTAGCTTACGCTTCTCCGTCCCTCCGTCGCAGTTCATATCGGTATCGGAATATTAACCGATTGTCCATCGAGATCACCATGCGGCTTACCCTTAGGTCCCGACTAACCCTGATCCGATTAACGTTGATCAGGAAACCTTGGTCTTGCGGTGGGCGGGTTACTCTCCCGCCTTATCGTTACTTATGCCTACATTTGCTTTTCCATAAACTCCACGGATCCTTACGAACCCGCTTCGACGTCGATGGAATGCTCCCCTACCACTCCGTAGAGTCCATAACTTCGGCGATACACTTGATGCCCGTTTATTATCCACGCACAACCGCTCGACTAGTGAGCTGTTACGCACTCTTTAAATGAATAGCTGCTTCCAAGCTAACATCCTAGCTGTCGCTGCAGTCGCACATCGTTAGTTCAACTTAGTGTATTCTTGGGGGCCTTAGTTGATGGTCTGAGTTGTTCCTCTTTTGTCGCCGGACATTAGCACCCAGCGGCTCACTGCTGTAAATCATACTACTGGCATTCGGAGTTTGTCAGGATTTGGTAGGCGGTGAAGCCCCCGCATCCAATCAGTAGCTCTACCTCCAGTAGACTATTACAACGCTGCTCCTAAAAGCATTTCGGGGAGTACGAGCTATTTCCCAGCTTGATTAGCCTTTCACCCCTACCCACAAGTCATCCAAAAACTTTTCAACGTTTACTGGTGCGGACCTCCAGTTGGTTTTACCCAACCTTCATCCTGCTCATGGGTAGATCGCAAGGTTTCGCGTCTACAACCACTAACTTTACGCCCTATTCAGACTCGCTTTCGCTTCGGCTCCGGACCTCATAGCCCTTAACCTCGCTAGTGATTAGTAACTCGTAGGCTCATTATGCAAAAGGCACGCCGTCACGGCACATAGCCGCTCCGACAGGTTGTAAGCGCACGGTTTCAGGTTCTTTTTCACTCCCCTGTTCGGGGTACTTTTCACCTTTCCCTCACGGTACTGGTCCACTATCGGTCTCTTGGGAGTATTTAGCCTTACCAGGTGGTCCTGGCGGATTCAGACAGGATTCCTCGTGTCCCGCCATACTCAGGATACTGCTACCGCTTACCTAACTTACCAATACGGGACTTTCACCCTCTATGGTCCAACTTTCCAGTTCGTTCTCGTTCGTCGGTATTAAGATATCGCAGTCCTACAACCCCGACAATGCCGTAACATTATCGGTTTGGGCTATTTCCATTTCGCTCGCCACTACTCTGGAAATCGATGTTTCTTTCTCTTCCTCCTATTACTTAGATGTTTCAGTTCATAGGGTTAGCTCACTTTGCAGTGTGACAGATCTCCAATCTGCCGGGTTGCCCCATTCGGATATCTTCGGATCAATTCGTTTTTGCCAATCCCCGAAGCTTTTCGCAGCTTAACACGTCCTTCTTCGCCTCCAAGAGCCTAGGCATCCCCCGTGCGCCCTTGCTTACTTTCTTTATCGTCTCTCCTTTACAGGAAAAACCCCTTTTCTCATCCTTAAATCTGTCAAAGAACTTTTCTCTTCGGACCGGTTATCGCTAACCGGTCTTCGAGAGCGTACAGTATCGCGGTTTCGCTCCGCCACCGTCTTATGCGTGGACATAAACGGATACTGTTATAATAGTCTTTGAAGTAATTAGCAGCTATACCTAAGAGTATGCTCCAGAAAGGAGGTGTTCCAGCCGCACCTTCCGGTACGGCTACCTTGTTACGACTTAGCCCCAGTCATCGGTT
>CAXHRY010000101.1:0-2156 GCA_964018965.1 uncultured Alistipes sp.
TCGAAGACTACGGACGCCGAGGGCAACATCGCGCAGGCGCTGCTGTTCAACTACCTCGACGAGAACACCGGCGGGCAGACCGAAGGGTCGATCGACGCGGAAAACTTCCTCGGCAACGGCGAGAAGGTGACCTTCGCCGGACTGGAAGAGGCGAACGGCAAGCTCTACACCTCGGTCGTGCCGATGGGCATGAGCCGCTACGGTATAGCGAAGTGGCCGGACATGGTGACCGACCCGGAACTGGTCGCCAAGACCGACGGCGGCTCGGCCAGCAGCTCCTACACCGCCGGAACGATTCCTTCGACGCAGTATCCCGACCGCGCGTGGGTCGCCATTTACAGCGGCTCGTCGTTCTCCGAGAAGCCCGTAATCGCCTCGACCGACAAAATCGGCTTCGCCTGCGGCCGCCATCGCTCGCAATACTACCAGACGATCTGGGCCGCCGACAACGGTGACCTCTACGTCTTCTCGCCCGGCTACGGCCGCACCTTTACCTCGTCGGCCGACCTGAAGAAGGTGACCGGCACCAAACCCTCGGGCGTGGTGCGCATCCGCAAGGGCGCGACGGAGTTCGACCCCGACTACTACGTGAATTTCGAGCAGATCGGCACGCAGCATCCTATTTTCCGCTGCTGGCACATCTCGGGCGCATACTTTCTGCTGCAACTCTACTCCGACGGCGTGGAGGGGATGATGCAGGGCAAGGATGCCGTGACGAACGAACTGGCCGTCTTCGATGCCGAGGCGAAAACCGTCGTACCCGTGACCGGGCTACCGTCGGACCTTGCGGGCTTCGGCGGCGAGCCCTACGGCGAGAACGGAGCCATGTACATCGCCGTGACGGTGACCGGCGGCGACAAACCGGCATTCTATAGGATCGATGCCGCCACGGGACGTGCGACCAAAGGGCTCGTCATCGACGCGGAATCCGTCGCCACGGCGGGCAAACTGACCGTCCGGAAATAGGAACCACTCCGGCAGGAGAGCGGCCCGTCGTTGCGCGGGCCGTTCCCTTGTCCGGACAAAACACCCGAATCATGAAAAAGATATTCGCAAAAATACACCTGTGGCTCTCGCTGCCGCTCGGTATCGTCCTGACCGTCGTCTGTCTGTCGGGCGCCGTGCTCGTCTTCGAGGGCGAGATTACCCGGGCGCTGCACCCGGAGCTTTATCGGGTCGCAGCACCCGCCGACGCACGTCCGCTTCGTCCGTCGCAGCTCGCCGGCCGCATCGGCGGGCAGATGCCCGATTCGCTGCACCTGGTTTCGCTGCAACTCTCCGCCCGCAGCGACGAACCCTGCATGGCCGCTTTCCGCGAGACGGGACGCAGGCAACTGAGCGTAGACCCCTATACGGGCACTGTCAACGGCTGGGCCGAAAGCCCGGCATTCTTCGGCACGGTGCGGAAACTTCACCGCTGGCTGCTCGACCCGCCGCCGTCGAAAGGCGAAAAGTCGGTCGGAAAAGCCATCGTCGGGGTCTCGACGCTGGCGTTGGTGGTGATTCTTGTCAGCGGCTTGATTCTCTGGATTCCCCGCAGCCGCAGGGCGCGGCCCAACCGGCTGAAAGTATCGTGTTCCGACGGCCGCCGTTTCTGGCACGACTGCCATGTCTCGCTGGGATTCTATGCGACCCTGCTGTTGCTGGTCATGGCGCTGACGGGGCTCACATGGTCGTTCGGCTGGTACCGCACGGCGGCCTATGCGCTTTTCGGCGGATCGCAGCAAACCGTTGCAGCGCAGGAAAATACCTTGCGGAAAGCCGATTCGGGCAGCCGCCAGAGCCGCGAAAGAAGCGGCGAACGGAACACAGGCCGGGAGCACGATAGAACGCAGGCCGAAACAGAAGCGCGACCGTTCGATTATGCCGTATGGGACGCCGTGCTGGGGCAGCTCACGACGCATTGCACCGCCTACAAAACAATCACGCTGACACGAACCGAAGCGCAGGTCGCGCGGCAATCGGCGATGCGACGCATCGACCGCGCGACGTTCGATCCCCGCAGCGGCCGTCTCGCCGAAATCACCCTTTATGAAGAGACGCCCCGGCAGCAACGCCTCCGAGGCTGGTTCTATGCCCTCCACACGGGTACGTGGGGCGGCATCTGGACGAAAATCCTCTATTTCCTTGCCGCGCTTATCGGTGCTTCGCTCCCC
>CAXHRY010000102.1:0-2067 GCA_964018965.1 uncultured Alistipes sp.
GCACTGGCGCAGTCCACGACCATCATCCTGCTCGACGAGCCCACCTCGTTTCTCGACCTGCCCAACCGCTACGAACTCTGTTCGCTGCTCGCCCGCCTCACGCACGACGAGGGCAAGTGCATCTTGTTCTCCACCCACGAACTCGACATCGCCCTGTCGCTCGCCGACAGCATCGCACTTATCGACCCGCCGCAGCTACACTGTCTCCCGACGGCGGAGATGGCCCGCAGCGGCCATATCGAGCGGCTCTTCAGCAACGACGGCGTGCGGTTCGATCCTGTCAACGGAATAGTAAAAGCAAATACATAAAATTTTGCAGTTATAATACCTAATAAAATTCAAAATCCATTACCTTATGCGGTATATGCTACTTATAAAAAGCTAATACCCAGTGTATTTTGCATATTCAATAAATAATAGAATTTAATGAGCTCGAATAAGGCGTGGAAATGATTTCACGCCTTATTCTATGCAATTCTGTTAAATACCAATCCTAAACACAAAGCTATGGTTACATTTATCGAACATTTGAAATGCGAGATGGACAAAAAACTACAACCGATTTTGTCATCCGATCTGAACATCATGAAAAAATCGTACGATGCCTCACTCGTTTATGCCGAAGCCTTCAACCGATTAAAAAATTTCATTGCCGGTTATACCTTTCACGATGATGCGGAAGAGATACACTTTTTCAAAGAAATCAAACCCCGTTTGTGCTCCGGGTTGATTTATTGGCGGAAAGTTTATAACATCGAAATGAACCGACCGGAAGGCGTCGAATCGCAAAGAGCGTATTTGATTGATGAGATTAAAGGCATCAATCGCTATAACTCCAAACGTTCCGATTTTGTCCGTTATTACCGTTCAGGGCTTACCCATCTGGATTCGATCTATTATCTTCGCGGACACGCCGATGTCGCTCTTTATTTCGATTCATTTTATTATGAACGCGATCCGATGTTTTCGACCAATTGTGATTTCACCGTAGCTCGGTTGTTGGCAAATGAGTCTCTTACGGAATATCTGAATAAAGAATTGGACGGGTTGGAGAACCACTGGTCGTCGTTGTCGCTACCCAGAGTACGCATTACATGGTCTGCTCAAAAAACGGATCTTTACGAATTGATCTTCGCATGCGATAGCAGAAAGGTGTTCGGTAATGTCCCCATGACACAGCTTGTCGAGTATTTGCAAACAGTATTCAATATTGAATTGGACAAGAATATTTCCCGAACATTCAGCGACATGCGGATTCGCAATACGAAAACTCCGTTTCTCGATAGTTTGAAAGTGGCCTTAATCGAACGCATGGAGAAATAGTCGAATCAAAAACGGGACCGATGATTACCCAAATAAGTATTTTACGAAATTATGGATGGTTTCCGCCATCCATAATTGCGATTACCGACATCGGTGTTTGCCTTATTTCGACATGAATTTACGTTTTTTATTGCCGCCAGAACTCCTTTATCGACATAACAATCATTGTATCAGCAGAATATTTTATCGCAAAAAAGTCGTACCGACCTCGTTATTACCGTATCAAATAATATCGACCTTTGTAACAAACAAAACAACAAAGGATTATGAAAATACTTATTATCGGAGTAAAAACCTACAAAGAACTCATCGGAAAAATAGAACGAATACCTGTAAACCTGTGTAAAGAGTAGGCGGCCATGATGCTGGACAGGGAGTATTTCGAGGGTTGGATGCAACGTCTCGCCAAGCGGTTGGAGCACATCGAAGAGTTGTGCACGCCCGCCGCGGAGCAAAGCCTCTCCGTTTTGCCCGACGGCGACAGGCTGCTGGATAATTACGACTTGTGCAAGATGCTCAACATCTCGAAACGCACGCTGCAACGGTATCGTACCTCCGGGGATTTGCCCTACCAGATGATCTATCACAAGACGTTCTATCGCGAATCGGACGTATTGCGGTTCATCGAGCGTAATTTCAGCAATTTCCGCAAACTGAAAAAGGAGCGGGAGAATAATTCGTTCGGAAAAAGATAATAAAATCGGCCGTAAATTTGTTGTATTACTAAATATTGGTAACTTTGCG
>CAXHRY010000103.1:0-1967 GCA_964018965.1 uncultured Alistipes sp.
GCCAAATTCTGACTTACAACACATTAACATTATTTGACTTACCATTGCGCTGCTCTCGGATTTTCTTCGTATCTTTGTCTTGCTATGACCCGCAAATTCCGAGACAGATTGCAAAACCTCAATCCCTTTGCGCATCCGGTCGCTGACGACAGGTTGCCGCGGCCTTTGCCGGCGGTTCCCGGTGAGCGCGTGGTGAAGGTTTATGTCGAGGGGTATGAAGATGTCGCGTTTTGGCGCGGGATATTCGATCATTTTCGTAATCCCTATCTGCGTTTTGAAATCTCGGTCCCCGAACGCGGCGATCTCCCCAAAGGCAAGAAAGTCCTCCTGGGCATGATCCCCCGCTCCGATGCCGGAATGATTCTCTGCGTCGATTCGGATTTCGACTATCTCTTCGCAGGGCGCACCGAACAGTCGCGCCAGTTGCTGGAGGCTCGCTACATGTTCCATACTTACGCTTACGCTACCGAGAATTATCTCTGCTATGCCCCGTCGTTGCACAATATCTGCGTCAAGGCTACGAAGAATGATACGCGGATCTTCGATTTCGTGCGGTTTATGGAGGCTTATTCGCGAACGGTTTATCCGTTGTTCGTCTGGTATGCCTTTTCGGCGCAGTTGGCGACCGAACATGTCTTCTCGCTGGCCGATTTTCGCAATGCGGTGCGGTTGGGGTATGTCGAAGTCGAGCGCAACGGCGAGGGGACCATTGCCTGGCTGCAACGCAACGTCGCGCGGCGCGAACGGATGCTCGCTGAGCGTAACCCGCAGATGGTCCAACCGATGCGCATCTTCGGGGAGCAGTTGCGTGAACGGGGTGTCGCACCGGAGAATACCTATCTATTCATGCACGGGCATACGCTTATGGATAATGTGGTGATGGTCGTGCTGAATTCCGTTTGCGAGAAACTGCGGCAGATGTCGATCGCGCGTATCACCGCTTCGGAGAAGCAGGGCGTGGCACTGAAGAACGAGATGGCTAACTATACCAATTCTCTGCGGTCGATCCGCGATGTGTTGCTCGATAACGAAAACTATACCTCGTGTCCGCTTTACGGGCGGTTACGTCGCGATATCGGACGGTATATCGTCCGGACGATTCTCGAAATGAAGCGCAACGGCGAAATCCCCGGTACCGGGACGCTGGATATTCTGCGTGCTTTGCGCGGAAATATCCGCTGATTTTCAAGGATGCGATTACTCCTTGCGGAAGATTACTATACGATTGTCGAGACTCCATCCCTCGATTTCGATCCTGGGTTCAGAGGCCGCATCGTTGAGATAGCACTCTACCGTAGCACGACCGTTCGTGGCTTTGACCGCCGGATTCCAGTATAAAGTCGTCCGGAAGTCGGGTACACGGGATTTCACTGCCTCGGGTGTGTCGTATGCCGGAGTATAGCATTCTGCCGGAGTCTGATATCCCAAAGGCTTGGCGACCTGTACGTCGGTGCGCATGTTTTCGCGATGTAAGGTAGCCCATTCGGCCCCGGATTTCAGCGTGATGGAGATTGCACCTCCGAAAGCACTGTGCCCCCAGATGCTGAATGCGGCATTGCCGTCAAGTAAGTCGATTCGCGAAACGTACTCGATCGGGTATTGAAGCTCGACGGGTAGATCGACAATCGATTCCGTGTCATCCATTGTGGATCTGCTTTTGGGAAGCGCATTATTCGGTATCAGGTTTCTGTCTCCTATAGATGTTACCCCCATTCCCGGAATAGACGAATAGCCCAAAATATTTGCTCCGCCGCTTCCGATCTGTCCATTCGTCTGGCAAAGTGTTCCGTCCACAGCAAATACGGGATTTCTTCCTTGGTAAAATATATTATTCCCCCGCATCGAAATGCCAGGCATCATACGGATTGCATCCATGATAGTGTGTGCATTGTATCGTTTAATCATGGTGTCAGTCCAGGTGTGGTTTGCCTTTCGGTATTCGGGTTTTGACCAGTCCTGGAGTTTCT
>CAXHRY010000104.1:0-1954 GCA_964018965.1 uncultured Alistipes sp.
ATTTGTACGGCAAAGGACAAATTCGGACGTCTAATAGCAATCAACACTATGTCGTTGCTCCACTGATAATGCAGTGTAATATATTTTACCTTGTACCCATTGCTTATAACGTACATCAATCGCTATATTATATTACACAATCGTTTCAATGCCGATATTTCAGTTTTTACTAAAACATTCGTTGTTTGAAGATCGGCTTGCGATAATTTAAAAACAACATTAAATGGCAGGTTTAAATTTAGCTCGTTTTGTATTCTAATAAAAGAGTTTATAGAGCTTATAGCAAGATAGGCCATAGAATAAAAGACACTATCCTGCGATTCATTTATTGCAAGGTCTAATGCATTATCAATAGCATTGCATAAATGCATATTTCTATTATATGCAAGACTATTAATCTCTAATTTTACATTCTGTCGTTGCAAATTGGTAATATAGTCCGGCTCTTTATTAAACGAATATTTGCTATTTATATCCATCAACTTTATCTCAAATTCTTTTTGGGAGATTTGAGATTGATAATTTTTAGCCTGCATCAGTTCATTAGATGAGTTCTGATAAAGCATATTATTGTTAATCATCATTGTTTGTCCTCCTCTTTTGCGTCTATGGATTCTTGCTTATCTGCCGCCTTCTGTTCTTTCAAATGAGCAAAAAATTCATTTATTTCTACTACTAAATTCCTGAATTCAACTTGTTGTTTAGAAAGTTCTTGTTCTTGATCCAAGCGTAGCTTTTTCATTTCGCTCTCAAACGTTAGGAGTATATTATTAATTCTCTCATTAAAATACTCCTTTGTTGTATTTAAACCTTGCAAAGAATCATCATACGCATGCTCAATCTCACTTTTTTTAGCTTCGAATTCTTTGCTGGATTCTAACATATTACGATGTTGGCGCATCATAAATCTTCTGATATCTTCTTCTGTGTTTGTTAAGATTTTTTCGCCTTTCGCAGTTAGCTCTTCAACAGTTTGTTCGCCTTGCGCCTTAATTTGCCGTATTTCGTTAAGACCGTCTGTTCCTTGTTTGATGAGTTCGTCTGCTTTAAAAACAGAGTAGAAACTGAATACAAGAAATAAAATTGTCAGAATGGCTGCCCATAAAGTAATGTTACTATATTCATGTTCTATTTTGTTTAGATGCAAATCAATCATCGCCTTTGTTTGCCCGTTGAGAAGGTCCCGCTCAACACCCAACCGCAACGAATCTCTTAATAGTTTTTCACCATATTTTTCATGCAATGATTCTATTTTACTAAAATGAGATTCAATAATCACTCCCAAATTATTCGATTGCGCTTTCGACAAATGACGAGTATTCATCAAAGAAGCTTTAATCATAGAGTCAGCCAACGTAGCATCAAATATCTTTTGAATATTTACAACTACGTCTTTATTATAGCGAAGTATGTTAAGATGCAAGCTATCTGCTCTTTTAATGTGCTCTACATAACAAGTCTTCACATTATCCTGAGATTGGCAAAACACATGATGCGAATATATTAAGTAGCCAATAAATACAGCAGTAAATGCACCTAATATTTTTAAGAATAAAACACTATATCTTGGCTGTGTAGATTCTGAATCGGTAGAACGGGTCATGATTTTACTCCTCAAATTTAAGTTTCGGTAAAGTATATACAATTTTCATCGTTTCGAGCGAAACGGTAATGATGCGCAACAGCAGATTGAGAATATATTTTTCGTCGTTATGTTCCGCAGCCCAATCGTTCGGGTCGTTGCGGATGCCGCTGTCTTTGTTTACGGCAACCGCGTAACGCTCCATTATCCACTCTATTGCAGATTTGCCGTTTACTACATAATCGTATGCCTCCAATGGAATGCCCTCGACAGTGATATGCTGGTTGTAATGTATCTTCGTCTTGTCGGGCGTTTTGCTGTCGAGTTTGCCGAAACGCATCTTCTCGACACGATAGTTCATGCCATCGCCCC
>CAXHRY010000105.1:0-1897 GCA_964018965.1 uncultured Alistipes sp.
TGATGGCGGATTGGCAGCAGAGCGAGGGTGCTACTCTCGAATACCTGATCGCCCGTCAGCGGCGGATGCGCATCTTCCTTGCCGAAACCTTCGATGCTCACGCAGCTATCGAAACGAATACCGAACTATCCCATGAACCGGAAGCGTAACTATTCTCGGCTCTACGCCATCGCCAAAGCGAAGAGCATCGACCTCGAGCAGCACAAGGAGGTGCTGGTGTCGCAGTTCACCGGCGGCCGCACGTCATCGCTGCGAGAGATGACCCCGACCGAGTACGAGGAGATGTGCGAATGTCTCCAGACGGGCAAGCAGCTCGGCGAAACCTCGGCCGCATACAAGGAGCGGTTGCGCAAGGCGCGCTCGGCGGCATTGAACCGTATCCAGCGGCTCGGGGTCGATACGGCCGACCGGACATTCGCCGCGGTGAATGACTTCTGCCTCGACCCGCGCATCGCCGGTAAACCTTTCGGAATGCTGACTATTGACGAGTTGCAGGCTCTCGTGCCAAAACTCGAAGCGATCCTCCGCAAACCGAAGCCCGTAAAGCCGCAGCGGGTCATTCCGATTTCATACATCGTTCGTCCTGACCAACTGCCGAGCTGATATGGAAAAACCGATTATCGAAGTCGATTTACAGGGGTCGGATGGCAATGTGTTCGCCCTGATGACGAAGGCTCGAGCAGCGATTATTGCGGCCGTTCCGCGCGGAGGGTCGGCGGTGGAGCGTCGATGGAAGCGGGAAAAGGCCGAATGCGAAGCCGACAAAATGATGAGGGCGGTGATGCAGTCGCACTCTTACGACGAAGCGTTGTCGGTTATCCGGCAATATGTAACGATTCAGGAGAAAGGAGGTGGCCTATGAAGTAACCGGTACGGGTGGCGACAGGAAATGAACAACGAAATGGGAAAAATTGGCTGTTGTTTAGAGATTAGCAGGGGTTCGAGTCCCCGGCCACCCGCAACCCCCTTTTTAGATGAAGACTCGAGTGCAAGTAGAGCGACGATGGCGCAGGGATTACCCGCTGGAGGATGCGGCTGTTGCCCGGGTTCGATTCCCGGCGACTTGCAAATAAAATTACAGAAACACATTAAAATAAATTCTATGACAAAATCGGAAGACTTCAACGCAGGCTGGTGGAACTGCCTGTTTTCATTTGCGGCGGAACTGCTGCGCTGCGACCGCCACGGGGCGGCTCGAATCATCAAAACAGTTATGAAAGAGGCCGGAGTGACGGACGACGAACTGGTCGGCGTCCTTGCTAAATCGGACGAAATAGGAATGCCGGAACAGGTCTATGACTGTTTGGACAATATGTATTTAGACTAACTTTTTTAATTCAACTATTTATGAGAAAAATTTTAGTGAGCGGTTGCGCAAACTGTCCTTACCTGACAGTCTGGAATGATGGGAATGAGGAGAAAGAGCCTCATGACCGTATTTGCTCCGGTGATTGCCGCCACCCATCTTTCCATAAGGAATTAGGCTTTCCGCATTTTAATCGAGAGGTTTTTTTGCCGGACACGGAAATTCCGACCAGCGACACAAAGGTGCGATTAGTCGATCCGGCGGGAACCCCCGACTGGTGTCCGCTTCCCAAAGAAGATTAAGTAATACTAAATAGCAAATATTATGAAAAGCAGACAAATCGGTAATTGGCGAGTGCCTGTTGAACTCAAAGATTGTTCTTGTGGGTCGGAGGTTGTATTGTGTTTCTCGAATGGGCGTCAGATTCAAGGAATCTTTGTTGGGTTTGAAAGCGGCCGGGCCGTCGTGCAAAATGGGAAACGAGGAGCAAGAATAACATATCCGATGTTGGGACTGTATAAATGGCGCGAGGTTGCAGTTGTCAAGTCCATCGATGCGGTGGTCTATCCGAGCGACGAGCCGACGATCTCG
>CAXHRY010000106.1:0-1895 GCA_964018965.1 uncultured Alistipes sp.
CTCCAAAAACGAGTAGATATAACGGAAAATCAACTCGCCCTCGCGTCCGGCATCGGTCGCGACGACGATACGGTCGGACATGTTGAACAACTCTTTGATAACGGAGAGCTGTTTCAGCACACCCGGATCGGATTTGTACTCCTTGCCCTCCCTGATCTGACGGGGCAGGAGGATGAACTTCGGCGGCAGGATAGGCAGATTCTCCGCTTTGAATCCCTCGATGCCGTACTGCTGGGGCCTGGCCAGCTGGATGAGGTGTCCGAAAGCCCATGTTACGACATAGCCGTTTCCCTCGATATAACCCTCCCGGCGGTTCTTGGCGCCCACGATGGCGGCGATTTCGCGCGCTACCGAGGGCTTTTCTGCGATGATTACTTGCATGATGATATTCGGATTTTTTAGTGGTCGTTGTTGTTTTCTTGATGTTCCCGTTTCTCTTTCTCGCGTTTCAGACGGGCGATCAGCTTACGGTCGTAGTAAACGTGGTTGCCATTCTCGTCGTAATATCGTCGGTCGTCGTCCTCCCGCTCATCCGTGGGCAGCCGTTTCCCGACATGGAGGTATAAGGCGATAACTCCGATATTGAGGAGTACCAATACTCCTATAATCACATAGATCGTCTCCATACATCTAATGTTTCAGACCTTTGGAATTGTTTTTTCGATAAGTACGGGCGGCTCGTTTCTCCTGCGTCGGCGTAGGTTGCTGCTGCCCCTGTTTGAGCGGCTCTTTCACGTTTTTGACAGCCTCGACCGTCTTGCCCTCGGAATTGACAGCCACCTGCGTGCGGCTTTCGCCGGCAGGCTTCACCTCGGCGCCCTGCCGCTTGGCTCGGTCGGGATTCCATTTGAAGAAGTCCATCTTGCCCAATGCGAAATTGGGCTTGACCCATGCGTTGAAAGGTTCGCCCTGACCGTCTTTGACCATGCCCTTGATGTAGAACGCCTTGACGTCCGCACGCTTGGAGGGGTCTTTGACTGCTTCCGACCATTGTTTGTAAGCCTCGTCGGGAACGGCGGCTTTGAGAATCATGTGATGGATCGTCAATTCGGGAGCCTTGCCCATCTCCTTTGCCTCCCGTTCGCCTCGCTCGGCGCGCTGCTGCGTATGGATGGCCCGGTTCTCGGCCTGATATCGCTTTCTGTCCAGTCCGTCGTAGGAAAATTCGTAGTTGCGTTCGGCGGCGTCGATCTGGATATAGGCGTCCCGCTTGTAACCGGCGCGGGTGGTATAGCCCTCCAACAGCACCTTGCCACCGCTGTAAAAGTCCATCCGCTTGCCCTCGGAGAGCTCGGCATTTTTGATGACGGCACGTTTTTCCAGCAGTTCGACGGGCAAATATTCCAGCGTATTCGTCCATTTGTCGCGCGACACGAAACAAGGGGTCAGCTTCCCCTGCTCCAGTTCGAGGTCGAGTACCTTGCCGGCATGGCGGCCGTTCGTGAGGTTGTTCTTCACCTCGTCGTCGAGCAGCACACCGTGGAAAGGCGCGTCGAGGTCGGGCTTCTCCTGCCAGTAATGAGGAATGACTTTGAGCGAGCCGTCCGCCTGCTCTTCGAGCGATACGCGCCCTTTGGTCGCCACACGCAGGCCGCTCTCCAATTCGGGATTCATCTCGATAAGGCCGTTGGATTTATGGCCGTAGGACATGGCCCGCAGGTGCGGCTCGATGTCCTCCATGCGGATGCCTTTCTTGGCCAGATCGTCGAGGTCGATTTTCGAGGTGTCCAGCGGCTCGAAACGCTGCTCCTGCGCTTGAACTCTCTCGGCCGGATTTACCCGATACGCTTCCAGCGCCTGCGGGTCGAAGTCGATACGGATAAGCTGTTCGAGCGCACTTTGAGCCATGATGAAAATGCCCGTATGCGAGGGGCTTTCGGCCTCCTGCATGAACT
>CAXHRY010000107.1:0-1865 GCA_964018965.1 uncultured Alistipes sp.
CAACGATTACAAAAAGGAGATGTTGTAATTTGCATGTCTAATGGCAGCAAAGCATTGGTCGGTAAAAACGCGGAACTTGATCAAGATATCTCGTATGATTTAACGGTAGGGGCTTTTTGTTCCATTTTCAGACCTAAGAATATTTTTGCTAAATATTTATTGCAAACAGATAGTTATACAAAATTCGTCGCTCTTGCGATTGGAGGAGGCAACATAAATAATCTTAAAAATTCCGATTTGGAGAATTTTATGCAATTTTCTCCTGCCAAACAAGAAGAGCAGCAAAAAATCGCCGATTGCCTCTCCTCTTTAGATGATTTGATTACTGCCCAAACAAATCGCCTCGAAGCCCTCAGGAATCATAAAAAAGGACTGATGCAGCAACTGTTCCCGAATATAAGTAGAAATTGATATGGAGCGATTAGCAACTCAAATAACCGAACTGACAAAGAATATTGTTCTTGTGTACGCATTCAATGGTACAGGAAAAACACGCTTATCAGTTGCCTATAAAAACATCACAAAGAAAAATAATAGAGGTCATCATGCCGGTGTCTACTACAATGCGTATAGTGAAGATTTGTTTGTTTGGGATAATGATGAGGAACACGGCGGACAGAATATGAGATTGATGATTCAACCGAGTACGCTCAATCAATATCATCAGTCATTTAATGAAGATAAATTAAGAGAACACTTAACGCCCTATAAACCGAAATTCGATTTCCGATTTCATCTTTACGACGATGCCGCACGAGGTATCGAGTATGTACAATTCTTTGTAAAAAAAGATGAAACGGCAAACGAAAATACTGGGAATGAAGATACTCCCATTAAAATCTCGCGAGGCGAGCAACAGATATTTATTTGGTGTTTCTTTCTTGCGTTGTTCGATATAGATGGATTGACAGGTGAAGGAAAACAATCGCAACACTTCTTTATAGACGATCCTGTTTCAAGTCTGGATGATCATAATATTTTTATTACGGTTTCATCGATTATGGATCTAATCGATCGCCATTTCAAGAATAGAAAAATTATTATCACTACACATCATATCGGATTATTTTCGATTTTATGCGATTGGATCAAGAAGGGAGAAAAAGCATCTTCGTACAAAAATGAGGTGCAATTATATATCTTGAAAAAAGATGGTGTCGGCATAAACCTTCATAGCCCCAACAACGAGGTTTTTCTGTATCATTTGGAATTGCTGCAAATACTCAAAAAAGCGATTGACGATGACCGGATTTATGCATATCATTTCGCATTGTTACGGCAAATTTTGGAGAATATAGCATCGTTTTTGGGTGTCGGTAGATTTGCATATGTTTTGGAACAAATCGGGATGATCGATAAGGATGAAATCGCCCGCATTGTCAATACTCTTTCGCATAAAACTGTTTTTAGATATGAAGCTAAAGAGTTGGTTCCCGACAATAAGGAACTATTCAAAAAGATTTTCAATGGAATAATAACTAAATATAACTTCGTATTACACGCATAATGACCGCAATAGAACAGCAAAAATTAGGAAAAACCCTGTGGGGAATCGCCGATAAACTGCGTGGAGCGATGAACGCGGACGATTTCCGCGACTACATGCTTTCCTTTCTGTTTTTACGGTATCTTTCCGATAACTATGAAGATGCCGTAAAGAAAGAACTCGGTTCGGATTATCCCTCTGTGCTAGATACAGACTCGGACGAAAGTCAAGTTTTGACGCCATTGCAGATTTGGTACGACCGTAATCCCGACGACATCTCGGAATTCGAGAAACAGATGCGTCGTAAGATTCATTATGTAATCGAACCGAAATATTTGTGGAAGAACATATCCGAATTGGCGCGAACGCAGAGCAACGA
>CAXHRY010000108.1:0-1861 GCA_964018965.1 uncultured Alistipes sp.
ATTTGTTGTATTACTAAATATTGGTAACTTTGCGAAAAAGGAGGTGAATTATGAAAACGACATCGGTAGCTTTGGGAACTTACTTCGAGAACTTCATCCAGTCCACGATCGCACAGGGACGTTATAATAATGCCAGCGAGGTGGTGCGTGCCGGTCTGCGGCTTTTGGAGGAGCAGGAAAACAGTGTCGTGGCGTTGAAGAGCGCAATCGACGAGGGCGTGAGAAGCGGCATCGCCGTAGGGTTCGATCCCGAGCAACATCTGCGGACGTTGAAAATGCAGCGAAAAAATGGCTGATCTGCTTTTCTCGAACAAGGCCGTCGAAGACCTCACGAACATCTGGAATTACACGGTCGAAACATGGTCGGAGGCCCAAGCCGACAAGTATTATGCGTTGCTCGTGGCTACCTGCCGTCAAATAGCCGACAGTTCTCGACCGCTGGGCCGGGAGTACGCGGAAATCATGGCCGAATTATACGGATACCGAACGGGCAAACACATCGTTTTCTATCGGACGGTTTCCGAGAGTGCCGTAGAGATCGTGAGAATCCTGCACGAACGCATGGATTTGAAAAGCCGAATCGGAGAGTAATATGATTCGGTATAAATAAAAGCCGACGGTATTGCCGTCGGCTTTGTCGTTACATCTTGATGCCCTTGTTTGCGCCGGATTCGTTTTTGATTTGCGTCCCGACACGCCCGATGACGATACGTCCGCCGGAGGCATCGGCTATCTGTTGCAGGCGCGACGGAATAAAAGGCTGTCCGCGCTCTTTCAGCTGCGTATGTCGCGGACTATCTTCCATCAGCGCAGTCTCTTCTATCACCTCCGCCTCCTCTTCGATAGGTTTCAGCGACAGTTGAATTTTGCGCTCCAACTCCGTCATTTGGGCGCGCAGTGCCGCCAGTTCGGATTCCTTGCGCCACGTTCCCTCCACCACGCTTTGCAGGGTGGGAATGTCTTTGGCCAGTTCCTCATTCTTCTTCTTGAAGCCCTCCAACACCGTTTCGATGGTCGAAAGGGCATGTATGAAGTTGAGCGAGGCTAAACGCGGATCTGCGGCAATGTTTCCGTGATTGTAGGAGTAGAGATAATCGGCTTCGCCGCGTGCATAGAAACGGTTCTGCGTAAGGTCGAATCCGTCCTTTTCGGTCGTTTCGCTCTTTACGAGCAGGTCGAATCCGTAAAGGCTTCCGATGGGCTGTAACTCGCCGCCCGTTCGGGCCGTCGCGGCGATATGGTTCAACTGCTTGCCGATGAGCTTCGGGTCGGAGGTTTCGAGGCCGTCGAGTTTCACGGGATTGCGGTACGAGCCGTCGCCGTTCAACTGCACACGGGCTTTGAAATGATCCAAATCTTTGGTTATGCCCTCGATTTTGGCGTCGTTCTTCTTTATATCGGACAGAATGGTGTCCAGCTTGTAGCGGCTCGACGACTTGCCGCGCACGAACGCCTGACGTTCGCTTTCGAGCGTGGCAATCTTCTTTTCCAAGCGGGCTTTTTCCAGCAGGTCGGTGTTGCCCGAAAGAATAGCGACATATTCGGAGAAGTTCATGCC
The DNA here is from genome assembly GCA_964018965.1 of uncultured Alistipes sp. Taxonomy (GTDB): domain Bacteria; phylum Bacteroidota; class Bacteroidia; order Bacteroidales; family Rikenellaceae; genus Alistipes. The sequence goes on from CAXHRY010000108.1 coordinate 1,559, forward strand.
CGACTTCTCGTCGATAGCCCCTTCGTCGATCGTGCGGCTGCCCATGTTGTTGGTCTTGAGCTGCCGGATAAAGAGCTGCTTGTTGTGCAGCAACCCGAACTTGTAGGCGTCGAGCGACTTCTCGACAGCATACAGAATCACGTCCACTTTGTTGTCGGCATGGTATTTCGCCACTTCGTTTCCTGTGCGGATGCCGCGGCCGTCGCGTTGTTCGAGGTCGCTGGGTCGCCACGGGCTGTCGAGATGATGAATCGCCACGCACCGCTTCTGGGCGTTCACTCCCGTGCCGAGCATCTCGGTAGA
>CAXHRY010000109.1:0-1809 GCA_964018965.1 uncultured Alistipes sp.
GTACTTCTGCGCGAAAATGTGCTACACTTAATTCAGGACAACTCCCGGCGCTTCTACGACGCGCAGAACAAGCCCGCAGTGGCGCTCTATGACGGCGTGGCCTACGCCTACATGTACAACCTCCAGGGGGATGTCATCGCGTTGGTGAACGCCGGCGGAACGAAGGTGGTGGAGTATCGGTACGACGCCTGGGGCAAACCCCTGTGCAAGCTTGGTACCTTGGCAACTACACTGGGTACGCTGAATCCCTTCCGGTATCGCGGGTATGTGTACGATGAAGAGACGGGGCTGTATTACCTGAGGAGTCGGTATTATAACCCGGAGTGGAGCAGGTTTGTTAATGCGGATGTAAATGGAGGGCAGGTTTCACGAATTAACTCTCATAATACATTTAGCTATTGCATGAATGATCCTACAAGTTTCTCTGATGATTCTGGTTATTGGGCAAGCAATGCTTTGAAAGCTTTGTGTGGAATTATCAACAAAGTTGCCAGCGTCATTATCAATTCCACGCGGGAACTGCTGTCCACGAACAGAATAATTGGTGATAAGGCTATCGTAAAAGGAAAGGTATATGATCTTCGCAGACCACCCAAAGGGCCCACTATCAGTTCTCCGCCTAAAACGCTGGCTGAAGGTCATGGCAGTATTGCAAGATTTTCTGGCAAACAGGCTTGGATCAATTTTGCCACTCATGATGCAGAAACAACAGCACCTCTTGCCATTTTCGCAAATGCGCAAATTTGCGTTGATGTAGATGTCCGCATCTCGCAAATAGGTGATATGGAACCTACTGCATATATCACAATGTCCCTATGGAGAATGAATGCAGATACGAGCATGGGTTATCATATTCAAGAAAAAGTATCCAGTGGAGTTTGGCAAATTTATGGTAGTGACGGAAATAGCTATTTAATGGGCAATACTGATGGAGTAACGCAAACGTTTGTCGATGAAGATGGGTGGATTCAGCTGGCATTAGAATCAATTGAATGGGAGTAATTACTTGTGAAAAAGTGGAAGTTCGGAATTGCCTTGCTATTTGTAATGTATGGTTGCTATTTAGGAGTTCTTTCAATAAGCTTTCTGACGAACACTGTTTCGATGTCTCCCATTATTATCGATCTAATGGCAAATGAGCTTGATTCGACGCAGCGACTTCGCTTAGAATTATTGATTCTCCTTAATGCCATGCAAACCATCGCTATGTTCATATCTTCCGTTATGTGTATTGTGATCGGTTTGTCCGAACGGAAATGGCTTTACATCATGACCACTGGAGCAATAGGGTTAGTCAAATACATATGCACATTCCTGGTGCTCTTGCCTGCTATATCGAAGATGGAGATGATTTCAATACTACGCAATTTCCGACTCTCAGTTATTCCTTTGTCTATCATTGCTTTTGCCATTTACTGCAAACAAAGAAAAAGTGATGATCCGCCCTATCTTCCCCTTCCCTTAAAAAGATTCGGGAAAACGCTAATTGGTAAAATCCCGGCATTAGCAACAAAATTAGCAACGGCCGTTAATTTGAAGAGATTTACTTGGCCGGGCGTAAAGGAAACGGAGGTAGATGCCGACCACCAAGATAACGCCGATGAGTAATATACCATGATATCTCAAACAGTAGCTCAATCTCATTTCCGAGAGATTGATGCGCGGGGGTTGTCAAGTTTAAAACTTGGCAACCCCTTTTACGTCTACACCGGTGAGGTGACCTACGACCAGCACAACAACCTGGCATCCTTCAAGGAGCAGGTGGGCAGCGAGTACACGCCGTACAGCACCGCCTTCACCTACGACACC
>CAXHRY010000110.1:0-1806 GCA_964018965.1 uncultured Alistipes sp.
ATGTTGTGCAGAATCTCGTTCTTCTGCGGACGGTCGATGCCGATGTCCTCGGCCGAACGATAGTCGGTAATCTCCGAGTAGAACGCCGCCAGTTCAGGAACTTTGATGAAGTAGCGGAACCGCTCTTTCTGCACGACCTCGTTGGTTACGGAGAACTCGTAGTCGATGGTCTTCTTGGCGAAGATGGCCGCCCACGCATCGAACGTGCGGATGTTCTGCCGCTCCAGCTCCTTCGGTCGCAGGTATTTGAACAGCAGGTACAGCTCCGTGAGAGAGTTGGAAACGGTCGTGCCGGAGAGGAACGTGGCTCCCAGATCGCGCCCCGTGCGCTCCTGTATGGTACGCAGGGCGAAGAGCATGTTGAGTGCCCGCTGCGACCCTTCGGGGTTGCCCAGTCCCGCCACGCGGTCGTGGCGCGTGGTGAAGGTCAGGTTCTTGAACTTGTGGCTCTCGTCCACGTAGATGTGGTCGATGCCCATCAGCTTAAAATCCACCGCATCGTCCTTGCGTGTTTCGAGCGTGTGCATGACGGTCTGCAACTTGGCTTCCAGATTCGCCTTGCGTTTGAGGCAGCCTTTGAGCATGGCGCGGGATACCTCCCGTCCCTGCGATTGCAGGACGGCGAGGTTCTCGTCCACGCTGTCCAGTTCGGCCTGCAAAATCTCCTGCTGCACCTCCGGCGATTGGGGTATCATGCCGAACTGCTCATGCGAGAGAATCACGGCATCCCAGTCGTTGTTCTTGATGAGGTTGAAGATGCGCTCACGATTCTTGGGCGTGAAATCCTCCTTGCCCGGATAGAGCACCTTCGCATTCGGATAGGCCGTGCAGAACGTGCGGGCAATCTCGTGGATGTTGGCTTTCAGTCCGATGATAAGGGGCTTGTTCGCCAGCCCGAGACGTTTCTTCTCGTAGGCTCCGCAGCACATGATGAGTGTCTTGCCGCCGCCCACCTCGTGGTCGATGATTCCGCCGCCGAGCATCTTGTCCATCCAGACGGCATCTTTCTGACTTCGGTAGAGGTCGGGAATGCCCAGTCCTTTCAGATCGAGGTCAGGAAATGTCTGGTGCGACCCGTCGTATTTCGGGCGCACGAAGCAGTTGAACGTGCGGTTGTAGAGGTCTGTGAGCCGATCCTTGAAGTCGGGCGTCTGCTCGCGCAGCCACTCCGGGAAGGCGTTGCGTATCTCGTCGATCTTGCTGTTGGCGAGCTGTATGGCCTCGCCGTCGCGTACCTTCACCTCTTTCAGCTCGCCGTCGATGAGCTTCGTTACCTTTTTGGTGATGTCGGGCGAGGTGTTCTGCAAGGCGTGTTTGAGCAGATGCAGGCCGTTGTACTTGCGGCTTTGCGAATCGACGGCGTACTGTTCCATGATCTTCGCATTGCGCGACGCCCCTTTCACACTATATTCGTCTACATTGGGCGAATAGGCGATCTTGACCTCCGTATCGAACAGCGAGGAGGCGAACCGTTCGTAGATGCCTTTGGGTATCCAGCGCTCGCCGAAGTTGAAGTCGAGGTCATCGAAAGCAATGGGCTTCGGGGCCGCCACGCACAGGGCTTCGAGTGACTCCCGTATCGCCTCGTTATCGGGGTGTTGATTCAGAAAAGTCTGCACCCGGTCGGCTTTCTCGATGACGTTGCCTGCGATGAACTTGTCGGCAATCTCGTAGCGGTCGATGAGGGGATTGAAGTAGATGCGTCCTTTCAGCTCTTCGAGCATCTGCAGCTGCGTAGCTCCCGTGAGCGAAGCCATGTACTCCAAATCGACCCGTCCGTATTTGTTCAGACTGGCGACCAGCGCC
>CAXHRY010000111.1:0-1788 GCA_964018965.1 uncultured Alistipes sp.
TTCTTCTGGGGACGGTCGATGCCGATGTCCTCGGCCGAACGATAGTCGGTAATCTCCGAGTAGAACGCCGCCAGTTCAGGAACTTTGATGAAGTAGCGGAACCGCTCTTTCTGCACGACCTCGTTGGTTACGGAGAACTCGTAGTCGATGGTCTTCTTGGCGAAGATGGCCGCCCACGCATCGAACGTGCGGATGTTCTGCCGCTCCAGCTCCTTCGGTCGCAGGTATTTGAACAGCAGGTACAGCTCCGTGAGAGAGTTGGAAACGGTCGTGCCGGAGAGGAACGTGGCTCCCAGATCGCGCCCCGTGCGCTCCTGTATGGTACGCAGGGCGAAGAGCATGTTGAGTGCCCGCTGCGACCCTTCGGGGTTGCCCAGTCCCGCCACGCGGTCGTGGCGCGTGGTGAAGGTCAGGTTCTTGAATTTGTGGCTCTCGTCCACGTAGATGTGGTCGATGCCCATCAGGCGGAAGTCCACCGCATCGTCCTTGCGTGTTTCGAGCGTGTGCATGACGGTCTGCAACTTGGCTTCCAGATTCGCCTTGCGTTTGAGGCAGCCTTTGAGCATGGCGCGGGATACCTCCCGTCCCTGCGATTGCAGGACGGCGAGGTTCTCGTCCACGCTGTCCAGTTCGGCCTGCAAAATCTCCTGCTGCACCTCCGGCGATTGGGGTATCATGCCGAATTGCTCGTGCGAGAGAATCACGGCATCCCAGTCGTTGTTCTTGATGAGGTTGAAGATGCGTTCGCGGTTCTTGGGCGTGAAATCCTCCTTACCCGGATAGAGCACCTTCGCATTGGGATAGGCCGTGCAGAACGTGCGTGCAATCTCGTGGATGTTGGCTTTCAGTCCGATGATAAGGGGCTTGTTCGCCAGCCCGAGACGTTTCTTCTCGTAGGCTCCGCAGCACATGATGAGTGTCTTGCCGCCGCCCACCTCGTGGTCGATGATTCCGCCGCCGAGCATCTTGTCCATCCAGACGGCATCTTTCTGACTTCGGTAGAGGTCGGGAATGCCCAGTCCTTTCAGATCGAGGTCAGGAAATGTCTGGTGCGACCCGTCGTATTTCGGGCGCACGAAGCAGTTGAACGTGCGGTTGTAGAGGTCTGTGAGCCGATCCTTGAAGTCGGGCGTCTGCTCGCGCAGCCACTCCGGGAAGGCGTTGCGTATCTCGTCGATCTTGCTGTTGGCAAGCTGTATGGCCTCGCCGTCGCGAACCTTCACCTCTTTCAGCTCCCCGTCGATGAGCTTCGTTACCTTCTTGGTGATGTCGGGCGAGGTGTTTTGCAAGGCGTGCTTCAACAGATGGATGCCGTTGTATTTGCGGCTCTGCGAATCGATGGCGTACTGGTTCAGAATCTTCGCGTTCAGCGAGGAGGCCTTGACGCTGTATTCGTCGATGTCGGGGGCATAGCTCACCTTGACTTCTGTATCGAACAGCGAGGAGGCGAACTTTTCATAGACGCCTTTGGGTATCCACCGCTCGCCGAAGTTGAAGTCGAGGTCATCGAAAGCAATGGGCTTCGGAGCCGCCGCCCGCAATGCTTCGAGCGATTCCCGTATCGCCTCGTCGTCGGGGTGTTGATTCAGAAAAGTCTGCACTCGGTCGGCTTTCTCGATGACGTTGCCCGCGATGAACTTGTCGGCAATCTCGTAGAGGTCGATGAGGGGATTGAAGTAAATGCGCCCTTTCAGTTCTTCGAGCATCTGCGGCTGCGTAGCTCCCGTGAGCGAAGCCATGTACTCCAAATCGACCCGTCCGTATTTGTTCAGACTGGCGACCAGCGCC
>CAXHRY010000112.1:0-1788 GCA_964018965.1 uncultured Alistipes sp.
GTTTGTCTTAGAGTTCGCAACTTGGCGAGCAACTCCATGTCAGTAAGCAGATTGCCATTCGCATCCGCCAGCACTCTGAATTCGTCTTTCTCAATCATTTGTTCCGAATAACCGATCGTGTAAACTTCTGCTTTTTTCTTCGGCGCAGGACTTGCCTTTGCCGGAATCATCTCGGGAACTTGCGGATTCTCTGCGGAAGAAACGGGAATACGGAAATAGGCCGGCTTATCTTTGGACGGATCCTCTGCGCCGAAGTCATCCTTTCTCCATGCACGATAATGTTCCTGACTCAGCAGCCGACCGCATCCCGATTTGTCCGGCTTATAATTTGTACATCCTAAAATATATTCCGTTCGTCCTTTCTTAACGACCAAATACCCATCCTTGCACCAGTCGCATTTCTGAATGGATAGTTCTCCGCCGCGTTGGTCGTTAGTCATGAAACCGCACACCTCTTGATCGTTCGTACAAATCCATAGTCTTAACCCATAATTCTTATTCCACCGGAATTGCATCGGATAGCCGCAGATCGGGCAACGATCTTTCACGATGTTCGAGATGGAAAGGTCGGTTTTCAGCTCTCCTTGCAGCGTAACATTGGGATAGCTTTTCGGATCGCTCAACAGCTCCTTGATAAACTCCGAGGGGCGTTTTTCAGGAGTAACGATCAATACCCGATTCTTCGTTCGGGTAAGCGCGACATAGAACAACCGCCGCTCTTCGGCATAATTATACGAGGTATCGTTCGATATGACCAAGTTCAGCACCGGATCATCATCCACTTTCGACGGGAAGCCATAGATTTCATCCTTTGCATTGATGATAATCACGTTATCGGCACTCAACCCTTTTGAGCTGTGGGCTGTCAGAAACTGTAGTTTGATTTTGTTCCCGTATTTTACCGAGTAAACTTTCCCCGTTTTCTCGTCGTAGTTGAATTGTTTGGAATAGCAGAGATTCCTCGCGTCGAACCCATAACGACCGATCAAAAGGATTGATGCGATCCGGGATTTTCTTTCGGCCGCATTATGCTCCAATATTTCTTCGATAGCTTTGTTTACGGCGATTCCCAAATAGTGGTATTTGCCGCCTTCCGGCCGCTCTTTTCCCTTGTCGAAAGTTTCGGGATACGGATAGATGATAACCGGATTCGTGATTCGTTTCGGAGAGACGAGTTCCTTTTTGATTTGCGCCGAATTTTTCTGTACGAATGTTCCGGCAATGTCGATTATCTCCTGTGCATTGCGGTAGGTGCGTGTGATTTTCAACTCCTGCCCATAACCGACGGCTTCGCAAAATCGGGTAAACAGCGGTAGAATGGAGCCGCTGAACGCATAGATCGACTGCCAGTCGTCTCCTACTGCCACGATTTTAGCATTGCACAACTGCGACAACTCTTTGATTAAGTTATAACGCTGACGTGAAATATCCTGATACTCGTCTACGATGATGTATTTGTAATCGAGCTGCTCCCTGCCGATACGTTTTTGGCGTATCAACTCGGCAGACTCGTTGATCATGTCCTGAAAGTCGATGCAATGCTGCTCCTCCAATACTTTCTGATATTCATAGAAGCACACTTTGCAGATGTCGAGAAAGAGTTTGGTGCGGACGTTTTTGTTCGCAGCCTTGAACTCTGCGAATTTCTCCAATCCGTAGCCCTGCGTCTTGAAGTTATTGATAAAGGTGCAGATCAAAAAGGTCAGCCGTGTAATGTATTTGCTCTCCTCCGTTTCGATCAGCTTTTTATAGACTTCCGCCGTCGAGCGTTTGTTCAGTTCATAACCG
>CAXHRY010000113.1:0-1748 GCA_964018965.1 uncultured Alistipes sp.
GAAGTCCTCCGGCAGTTGATAGCTGTCGGTCGTGTGCGCGAGCGTCTGCGCCGAGAACATCTCGACTTCATGTCCCAGCTCAAAGGCATGGCCCGCAACCTGAACCAACTCACCCGCCTTGCCCATGCAAAAGGACTGGCAAGCATTGTGTCTCGCCATGCGACTATTGTTGTAGAAATTGAATCCCTGTTAAAGAATCTTCGCGATGATAGGTAAAATCATCGCCGGGTCATCATTCGCGGGGACGGTCGGATATGTAATGAAAGAACAATCGCGAATATTGTCAGCCGAGGGTATAACCCCGCCCGATGTTCGGGAGATGGTGCAGGACTTCAAAGACCAAACACTATTGAATCCGCGTATCAAGAATGCCGTCGGACATATCTCCCTTTCGTTTTCATCGAAGGATGCGCCGCGCATGACCGATACGCTGATGACACAGATTGCCAAAGAGTATATGCAGCGCATGGGGATTACCGATACGCAGTATCTTTTGGTACGTCATCTCGACCAACCGCATCCGCACTGCCATCTGGTCTATAATCGAGTGGGAAACAACGGGCAGACCATATCAGACAAAAACATCAAAATCCGCAATGCAAAAGTCTGTCGAGCGCTGACCGAGAAATACGGGTTGCATCTTGCGCCGGGCAAAGAATCTGTACGTCGGGAACGCTTGCAAGAACCGGACAAAACCAAATATGAAATATACGACGCAATCAAAACGAGTTTGCCGAATTGCGGTAATTGGAAGGACTTGGAACTTCGGCTGAAAGAGCGAGGTGTTAGTATGCGCTACAAGTATTGCGGCTCGACCAATCAAAAACAAGGAGTGCTGTTCTGCAAGAACGGTTTCGAGTTTTCTGGGTCAAAAATCGACCGACAATTCAGTTACTCGAAACTGAACCAGCACTTTGCACAAGCACAGCAGCAGACCCACTATCGGGCAACGCTTGCGAATGGAGTCCATGCGGCCATAGGCAATTATCGGTCGTCATACACCGATCTATTCGGCAACATAAGCGGGAATAAGGGCCACGCGGATGCTGGTTTGATAAACTGCGGTGATAATATCGGAACATTGCCGTTGCCGCCCAATGATTCGCCTATTGGATTGTCTGCGGCTCAACTCCGACGCAAGCCCGGCGAAAGCTCCGAAGAACATATCGCCCGCATTACGGCGTTGCTCAACACCGTCGCCGAAGCAATGGCCGTTGCAGCCATGGAGCGAAAACGCAAACTACGAGACCAGAAAGAGAATAAACCGAAAATGAAGTTGTAAACTTAAATCGACAATCCGTTATGAAAGAAAACAATATGATGTCTTACGAAATGTATGAAGACTTCAAGGAAACGTTGGTCAAAACCATCAAAACCGAACTGTCGGCAAAGAATAGCCAATCTGGCAGCAATGACTTACCGCAACTCATAAGAGAGGTGATAATCCAACTTACTGAAAGGCTGGAAAGCATCGAACAGAGCAACATAAAGGTCCAAGTTGGGATAGATAGCTTGCAAGCATCTGTCGAATCAATCGAAATCCCCGTCGAACTACCGCCGAGAATCGTGCAGAACAGAATATCGCTCGCCATCGAATCGAAAGGAGTATTCTGGACGATGATAGGCATGATGTCGGCTATCGTACTGCTGTGCACGATGTTGTATTGGACTGCGAAACCCAACTACGACCGCATCGACAACGACCTGAAATACCGCTATATCAAAATGAAAGGCGAAGCGCAACCCGA
>CAXHRY010000114.1:0-1555 GCA_964018965.1 uncultured Alistipes sp.
TGGAAAAAACGGAAAAACCGACCCCTTAAAAACGGATGAAGGTGACCCTTGGAAAACGGTCCAAACCGTCCCCAGAAAAACGGAAGAAATTGACCACCTGAAAACGCTTCAAATTGCCCCCCCCTCGTAGGAGCCTAAAAAGTTGTTTGTTCGCTGGGTTAAAAAAGATTTAGTTAGTGTCAAATTTCTAATTAAATCAGGAGACTATGTCCAATAATCCCATTAAAATGAACAAATTGAGAACGATAATCCGTTTGTACGAGGAACAGACCGGCCTAAAGACCATTGCAGCACTGTCCCGCACCTCTCGCAACACCGTGAAAAAGTATGTCCGGAAATGGAACAGCCTTGGAATGTCTTATGAAATATTCCAACAGAAAAGCGATTCGGAGCTTTACGAGCTGTTCTGCGTGCCGGAAGCTTCCAAAGTGTCCAATCCCCGTTTGGAAGAGCTGGACCGTCTGATGCCTGAAATCTGCAAGGCTTTAAGCAAGAAGGGAATGACCACCCTCCAGCAATGGGACAAATACCGTGCGGTCCATCCTGACGGTTACGGTCTGACCCAGTTTCGTTTAGCCATCCAGCGTTACCGGAAGATCGCCCATCCGTCGATGCGCATGGAACACAAAGCGGGCGACAAGATGTTTGTCGATTATTGCGGTGATAAACTATGGATTTATCCGTATAATGAACCTCCCCGCCAGGTGGAGGTCTTTGTTTCGGTACTCGGTTGCAGCCTGTTGACGTACGTTGAAGCGACCAATAGTCAAAGCAAAGAGGATTTTATCTCCGCATGTGAGAATGCCTTTTATTATTACGGCGGAGTTCCTCAGGCGGTAGTTCCCGATAATCTGAAGGCGGCCGTCAGCAAAGCGGGCCGTCATGAATCCGTACTGAACGAGGAGTTCGAGCGTTTTGCCGAACACTACGGAGTAACGGTCTTTCCTGCCCGTGTACGTAAACCCAAAGACAAGGCCCTTGTGGAGAATGCCGTCAAACTGACCTACAAGGACATCTACACCAAGCTCGAGTCATTGCATTGTCCCGACTTGCAAAGTCTCAATGCCGCGATCCGTTCGGCTCTGGAGTTGCATAATAACGGCACCTTGACAGGCAGGAACTATTCCCGTCGTACCTATTTTGAAGACATCGAGCGGGATGCATTGGGATCTTTGAATCCGCTCCGTTATCAGGTGAAGAAACAAGTCTCGGCCACAGTAGGCAAGGACGGTTACATACGCTTGCGCGAGGACGCCCATTTCTACAGTGTCCCGCACACATACATAGGCAGGAAGCTGACCATCCGCTATACCTCAAGCGATGTGGAAGTCTTTGACAATTACACATTGGTAACCAGGCACACCCGTAACCGCATGGAATTTAAACACACAACCAATCCCGAACACTTGTGTCCCGGACATAAGGCTATTCTGGAATGGTCTCCGGAAACCTTCCTCAAGGAAGCTTCCGAAGTGCACGAAGACGTGGAACTTTATATCCGTAAGATATTGGAAGAGAAACGTTATGCGGACCAGGCGAACAAGACCTGCTCCGG
>CAXHRY010000115.1:0-1542 GCA_964018965.1 uncultured Alistipes sp.
TTGACGGGTTGGGACGGGTTTCGCTTCGTCCACGGTCGCGCTGAACGCGCGAGCCGCCGGGGGTGTACGGTATGCACCTTGAATCCGGTGCCAGTCGACATATTCGGTGAAAAAGGGAAACCGCCGATAGCATCCGACATCGGAATTTCGCCACACCGGTCAGCGCCGTCGGGCAGTTCCCCTGCCGTTCGCGCCCGCAGATGCAAATCCTGTCTGCTGAGTAACGAGCAACAGACTACGAATTTGTTATTGGATCTATTCGGACGCATAACGGTTTGTTGGTTAATTGTTTGTTGCGTTCTCAGTGAAACCTGCGATACAATACACAATTGCATTATATTGTATCTCCGGACATAAAAAAGCACGGGACGCAGGTGCAGCCCCATTGACCGGCCTTGCGAGCCTTCTCGGTAAGCTGTCCTTACGCCCGTGCACACCTACGGCCGAAGCCGCAGGCATAGCAAGGGTTTCAGACAAAGTTTATACCGAGAGAAATCTATTGCAAATGCAATAGTCGCAAGTTTGTCAATGGTATAAAGGTTTGTCCTAACCTTTAGAATATGTAACGGCTATGTAGCCGCATTCGACTGCAAATGTAACATAACTTTTCGTTTTTCAAAGTTATGCGACCCACCGAAATAAAATGCGGACGTAGACTTTGTGATATATTCCGTAAGGCTCTGGAAAACCATGAAGATATAGAGCACAAGAGCCCACGCCCGTAGAGCATGGTAAGATACCACAATTCGGGGCGTGGGAAAACGACCCGTCGGGCATCCTTGCGCTTCGTTCTTCAAAAAAGATTCCAGACTTTTACGGAAACGAAGTACACACGTCCGCCTATCGGCGAACCGCAACTCAAAAGTAGAACAAAAAATTAATTTGTGCAACAAAAATCGTTCTTTTTTGCACGAAAAGCCGAAATTCGTCGATTTCGAGGCTTTTTTGCAATTAAATATTGTATCGTTGGAGGGTGCAGTTTGCTATGAAAACTTCATCTTCGGCGGCTGGGGGCGTCGCACCTTTGGTACGAGCCGTCGAAGATGGCAAGGCTACGTCTTGCGGTCGGATATACAATTAGAAATATGCAATTTGTAGTTGCGTTCGGAGCGAACAAGCACCTTACGAGCCGCCGAAGATGGCAAGGATATGCCTTGCGGACGGATCTACGATTAGGTATTTGCAATAACTAATTGTACTGCGGGCGGGAAGGGGTCGTTAAACCGCCGAAGCTGGCAAGGTTATCGCCTTGGGGGGGGTGTACGCGATTGTACATTGCAATGAAAGATTGCATCGCAGACAGGCAAATAGCTTGCAAGCCGCTTAAGATGGCAAGGTAATAGCCTTGCGGTCGGATATATAATTGAGAATGTACAATTGATAGTTGTATTCAGAGCGAGCAAGCAACATACAAGTCGCCGAGGATGCAACGCGGGTGGCGTCGGTTTTTGGACGAAAGTTTTTTGTCGATTGTTTTGCGGGAAGCAGCCTGCGGAGGGACGCCAAAGGCGGGCCTCCGCCGCCGGAGGCTGCGGCCCGCCC
>CAXHRY010000116.1:0-1487 GCA_964018965.1 uncultured Alistipes sp.
CCGTTGTCGGCGGCCCAGATCGTCTGGTAGTATTGCGAGCGATGGCGGCCGCAGGCGAAGCCGATTTTATCGGTCGAGGCGATTACGGGTTTCTCGGCGAACGACGAACCGCTGTAAATGGCGACCCACGCACGGTCGGGATACTGCGTCGAAGGAATCGTACCGGCGGTGTAGGAACTGCTGGCCGAGCCGCCGTCAGCCTTGGCGACCAGCTCTTGGTCGGTCACCATGTCCGGCCACTTTGCTATACCGTAGCGGCTCATGCCCATCGGCACGACCGAGGTGTAGAGCCTGCCGTTCGCCTCCTCCAGTCCGGCGAAGGTCACCTTCTCGCCGTTGCCGAGGAAGTTTTCCGCGTCGATAGCCCCTTCGGTCTGCCCGCCGGTGTTCTCGTCGAGGTAGTTGAACAGCAGCGCCTGCGCGATGTTGCCGTCGGCATCGGTCGTCTTCGAGTCGCCGGTCGAGACGGTCACCACCTTGTCGCCCCACGTGCCGTAGGAGGTGATGCGGTTGAATTCGTAGAGGTAGCGTTCGGTGGGCTTGCCCGCAGCATTCAGGTAGTAGGATGCGCCCGTGCCGGCACCGCCCTTGTTATAGACCAGCGAGAAGACGTAGTTCTGGTTCTTGAATACCCAGTAGGAACCGCCGAGCACCTCCGTACCCGTGCCGCGCACGGTGGCCGTACCCTCGTCGAGCGACGGAGCGGTAATCAGGTAGCTCGTGCCGTCGTCCTGCGCCGCGATGACGTAGGCGGTTTCGGCGTCGGTGCCCGGTGTCGGTTCGGGCATGTCTTTATCGTCGCTGCACGAGGTCAGCAGGCCGGCGGTACCGGCGCACAGCAGGGCGAGGAAAGCCCGGGTGCAACGATTGAATTTCGTCCGACCAAGCTCGATTGCGCTCGGCTTAATAAAATGGTTCTTTTTCATGATTCGATTTTTTTATTTATTGTTTATAAATCAGTTGCCGAAATGAACACGCAGCTTGACGTAGAACGCGCGGCCCGCTTTCTGGAGGCTGAAATTGTCGTAAAGTCGTGCGTCGGTCAGGTTGCGGCACTCCAAAGCGATGTTGTAGCGTCCCTCTTTGAGACTATATGCCAGCGAGAGGTTGTGCGACAGCTGGTCGGGCACGTAGGCTTTCGAATCCTTGTCGCCGATGTTCTCCCAGTTGAGCGGAAAGGCGTGCTGCCAGAATCCGTCGTAACCGACCGTGAGCGTATTCCCTCGGGCGAAAAGGTCGTGCCAGTGGAACGAAGCGTCGAAGTTGGCGAACCGGTAGGGCATGTTCGGCAGCCGCACCTTGTAGTGCATGTTCTCCTGCTGCGACGCCCCCGTCCAGCGCCGCTCGTAGTCGCGGGTGTCGATGCTGTTCCAGGTGCCGCCGAGGTCGAACCAGCTGGCGAACGAGTAACGCAATGAGACGTTGTAGCCCTTGGTGCGCACGTGGCCGTGGTTTTCGTAGATGCCGTACTGCGTCGAGCCGTGCTT
>CAXHRY010000117.1:0-1474 GCA_964018965.1 uncultured Alistipes sp.
TGCCCCAAAAGACGGCTCACCGTTTCGATGGGTACGCCGTGCGATAAAAGTACGGTCGTAGCGTTCGTGTGGCGTGCCACATGATAGGTCAAACGTACCTTGAAGCCGCATTGTCTGCCTATCTCTTTAAGTATCTTGTTGCAACTTCCGTTACTCGGAACGGGGAAAACATGACCGTCCCTTGCCAGTCCCTTGTACTTTTCGATGATACGTTTGGGAACGTCTAAAAGGCGGATGTTCGATTCGGTGTTGGTCTTCTTTCTTCGGGTGATTATCCAAAGGTTGCCGTCGAAGAATGTTTGTAGGTGGTCGGTGGTGAGGTTCTTCACGTCCGAATACGCCAAACCCGTGAACACCGAAAAGACGAACAAGTCCCGTACAAGCTCGTGGGTGGCGTTCTTCATCGGTGCGTCCATGAGCGTCTGTATCTCCGTTTGGGTGAGGTAGCCCCTGTCCACGCTTTCGGGAGAGTTGATATATCCGGCAAAGGGATTAAAGGGTAAACGCCCGTCGTTCCTCGCTATCGAAACGATGTGTTTCAACGCAATCATGTAGCCCCACACGGTATTGGTACGGCATTTCTTCTCCGTGCGCAAAAAATACTCGAAGTCGTTGATGAATGTAAGGTTGAGTTCCTTTAACGGAATATCCTCACGCTTGTAGGTATGGGGCAAAAACTCCCGAATATGGTTGCAGACCGTCCGATAACGGGTAAATGTACCCTGCGCCCTGCTGTGCCCGACTTTCTTCTCAAACTCGGCGTTGTGCTGCTCGAACAGCTTCAGCAAGGTTTCCTGCTTGACACCGATACCGAGATAGGCATCTTTCAACTTGGCGGCGGTGACATAACCGTCCGTCTGCATCAGCTCTTGATAGCGACGGTTTACCTCCACCCGAATTTTATCAACGACAAGATTGATTCTCTGCGCTTCAACGCTTTTGCCCGAAGCACGGTTGTTCTTCACGTCCCACAACCGTGGGGGAACGTCCATCTTGCAACTGAACTGTTTAATCTCGCCGTCCACCGTGATACGGCACATCAGAGGCAGGTTGCCGTTCGGCTTCTCGCTGCCTTTCTTCACGTAAAATAATACCTTGAATGTACTACGCATAACTCACTCCTTTTTTTGGTTACAAAATTAGTTATTAGTGAGTTACCGACAGCTATGTAAATCTACGCAAAACGCAGAAACAGAACCTTTTAGCAAGAAATTTGCACCCGTTACGGGAGTAACGAGGTGGTAACTGAACTTCTGCACCGTTTGGCTTCGAGGTGGTATTTCGTTGGCTCTGCCCCATAGAAAAAACAAAGCGTAACGAACGCTCTATCAGCCAATTCGCTACGCTTTGCCCAAATTTACTTTTTCGCTATGTGTTTATTTTACAAAATAATGCGTTGCTTTTATTTATGAACGCAATATTTATAACCAATGAAAGCCGTCCTTCCGGGCGGCTTTCATTGGTATGATGGTGC
>CAXHRY010000118.1:0-1436 GCA_964018965.1 uncultured Alistipes sp.
ATGGCCTCGCCGTCGCGAACCTTCACCTCTTTCAGCTCCCCGTCGATGAGCTTCGTTACCTTCTTGGTGATGTCGGGAGAGGTGTTTTGCAGGGCGTGCTTCAACAGATGGATGCCGTTGTATTTGCGGCTCTGCGAATCGACGGCGTACTGGTTCAGTATCTTCGCATTCAGCGAGGAGGCCTTGACGCTGTATTCGTCGATGTCGGGGGCATAGCTCACCTTGACCTCCGTGTCGAACAGCGAGGAGGCGAACTTTTCATAGACGCCTTTGGGTATCCACCGCTCGCCGAAGTTGAAGTCGAGGTCGTCGAAAGCAATGGGCTTCGGAGCCGCCGCCCGCAATGCTTCGAGCGACTCCCGTATCGCCTCGTCGTCGGGGTGCTGATTCAGAAAAGTCTGCACCCGATCGGCTTTCTCGATGACGTTCCCAGCGATGAACTTGTCGGCGATTTCGTAGCGGTCGATGAGGGGATTGAAGTAGATGCGCCCTTTCAGTTCTTCGAGCATCTGCGGCTGCGTGGCTCCCGTGAGCGAGGCCATGTACTCCAAGTCGACCCGTCCGTATTTGTTCAGGCTGGCGACCAGCGCCTCGTTCGCATCTTCGGCATGGGTAATCTCGTTGGGGTTGAAAGCTACGGGATGGTCGAAAATATCGGCTTTGCGGGCCTTGCCGTCGATGTAGCGTTCCAGCGACAGCATCTCCGTTCCCCGCGCATCCATCTTGATGAGGTCGAGGTTGCGTTTGTCGTTGAGCCGACCGAAACGCTCCGTGAAGTCATCGTAAAGCCGGTTGAGCATCTCGCGCAGGGCGGGATTCTCCGTCTGTGTCTGCGCCTCGTTGTCGTAGAGGTGGAAATAGGTGTCGCGTATCTCGATGTAGAGGGAGGCTTTCGAGCGCTGTGTCGGTGACAGACTCAGCGGGTGGAACATGGGACGCAGGGCGTCGAGGTCGTGCAGATAGCCGACACGACCGTTTTCATCCATCGCCAGCGTTCCCTCCCGGTAGTGCGACAGCATCTCCCCGCCGAAAGCGCGCAGCTCGGTATCGGCCGGCGTGCGGGGCGAGGCGGCACGCGGTGCTTGCGCTGCCCGCTGCTCCCGACGTTCGGCGGCTTCCTGCCGAAGCTCCGCCCGTCGTTCGGGCGAGAGTTCCATCATCATCTGGTAGAATCCGTTTATCGGCGGGTTCTCCTCCCAGTTCAGACTTGCGTACAGCTTTTCTGGGTCGTAGTCCTCTTGCTCCGACAGTGCGGGCTGTTCTGCAACAGGTTCTGCGGGCTGCGGCTCCGACAGCGCAGGTTGGTCGAACATCGACGGCTGACCGGTCGGTTTTCGAGCCGGTGCACGGCGGTTCCTGCGCTTGGGGAGTGTCTGACTGCGTTCCTGCTCGGTGAATCCGAACAGGTCGTAGAGCGTCAACAGCGGCTCCTGCGG
>CAXHRY010000119.1:0-1389 GCA_964018965.1 uncultured Alistipes sp.
CAGTCGAAAGCGATTATCGGCAAATACGCCAAATCCGACCATGCGGACGAAGATTATATTTTCCCGATACTCGACCGCCGCATACACAAGACCGAGCAACAGATTTACGACCGAGTGCGCAAGGTGCTGAAACACGTGAACAAGGCCCTGCACGAGTGGAGCCGATTATTGGGGCTGAAAATCGAATTGACTACCTATGTCGCTCGGCATACGTTCGCTACGGTTTTGAAACGGTCGGGAGTGAATATTGCTATCATTTCCGAATCGCTCGGCCATTCCGATTTATCGACCACCCAAATCTATTTGGATTCTTTCGAGAACAGCCAAATCGACGCTGCGATGCAGAATCTATTGTGAACGAAAAAGGGCACTCCGACGAATATACGGAGTGTCCTTTTTTTTAACGACGGCAGGCTGAAATTAGGCGACAGTCGCGTGTTCGGGAAGACGTTTTATATCTTCCGACAGAAATCTGTCGGCATCTTCGGGCGAGAAGCGTTTCCCGTAAAGTTGCACATCAGCCCCTAATGTGCGGGATACTCCGTCTTTCAGCACCTTTTTCATCGTGGCACTACCGAGGAACACAATATGTTCCGCTACATATTCAGGCTTCAAGCCCAAGATTTCGCACTCGCGGCAATACCTGCGGCTGTCAAGCAGGATATTTACCTGCTCCATGAAATCAGCCCAGAATTTGTTAGCATCCGAGTAAGCCGCATCGGGGGCGTAGTCGAACGGCGTCGGCGCGAGGTCTGCGCCGTCTGCTGTTCTTTCTGTTCAGCAACGGGAGCAGGCGTAACGGTTGCGGCGTTTGCCGTAGTCTGCTCGTTTACGTTGTTTTTTCCAATAATAGTGTTCATAATCTTAAATACTCCTTTTACAGAGGGGCTTAAATTATGCTGCATCCCTTGCCCAAGCGTTTGCAGGTCGTCGGGTTTATCCCTTTCGACACTACAAAGATTTGCTAATTTTCACCCTACTCACGGGGAGCAAAATAAAGGAGTGTTTTTACTCTCCCTCTGCAAATTACAGATAAACAGCGAAATAAGTTGCAGGCATGCGCCCCTTGCAGGACTTAATTATTCCTTTTAACGAATCGTCGCTATACAAAAAGCTGTCGTTATAGGTAAATTCATAGAGGTAACAGATACGCGAAATCAGCAACAGCCGATTCAACGAAACACTCTTGTCGGGTTGCTTCGGGCGGTTATCCCCCAATAAGGTGTTCAGCATATCCCGATACATCTCCACAGTCCGATAAATCCGAAACGACGTACTCGGATAGGTTTCGTCGAAATCACCCGTGTCAATCCCGTAATACTGAATCTTCCTGCCTTTGCATTCCCGTTCATAGGTTTCCCGCAGCCAGTCCAAAATCCCACGCTTTAT
>CAXHRY010000120.1:0-1379 GCA_964018965.1 uncultured Alistipes sp.
TAATGTATTTGCTCTCCTCCGTTTCGATCAGCTTTTTATAGACTTCCGCCGTCGAGCGTTTGTTCAGTTCATAACCGTGCGCAATAAGCTGTTCGCGCAGGTGGAGCAGATAATCCCGACCGTCGGCGTATTGCGAATAGGTATATATCAAATCGGTCTTATGCTTCGCGTGCACTTGCTTTTTATCGTCGATTCGGGAGACGTATTTCGCCAATTCCTCTTTTGTATAACGATCGCTTCGGTGATCTTCGGTAATGCCGAAATGTTCGATATACGAAACTTTGTCGCCCTGTTTTATGCGGAAGTCGGGCGTATAGGGTTTGTTCGCATCGAGAATAGGATACTGGTATATCGGCTCGTACTCGTATTCTATCTGATACATATATAGGAAGTTGGCAATCCGCACCTCTTCCATCGACCGCAAAACCTCGTTATTCAGCGTCTGCGTCTTCAGCGTTTTACGATCGACGATACGTTGAACGTATTCGTGCAGATTGCCTTTCAGGGTCGAGCAGTCCGCTTTGGCGACAAATTGGAAATATTCGTTGAGTTTTTCACCTTCGTAGGGTGCGGTAAAATAGGAACCGAAGAATAGAATCAATTTGTCTACGACCTCCGGATTACGCAGTACGGACGATTTCAGATAATTATTGATTACCGTGTACATATATCCGCCCTCGACAATCTTTTTGCGTTCTTCTTCACCTTGCCGCAAAATCGTATAGCCGATGGAGTGAAACGTACTAATGGGACAAGGTATTCCCAAATTGCCGTTTATGCGTCCTCGGAGCTCCTCTACGGCCTTGTTAGTAAAGGAGATGACCAAAATTTGAGTTGGATCAATGCCTCGTTTTTCTACGAGATAACGCACTTTGGCTGCTACCGTAGTCGTTTTGCCGGCTCCGGCTCCGGCAATCACCAGCGTATGATCCTCCTCCGAAAGCACCACCTCGCGTTGTTCTCGGTCGAGGGATATGGCCGGATCACAGGCTTTGAGGATATTGTCGAGATAGGATTTCTGCGATTCGATATGTCGCGCAACATAGGCATCGTTGTGGCTCCGGATCGTCGGCGATTCCGTTGCAAGATCGGCCATGGCATCGAACTCCGTCCGAAAAAAACTGATGGCTTCCATATCGAGATTATGTTTGGCAGCATACTCGTTCAGTATATTCGATCGTGCGAGTGTTGCATATGATTCCGATAAATCGTTGTATTGTTCGATGAGGTCCTTATAGTCGCTTCGGGCTATGAATTTGTCTTGAGATAACAGCGTATCGAACGCTTCGTTGAAAGACAACATTCTGATATACTCTGCCGGGTAATTTGCAGAATCTATATTTGGCTTAGCAGTAGAGGTCGGTGTTTTAGACCGGCCT
>CAXHRY010000121.1:0-1283 GCA_964018965.1 uncultured Alistipes sp.
GCGAAACCCAACTACGACCGCATCGACAACGACCTGAAATACCGCTATATCAAAATGAAAGGCGAAGCGCAACCCGACCGCATTGCCGAGCTGGAAGAAATATTCGAGTTACACCGCGACAACGCAAAAATCCGACAAATAAAAAGAGATGTCGAAGAGTACGAACGAACCATACAACGCAAAGTGCAGTTAGAAGAACAAGCGAGGCTCAAAGAATGGGAAGCAGAGAAACTCGACAACAAAGCGGCCAAATTGAGAGGAGAATAAATCTCCTCTTTTTATTTACAACGAATTTTGTTACCTTTGTTATATTAATATTTTATATAAATGGCAACTTTTATCGACATACTAAATAAATTCCGCAAGGAATCTTTTTCGCAGAAAGACAAAGGGTTCCGTTTTGAGCGCTTGATGCAGGCTTATTTGAAGACAACGGCGCTTTATATTCATCTTTTCGAAGAGGTGTGGTTGTGGAGTGAATTTCCGCATCATGATCAATTTGGCGGTAAGGATACTGGAATTGATCTTGTCGCAAAAACATATACGGGAGATTATTGGGCGATACAATGCAAGTGCTACGCGGCGGATAGTTATATTGATAAACCATCTGTGGATTCCTTTTTGGCTACCTCTGGACGAAGTTTCGAGAGCAATGGAGAGTCGAAGGCATTCTCTCAACGATTGTGGATTTCGACCACGAACAAATGGAATGCAACAGCCGAGCAAACTATTAAAAACCAAAATCCACCGGTTACTCGTCTCAATCTGATCGACCTCGACAATGATGCAGTGGATTGGGATGCTCTCGAAAAAGGCGTGTTCGGAGCCTCTGCCAGAACTGCCCAGTTCACTGTATTAGACCATCAGAAAACAGCAATCAATAAAACACACGAGTATTTCCAGATTGAAGGAAACAACCGGGGTAAGCTGATTATGGCTTGTGGAACGGGTAAGACATTTACTTCGTTAAAAATTGCCGAGAATGAAACAGATAACAAAGGTCTGATATTGTTCCTTGTGCCGTCTATCGCGCTATTGGGTCAGACCCTGCGCGTGTGGAAAGCACAATCGGCTCAGCCTCTTGACGCGGTTTGCATTTGTTCTGATGCACAGGTGGCGAAACAGGTGGCGAAGAATGATGACAATTCGACTTTTAGCACGATAGATCTTGCGCTGCCTGCAACGACCGATGTTCACTCCATTGTTCGCCAGTTGCGATATTTGCGAGGCAAGCAACAAGGAATGACGGTTGTGTTCTCGACCTACCAATCTATCGAGGTTGT
>CAXHRY010000122.1:0-1247 GCA_964018965.1 uncultured Alistipes sp.
GTTCCCGAATGTGTTGCTGGAACAACCGTTCCCTAATGTGTTGCCAAATGAGCCGACAATATTGTTGTAGCATTTATTACCGAAATGGTTTTGCTCCGGATTATCTTTAAGCGTCATATTGTAGTTGCCGTCACCGAATGTATTTAACTGCATTTCGCCGGACAGTCCAGTATCATCAATACCTACAATCAGCACGATGTTGTTGAGCATCAATGCTCGATAACAGTTCTCGTCTACGGTGACAGCTGTATAACTATTTCGTATGTGGTTATATTCGCAACGGCCTATTTTGAACTGTTTGAAATAGCCCCAATCTGTTCCTGCATCATGGACATCTTTCGTGATGGAATAGTCTCGCCATTGCCCGTCATCATCAATCAACGTGAATGTATATGCCCACCTGAAGTCATTCGTGTTTTCGATTTCAACACCAGTCATGTATCCATTATAAGCGTAATATTGGCCATTGATAACGTTCTTTAAATTCCCGTTTGCCGATGCTCGATAACGCTTGAACTGGACATTCTTGAAGTCGTAAGGACAGTCGTTCTGCCACTCGTCGATAAGACGGTAGATGACGCCGCGGCCGTTCGTTGCATCGGCCCAGTGAAAGCGCGTGATGTCGTTGTCGAGGCAATACCACACTTTCCACGCCGAGAGGTTCGCGGTCGCGAAATACGCGGCATTGCTTTCGTTCACGATAGCCCTTGCCTCTTCGGATAACGTATCGGCCGCCGTCGCCAGCACGATGATGTCGAACGGATGTGCGGCGCTGCGCGCCTCGGCATCATTGGCCACGGTAGTCACGAAGTTGGTAATGCGGTAGTGATGACCGGGACGCAACTGTTTGCCGTTGCGTAAAGCGATCAGTTCCGCATACGACACAGAGTGCAATGCCGATAAGATTCCGGTTTTACTATTCCACTCCGCTTTCTCCGCATCGGTCACAAAGCGGTGCGTGGTGTCCTGCGCGATCATCGACGCCGGATGACTGGTCGGGTGAGTGTAGGCATTCGCCCCGGCCGCGATGCCATCGAGTTTCTTCTTGTCGGCCGCCGACATGAGGCCCATCGCCGACTGCGTGGCCGCCGTAGCCGCAGCTTTTGCGTTCCATGCCGATTTTTCGGTATCGGTCACGAAGCGATGCGTGGTGTCCTGCGCGATCATCGACGCCGGGTGGCTGGCCGGATGCGTGTAGTTGTTGGCGCCGGCGGTGATGCCGTCCAGCTTCTTCTTGTCGGCTGCCG
>CAXHRY010000123.1:0-1227 GCA_964018965.1 uncultured Alistipes sp.
TCCGTCGCCGCGACCGCCCTTAATCCGAAATCGTTCCTGCCGCGGGATAGGCTGACGCATGTGAATTATGCGGTTCGGAGAACCGTGCGGGCCGCAGCCTCTGCCCCGCGGAGGCCCGCTATTCGCATTCGCTCATTGCGCGAGCCCCGCAGGCTGCGACCCGA
Organism: uncultured Alistipes sp.; assembly: GCA_964018965.1. GTDB lineage: Bacteria > Bacteroidota > Bacteroidia > Bacteroidales > Rikenellaceae > Alistipes. The sequence goes on from CAXHRY010000123.1 coordinate 165, forward strand.
AATTTGCGCCGAAAATCTCAAAAAATCCCCCGAAAACACGAAAAATAACAAAAAAAGCACGCAAATTGTTGTACGATACAATTATTTGTACTACTTTTGGGGCAAGCGATCCGTCGAGAAAGACGTGAATCGCATTGCTGTTCTGGTAAACGTGAGAAATTTACTGTCTAACAGCAATCAAGAGGATGTCCTACTTCGGATCGTCAACCACGCTCCGAATGGTAGTGGTACATCTAATGACTGCGCCATGACGGGCGTGGGCCTCTTGTATTACGAAGTTAGACAGGTATCTCACGACCGACCAGAACATAGTAATGCAAGTGCGCTTTACAGCGCGGGCTTATCCTCTTAAGTCAGGTTCACGTTTCGTCTTTTGTCGTTTTATACGGGTCGCATAACTAAAAGGAAAGAAAGTTATGTTACCTTTGCAGAGAAGGACGGTTCAACCACCGTAACCGAAAACATATTCTAAAGGTTAGGACAAACCTTTATACCTCTGACGAACTTCCGACTATTACTTTTGTAATATGTTCTACACGGTATAAATTTGTCTGAAACCCTTGTTTTACCCCTACATATCGTAGGGGTGGACTTGGGCGTAAGGGCAGTCACCGTGTAAGGCTCGGAAGGCCGGTCAGAGGGGCTGCACCTGCGCCTTTTTTTTGTGCGAAATCATTTGGGTTGATTTAATTTATACTTTTTTTCGGGGCGGCGGACAACGTTCTTGTGTATACTATTTTACTAATTATTTCCGTCCGTCGCCCCGTTTTTAATCAACTCGTCGGAACAGGCTATTTGATTATTAAAAGATTAGCATTCATCGATTTGTCATATAGGAGCCTTTCCGACGAGTTTTTTTAAGACTCTTTCATCCTGCAAATATATGAAAAATTTCCCTACCGACGACGAATTGGCAGCCGCCCGCGATGCCGCCTTTCAGCAATGCCGCCGCGAAAACATCTCTGCGATAATAGATTGCCTCACGAAATGTAACGAATTCGATGTTGTCGAATACGACTTTTCTATTCGCATCGACGAGGCGGTCGTGTTGGTCAACAATATA
>CAXHRY010000124.1:0-1213 GCA_964018965.1 uncultured Alistipes sp.
GAAAACTCGGACTTATTCCACACTCTGATGTCTTAATTACTCAAATTTATAATAACTAAAATTAATATACAATGAAATTGAAATACACTGCGGGAATTCTGTGCACACTGCTCGGTACGCACCTCGCCGTCGAGGCCTGCACAGTCGCCGGTAATCCCGAAACGGCCGCGCAGCAACATGCGGAGCAGCCGGCGGATTCCGCCTCGCGGGAGATCCGCTTCATCGAGCGATTCTATGCCGACTACGTGTTCGGCAAGCACGGGGACGCGCACGAGGCCGTGGGACGATCCTGCACGAAGGAACTGCGCGAACGGTTGCGTGCGGTCTACGCCGCCGAATACGACGGAGAGGGTTACGCGATCTGGCTGTTTCGCAGCGGTGCGCAGGACGGACCGGGCGACGAATCGCGGGTGAAATCGGTGAGTCGCCTCGCAGAGGGCCTCTATCGCGTCGAATTTCTCGACATGGGGATCGAAGGAACCCGAACGCTGAAACTCGCGACACACGACGGCATGCCGCTTTTCGACGAGATCGGGGAATAACTCTCGCGGCATGACATCCGGCACCCTGATCGCCCTCTTATCCGGACGCTTCCACGCGAATTTCGCCGATTCGTTAGCTGTGCGGATTCTCGCGGAGGATGCCGTCGGGTTACTCTACGACACGGCGACCTGCGAACATCCCGAACTTCCCGCTGCGATACGGCACAAAGTGCTGTTCCGCAGCGCCTATATCCTCGAACGCATCTTTTTCGCGGCCCCCGAGTGTTTCCGGCCGTTCGAAGTCCGTTTCGTCGAGCAGGATTTCAGTGCCTGCAACGACGCCAGTTCCCGTCGTCATTTCGCCAAAATCATGGCGCACCTTCTGCCGCAGATTCTCGCAAAACCGTCGTCGGACTTCATGTCGCCGAGCCTCGACGCCATAGCCGGTGCGGCAGCCGACTGGGTCGCAGCCCCGGGGGCGAAAGTCGGCATGCAGGTTTGGGCGGTAGAGATTCTGCTCTGTTGCCGTCCTCACGTAGGCTGGGTCGCGGAGATGTGGGACGACCTGCTGGAAATGCTCTCCGCAGAAGCGACGCCCGGAATCGCCTCGCGCATGCGCCGGAATTGGAGGAAGGAGTAAATGGGCTGCTGCAAGGCGGCTTGATTTTTCGGCGAAATACGGTTCTCCGAACTGCCTTCCCGGGGAGGTTACAGCTCGCGCGATCCAAAGG
>CAXHRY010000125.1:0-1203 GCA_964018965.1 uncultured Alistipes sp.
TGAAAACTCGGACTTATTCCACACTCTGATGTCTTAATTACTCAAATTTATAATAACTAAAATTAATATACAATGAATACGTTTTTAGGACTCCTGATTATCGCCGTCGGCTCGTTTTGCCAGTCGAGTTCCTATGTCCCCATCAACAAAGTCCGGGAGTGGTCGTGGGAGAGCTTCTGGCTCGTGCAGGGACTCTTCGCATGGCTCGTATTCCCGCTGTGGGGCGCACTGCTGGCCGTGCCGCACGGATCTACGCTCGGCGCCGTGTTCGCGGCGGATGCCCCTGCGGCGTTCGAGGCCGCGGGATACGGCGTGCTCTGGGGTGTCGGAGGGCTGACATTCGGACTCTCGATGCGCTACCTGGGCGTAGCGCTCGGACAGTCCGTCTCGCTGGGAACATGCGCCGGATTCGGAACGCTCCTCCCGGTGCTTTTCGGAGGCATGAATCTCTTGCACGGCAAAGGACTCATCCTGCTCCTGGGCGTAGGCATCACGTTGGCCGGGATCGCCGTCATCGGCTATGCCGGATCGCTCCGGGCGCGCAACATGACCGAGCAGCAGAAACGAGCCGCCGTGAAGGACTTCGCGCTGACCAAGGGCCTGCTCGTAGCACTCCTGGCCGGAGTCATGAGCGCCTGTTTCAACCTCGGGCTCGAGGCCGGGCGTCCCATGCGAATCGATGGCGGCAATCCCCTATTCGCCACGTTGCCGGCAACCCTGGCCGTGACCTTGGTGGGATTCGTCACAAATGCCGTATACTGTTTTTACCCGAACGCACGCAACAGGAGCTTCGGAGACTACGCCAAGCGGTCGCTTTGGACAAACAACCTGCTGTTTTGCGCCCTCGCAGGAGCTCTGTGGTACTCGCAGTTCTTCGGGCTTGCGATCGGGCAGAGCTTCTTCGAACCGGGATCCGTCGTCCTGGCATTCGCCTGGTGCATACTCATGGCGCTGAACGTCATATTCTCCAACGTGTGGGGCGTGCTGCTCCGCGAGTGGAGGGGCGCAGGACGCAAGACCTCGGCCGTGCTGGCCGCCGGGATCGTGCTGCTGATCTTCGCGCTCGTATTTCCCAATTTATTCTGCTGGTAACCCTGAAATCCATACTCGAAAACCGCCCGGCCCTCGCGGTCGAGATCGACAAAGTCTCCGAAGTGGCCGGATTCCTCTGGAAAAAGGGATGGGCCGAGAGAAACGGCGGAA
>CAXHRY010000126.1:0-1188 GCA_964018965.1 uncultured Alistipes sp.
TCGTTGCGGTTGATGGTCATCGACTGCCGTTTCTGCAAGACCTTTCCGAAGCGTTCGGAGAGCGTCTTGGCCGTTTCGCCTACCACCTGCCCGGAGAAGATGTTGCCCACGGTGTTCATCACCACGGCCGCCTCCTTGTCGCCGTAGTCGCGTTTGAGCTGCGAGAAGTCCTGAAATCCGAGCAGCGTGGCGACCTTGTTCGAGCGCGCCGTGGCGATGAGGTTGTCCAATCCCTTGAAATAGATTGTCGGCAGCTCGTCGATGATGATGGATGATTTGAGTTGTCCTTTCTTGTTGACCAGTTTTACGATTCGGCTGTTGTAGAGGCCGAGTGCCGCACCGTAGATATTCTGACGGTCGGGGTTATTCCCCACGACCAATACTTTCGGGTCGTCGGGGTTGTTGATGTCGAGGGTGAACTCGTCGCCCGACATGACCCAGTAGAGTTGTGGCGAAATCATACGGGAAAGCGGAATCTTGGCCGAGGCGATCTGTCCCTGCAACTGGTCTTGCGCTCCGCCGAGCCATGCGTCCATAAAAGGCGAGAGGTAGTTTTCGAGTTCGGGGTACGACGTCAGAATCGGGAAAATATCCTCGTAACGTTTGTTCAGGAACTCCACGGCGTGCGGGAACGTGCAGTATCGGCCGCCCTTGTAAATCCGCAAGTACCAGATGATCGCCGCGAAGAGAATGATGGGCGATTCGACGAAGAAGTCGCCTTGTTTCTGTACCCACGTGCGGTTGAGATTCAGCATAATCGTGTAGGCGGATTCGTAAGCGTCGGATATGTCGGTCATGAAGTCGGGATTGATCGGGTTGCAGCGATGCGAGCGCCGCGGGTCGTCGAAGTTGATGACGTAGAACGTCGGCACTTTCTTGTATCCGCCTTGATTGTTGAGCAGATGGTTGTATGCTATCTCCGACAGGTCGGGAAATTTGAAGTCGTAGAGATACATGGCAAAACCTTTTTCGATCTGCTGCTTGATGAATTGATTGACGACGGCATAGCTCTTTCCGCTGCCCGGCGTTCCGAGTACGATTGCCGCGCGGAACGGATTCACGACGTTGATCCACCCCTCGTTCCACCGCTTGCGGTAGTAGAAGCGCGTGCGCAGGTTCACCGAGTATTCGTTGGTCAAGAGGCGCGTCTCCTGCTGGAACGATTCGTTCTCGGTGTTGAACACGTCG
>CAXHRY010000127.1:0-1187 GCA_964018965.1 uncultured Alistipes sp.
TTCCGAACGACGAAGTGGATTCGAGCATAATAACCTTCTCAGGTTTCTGGAATGCTAATATTGCCATAACAATGAACTTGTTTGATTACTACTTCGAGTACAACTCGACGATAAGCTGCTCCTTGATGTTCTCCGGAATCTCCTCGCGCTCGGGCTTCTGGAGGAACTTGCCGCTCATCGTGGCGTTGTCCCACTCCAACCAAGCGTAACGGTTCTTGGAACCGGCCAGGGATTCGGTGATAACTTCCAGGCTCTTCGACTTCTCGCGAACCGATACCACTTCGCCTGCACGCAGCGAGTACGAAGGAATGTTCACGACGTTGCCGTTCACACAGATGTGGCAGTGCGAAACGAGCTGGCGGGCAGCCGCACGCGTCGGGGCGATACCCAAGCGGTAAACGACATTGTCCAGACGGCACTCGAGCAGCTTCAGCAGGTTCTCACCCGTGATACCGCCCATACGGGCAGCCTGCTCGTAAGTACGCGAGAACTGCTTCTCCAGCAGACCGTACGTATACTTGGCCTTCTGCTTCTCGTTCAACTGCGTACCGTACTCCGAAACTTTCTTGCGCTTGCGCGCCAGACCGTGCTGTCCGGGGGGAACGTTACGCTTGTCGAGCACCTTGTCCGCGCCATAGATGGCTTCGCCGAACTTACGGGCGATTTTCGATTTTGGTCCTATGTATTTTCCCATTGCTTTATCGTATTAAAAAACTTAGAATATATCCTTAACCGCAGCAGTGATTAGACGCGACGACGGTTAGGAGCACGGCAACCGTTGTGCGGCAGCGGAGTGACGTCGATGATCTCCATCACCTCGATACCGGCACCGTGGATCGTACGAACAGCCGACTCACGACCCGCACCCGGACCCTTGACATAAACCTTCACCTTACGAAGACCCATGTCGTAGGCTACCTTGGCGCAATCGGCAGCCGAGGTCTGAGCTGCATACGGAGTATTCTTCTTCGAACCACGGAAACCCATCTTACCGGCCGAAGACCAGCTGATTACATCGCCCGTCTCGTTGGTGATGGTGATGATTACGTTGTTGAAAGTGGAGTGAACGTAAGCGTTGCCCACGACACCGACCTTAACAACCTTTTTCTTAACTGTTCCAGTTTTCTTTGCCATAATTCTCTAAAGATTACTTTGTTGCCTTTTTCTTGTTAGCGACGGTCTTCTTG
>CAXHRY010000128.1:0-1179 GCA_964018965.1 uncultured Alistipes sp.
TAGCCGAATCGCAAATCGCGTCGGCAGCCTCCGCAACGGCTCAACCGACCGATGCCGCCGAGTTGCCATACGACCCTACGGAAGCCGCCCGAATCGTTCGACACCTTACCGACGGGTATTTCGATCCCGAATACATCCTGCTGTTCGGCAAACTGGCAGGCGGCACGCCTCACAGCGACCCTGCGGCGTATGATCTGCTCATGGTAGTGCGTGAAACGCCGAGATTCAACTGGTTTCAGGCCAAACGCATCCTGCGTTACAAGATGCCCTATCGACACCGAAAAATCACCTATATCAACCTTTATATTCTGCCGTTGAATTACGTCGAATCGAATCGCACGCCATTCCTCTACTTCGCCCATGCAGAGGGTAAGTTGCTCTATTGCAACGGACACTACTGTTTCCGACGTCCGAAACGTCCGATCGACTTCGCACGAGCATATGCCGACGCCAAGTTCCATTACGATACTTTCCGCACGCTCGGCAACGATCTGTTAGAGCAGGCGCAGGACGCTTTCGTGGAGGGGCACAACGTGAGGCTGGCGGCGCAATTCACGGCGCAGGCTGCGGTTTACTTCTACCACACGCTCTATTATGTCTATCACGGCATGTCGTTCGATCTGCATGACCCCATAGTGATGCACGACCGAATGCGGACCCTCTCGACGAAATTGATGCTCGTCTTTGACGACAACCATATCGAGAACATCTTTACGATTCCGAGGCTGAAAGAGGTGCTGATGAAGACGACATACGATGCCGAATTCTATATGGCGCCACAGGAGGTAGAGTTGCATATGGAGCGCGTACAGCAGGCCGCGGAGATCATCGAGGGCTGCGCCGGGCTGAGACTCGAATTGTATAAGGAGTTAAGCGAGAAACAGTAGGTCTATTCGAAGCAGAAACGAGGGTTGGGGAATACGCGATTTTCCAGCCCTCATTCTGTATCGGCCATTATTGGCTTTTTTGGGGGAGGAAAGTGCAACATACGGCCTATTTCGCTGTACAATTCATTCTTATTTCGATTAGTGTCTTTGCCGATTATAAAAGCGCAACGGGCTTGCCCGATGTCCACGGAAACTTCTTTCGGGGGAGCCTAATCCCCCAACCGACTTAAGTCGCAGGGAGGGTTATCCAGATGAATTGCAAGCAAAAGAGATAGTGATGTTATAGCATTAG
>CAXHRY010000129.1:0-1174 GCA_964018965.1 uncultured Alistipes sp.
GAATGCGGTCGTTATCGTTCGCTCGGGCAATCTGCCCCAGTGTGATGACCTGATAATTTACAAAAGCGATGCGCGTGGCGGAGAACCATGCGTTCCACACCACGACACCGGCTGCGATAACGAGCAGGGCGGCAATCCCTGCCCGGATTTTTCCTTTTCGTTTCATATCCTTTTAATTTTCTATTTCTTCTTGAACAGCCGCTCCAGATCGAGCGACAGCCCCACCGAGCAGGTGGTTCCCGTCGTACTCGGGGAGTTGTTGTAATAATAATCGGGGCGGTAATTGAACAGGTTATCGACGGCGAGCGTGACGTTCACACCCCGACATACCCTCTGCGAGAGGCTTAGCTTCCATATCGTGTATCCCGGATAGGTCTGTTTCTCGGTTTTCTCGTATGAGGTGATTTCGGTATAGACGTCGGTGGTCACCGTTGAGAGGTAACGCCCCGACAGTGCCACGCTCAGACCGTAATTCTTCCAGTCCTTGTCATAGGCGATACGGGCGGTCGCCGTATGCGGCCGTGTCGAGGAGAGCATCGGCTCGCCTTTTCTGATGTGTTCGCAGGTGTAAGCATACGACAGGCGCCATGATATGCCACAGGGGTAACGGCCCGATGCGTTGGCGTCCACTCCGGCCACTTGCAAGCGCGACATGTTGGTGTATACCTGCCCGCCCAGCACCTGATTCCACGCCGTGGTGATGCGGTCGTCGACGATGTTGTAGAATCCGGTGACCGTCAGGTTGTGCCGTCCCTTCATATATTCGGCCGAGAGCGAGAAGTTGTGGCTCGACTCGGGCCGCAGGTCGGGGTTGCCGTAAATCATGAAGATGTTGCCCATGTAGAAGTTCATATACATCTCCTTGAGCGTGGGTGCCCGGAAGCCTCCGGCATACGAACCGCGCAGGGAGCAGCTGCCCAACTTGTACATCAGTCCCAGTTTCGGGGAGAGGTGCGTGAGTTTCGTTTCCGAGAACCAGTCGAGGCGCAGTCCGGCGATGAGATTGAATTTCTCGTGCGGGTTCCAGTCGAACTGGGCGAAGGCGTCCGCCGTATGCTGGGTATGGCTGCCGTTGCCCTCGAACTGGTACGACATCAGGTAATCGCGCATATAGTCGCCGCCGGCGGTCAGGATGTGCCTGCCCGCGAAGGTATGGTTATAGAGCGTGCGGAGC
>CAXHRY010000130.1:0-1153 GCA_964018965.1 uncultured Alistipes sp.
TGGATAGGGGAGAAATTCCAATCGAACCCGGAGATAGCTGGTTCTCCTCGAAATAGCTTTAGGGCTAGCCTCATGGGTCATTGATGGGGGTAGAGCACTGAATGTGCGCGGGGGCCACAAAGCCTACCAAACACTATCAAACTGCGAATACCATACAATGTAGACCATGGGAGTCAGTCCGCGAGAGATAAGTTCCGCGGGCAAAAGGGGAACACCCCAGACCAACCGCTAAGGTCCCAAAGTACACGTTAAGTGGAGAAGGATGTGGAATTGCACAGACAACCAGGATGTTGGCTCAGAAGCAGCCACACATTTAAAGAGTGCGTAATAGCTCACTGGTCGAGTGATTGTGCGCCGAAGATGTCCGGGGCTAAACGTGACACCGAAGCGATGGATGCGCTTTAAGCGCGTGGTAGAGGAGCAATGTATGCGGGGCTGAAGCCAGACCGAGAGGACTGGTGGACTGCATACAAGAGAGAATGCCGGTATGAGTAGCGAGAGGCATGCGAGAAACATGCCCGTCGAAAGCCCAAGGTTTCCTGGGGAAGGTTCATCCACCCAGGGTAAGTCGGGGCCTAAGCCGAGGACGGAAGTCGTAGGCGATGGACAGCAGGTGTAGATTCCTGCACCGCCGAAGGAATGAAGCAGTGACACAGAAGGATAGCTCGAGCCGGGTGATGGTCAACCCGGTCTAAGCGGTAAGCTTGGGATGTAGTGAAGTACGCATCCCTATAAGGTGAGCCGTGATGGGGACCGAAATGAAGTAGGGAAGCGAGTGAGTTCACGCTGGCGAGAAAAGCTGCTGGTATATCTGAAGGCGCCCGTACCGGAAACCGACGCAGGTGGGCGAGGAGAGAATCCTGAGACGAACGGGAGAACCCTTGTTAAGGAACTCGGCAAAATGACCCCGTAACTTCGGGAGAAGGGGTGCCTACGAGAGTAGGCCGCAGAGAATAGTCACAAGCGACTGTTTAGCAAAAACACAGGTATCTGCGAAAGCGAGAGCTGACGTATAGGTGCTGACACCTGCCCGGTGCTGGAAGGTTAAGGGGACATGTTAGCGAAAGCGAAGCATCGAACCGAAGCCCCAGTAAACGGCGGCCGTAACTATAACGGTCCTAAGGTAGCGAAATTCCTTGTCGGGTAAGTTCCG
>CAXHRY010000131.1:0-1138 GCA_964018965.1 uncultured Alistipes sp.
AATATACCTGCTGCGCCTCTCGGACGGCACCTGTGCCGCGCTGCGCCTGACGGACTTCATGAACGATGCCGCCGTCAAGGGTTTCATGACAATCGACTACCTATACCCCGTACAGCCATGACAGGAAGAACGACGATATTTTTATTGCTCGGTCTGCTCCTTGCGGTCGATGCTGCGGCACAGCGCAGAATATCCGGCACGGTAACCGGCGACAGGCGCGAGCCCTTGACGGGAGCGACGATCCTTGTGAAGGAAATTGCGGGACTCGGGGCGGTAACAGACACCGAAGGACGCTATGAACTGCGGCTGCCCGACAAGAAAGAGTATACCCTGACGGCGACATATATAGGTTATTTCGATGCCAAGCAGACCCTGGCGGCCGACCACGACGGTGTATTGGATTTCCAGTTAAATGAAAATCCGACATTACTCGAACAAGTCGTGGTAACGGGGACCCGCACACCCAAACTGTTGAAGGACGTGCCCATCGTGACGCGGGTCATCGCCGAATCGGACATCCGGCGCACGGACGCCACCAATATCGGGGATCTCTTACAGACCGAACTGCCGGGCATCGAGTTTTCCTATTCGATGAACCAGCAGACCTCGCTCAACATGGCTGGATTCGGCGGCAACTCGGTGCTGTTCCTCGTCGACGGGGAGCGCCTGGCGGGCGAAACGCTCGACAACGTGGATTACAGCCGCTTGAACATGGATAACGTGCAGCGCATCGAAATCGTGAAAGGGGCTGCGTCGTCTCTCTACGGCTCGAATGCCGTGGGCGGCGTGGTAAACATCATCAGCCGCGAGTCGCAGGAGCCGTGGTCGGTAAATGTCAACGGACGCTACGGCGCGCACAACGAACAGCGGTACGGCGGCTCGGCGGGATTCAACCGGGGACGCTTCAACTCCATGACCAACGTGCAGTACACCTCGATCGATGCCATCGACCTTTCCAAAGGCACGGACAACACGCAGGTCGGCGATTACAGCAACATCTACGGACACTCCACGCTCAATGTCAAGGAGCGTCTGATATTTACCGCCGCGGAGGGACTGAAATTCACGGCGCGGGCAGGCTATTTCTTCCGCGAGCGCAACTCCTCGGAAAGCCTCCGGGACCGTTACCGCAGCTTCA
>CAXHRY010000132.1:0-1101 GCA_964018965.1 uncultured Alistipes sp.
GGGCGTTCCTCCGCAGGCTGCTTGCCCGCAAAACAATTGACAAAAAAAACTTTCGTCCAAAAAACGACGCCACCCGCGTTGCATCTCCGGCGACTTGTATGTTGCTTGCTCGGAACGCAATATCGTATTATAGTTTACAATTATTTATCCGATCGTAACGCGATGAACTCGTTATCTTCGATGGCTCACCGACCGCTTTCCGCCCACAATGCAATCAATTATTGCAAACCTCTAATTATATATCCGACCGCAAAGCTATTGCCTTGCCATCTTCGGCGGCTCACCGACCGTTCCCACTTATGATAAAATTATTTATTGTAATATGCTATCTCGCATACAATCGCAAGCAACTGACCTTACTTTTTCGGCGGCTCGCAGGCTGTATCTCGCTTCGAATACAATTATAACTTGCAGCTTGCAATTATTTATTCGGTCGCAAGGCGTAGCCTTGCCATCTTCGGCGGCTCGCACCGGAGGTGCGACGCCCCCAGCCGCCAAAGATGAATGTTTTTCGGTAAATGCAATTTGCAAGCAGCACCACTCCAACGATACAATATTTAATTGCAAAAAAGCCTCGAAATCGACGAATTTCGGCTTTTCGTGCAAAAAAGAACGATTTTTGTTGCACAAATTAATTATTTGTACTACTTTTGAGCATTGCGGTCTGTCAAATAGGCAGGCGCGAGTTTTGTAGCTGTAAAATCTGGGGAGATTTTTATGCCCCTACAAAACACAAGAATGCCCGACGGGTCGTATCCCACGCCCCGGATAGTGGTATACGAATCATGTCCTATGGGCGTGGGTTCTTGTGTTGTTGGCGGCAAGGTATCTCCCCAGAACCAAACAGCGATAATACAAGGCTCACGTTTCGTTTATTTATACGGGTCGCATAACTTGAAAAACGAAAAGTTATGTTACATTTGCAGTCGAATGCGGCTACATAGCCGTAATATATTCTAAAGGTTAGGACAAACCTTTATGCCACAGATAAACCGTTACCAGTTGTCTATCAACTGATTTTATGATGGTGTAAATTTTGTCTGAAACCTGTGTTTTGCCCCTGCACTCGGTGCAGGAGGCTGACACGGGCGTAAGGGCAGC
>CAXHRY010000133.1:0-1097 GCA_964018965.1 uncultured Alistipes sp.
TTTATCGCAAAAAATCGCACGAAAATTGTTGCGGTTTAAATTTTTTGTACTACCTTTGGGACAAGCGATCCGTCGAAATACGATGTGAATCGCGTTGTCGCTACCGGTAAACGTAGGAAATTTACAAGTCTGCGGCAATAAGAGGAAGTCCCGTCGGGTCGTTTGCCACGCCCCGATTGGTGAGTACATCCGAACTCTACGCCATGACGGGCGTGGGCCTCTTGTGTTATGAAGTCAGACGGGTATCCTACGACCTTCGGTAGCGTAATAACGCAAGTGCGTTTCGGCGCGGGCTTATCTCTTAAGCCAGGTTCACGTTTCGTCACATTTTCGTGATAATGCGGGTCGCATAACTTAGAAACGAAAAGTTATGTTACATTTGCAGTCGAATGCGGCTACGTAGCCGTAACATATTCTAAAGGTTAGGACAAACCTTTATGCCATACTGTAAACTTCCGACTATTATAGCGATATAATAGGTTTCTCAAACGGCGTAAATTTGTCTGAAACCTGTGTTTTGCCCCTGCACCGAGTGCAGGAGGCTGACACGGGCGTAAGGACAGCTACCGTTTGAAGGCTCGGAAGGCCGACAGTATGGGGCTGCACCTGCGTCCCGTGCTTTTTTATGTCCGGAAGTGCAATATTGTATTGCATGCGGATTCACAGAGGACGCAACAAACAATTAATAAACAAACCGTTATGCGTCCGAATAGATACAATAACAAATTCGTAGCCTGTTGCTCGTTACTCGGCAGACAGGATTTGCATCTGCGGGCGCGAACGGCAGGGGAACTGCCCGACGATGCCGACCGGTGTGGCTATTTTCCGATGTCGGATACCCTCGGCAGTTTCCCTTTTTCACCGAATATGTCGACTGGCACCGGATTCAAGGTGCATACCGTGCATCCGAGGCGGATTGCGCGTTCAGCGCGACCGGCCAGGCCGCAGTGGATGGGCTGCTCGCAAAAGCGAAACACGTCCCAACCCGTCAAATTGACGATTATTCCGCTGACGGGCCCCGAACACGGCAGTCGTTGTCTGTTTATTTTTTCGGGCGCAGGGATCCCGGACTCTGTATACGGGGCGAGCTGCGTCAC
>CAXHRY010000134.1:0-1085 GCA_964018965.1 uncultured Alistipes sp.
CGGCTCCTTCGGTCAAATACCGGCGGCCCTACGACGTCTACATCGAAGAGTATCCCCACTTGGCGAGCTTCATGGCCTCGGTGAACGGGAACGACTTTCTGACCGACCCGACCGGCTCGCGGCGCTTCCTGCCCTTCGAGGTGTTATCCATCGACATCGACCGGGCGATATGGGTAGACATGGATCAGGTATATGCCGAAGCCCGAACACTCCTGCATAACGGATTCCGCTACTGGTTCGACGACATCGAGATCGAAGAACTGCACCGGGGCAACACCGCATTCCATGTCCAGACCATCGAATACGAAATGCTGCTGAAAGGGTTCGAGAAGCCTCCGGAGCACGCTGCGACCGAATGCTTCATGACTACCGAGGAGATTCTGAACTACCTGCGCAGTTATTCGTCGCTGAATCTCTCCGAGAAACGTATGGGTGAAGCCTTGCGCAAGGCCGGGTTCGAACGACGCTCGAAACGTGTCAACGGAAATCCCGTCTACGGCTGGGTCATCGAGAAGATCACACCCAATCCTTTCGTCTCTTACGGATTGTAGTTACTACGCTACTACACACAGCTGCAAAACATTGAAAAAGAACACGCAGGCGTGTAGTAGGATGTAAAAAAACACCTTACGGCATCTTACGACGCTACTACGTCAATTACTACGGTAGTAAGCTGCCATGCACTTCACTACTGCGCATAGTAAATTGTTTATCAAGTGATTACGCAGATGTAGTAGGTAGTAAGGCAATATCGCTAAACTTCGAAAAACAAACATTATGAATGATCTGAAAAATATCAGCATCAGGCAATTCCTCGCACGGCGGGGCATTCTGCCCAAATACGAACGCAACGGCTACGGCATGTATCTTTCCCCTTTGCGTGAAGAGCGTACACCGAGTTTCAAAGTGGACTACGTGCAAAATCTCTGGTACGACTTCGGATTGGGAGAGGGCGGCACATTGCTCACCCTCGTGATGCGGTTGGAGCGGTGCGACAGCCGTGAAGCCGTCCGACGGCTGCAAAACGGTGAAAAAAGGGACGCCGGTTCCGTTTCTCTTTCACCGGGTGTTGGCGAGCGTCCAGC
>CAXHRY010000135.1:0-1060 GCA_964018965.1 uncultured Alistipes sp.
CCAATAACTCTTCGTCGGTGGGGAAATTTTTCATATCTTCGTGAATCGGATGGTTATGAAAAACTCGTCGGCAAGGCCTCCCTGTACAAAGGTGGGATTCCAAATAATCAATTCTATACGGGCCTTGTCCGACGAGTAGGAAAAGAAGCGGCGTTGGGTATTAAAAATAACATTCAAATGAAAATCGATGATGCAATAGTGCCGCTTCTTCGTATATTTTATTGTAATTCAATCTCTCTTAAAAAACGGGGCGACGGACGGAAATAATTAGTAAAATAGTATACACAAGAACGTTGTCCGCCGCCCCGAAAAAAATATAAATTAAATCAACCCAAATGATTTCGCACAAAAAAAGGGCGCAGGTGCAGCCCCAGTGGTCGGCCTTCCGAGCCTTCAAACGGTAGCTGCCCTTACGCCCATGCCCGCCTACGGCTTGCGGCCGCAGGCATAGCAAGGGGTTCAGACAAATGTTATACCGTTTGAAACCTATCAAAAATTGATAGTCGGAAGTTTACCACTGGTATAAAGGTTTGTCCTAACCTTTAGAATATGTTTTCGGTTACGGTGGTTGAACCGTCCTTCTCTGCAAAGGTAACATAACTTTTCTTTCTTTTAGTTATGCGACCCGTATAAAAACGACAAAAGACGAAACGTGAACCTGACTTAAGAGGATAAGTCTGCGTATAAAACGCACTTGCGTTACTATGTTGCGATGGTCATAGGAAACCCGTAAAACTTCATAACACAAGAGGCCCACGCCCGTCATGGCGCAGTGTGTTCGATGTACTCACCAATCGAGGCGTGGTTGACGACCCGACGGGACATCCTCTTATTGCTGTTTTACTGTAAATTTCCTATGTTTACGCAACAGCAACGCGATTCACGTCGCATTTCGACGGATCGCTTGCCCCAAAAGTAGTACGAATAATTGAATCGTACAACAATTTGCATGCTTTTTTTGTTATTTTTCGTGTTTTCAGGGAATTTTTTGAGATTTTCGGCGCAAATTTCGGGTCGCAGCCTGCGGAGACCGCGTGAATGAGCTGTGCGAATAGCGGGC
>CAXHRY010000136.1:0-1059 GCA_964018965.1 uncultured Alistipes sp.
ATGCGGTTGAATTCGTAGAGGTAGCGTTCGGTGGGTTTGCCCGCAGCATTCAGGTAGTAGGATGCGCCCGTGCCGGCGCCGCCCTTGTTATAGACCAGCGAGAAGACGTAATTCTGGTTCTTGAATACCCAATAGGAGCCGCCGAGCACCTCTATACCCGTGCCGCGCACGGTGGCCGTACCCTCGTCGAGCGACGGAGCGGTGATCAGGTAGCTCGTGCCGTCGTCCTGCGCCGCGATGACGTAGGAGGTTTCGGCGTCGGTGCCCGGTGTCGGTTGGGGGGCGTAGTTATCGTCGCTGCATGAGGGTAGCAGGCCGGCGCACAGCAGGGCGAGGAGTGCCCGGGTGTAAAGGTTCTTTTTCATGATTCGATTTTTTTATTTTAGTGTTTATAAATCAGTTGCTGAAATGAACACGCAGTTTGACATAGAACGCGCGGCCCGCTTTCTGGAGGCTGAAATTGTCGTAAAGCCGTGCGTCGGTCAAGTTGCGGCACTCCAAAGCGATGTTGTAGCGTCCGTTTTTGATGCTGTAGGTCAGCGAGAGGTTGTGTGAAAACTGTTCGAGCACGTAGGCTTTCGATTCCTTGTCACCGATGTTTTCCCAGTTGAGCAGAAAGGCGTGCTGCCAGAATCCATCGTAACCGACCGTGAGCGTATTCCCTCGGGCGAAAAGGTCGTGCCAGTGGAACGAAGCGTCGAAATTGGCAAACCGGTAGGGAATGTTCGGCAGCCGCACCTTGTAGTGCATATTCTCCTGCTGCGACGATCCTGTCCAGTGCCGTTCGTAGTCGCGAGTGTCGATGCTGTTCCAGGTGCCGCCGAGGTCGAACCAGCGGGCGAACGAGTAGCGCAATGAGACGTTGTAGCCCTTGGTGCGCACGTGGCCGTGGTTTTCGTAGATGCCGTACTGCGTCGAGCCGTGCTTGCCCAGTCCGCGCTTGATATAGTCTTTCGTGTTGCGGTAAATCAGACTGACGTCTGCATAGAGACCGTGCTTGCCGAAGCGGCCGTCGTAGCTGAGATTGAGATTGAAGTTGTCGCTTCGTTCGGGCCGCAG
>CAXHRY010000137.1:0-1057 GCA_964018965.1 uncultured Alistipes sp.
ATGTTGAATTTTGCCACCCCCAGACCTCTTTGCTACTTTCTCCGTGGAGAAAGTAGAGCCTTAATGAAGCAAAGTCTTGCAAGGGAAAACCATCCTTGCAAAGCTCTTTTCTTGAAGGCAGGGATTCGCGCTGCGGCGCGACCAAAGGGCTTTCGATCGCCCTTTGGAAACCTTCGGGGCCGCATCCTTGGGCGTTGGCCTATATCCATCAAAGCAAAGCCCTGCAAGAGAAGAGTAATCCTCGCAAGGCTCTTTTCTTGAATGCGGCGAAACCCACCTACCGGGACGGCACTGTCCAACACGAATGTCGGCGCGGCACCCGAATGCACCCCTGCATCACAGTACGATGCAGGGGCTTTTGATGCCGTCTCAGGTCAGGCGGGCCCGGAAGGCGTCCGCGTCCAGACGGAAGGTCAGCCCGTCATAGTCCGCGCCCCGCACATGGCGGATGCCGGGCTTGCGCCTGCAGACAACGAACCCCAGCCGCTGGGCGCAGCGCACCATCCGCGTGTTGCCCGACCAGGTTTGCAGGTACAAATCTGTCCTGCCGTTTTCCATGAAGTACAGCGCGAAGGCCTCCAGCGCCTGGGCGCCCAGGCCCCGGCTCCAATAGGCGGATTCCTCGATGTCAATCCCCAGGGCGGCGTATACCGGCTGTCCCGGCCGCACATCCTTTTCCGCAATCCAGTCATAGTTCCCGTCGATCAGGTAAGCGTTGACGCCGCCGATGTGCACGCCCTCCGCCGTGTCCAGCTCAAAATGCCAGCGGAAGCCCTCCGGCTCCCGGGCCAGGTCGGCCATAGTCCTCGCCCGGTAGGCTTCCGGGTCAAATCGGGCAATCTCCTCCTCCATTTCCCAGGGCGCGTCCCACAGGGCCCACTGCGTCTCCACGGTGTTCCAGCGAATCTCGTCCTCAATGTCCGATTCCCTGGCGTCCCGCAGCACAATGTCCTTGTATCGTATTTCCAAACAGGTTCCTCTCTGTAGTACTACAATACAAGTTGGACAAAAGGGAAAAAGAGAAGAGGCCTGAGAGCCAATCCGTTATCATTGAGAA
>CAXHRY010000138.1:0-1013 GCA_964018965.1 uncultured Alistipes sp.
CCCGCGTCCGCGCCTGTACCTCGCCGCCCGTCAGCTTGTACCGCGGGATACCCCGCTCATCCAGCAGCGGGCCGTCCAGGTAATTCCCCTGGGCGTGGTGGTACTTATCGCCATAGCCCTCGTCGATCTTTGTCCAGCCGGTGGTGTCCGGCAAAAAGGCGTCGCTGTTGATGGCCGTGATCCGGCCCGCGTCATCCGTCAAAACGTATACGCCGTAGGGGGCCTGGCGCATTGTGTTGTCCATAGGTATTCCCTCCTCAAAGTTCAGCGTTCAACTCAAGCACGTCCTCGGTCGCGAACATCAGGGTCGCGGCATGGGCGCTGGGCAGCTCCGTCGCGGTCACCTGGCACAGCACGCCGTCCGCCTTGGCCTGGACGCCGCCGATGCCCGTGCCCGCATACTGCGTGCCGTCGCAGATGACGCGCAGATTGCCGACGCCCTTGCCCACGGTGACGGTCGGGGCAATGCGCATGGCCACGGGCGTCGGAATCTTCATGCGGCCGTTGCCCGTGCCGTAGGTGCCGCCGAAGGCCAGGGGCTGGCCCGCGCTCTGGGACAGGCGCAGGTAATACCGCTGGCACTCCGCCAATTCCGCCGCGTAGCCCTTGGGGACATAGGCGGGCAGGGTGTCGGCAGTGTAGATACCCTCATAGAGCGCGGCCCAGATCACGCCGCCAATGTCGTGGCCGTCGTTGTTGGTCAGGATGACCTCGGCTTTGCCGTTGTTTGTTACCATCTTGATTTTCAGGTTGCCCAGGGAGGCCTCCGGCGCCCCCTGACCGAAAACGCCGGACACGGCAGCAATGCCATCGCCGGTGCGGGCGGCCAGGGTGTAGGTCTGCGACAGGTCAAGCTCAAGCACCTGATAGGCCTCCTTGACGGAGACATAGCCGTCCGCGACGGCCAAAGCGCCCGCCCCGATCGCCCAGCGGTCGATGGTATAACCGTTGGCGGTGTAGGTGCTCTGACCCCGCTGGTTGACGGGGGCTGTAAAGTCGCTGTTGTCCAGCAG